>PBJL01000021.1 GCA_002721105.1 Acidiferrobacteraceae bacterium | reverse complement strand
CACCCTACATTGATCAATAACGTGGGCGTTGGTCATGGCTATCCCTGTTTTGTTTACTACAAACGCTGTCCCTGAACCTATGACTTCAGCATCTTTCACGGCAGGCTCTACCTCATCGCAGTATTTCTTGGCTGTCTTTGCTTTAGCGATGCGTTCTTCTTCCTCTTTCTTTGCTTTAGCGATGCGTTCTTCTTCAAGGTAGCTCTCTAATTTTTCTAAGAGGGCTTGTGATTCTATATCCCCACTCACCACTCCCTCTCGATACCAATGCAAAGCGGCACTAGGATCTTTACTCACCCCATAACCATTTTCATAAGCTAACCCAACATTACGCTGCGCAAAACCATCCCCCTGATCCGCTGCCCGCATCATCCATTTAAAAGTCGCTTTTAAATCTTTACCTATCCCCTTACCTGTTTGGAATAAATACCCAAGCACGATTTGCTTATAAACCAATCCATCTTCGGCATCTTGAGTGATTGTCTTTACTAAACGAGAGCTCATTCGTGTAGCCACTTTATCGACGAATTGAAATGCTTGGGAATAATCTTGTTTTACACCTTGGCCGTTATAGTACAGCTCTCCAATATTCAATTGAGCTTGAGCACTCCCCTTTAGATTTGCTTTCTTGTACCAAGACATCGCTTTAGCATAGTCTCTAATAGCATCTCCCCCATAATGATATAACTCACCTAATTTTAGGTACGCGCGGAAATCGCCACTCGACTCCGATTTTTTATACCATCTCAGCGCTTCCTGTTGATCGTGCAACACGCTATTTCTATCTTGGTAAAGCAAGCCAAGCTGAAAATATGCAAGCGGCAACAAACCCTCTGCCGCAGCGTGATACCAATCCGACGCTTCGTAAGCATCTATATCAAATCCCAATCCGTGCTGATAAACATAACCAAGCGCGAATTGCGCATACACCTTGCCAGCTTCGGCTTCGGCTTCAACGGTTCGAAGCCATTGATCATTTTCTTGCTTAGTTACTGCATCAAGCCAATTTAGTGACATCTTAAAGTCCTGCCGAACGTCCTGACCTTCGCCGTATTTCAGTGCGAGAGTGTATTGGGCATCAATTTCCCCTTGGTTTGCCGATTTTTTATACCAAATTATTGCCTCTCTATCGCTTTGATCAACACCCATCCCCTGGTCGTACATCCAACCGATATTGTATTGAGCGATAGCATCACCGCTCTTTGCCAAAGGCCTCCAAATCCTAAATGCCTCAGCATAGTCACCTCTTTTAAATGCCACATACCCATCACTTTGTGCGTCCGCCCTAGCTTCAAGACTCTGAAAGAAAACACCTCCTAACAAGAAAAATAGAACAACAAAGAAATAACAAATTGGTGCGCCGCTATCGTAATAGGAGGTAAAACTAGATAAGGGCTCACCTCGTCGCATTGTGTTCCTTAGTCGTATGAAATATTTCATTAGTCTAGCCCAATACGCACCAACCGAAAGCCACGATATTTGCTTCGTTGATAAACGTCTGAAATAAATGATCGATTAGCAGATCTTAGCTCATTTGCATGAGACATCCAGGATCCACCACGTATTACACGATCCCCACTCGCTGTCTCAGAAATACAATTCTCTTCCGAGCCATCGTAATTTTCTCGATAAACTGAACACGTGTGCTCCCAAACATTGCCGGCCATATCATAAACACCGTATTGGTTGGAAGAAAACGACCCAACACGCGCTGTTGATTGCCCAGCGCTTGGGCTGCCACAGTTCAAACAGTTAGCTCGGTCTTGTTCAATCTCATTTCCCCACGAATAACTGGTATCAGTGCCTCCTCTTGCCGCGTACTCCCACTCGACCTCGGTTGGCAATCGGTACGTTTCTCCCGTTTGCTCCGACAACCATTTGGCATACTGGACTGCGTCGTCCCACGAAACATTAATCACCGGATAATTATCTCGCCCCCAATCATGATCATCTAGGTAATCTCCTCCAACTGCGAAAACAAACCGGTCATACTCTTTAAACGTTATTTCATATCGACCAATCTCATAGTCATCTATACAGATTTCATGTTGGCGCTCATCGTTTGCCGCAAATTTCTCACTTTCTGCGCTACCCATCAAAAAACAACTACCGGTGAGAGTTACCAATTCGGGCTCAAAAGGCATTCTTTTTTCTGCATCTGTTCTAATTTCATCAATATGCTTTCTCAGTTCGGTTAGTTCACCAACGCTAACTGTCGACTGAAGGCTCTCTATCTCTCGAATCTTCTGTAAAGCTTCGGTCATAAAATCAATTCTTTTGAAAAACTGAGGAACATCTCGAGCTTGATCTNTCAGGTCTTCTACGTTCTCAAACAGTCGTTTCGCATCATTTTCATTTTGGATAGCTAATGCAATTTTCTCCTTGGATATGCCTTCTATCTCATCACCTTTTTTTACTCGACCCGCAAGCATTGATTTCTCTAATTCTGTTTGGATCGACTCGAATGAATTCAAAACACATTGGTAGAATCTTATCCGTCGATCATGCTGTTTAGCTTCATTTCCACTAGCCGCACAGNCAACAGCCCATGCATATTCGTCTATGGCTCCCAACTCCAGGTCTAGTTCATCTGGCGTCAAACCACACCTCATTTCACCATCTTTGACTCTGGCAGCCAGTTCAGTTTCTCCGAATGATTCGAGTAAACGTTCTTGTCCAGCAGCTGCTGTTCTTAAGTTGATTTCCATTTCATCCAACCTATATGCTTTTCGCGCCTTATCAATATAGGAAAGACTTAGATCGCATTGGACTTTGGCCGCTTTCTCATACTCGGCGACTGTAATCCGCTTTAACATCGCTAACTTGTTTCGCATGGACCGTACCGATCTCGCAATATCGGTCTGGATATGTGGATGTTCCTCTACCGCTTGATCTAGCAATTCCTCAGCCTGCTGCAATAATGGCAACCTGCTGTTAAACCTTTCTATATCCTTAATCGCGACCGCTTGCTGTCGAAATTTGTCTGCCTCACTTATTAAATCAAGCGCACTGGTTTTCGACTGGCTTAGTAACGTATCAACACTATTTTCTAACGTTTCTAAATTGATGTCTTTAATTACTCGATCTGTCTCTATTTCTTTCTTTAACGTAATTGTGTTTCCACTCTCTACCCATGAAACGTGCTCAAGAAAGCTGCGACCAACATACACATCCGTGACTTCATCAAACGGTGCTATCAGTGCAAAAATATTTTCTACGATAAAGTCGCCTACTAGAATACTTTCTAATTGTGCTGAGTAATAAATCGTTGCGTTATCGTCAGCGCCTATCTTTATCTTGACGCCGCGTTGCACATTCAAGTGTTCCACGAGCTCTGGAGGAATGACAATGTTTTCCTGGTCTGGCACAATCCAAAGANTTAATTCCTTTCCATTAATAAAGCCTTCCACTGCGTACTGACCGGCTATACCTTGACCTGAGTACGTTTTTTCTTTCCATTCGATTTCTCGAAGAAAAGGCTCGCCCGAGAGGATTGATGTGGCGAGGACGCTATCCCTATGTTTTTTGATAAGTACTTTTAACTGTTTCAAACATTTATTAAAAACTTCAATTTTTCTGTTTTGCTGGCTCTCATCGATCCCCTTAATGCACTGCAGCCGGGCGGAACTGAAATCATTATCTATTTCTCGAAGTTTTCTATTTTCTTCCTCTAAAATTTTGGCTTGATCCTTTTCGATATTTTGGATCTGAGCAGAAATTTCCCCTCCACAAATAGAACCAAAACAACCAGACTGAGAATGCTCAATCGCCACTGTGCTTTCTGGATACTCAATGAGGATTTTTTCTAATAGCAATTCCGCTTTTTTTAACGATGCTAACTGAGAAGCAGCATCTCCTTGTTCTTCTGTGCTATCCAAGTGACTAGCTATTTGGACTACCAGTTTATTAGCACCTTGGTTAGCAAGAGCCTTCCAAGCGACGCAACTCTCTTCCTCCTCCTCTATTCTGTTCGTTAATTTCCTATAACTAATATTCGCAGCACCATATGATCGGTTCTCCCAATTACGGAATAGGTCGCTCTCTGCATATTGCGACGCAACCTCCTCGAGTGCTGCAAGCGCTTCTTTGAATTTGTCATATCGTATGCAATTGTTTTCTTCTCCCTCTGCCGCCAAGAAACCCCGGGTGACCCGTTTAGCAAAAGCATTGCTCGCCTCACTTTCTCGCAATTCATGGAATTTCTTCCTTAGACCGTCTAATAACACGAGCTCGACGTGTCCTCCTGACAAACAAGGGTATTTTTCGCTAGCTATATCGTAAGCTTTTTCTGCATTTTTTAATGCTGCTAATCCTTCCTCCAACCCTACGGCCTCAGAAGACTTTTCTGCATATTTCTCCACCGCTTGAAATGCCAGCGCCCCATATTGATCTAACTCCTCTTGGCTTGATTGAATAAGCTCGTCAATTCCATTAAAGCTCAACGTTTGAACCTTTTGGCCACTGGCCAAACGCGCAGAAATTTCGCTGGCTGGATAATCCTCTACAAAACTCCGTAATTGTTCTCGGATCTCTTGATACGTTTGAACTTGGAAACAAACATCTGTCGTTTCATTGGCTCTATGATAATTCGACAGAATCGCATCAAAAATTTCTATTTCTGAATTGGCGACAGATTCAGATGATCCTACGATGCTACTGATGAGCAACACAATAATTAATGTGGCGAACGCCAAGAAGGGGTGTCTTTTCTTTAGGCTCACGGGTTTATCGTTCCCTATTTGTTAATTACCTTGCAACTTACCGATTCCCAACGTACAGGTAAATCTAAAGCTACCTCTGCTTGAGACACATTAATTAAGATAACTCTCTGTTTCTTTATATCAATTGATACAACTTCAAACTCCTCTACCAAACCACCCTCGGTCCTTTTTGTTATCCTATTAGAGCAAGTTTCTTTATCGCAAAATTTTACATAATCCGATTCGTAAGCATTTATCCCTATCTCTTTTAGAATCGGCATATTGTCAAGATTGGACTTTGGTGTGCCGAACGTTCCGACTGTACAGGTGTCGTTTTCCGATCCTTCTTTAGGTTTTAAAGTAGTACCTGATTCCTCCTTCAACGTAGGGGATAGATAATCATCCTCTGGGATCGTGATTTGCTCTTCGTGGATCTCGTAACCGTCCTTCTCAAGCCGAAGTGTATGGTCGCCGGACGCTATCTCTATTTTTTTTGGCGTCATACCCATTTCCTTACCATCAATAAATATGGCTGCGTCCAAGGGATAAGACCTTATGTGTAAAGAATACAGCTCTTGATCGGGGTCCTTTGACGATTTCTTTTCCTTTTCGTTACGAGATTCTGATGAGACATGCCCCTTTAAATATTGTTCTACAATATCTTCAAGGAGATGACTCAGCTCAATATTGCTGTCGCCCCCCCTCTGATTCAGATCCGTAACAAGCTGACTAAACATGCTTAAATAATTCGATCGAAGTAGTTCTATATCGGTAAACGATATTCCTTTTGGCGTGCTCGTACACTGTTGTACTCGAGACTCAAAAATATCTTCTAACCTTTCGGGTTTTAATGCGCTGAATGAATTCTTGTAGTTCCCAGGACTGGTAAATCCCTCGTCCTTTGCTTCGTTAGAAAGTATGTCTGGTCGGAATATCTCTAATAATCCAAGATCGCGATCAGTCAGATTGCTAGATTCTGAGTTGTCAGAGCGCTTTCCAGAGCCCCCTGATTGGCCAGTCTGCGAGATATGACAATAAGGAACGATTACTGAGTTTTGAGTCGCTCCTCGGTCAGATGGCTTGGTGTCGTCGTTGCCAGATGGCTCGATTTTTTGTGTGTCTGCAATTGATTGCTCTCTAAACTTCCACACACCCTCGGCTGGGTTCCCGTAAATATTGGTCTCAAAACATGGGTCTCCTGCAACTGGAATGACATCGTCCATTCCGCGGATGTGGCGTGACAGCCTGTTCAACCGACAATATCTCAGAAGATCTCGATCTTCTTTTGCAGATTCCGAAGGTAGCGAACAGATCTCGTTTGTTGAGGTATGTATTCGANTTTGATNAGNAGCNGGTATTTGGCAANNTTTCAGNAAATCGTTCCAATAACGTACGACTTCTTTATCCCAATCTTNTATATANNGNTNAGCATCNTTTCGAATNTNAAGGAACGAANCTGGNGCAGAGACTTCAGACCAANANCCTAATCTATTATAGAANCGCTGAATCACTTCTCGATCTATATCTCGTCCTACCTTCAGAGANACAATGACCTCTTNNTCTTCTGGCATCGGGGCACATTCATCACAATTAACCATCTCACTCAGTCCNGACCAAGCTTGATCGTATTTCCCGGTCTTGTAGAACTTAATCCAAGCATTCAGTATTTCCGTTCTGTACTCTATTTTTAGCTCAGCGCGATAATGCTCTATCCTTTCAACGATTAGCTTGGCCAGAACCGCAGGCTTTCCATCGCACTCCTCGGAGAATGCGTTAAGTCTTTTTTGATCACGACTGGTTATCTTCTTTAAGGCGCGCGCTCTCTCAGTAAGAGTCTCACTTTCGCGAAGGTCTCTATCTGATTGAATTAAGGCTTCAAACTCTTCATTCGGCACAACACACTTTTCCGGTTGCCGTGTTATCTCTGCTATAAAAGATCGATAATTCGTTAATCGTTCCTTGAGATTCTGATCTTCCGAATCTTTGGCTAGCCCATCCCAATACTTTCTATGATCACTTTTTATAGCATTTCTAAATTCTTCTTGTGCGCTGTCGATGGCATTACCAAATCCAGTCAATCTTTTTCCAATAGAATCCCGGCAACTCGGTTCTCCTACCGTCTGCAACTGATTGGCTATTTTGGATGATTCCCGATATCGCTCATACTGATTCGGCTGCCACCATTTCGAGCTATCCAGGTCTTTAGCCATTTCCTTTGCGTTATTGATAATCCGCTTTTCATTCTTGCTTGGCTCGCGCGAACAACTGGGCTCCAACCAATCCAGCGATCTCCATCCACGCTCGGGTGTCCTACCATCCTCTAGGAATCCTTTCCAATAGGTTTGTGTTAAATCGTTTGCCTTCTTTATATAAGTGTCTCTTACAGCTTGTACTGTACGGCTCGTGACAATTTTATCTTGACCACACACTTCAATTAATTCTGGTTTTTCAATCCACGTCTTTTTGTTTTGTTTAAATTCCCTCTCGGATAAAACTGACCAATCTTTTTCGGTTACGTTGATTTCCTGAACAGCTCTCCTGTGAAGGTCAAGCTTCTCTCGGTCCCGGATAGCACCGCTGCAGAACGCATGATCTTGAATCATGCGATACGGAAAGCCGTCGATTCGTTCTACCGTGCCGATCTCTTCTGACATATTCGCCAATGCGGCTAGAAAAAAATTAGCATGGGCGTAGTATTCGCGCCTCATACTTTCTGCGATGAAGGGTTTATCTTGATATGCCCATATTGCCTGCATTGTGTTTTGATCTTCAGGGCCGAAGACGTCATGAATCAGAGCCTCCAATGCGATGTATCGTTCCAGAACATTCGTATCCAATCCGGTTGTCATATAAAGGCCAATGAGACAAGCGATGTCCAGTTGGTTTTCATACTCAGCGCCAAATTGAGTAAACGCTCTTCCGTGCAGCTTTAACTGTATCGATATCCTTTTTAAGGCATCTTGCGGTGCTTTCCCCTTAATTCTAACCTTAACCTCATCACATTCCTGAGCTCCGTAGGCGGCGCCCATGAACATTGATCCAAAGCCGATTAAAACTAGGCAGAAAAAAATAGAAATCTTCTTCATGGGGCGCGTTATCGGCAATCCATCCACAAAGCGGGCACCGGCTCACCCAACCCTTCCAGTTGGGATGACAATTGACACATCGCACGACGCAATGCAATAAACCTATCAAAATTATCCGGTATCCGATCGATCTTGCTGAGAAATTCAAGGGCCGTTTCAGCATCCTGAGTAATGACCCAGTCATTATCAGCCGTTACAACACTCAATGCCCTAACCAACTCAGCCGCTACCCCATCTTTGCCATCCCAGGCCGACAGATAGGGCAATGCCCCTGCATTGCGAAAGTGCCACAGTATTCCATCAGCAAATCGTCTGGCGTGGGGCTCGGGCCATTGCTCCCATTGAATTAACTCTTTTTCTAGTCTCTGCTGTAAAAAATACTCTCTCATAATATAGGTTGAAACACGGCGACCACTGCTGAAAGGAAAATCTAATCGTAATGGTCCTAGCACACCAAAATAATCAGCAACATTATGACCTTCCGTCGAACTCCAGAAAAACGAAATTGTTTTAATTACGCTCGTATCTAAGGACGACTTCCAGTCAAGCTCAATCTTATAACGGCCCGGTAAGATTTCTGTTGGATAAGGAGGGGCCCCAGCCAACTCAAATTCTGCAATACCCCCATCCACACTGTCTGAGGCCATGACAAATTTTGACTCAGAAACAACAGTTGCATCCGGGCCCGGTGATAACCAGCGCACCCGAAACGAGAGACCTGGATTTCTCAAAAAGAAAGAGCTCCCCATGTCCAGACGAAATCGAAGAATAGCTGGATCGAGCGATCCAGAAGGGATGTCCATCAACTGGGACCCTATCGCACTTTTTTCTCTCTCACCGAGATCAAAGACACCACAGATGTAGTCAGATTCAATTTTCTTTATGTGAATCTCTTCCCATGTTTCTGGATATAAGGGGTGCTCTACGCGATAAATCAACTCGGTTGGTCGATTGAAGATACCGACAACCGCTTTCCCATCTGACGCCAGTTCGGGATTATCACTCGGGTACGACGCCCTTTCGTAGCGTTCGTCTTCCGTCGCATCAGCCTCCCTAGACCGCAACTCAAACCCTGCTGGCACGGCCTGTTTCTTACCTCCCGCCGTCATCTGAACAATAATGTTCTTAGCCTCGCTGCCTAAGTTACAACCCTCTACATCAGTTAGCTTGACCAGCTGATGGGCAACAAATGACGCAAAGTGTTTGTAGTTTTGATCGTATCCATGAACTTGCTCTGGAAAACTTGGATTCATCGTAATGTTGGCAGAGGATTCAAATTCACAAGTATCGCCCCTGACGGTCATCTGGGGCGTGCCATTGCTTAAATAACGCAACATCAAGTGGATGTTGACCTTAGCCTCCTCAGGTGTCGCCGGTCTGTCTATAAACCGAAGATCACGCTGACCGCCCTTCCAAACTGTCCGAATGACGAGGCCCTGTGCTCCCTCTCTACTTTTCGATTGAGTTGAATTCGTTACCGACTCATCCCGAACACATCTTCCCTCATCGTTTTTGATGCCGGTAAACTCACCCTTAAAATCATTTCCTTTACAGGTCGAAAGTTCACTCTTTGGCTTTAGTCCTACTTCAACTTTTGACATTGCCAGTGAGCCGATATTATCGACAACAGCCTCAAACTGCTTTCTAGTGATGGGTGAAAAAAAGGTCCCAGTTTGATCATCTACAAATACGTCGGCGCTTTCCACGCAATCTGATGTGAATCCGGCGAAGGCGTGAGAATTCAGTCCGGCTAGGAGGAAACTGGATGCCACTCCTATACTTCTCAGTGTTGCAGATAAATTGGTCCAAACAAACATCGTTTATTCCTCCTTAATACCGCAGTCCATAAGACACAAGTCCTACTATAATGCCTTTACCAACAATGCGGTATCCCTATGCTGGTACGGTCCCACACCAAATTCTCTGCGGTTCAATTTTTCAATGATTGTGGCACCAGATAATTGATCCTCAGCCCTAGAAATAATCAAAAACTCATCACAAATATAACGAAGTACGACCGGATCATGAGAAATCACCACTAACGACAGTTCCGGATACCGATTTCTCGAATAATCATTCAGTAAACGAAGGAGGCTTACTTGTGTGGTAAGGTCCAGGCCAACCGTGGCTTCATCCAATACCAATACGGTCGGAGCTCCCACTGTAGCATTGGCAAGAACAACCAGGAGCGCCCTTGCAAGAAAAGCTCGCCTCTGTTGTCCACCAGACAGGTGACTGATTAGATTAAGTCGTTTGTCAGACAATCCAAGGTCTTCGAGTATTTCATTCATGGTTCCGGCCATTTGAGATGCCTGCGTCCGATCGGCTGAACGAAACGGCGAGAGCATAACCTCTTCAAGGGTTCCTTCTTCCCATCCTAGCGCACGTTCACAATCCTGAAACACGTATTGCACTCGTTCCCGAAATTCGGATTCCGCAATCTTTGTTCGCCCAAACCACTGTACAGTCCCGTCTTGCCCGTCAACCAGTCCAAGCAAAATCTCTGCCAGCGTTGATTTACCAACACCACTAAGTCCCATCAAACCAAGATTTTGATTACTGAAATGAGTTATGTTTATGTTGTGCAATAATAGATCCGACCTCTTGCGCTTGGCCCAACCAAAAGACACGTTTTTTGCTTCCAAAATCGGCATTGAATCACTTCCATCGCTGCCCTTTTGGTGCTGCACTTCATCGCCAATCAAACCAAGTTCGGTCCCAGCACTGAAGAAGCTTCTTAGTGTTTTTGGAATTGCGCTATCCATCTGAACCTTGCTCTTGGCCTGCTCTATTGCCTGAGCAACTTCGCCAGCAAAGATCGCTTCACTACACGACCATTGAGTCTCATTATCTTGCTCTAAAACGTAGAACACCGAATTTGAACCATCTCTTATCGAGTGTTCAATGTCGCGCATCTCATGCGTCACTAGAACCATAGCGCAATCGTTGCCCTGATCTTCAACATACAGATTCAGCAATTGGCGCAATTGTTCATGATGAACCCGATCCTGAGCGGAGAGAGGCTCGTCAGCAAGAATTAATCTGGGCCGAAGAATGCTCATAATCGCCAGCATCAACCGTTGTGCCTCGCCTCCACTTAATTGGCCGGCCAAAGTTGTTTTTCGATGCCTAAGGTTAGCCATCGCCAAATACTCTTCGAAGGATGTCTTAATGTCACTACGATCAGGTAACCGATGCTCAAGCAGAACTCGATAATTGTCCACAGTCAGTCTGGGTTGTAAGTAAGACCGTGGATCCTGAAATAAATAAAATATTTCTTCGCGATCTGTCGCATGAAATCCCTGTCCTTTAGAAAACAAATCGTTCTTTTGGCTCTTTGAATCAACAATCTCAGCCAATCCAGTAATATCTACTTCTGGCTTTTGCATGATTCCCGCCAGGGTTTTCATAAATACCGATTTACCCGATCCCGATGGCCCCATCAACAACGCAATCTGCCCCCGTGAAACTGTACAGGAAGGCACAATAACTTTGTGCTGTATCCCCTTCCGACCCACTGTCAGTTCAAGGCCATTGATGTTCAAAATCATCTGGTTGGATGAGACCCAATCGCCTTCCTCTGCAATCCTAGCGGTCATGATAGCTTGGAAGTCTTTTTGATCAAACCAAACATCAGCAACGGGTAACCAATCCAAATCATGAAACTTTGCCATGAGTGCATGAGCGTCTCTGGACCCAAAAAGCTCAACCAGTGACGGCCATCACAAGTAAAGGATCCTCTTTCTCCCAATAACCAAACCATAGAAATATCCATGAGAACTCCAAGACCCACTGAGAAAGCGACTAGAGCAACAATGTCTTTCATCCAGCGAGTCCTTAGTAGGTAACCGAAGGTTCCAAATGCCGAAATGCCTAATGACCGCCGAGCAGTCAAAAACCTCGCGTTTGATGCTTCATCTATCCATGAAGACACACGTAATAGTTGGGTTGGTAATAACACCAGCAGTAGCGCCAGAGTCCAGTTAAACTGCTTCATGCATCCATGGAAGGTCTGAAACCCCAACCAAAAAATTGTAATTACCAGCAATAAATAGGGTGGAACTCTAGACAACCCATTCAAAATCTGACTCACCAATCGATAAAACCACCAACGCCAATTAGCTCCCTTCCACTTGTAGTGGGCTGAAAAGTAATACAAAGCTATCGTCAGGATAACTGCAAAAAAAACAACGGTTGAGATGAGTAAAAAAGACAGAAACACCAAAAAAATCTGCCCAAGCTCCGCCGAACTGCCTAAGAATGTTGTGTCTTTGATTTTGAGAGTAGGGATTGGCCGTGTTGCATCCTCGCTAAATAGGTCATCGTTATTCGGAGTCAGTTCGATTGGGAGCGCCTGTGGGCTCCTTAAATTAATCCGTTGTTCAATTGATTCATAACCTTCTCGTTCCACTCTAACAATATATTGCCCTGTTGGCAGGCGAAGATTTAGAGGGCTTTCTCCTCGATAAACACCATTTACCAAGACTTTGTCTTCATACACATTCGAATACACGGCTAGGGAATGTGATTCCCATGTGGGTCGTAAAAGCGCTCCTATCCCCATAACAATTGAGATTGCAGCAATCAACAGCACCAAACCTTCCGCCAACGATGCGTCCCCACGTCGCTCTCGGTTAAGACCACTCCCTCGGACTGGTTGATATAAAGATCTCCCCAAGACCCAAACGTAAACCAGAATACTCACTGACATCATGACACCAAGAAGTTCCCAGTACGGTGTTGAGCCCTCTACCGCTAGACAAAAAATAACTACTGGAATTATCAACGGCAAACTTGCGACGATGACTGACACAACCAATCTGTAAAAGGAGAATCGGTCATTAGAGATATCCCAACAACCCTGACGAATTAAACCCCAACCTCTGTATTTTGTAGGCCGACTCAATAACAATTCACTCACCCATTGTGCACATAGCCATACAATTACAATAAAAACAACCGTTGTAACAACACCGATCCAATCTACAGAACGTCCACCGTCGGATAGAGATCGAACCAACTCAAATAAGATCCCATTGCGCTCTGACATTGCTGCCTCCACAAACAGACTATTCACTAATACCCATAGAGCAATTTCAGGTAATTTTTTCCAAACGCTTCGAGCATATTCTGGCAAAACGAAGTATTGCTCTGCTGACAATCCCATGTTTGTCATCCCTGAAGCAGCCTTATCATGTTTTAGTGCGCGAAGATTTTCTACAAACTGCCGATGCCACCACCACCATAATCCGTTCCCTAAGGAAACCAAAAAAACGAGTGCCGAAAATTCACCCACGGATGATTCTACCGATGTGCTGTCAAAGGATATCGCATACACATAAACAGGAACAAAGGAGGGCGCAAACAACAGGAGATCAAAGCGATTAAGAATTCGACTTGGGGGGAAAACTTGTAGCCAAGCAGAGCATGTCGACAACAATACAAGCACGACCATCCCGCCAACAATTAACTTTACACTCGGAAACAAAATTACGACATTAAATAATCGTTGTGAAACCGCGCTTGAAAAATCAACAATCCGATCTAAACTGAATATATTACCCTGAAGAAACATTGCCCAGAACATGACTACGATGACTAGAAAAGCCGCCAAAAATAATGAAGCGAGATATGGCCTAAATGATGAAACAGGCATCTTCGAACCCTATGTATCTACCTCGACCCCGATGCTGAAATTCGACCTGCCAACGTCGTAGCAGTCGGGCTCTTTTTTTGTTGTTCCTGATACGGCAATTCAGACAATAGGTAGTCACCGTGTTTCCGGGTGTATATAAAAAACGGGTGTTTTCCCACTATGATGCATGGAACTTCTTCCCTCAATATAGAGCCCATCTTTTTGGTAGCCCCCTCTGTCCAATCTCCGTTAAGCATTGCCTCTGCCTGCGATACTGTTTTTATGGCCACATTGCGATCAAGACCAAAAAAATTCCGATCCTTTGAAAAGTAGTGTTCAACGTGATGATTGAATGGGACAGGAATATCAAATACGACCCCTTCATGTCCATCCGACAGTTGCTCATCTCCAGCTAGCACTTTTCGAAATTTGTCAACTGGAATGAAGTCATCACCGCGACGAATCTCCAGATTCATCAGGCCCAATTCTTCTTCACCCAACAATTCCTTCAAGTTTACAAAATAAGTTGTATCATTAATGTTATCGGCAAAAAACAGACGGAATTTTGGCAAGTCATTTGTATCAATATCAACCAGTTTCTGACCATTCTTGACACGCAGTCCGGCACCGAGTTGGCCATCACTGGATTTACTCTTTGCCGTCAACCATGCTTTCCACTCATTCGCTAATTGTTGCCGCTCTCTCTTAAATTTATCAGACGAAAACTGTCGCCACCCTCCATCCTCCAGTACATTTGATCGATGAATAGGCTGCAACCCGGTGTCGGTCAATCCAACTGCCCCAGTGTGATAGACTAAATCAGCGGTCTTCTGAACAATTCTTCGATATTCAACATCACGAAAAAGCGCATTAATTCGAGGATTGTTATAGTTGGGACACATCATCTTAAGGGCTTTGCTACTGGCCCGAAACACGCTCCATTCGGCGGGGTTATCACTATCACCTCTTGGCAACAACTTTCGATAAGGCACATCCAAATAGACACGCTCTTCGCCCCCGGGGTTATTGAGGAAATTTCTCAGATCTTCTTTTGACATCCCGGCATAAGAAAGAACGTGAATTGCCTGCGATTGATTCTTTATATTAGGGGAAAAGCTCAACTCTCCGCGAATAGCCTTTCCCTTCGTGCCCATCACGGTCTTCGGAAACTGATAGTCACCTAATGTCGGATAACTTTTAGGCCTAAACCCGTAACGAACCGGCTCGTTCCATTTATCCACTAACACTGGTAGTGATTCGACTTCTAAGCGCAGAAGATTAAGACCACCACTGTTGGCACATATATTTGGAAATCTAACCATCTCTTTGTTATTCGAACCTGACTTTGTTGCTGCAAAAAGACTGCTGTACGGATGACTGTAAGAATTAAGTTGTGTCAGCGTTTCCTCAACAGGTCGAATCAAGCTTCCCGAACCCAGAACATAAAGGCAGTCATCCTCTTTCGAATAAGATATGTCTAGGGTGTTCTCACCTGCGTAATCACGTAACATCGGGTGCATAAGATAAGCAAAGACATCTTCTGTCAGGGTCTTCGGCCCCTCAAAAGGGTGAGGTAAATTCCAAGTTTGCAAGGTACGTACTTCGACTTGATTCTCAGCCTCAGCGACTGCATTCATTGTTAATCCACAAATTAAAACACCGAGCGTCCAACTCATCAGTTGATTTTTCATTTTCGCACCACCTGTTCAAAAAGGTTCCAGAATCCTTGTTCACCAATCCCAGATATGTATTGATTGCGACTAAAAGTTCTTGCGATGTGGTATTGCTCTCCATTTAGTTGCCCATGTTGATCCTCCATGAGTTCAGACAGCTCTTGGTATGGAGGTACCAGTGCCAACCAGATTGGGTAGGCGGTAATAATATTCCCTCGCGCATCAATAGGGCGCATAAGATCGAGTCCAGTGTCTTCGGTGCCAATCTCCCACAGTAATAGATAACCAAGAACATTTGCTGCATCCTTCGTTCTGCCCATTCGAGCCAATAACTCAGCATAATAAAGCAATTCTCCAGTTTTCTTTAGGGTGAAACCAAGCCTAGGATCCGTACCGGGTGGTTTGAGAAAAGTTTGGAAACCGGCTCGATCAGGACTCCCCAGATACATAAGACTCTGATGCTGCCAAAAATCTCTCACTTTTCGTGAACTTGGCCTCGTCTGCTCCTCTATGACCGAAATACGGTGTAGTGCAGCGCTCACCAACGCTTCCCTGTCTTTTGCATCTAAACCTACTTGAAAAGCATCGTAGGTGGTTGTTTGAAGTTGGCTCAATTGTTGTGCCAATTGTTCAAGCCTAAGAGTCGCGACCACATTATCACCCGCCTGACTCGCTGCCTTCCATGCCAACACGGTGGAGTGAGCAACAGCGAGGGCCAACTCAGCTGACGTCTGTCGTAAACTTGCAATAATTAAATGACTCAGTGACATCGTTGGTATCGGATCGTGCGATGAACAGCTTCGGTAAGCACTTTCTATCAAATCCATATACTCAATCCCTAAATCGACCCTGTAACGTGCAAGATCGTTCGGCGTAAGTGCTTGAAATCGAAGTAGCTCTTTTTGTCCACAATCAAAACTGTGTACAGTTGTATACCGACCTGCCTTATCCGCACCAATGACACTACACCCTGAACTATGCATTCGAGAAACCAGACCGAGATAGGCTGTGTTGTACAAGCGCATGTATTTGGAAGCCTCGCCGTCCTCGTCTCCGCTCCCGAGCCACTCGATCAGATCCAGTTCATATCCCGCCTTAATAGCACCTCTGATTTCAGCATTCTTGGTATCTCCCCAACACCTGCCCTTATTTAATTGCCAATTGTTTTGAGTCTCCTTAATCCATCTCTTCGCCACCACCTCAGTAGGATATAGATCACTATCGGCTAAACCCGTTTTTATCAAGGCAAGCATTGTTACGAAAAAGATCAGCGTCTTGATCATTGGCTCCTGCCCTGCAAATTCCATGATAGATCCATGACAAGAGGCAACGCAGTTTGCTGAGTAACCCCTTCGTGCACATACTGAAGCACCGCCACCGCCGCAATGCGCAGACCCTGAGAAAACGGCTGTTGTATCGCCGAAACTGCCTCTATGCGAAAAATTTCAAATTCGTGCGTCCAGTGTCTTGATAAAAATTCACCGTTCGCTTCAAATATTTTTCCTTGTGAAAACGAGAAAGTACCGATCTCATCCTGAGTGCCGTCTGCGTTAAGCCTCACATGAGACAATGTTAGCTCATCGTCACGCAGAAACAGAATGGAATCTGGTCCCGTCCAGACGACCGGATGATCGAAGCCACGGTGTTGACTATAGGCAACAGCATTGATTCCGACTTTCCCAATGACTTGCGGCTGGATCTCACGGTGACCCATATCCCAAACTGATATGCTCCACCCGCCTTGAGTCTCCGGACCAACATACGCTATCCAGTTGTTTTGAGCTGGGGATACTGCCATGGTTCGCGGGATAAATCCCATATTCGCGCTCGTCTCTTCGGGGCCCAAAAGCAAGCGAGCTCCCTGATCTGGTTGCAGTTCAAATACCGCCCAGAAACTGTTTTTGACTGGAAGAGCAACGATCGTCGACCTAGCCTGGGTTGGTGAGAAAGCAAAGATGCCGGGGCGATCAGTGCTAAGAGATAAGTCGAATTCGGCGCTCAATGGATAACTCTCTGTTTTGGTTGTAGATACTAGGTGGATCGAATGAGAACCACTGTCGTAGATAACTTTTGAAGTCTCGTCATCCATTGGCTCCACACTATGCGGCATCACTGGTAAATAAAGACAATCCTCTTCATACTCAATAAAAGGTTGTGAAAAGAAAAGCCCCTGGAAGATTCGAATGTCGTCCATAAAATTAGGAAATTCGTCTTGAAAAATTTGAGCAGTGAAACACTCGAGATTCATATAATCTGGAATCAGCGCCACAACATGACGGGTCGGATTGCCAGTAGCATGGTTTCTCACTACTATTTTTAGATAAATGTCCGCTGATGACGGATGACCCTGATAGGCTGCTCTGACTTTTAGTACCTCGGGGCTTATCCACTGCACAAAACGCACTTGATAATCGGGCTCGGGTTGTGGCGCCTCATTGCTGTCCTTTGACCCAACCAACGTCCTGACAGGGATTACAAAAGGCCGATGAAACGAATCCTCTGCTCTCGCCGAAACACTGGACAAACTGGAGCAGAGCAGGATTGCCGTACAAACCACGATAGAAAGTGAAGAGCACAAAGAAGCTCGGGTAAAGATGGATCGCTTCATCATTCGGCGCGAGCTAACGTGATTGGTCTTTATTCGACCAACTGATCCCAGTCATAAATGAGATCTGCACCCTTCCAGCGTCTTGATAGGTGGTGAACACTGTGTGTTCTACCACGATCGTCGATCGCGAGCACGAACACAACACTCGAACTGTCAAACTGTTCCATTGCAGGCCAGATTAAGACATCAGAGACCGATTCATCTAAGGGCATGGCCGTAAAAGCATCAGGGACCTGAAGATCCACTTGATAAAGATACCCCATCCCGCTACGCACAAACAGAATTGGAGGAATCATCTCTCCTTGATCAATCCAATACAATGCTTTCTTGGTGGCACTTCCAAAGGAGATGGCTCCAGCCACTTCGGAATTGAGTGGCTGTGCAGTATCCAATATTCCCTCACGAAATACATTCACAAGTATTTCATTGCCGGGGCGGCCTTCCAACCAAGCAATTCCACCACGCCCTATCTCACCTTGATAACTGTTTATTGGTCCCGTCAGGTTGGACAGTAGCGAAATATCACTGCCAATCTTCCGAGAATCCGGGTTAACAGCGTCGCCTCCTAGCAGGATTGCGATTCGCCGGAACTCGAGATCAAGACCGTTTGGCGCGATATGGTAGCTGAGGGACAAATATGTATTTCCGTACCAGGCGTGATCCCCCTGAGGCTGGATGGGGCTCCCGACCTCTATGCCATCCACAATCCTGAAGAGCCCTTGGTTTTTCTCACCAGTACTGGACTCGAGGGCCTCTCTTCGCCGCTCACATATGCCAGTAGAATTCAAAACTCCTGTGAAAGAACCTTTGTAGTCGTTTCCACTGCAGCTCTCGTTTGTAGCTGAGAACGCACCAGTGACTGTTTCCTGACGGCCAATCTTGTCGTATCCAACCTCAAATATATCCAACACCGCCACCGGGTTGCCCTCCTTCTCGCTTGCCCTTAACAATCCCACCTGATGTCGACCTACAAGCACATGCGGCAACATATAAAACGACGGTGGCATCTTTATCGCTTCTTCGTAGGAAAAGCTCAACCTCTGTGTGATTTGTGCAGAATCATCAACATGTGCATAGCTCAGCGTTTTTTTGTCCGCCTCAAGCCATGCGATGTGTACGGTTCCTTTGTCGCCCTCCCTTACATGAGCGGTCGCCAAGTTTGTTACAACAATTCCCTCGATAAACACCTCATTCACACCAGTCTTTGTGAATGACACGTACTTAAGTTGATATGACCCGTTTTCGATCTTGTCGGCGACAATGCTGATACCGCTCTCCGAATCGAGTAGAGCAACGCCTTTGATTTGATTGGGCAGTAGTCGGTAACGATACCGGCTTTCCTGACTGTCATAGCTAAAGCGAATGGCACGCAGAGCATCAGACTGATCCGAATCGATAGTAGGCACAAGACGCACAATATCTTGAGGTAAGGCAGGTCTAGCGAAACATAATACAAACAAAAATCCGATAACCAACGCTAAAATCAGTCTATTAGGACGCGTGGTTAATGAGGTATCGCTCGTCATTTTGATGTGATATTTGTGATCCGACATTGGATCTCTGGGCGCCCACCTCTCATCGTGATCACGTTATTGACGCACAGCTTTGTGTTGTTAGACCAAGATACCGTACTATAGAGCAATCTCCAATATCCAGGCCTCTCTCTGTAATAAAATTTACCTGGGCAGCTAAGATGCAACCATTGCCCCGTGCTAATGTTGGCTGAGCAGTTTTTTGTCACAAGCAGTCTATCCCCTGGATTATCACCATTGAGACCATAGTAATAACAATCCGGGACAAAACTGGTACATTTTTTTATAGTTCCGCCGCCCCCACTACTACCGCCGCTACAACTGGTCGGTCGCGATCGACCCTCACGCTTTCCGCTTGCGGTGTAGTGCGCCTTACCCCAATCCTCTATTTTTTGAACACACCCGGTCGCCTTATATGCGGTCAATAAGTCAGTGTGCATCCGGACATAACCGCCATAACAGCCACCGCCGCTGGTCTTACCGGCGCATTGACTTCCACTCCCCCCGCCTCCTCCACTGCTACCACCGCTACCTCCTCCCTGCGAAGCATTGAAGACTGCTAGAAGGTCCGAGTACTTTCGCACGTAATCCCCATAGCTTCCATTGGCCGGGAGCGTACGACCTTCTGCTCTGCCATAATTTTCGTAATGGGCTTTACCCCATTGATCTATGGCTTGATTACCTCCACCACTACCTCCACCACTACCTCCACCACTACCTCCACCACTACCTCCACCACTACCTCCACCACTACCCGCCGTTATAGAAAACGGCCGTTCGCTGAAATCAAAACCTGCAATATTCTCGACCCTGATACGATAATCAGATCGGGCTGCAACGCTACCGGGAATCTTCCATCTAAAAGTGCCTGTATTTTGAGTTCCGGCTGACACCTTCAAAACACGCTTTTCACCTTGCCATAATTCGATCCAGACATCACCAGAAGGATCGCCTCCAGTATCCCATTGGATTGTGTACGTCGACTGAGTTTGCCAGACCTCCCCACCGTTAGGCTTTTTTACGACCGGTGGTGTACCCACAGAAAATGCCAGCGCAGAAGATATTGATACCATCATAAGGCTTAAAAAACTCAACCTCAGCCACAAGATCGACATAAAAACACCTCCTTAACAAAGAAGAATTTCTGAATTGATCAATCTATTCAAGACGATACTCCTACTTTCTTAAATACGCAACAATCCGATGGATTTGGCTCTTGCCCTCATGCACATTCATATTCATAGATTTTCCGTCAAAATTGAGATCCAGCCGAATCGACCGCGGAGCCCTTGGATTCGGACCTTTTTTTTCAAGAATCAGGCTGCAACTTGAGCTTTGTCGTGAAATAGTCTTTGTCACAACATAAGCTATCTGTCCTGGGTAGAGATGCCACTTTCCCGAGATATTATTTGAAGAAATGTTTAATGCAAAATATGAACCGGGGCAATCCTTACAAAAACTGCTGACTGGGACAAAATAACGACCGGAAAACCGCGACAGCTGTAGTGCGTTCCGCTCTAAGCTCACGGTGCGAGTCGTATCTTGAGAGACATTGATTGACAGCTCTTTATCTTGATAGCCCTCTTTAGTCAGTTTGATTCGTCGATACCCTTTTTCAACACTCACCACCTTAGGGGTCGTCCCCTGATACTTACCGTCCACTGTTAAACGTGCACTGGATGGTGAGGACCGAATGGTGAGATCAAAGGTTGTGATCTGGGGTGCTTCTGGCCTGAAAGTAATCGGGAACTCTCGGATAAATTCATAATAACGTTCTTCGTCGGGAAATGGTAAGGGGGACGCTTTCCTTACAGCCCGTTCTACTGAATCGTCAAATAAATAATCGCCGCTGCTTCTTTCCGTATTCACGGACACGACTACACCGGAAGTCTTTACTCGCACCAGCAACTTAACTTCTGAACCTGGAACAAACGAAACCGGTCTAACCCAAGAAGCTTTAATCCTGTCTAAGATGGTCGGCAACAATTTTGTCAATGCTTGTTGGGCATCCTGTTTATCTCTTGTGCGAACAGCTTCTTGTTGTGCAATTAACCTTCGAAGAATCGGAGTAGCATTGAATTTGTCATCTGGGTCATCTTTACAGCTATTAGCTTCGTTAACACCTGCGAGAAGGTGAAGCTCGCAAAAAATGTTTTCAGTCTTTCTCCCAAAATAGTACTGTCGTTCCGCCACTGAAAGATTGTCGGCATTGTCAACGACATCCCTATAGATGCTACTAGCCTTTAATTTCAAAAGAATCTCTAGTCGTGCTTTTAGGTCGGATTCTTTTTCTAGGTTGTGATAGAGATAGTTTCTAGTGAAGCACGCGAGGTCAACATGGCCATAATAATCATCAGCTTGATTTGCTTGGCTCACGTGTATTTGAATTTGTTTGAGTAGTTTGTTGACTGCATCGTCCCAGCAACAATCTATCTCTTCATCATCGCATTCGGGTGGTTGGACCGCCAACACATAAGTAGCGGTGAAAAATAATAAGGAGCCAACAAGAAACATACTGGAAAGTCGCAAAAACATAATAGCTATTCCCGATGTTGCTCTGGTATTCAAATTTCAGTAACCCGAGAAACATTGGATGTATTTGCAGTCGCCCACATAATCTAAACTAGTCATTGTTTTTTATTTCAAAACAATCTCATCATAACCCGATCCTGCATGAATTATAGACAAATAATACTCTGTTTTTAAAGCGTTGAGGGGTGTTCTGAAATTGTGCTGAATTAGAGCTGTTTTATGCCCTTTCTCACCCTTTTAGGTCAACTTACGATGCGCTTTTCTTTGGTGATTAGATCCTTTTCCAGCTTTTCCAAAATCTTAGGCCACTCCTCTTTTGGAACCTTTCTGACAGGCGCCGGTTTCTTTGGCGGATTCCAGCATGGACTCTTGGTGCTCACAGCGTAAACAAAGGGTTAAATAGATAGTTCTGCATTCTATAAACCAATTCTTTATGATCCTCGAATGTGAGTTCCCTATCCCGACGATCAAAGCTCCAAAGACTCGCCATCTCATAATTCTTTTCCTCTGGAGTCGAATACAGAAACGCTTGCATCACCGAGAAGATGGAAAAGGGGGGTTGGTCAAATATGAAGGTCACCATTTGCGCGTGTGTTGCGTTGTAATATTTCTGTGCATCGCTCTCAGGGTCCCCTTCCTGACGCAGATCCTCGACATAAAGGACCAAGAACCGCCCCTTAAAAGTCTCGGTTCCCTGTTCTTGAATGGATTGACCCACTCTGGAATCCTCGTGAGGTTCACAAGGCATGCCAATTACCACCGGGTCGGACCGTTCACGCTCTGCGACATAGTTAAGGTATTTAATACAGTCGTCAAGATAATCCCTAATCATCAGAATATCTGGCCCTTCAATCAGCTCAAAAAATGCGGTCTCAGCTTCGGATGTCATCTCCAGAGGCACAATGTCGGGTTTGAAATGAGGGCCGGCGGCGGCAATCAAACTCACCAGAAACAGCGACAAAAAAAGAATCCATTTCATCCGTTTAATGTACCCCGCCACTCAGTAAAAAAATGGGGGTGTTCTGGTGTGATCCTTGTAAAAAAATGGCCAAAAATCTCGTTGATGTTAAGAACAATATTTCCTAATTTTTGGAGAGAAGATGACAGTGTGTTGGTAAGATTACGGAGTATGAGATGACTACAGACTCAGCTGCCGGTTCACAAAGACTAGGTCATGCTTCACAAACCACCACCAAGAAGTTCTATCGCAATAACACCTCTAAAGTTGTTCCTCTAAAGTTCTCCCAATAAAGAATATAAAACACCTAAACAAGCCATTAAATAAGGTGTAAACTAGAAATTCATTGGGAGATTAAATCTCAAGAAAGGTAGTAACTGCAACAAGAATGAGGAGAAAGAACATCTGGCTTCGAACCAGGTGGTCGGGAGTTCGAATCTCTCCGGGCGCGCCACCGTATTATCAAGCCTCCTATGTAGGCCGCTAAAATGATCCGAAATTTTGAAAGTCGAGAGAAGATAAGCTAGCTTAGTCTATCTCACTTGATATTAAAGGAAAATTGTATGTCTGATCCTCGGGTCTTAGTAGCTAATAGAGGCGAAATTGCGTTGCGGGTTTTGCAATCAGCACATGATCTGAATATAAATGCTGTCTCGATATATTGTAAGTCGGATCGGTTTGCATCCCATGTGCTTTTCTCGAAGGGCGATTCAGTGGAAATTTCTGGTCAAGGAATCGCTGCTTATCTGAATGTACCCGCGATACTTTCTGCGGCCCAGGAATTTGATTGCAATCTTATTCATCCTGGGTATGGATTTTTGTCCGAAAGTGCCGATTTTGCGGAGCAAGTGGAGAAGGCTGGTATCACATGGATCGGACCCACGGTTTCTCAACTAC
>PBJL01000020.1 GCA_002721105.1 Acidiferrobacteraceae bacterium | reverse complement strand
GTGGTGGAGGGGGGAGGATTCGAACCTCCGAAGGCTGAGCCAACAGATTTACAGTCTGCCCCCTTTGACCGCTCGGGAACCCCTCCGAGAATTTCAAACCCTTAATTTTCTCTTGTTTCTACTGGATCGTCAAGATTGATAGAGAAAAATGATGCTTAATTTTCCTATTATCATGCAAGAAAAGTCGCCTTCCTTGAAAAATCATCGAGACTCGGCCCTGTAAAATAGTAATTTGGGGACCATGCCAGATTTCTAAATGATCCAAATAATGTGTCGGATTTGTGACACAAGATTTGGTAGCACCTCAAAACAAGCTTAATCTGGCAGATGCCATCTAATTTAAAGAATTTGAAATTCCTCCTCTCCCACAATAATTTTGGAGCCCGCAGACGGATTCGAACCATCGACCTGCTGATTACAAATCAGCTGCTCTGCCAACTGAGCTATGCGGGCATTGTTCAAACACCCCTGGCTAAGAGATATTTGGTCTTTTGGTGGGCCGTGCAGGGATCGAACCTGCGACCACCTGATTAAAAGTCAGATGCTCTACCTACTGAGCTAACGGCCCAAGTGCTAACCTTTTTATATAATTTGCTTCTTGCTTTTGCTCAATCAATTACTAATTTTACACCTTATTTTACAACGTTATTACTAGTTTCTTAATTTTAATTGGGCAATCTTAAAGGAACAACTTTAGATGCGTTACTGCGATAGAGCTTCTTTGTAGTAGCTTGTGAAGCATGGCCTAGCCTTTCTGAAGCTGTCGCTAGATCATCTTGATAACCAACAAGGTTACACGAGATAAAGGAATTACGTGAGCAAGGTTTATCCTATAGAGCCATAGCTAAGAGAACTGGTATCTCTCATGGGAAGGTTCACCAGTTGGTTTGATGCTCCTTTAGGTTAGAGGTTGCTTGAGTCTGGTTCTAACTCATCAAGGCGGCTCTTATAAACGGCATGGTCAGTGTATTCCAGTTTGAGTGCATTGGTGCAAACAAGGTCTATTCTCCTATTTCCTTGAGTCCAGCTTAGCCGCGTCGTCGTCATCATCTTCAGCGGCTACTCGAAGTTTCTCAATATCCTTAGCCGATTTTTTAGGCATGCTGTCTTGTTACTTCTCTGTCTTAACGCCTTCTGAAATGGTTACAGTTACGTTTCCGTCTTTGTCGTATTCGGTTCCTTCCCAAGGCATGTCCTCCTTCCATTCCCCGACGTACTTGTTTCCACTGGAATAGGTGAAGGTGCCCTGGCCATGCCGATTGCCCTCTTTGAATTCCCCAACGTACTTTTCTCCATCGGGGAAGGTTTCTATGCCCTCGCCATGAATTTCATCGTCTTTGAACTGTCCGACGTACTTGTTCCCGCCTAAATACGTCTCGGTCCCCTGACCATGTTTTTTGCCCTCCCGCCATTCCCCAACATATTTAGATTCCCCGGACAATCGTTCTGGACCTGGAGGCAACATGCCATGCCGTTCATAAAAACCAGATTCACGCAAATGCATTTCGCTTTCATACATTTGAACAGTCGTGTCTTCGGTTCCCCATCCATGCTTTAACCCGTCCTTCCATTCACCAACGTACCTTCCTTGACGTGTGCCACTAGAGATTCCTCGTCCATTTGGAACACCATCAGATACCTCTCCAGTGTAAAGGCCAATAAAGGGTTCATCACCCAATCCCATCGTTACGATGTCGGCAGTTGATCCATCAAGAAATGTATAGGTCCCCTCCCCTTGGAGTTGATCATCCTGGAAATCTCCCGTGCACTTGAATAATTCATTTGTGACCGTTCCATGGCCGTGGCGCTTGCCTTCCTTCCAATCTCCGGTGTACTGCGTACCGTCAGTCAAGACGAGCGTTCCGTGCCCGTGAAAAAGACCGTCCTTGAATTCGCCAACATATTTCGAACCTTTGATTCCAGAAGAAAGTGTGGCATTGGCATAACTCATGGTGCCCTGACCATGGAAGAGACCGTCCTTGAATTCGCCAACATACTCTGACCCGTCTGGATAGGTCTCGGTCCCGGGGCCATTTTTTGCCTTGTCACCGCCTTTCTTGGCATCGGTGGGCCATCGGAAGTGTCCCGTTTTTTGAATGTCAGTAAAGATCACAAAACCGCCGCTTCCCTCATACGGGATTCTATAAGCCCCCTTGGCATCCAATAACTTGTGAGCAACCGACATCAGTTGCCAACCGAGTGTTTCTATATCGTCTTCGTACTCGATCAGACTTGTTGTTGTTAAAGGTGTGAACCCATTTTTATCGCCATACTCCTTAACGACATGCATTTGGTCCTTCACCTGGTCAAAAATGGTTGTGTTTGCCCACGACCAAAGCCAATCATTCTTGGCCGTAGAAGTTGAACCGACATATTGGATTTTGGCAATAATGCCGGGGAGATCGTCACGAAAAAAAGTCAGGCAGCCTGTTTTCTGATCCACGTACCATCGCTTGTAATCGGAATCGTTCCTACCCAGTCCATATTCTTTTGACATGATACCCTGGCTTTCCATCACGTCACTGACGGCGCTCGAAACAAACTTCGACCATTTCTTTCGGGTCTTGGAATCAAAGGAGTCGTCACTTCGGACGCCTTTTAAGTAGGTTGCGATTTGGGCGCCATCCTTGTCAGTAACTGCCCCTTCCCACGGACCTCCATCCTTCCATCCACCAACAAACTTGCTTCCGCTTTTATAGAGTTGCTCTCCTTGCCCATCCTTTAATCCGTTTTTCCATTCGCCAACGTACATTCCTTCATTGAGAAGCGTCAGCGTCCCGTGGCCATGGAATTCCCCATCTTTCCATTCCCCGGCATATACATTCCCACCTGAAAAGGTCCAGGTTCCCTGCCCGTTGTATTTGCCATCCTTGAGTTCCCCGACATACTTCGAACCATTTAAAAAGGTCCAGGTACCGTGGCCTTCTTTGCAAACTGCTTCGGCCCTTCGGGCAGTCCCGCCGACATAGATCGAACCATCGGGGAGAATCTCGGTGATCTGACCATTCACAAGACCGTTTTTGAACTCGCCGGAAAGTGCCATTGGGCGTCCATTATCTTTCCCAGACAAAACTCCTTGGCCAGTTCGTTCATCGTTTTCCCAGTCGCCGGTGTATGTGGGCCCATCGGGATCGGTCATTGTTCCAAAGCCTTCCCAGTTTCCGTTCTTAGATTCACCAACGTATTCAGTTCCATCCGTTAAAGTCCAGACTCCCTCACCATCTGGAAATCCATCCGATACTTCCCCGATATAGGTAGCGCCGTCGGCCAAGTTAAGCGTTTCTTTTGCCCGCGGGAATATTGCATCCCAGATTTGAAAAACATGGCATTGCACAGGCTGCCATCTCGAAAGTTTGGCTTTCGCAAATTGTTTTTTTACCAACCCGCAAAGGATGCCCGTGCTCGCGTCTATTCGTACCACCTTGATCCAGAATTTTTCTTGGGTCTCGGCGTGCTGCACCTCTACAGACCCGCATTCCAGATTCGAGGTTGAAATATCTGCTGTTGAAGGCGTGAGCAGTGTGTCGCCGGACTCGAGCGCACCGAGGTCTGTCCATCCCCCAGAAGACTCGACATGGGCGTTGATGTCCGTTGGATACGTCGCCGTTAACTTCTCTGCCAGCCGTAATACAGTCATCACACGCTCGGAACGCAACGCGGCCTCAATAGAGTTCTCATTTTCGGCGTAAATTACCAACGAAGATTCCCTATTTATAAATTCGTCGAATGCCTCTGGATACGCCGCCACCGCGTTATATCGGATGTAATCGTAGACACAATTGTGAGGGATCACGACTTCCTCTCCGACTTCATAAGGAGCCTCGGTTACATGGTTTTCAACGGTGCCTTTAATCTCACTTTCTCGATTTTCTACAACCTTGAGCCAGAAACGTTCACTGGTGCTTTTTTCATATCTATCTTCCACTACCCACATGACCCAAATCAGGTCATCCTTTTCAAGGGTCGCAATATGGTCGAGATCGGGCGCGTTGAAGTCTTCATGCTCTTCAGCCAACGCCTGGGCATCATTGAAATGTGGTCTGTCTATCCGGTGCCCGTCGATATAGATTGCAGTGACGTTTCCGTCTATGTCGTATTCAAACCCCTCCCTTTTTTCGGTTGGAACAAAAGTGTCGTATACTTTCCATTCGTGCCCAAAAGATGATCCGTCTTCATAGGTCATCAATCCATGGCCGCTCGGCAACCCAGACGAAACATCACCCTCATAGACGCTGGTCGGGTAGGTTATGACACCAAAACCGGAGTTTTCGTCCTCATACCAATCTCCAACGTACTTGTACCCATAGTCTTCAATCCCCCAATCATTTGTGAGCGTGCCCTTGCCGTGCCTTAAGCCATCCCTAAATTCACCGACATATTCATCTTTCTCCCCTTTCCATCTTGCGTGGCCGTGCACACGGCCTTCTTTCCACTGACCGCTGATTTCATCGCCATCTGGATGGGTCCATGTGCCCTCGCCGTGCCATCGACCAGCCTTAAGCTGCCCGACATACGTTGATCCATCCATAATGGTTAAAGTCCCCTCGCCGTCCGGGTGACCTTGCTTGAATTCACCGACGTACTTTGCGCACTCATCCCACGTATAGTCATGATGGTCTGTATCGTAGTCGATCCCGAGTCTTACCTGACCAAGAAACTCATCCGCGACTTCAATTTCTGAACCTTTCCAGCCCGGGCGATACTCGACAGATCTGTTCCAATCAAGTTCTCCCTGACCATGGGGAACACCGTCAGAGAGTTCTCCGGTGTAACGGCCGTCTCGCCATTCCATGTTTTCAACTTTGGTAACTGATTCTTTTGTCATTACAAACCCGCTTCAGTGCACTTCTCTTTTACCTTTGAGTTGTGTTCACCCTGGTATTGGGCTCGGGCTATTAGTCTGTCCCTCTCACATTCCCATTCGGTCACAGGATATGTTTCATTCCAATCATTGAACATATCCTTTTGTTCTTTGTCTAGACGAAATTGGTACTTTTCCCACATATAGAGATAGATTCTGGCGATAGCACCTCGAGTATGCGTTGGAGGTTCCACCGAGTCACATTCGCTAGATATCTTTATCTCGCACGCGCCATAGTTGCGTGCTTCTTTTTTGCACTCAGAACCTTCGCTAAAGATAGTAAACGGATAATTTGAACGGCCATTATTTACTTCTCCAATAGCCGGTACAAGGTTGTGCAGATTCAACCTTCTCAACTTAATGTCGGAATTCGATTCGTCGCCGAGTTTCGAGCTCGGAACTACGTGCTCCCACCAAATCTCTTTAGTTAGGCTGGAGTTTTTGGGGCTCTCATATCCGCATGATTCAAGGATGGGAGTTCCTTTTTTTCCGTTTTGTGTATATGAACATCCACAATAAAAAGTTGTTTGATGATCTTTGTAAACTTCTCGAGCCTGTTTCTTAGCCTGTTCGAATGACTCAGGTGGCGCAGCGAGAGTGACACCGAAGCAGCAAAATAAGAGAATTGTGCAGAGGTGTTTCATACTTCACTCCTTGGCCCTGTCTCTCCAATATCTATAGGTCGCAATAAGCACGAAAATCAAGCCGATGGCAAGGCATATTGTTGCTACCAAAATAGGTCCCAGCATTGGTATCAGAAACACAACGATTGCAATTGATATGGGAATAGAGGCGAGGAGATTCAGACCTACGCCGATGCCTTGGGTATGAGAGATCATATGCACTTGATTGTTCTTTACATAACGTAAATAGAACACTTCAAGGGCAGCAAGAAAACTAAAAAATAAATAAATTGTTAGGCAAATTACAGTCACTCCGCCCAACCATAATGAAGGAAAGGCATCGTAAAGATAGAGGGAGCCGGGTACTACGGGGCTGACTAAAATAAAAAACAGCAAAGAACGCCGGGTGCTTTTTCTTTGCTTTTGCAGTCGCTTAAAGTCCCCCCGAGACATGCCGTATTTGGCAATCTCTTCTTCGTAACCCTTTACGCGCTCTGCGGCTCTTTTTACTTCTTCACTGACCATAATCTTCCTAATACCAGCGCTCCTTTGTTTCCGCGTTTAACTGTATTGAAGTGGCTAACAGATCAGTTCCTATCCGAGTTAGAAGTGTATTACCAATGATCCTCTCAATGCCATGGAATCCGCCTAATACACGCTTCAGTGTTCTTTCGATGGCTGAAAAGGTGTCATTGTCCGAAACAGTCGATGCTGCATTTAGACCGATCCCTGTTGCCGCAGCCCCTAAGCCAAAAAGGATGGGTCCGGAATCGGGTGTCCAGCGGTATCTAAACCCCTTAGGATACTCACGAAATCCTTTGCCTATCACGGTGCGAATCAAGAATTCTTTCTTGTATCCCTCCCAAATTTCACTCCCTGCATCGGGTGCAAAGCGGCTTAAATAGTGGGCAAGATAGGACAAGGCGCACCCTCTTGGCACACCGCTAAATTTTTTTGCTCCGGTAACTTCGGTGATATACAGACCCGTTGGCTCGTGGATTCCGTAATTCGCCATGTAATCGAACCAAGCCTGTATCGGTTCCTCAGCATATTGAGTGCCGAAATTCTGATCATGCAGCCAGAGCGAATAAAGAATTCCAGCCTGATCAGCGGGCCACTTCATGCGACTTCTTGCATGAAGATCGGCGTGGTAGTTTGGGGATTTGAGTGACTTTTCACGTAAGTGAACGCACACCCTGTGGTTTAAAGATGCGAATCGGTTATCTTGCTCTACGCGCCCCAATGCTCCGAGACAGATGTTCAGGTGCTCCAGATAGTAGCCCCACTTGTATAAGTCTTTCACATTAGCGATATCACGACGATACGGATTAACCCTAGCGTGAGTTGCACGCTTTGCTATCACACAAAGAAAATCACTCGCCTTCACCTTCTCGATGTGGCCACTTACATAAAGATTAGTAACCGACTCTGCCATGTTGGATAGCGCAACGATTGCATGCCATGCAGGGAAAAATAAATCCCGTCGGCTAAAGCCTCTAAATCTCGGCTCAGCGAGAAACCCCTCGACCCGTTTTAAGCGCCGCTCAACACCCATAATGATCACCGCCTGGATACGAAACACCACGCACAAGCAGTAACAGAATCGGTATTAGTCTCTTCATACTCCTATCTTATTCCTGTTACAGGAAGGTAAGGAATCCACTATCTAAAGTCATTAATAAGCAATCCTCTGGCACTCTTTTCCCCACCATAGGAAGAGATCTGGACGCTTGCGGGATATCTCAAGCGCGTTCCATTTGTCTCCCCATGGTTGCTTTTTTCCCATCAGCCTATCCCATAAAGAAACAGCAGGACCACTTACAAGACAGCGCACAAATTCCTCCATTTGCGGTGAGGCATTTCCACTGATATCCAACTCACGTAATACTTCGTCAATATTGGCAGCACTTAATGATTCATCTTGTCCGCCGTCACCACAGGAAGAGAGAATTAAAACGGTCAGAAGACAAAAAAGTCGCAGTTTCATACCACTATCTTATTCCTGTTAGCAAAAGGTAACCAGAATCTTTTACTTCCGAAACAACTTAAAAGGCATCATTCCAAAAAACGGCTAAAACACGCTATTTTTAAGTAGGCTAATCAGAACACCGCTCAAATAATCAAGGTTCTTCCGTAATTCTTTAACCATTCACGACATTCTCTATAGTCATGTATCACTCTTCCTACGTATCTCCAGAAGTCTCTGGAGTGGTTTGGATGCCTCATATGACTGAGTTCATGCACCACCACATAGTCGATGATGTGATTGGGGGCAATGATGATCTTCCAGTTGTACTTGATTTCACCTTTAACTGAACAACTACCCCACCTAGATTTGTAATCTCTGACTGCAACCGCATCGGGCCTTACTCCCAAGATTTCCGCATATCGACGAGTCTTCTCCGTCATCTTTTCTTGTGCGTGATTGATGTACCAGTGCTTCAGTTGTTTCTCAACCCGATCAATTTTCTTTTTGCCCTGAACATTCTTGGGAATGCGTACCACCAATTGACTGTTTTCCAGTTTCACACCATCAGAAGATCCTTCAAGAACCTTTAGACGATAGTTCCGACCCATATAGGTAAAAGATTCACCACTAACATATTCTTTCGGTCTGACTGGTGGGATAGTTGATTGAATCTGCAGTTTTCGTCGGATCCATGGAGTTTTTCTCTGGATCAGTTCTTGAATTCGTTTCTCAGGCAACCGTTTCGGAACGACAATACGAACTTGTTCCTCGATGACACTGAATGCGACTGTCTTTCTGCGATCAGTACGAACAATCTCAACTGGGATTTGTCTTGATAGCCCTAAATTCAAGATCATCTGAACTTCACCCTTGCGGTGTCCCAGAGAAAGGATTCAAGTTGTTGAGGGGTCGAGTTCCGACATAAGGGTATTTCTCTCTGTTTAACCATAGTATTTCTACTCCACTACCGTACAGTCAAACGGTGATGGCATTGCCACGACTACAAAAATCAGTGCCGCACACAATAAGAAAAGGACTCCGGCAGTGTAGCCCCATCGATACCCAAGCTGTTTCATACCGCTATCTTATTCCTGTTAGAAAGCTAAAACTAGACGGTCTGACTAAAACCCACGCCATTGTCAGTTTGAATCCATAATTCTTGCAGAATGGTGGGTTAGATTAGAATGATGAAATTCCTTGTTGTCTTGCCCCTGTTACTCATAAGCTTTGCAGCTCAAGCGGAAGAGTATTCTCCAAAAAGAATGACCTCTGCAGAAGAGGCAACGTTTAAAGAACAACTAAACAATCCAGATATGTTGTATCTCCAAGAATTCATTGACGACTGTATTGCCTACATAGAGCGCTCTCCACCACGCAAAAGAAGTGATCCAGTCGTCATTGGTATGCCTTGTGAGCCACATGAATCATCAAGAGTGGGCGGTAGCATGCAGGAAATGGGCATTGACCGATTTAAAGGCAGGTTTCTGGTGCTGAATATTAAACAACTTCGCAACAATGAAGAGGCAGAAGAGGACAGTGCGCAATGGTTCTATAACAGCACGCATGCGCAAATGGTGATGATCATGTCCAATCTGGAACCATATCCCATCTTCAGTTTTGTTCAAGTTTTTTTGTATTCAACCCCTGAAGAAAAGAACTGGGATAACATCAGTCTCATGGGTGTGTATGAAATAACGGACAGCTATACAGAAGAACAGCGCAAGCGCATGATTGCAGAGGTCAGTTACTACTTATTTTCTGATGAATGGACATTATGAGTAAGCTAGCAAAAACAATCTTTATTCTTGGGCAAGGACTTATTCTATTGGCTACAGGCTTTTGGATATGGACGATTGTCACCGTCTCTATTGAGGATGGAGATGGGCTGGTTTTGACGACTGCTTTTATCGCCATGTCCTTGTGTACAGCTTATGTGGTTATCAAAGGATGGAAAGGTCTAGTTAAGCTATTCTCTAATGCCTATTAGGTTAGAGGTCAGCTGATCCTGCTTCTGCCGCCAGTTCATCAATGCGACTGTCATAAATGGCTTGCTAAAGCATTTCAGCCTGAAGAAAGAGAATAGGTTTCTTACTATAACGCTCAATCAGGCGTTCCCCAGACAAATAAAGATGCGAATGTTAAATCTCGACAAAGGAAAAAAATGAGAATGAAGCCCAGAACGGTAAATTATGTGTTGACTGCGCGGTTGTAATTCCGACTGAGCGACTTTCAGATGTTCCAGATAACCTTAAGATGCGTGAAATACCAGAGTAAATATCCAATTGAGTCTGTGCGTGCGAATGAAGGCATTGCTGGAACGAGGCAAGATTACCATCGGATGAGATGGTCAGGTATTCGGAGGTATCCTCTCTAGGAAGCACTAACGCTAAAAACTGTCATCCTCTAGTTGGGAGGTTACAAGATGCTCGCTCCCGTATTTACCTCGTTAAAATAATTCCCGCTGACTCCCGATCGCTGACTTAGTATCGTGTTCGCTATCGCAGTCCAAGCTCTTCTGATACCTAACAGGCCTGCCTAATTTCGTTATCTGCTTTGCTTCAATCGCTCGAGCAAGCCAAATGCTAGCTTGTGGAGTAGTCAAACCGAACATTTCCTCTAGCTGGGCTTTCGTTAGCGGAGTTTCCTCTAGAACATCTAGCAGTCGGTCTAAAAAACAGTCGTAAAGATTCTCACCTTCTAACGGCTGTTCCTGAGAACTGACGACCTCATACCTAACGGGATTCATTCTCTTCCGAACTCGATACTCTTTAACTGCTTTAGAGAGCCACCTACGATGCAGCTGCGATGTCGTAAGATCAAGCATAGCCGCTATTTCTTTAGATGAACCATTGCGATCGCCCAAAGATCTAAACAATGCTTGACAGAAATTTTCATACAATTCAGCTGATACATCTTTCTCTCCAACCTCATCTATTGCATCAAATTCCGAGCCACTCAATTCTGATTGTCGCAATTCCTTGTTTGCTGTTCCAATCTCCCGCTCAGCCGGAAGAACCAACGTCTCTATGAAGTCACTCGGGGTTTCCGTCGTAATTGCTTTGCCTCCCCGATTAATTAATTCAAAATTACCTGCTTCTGCATCGAACGTTTGCTTTACCCATAGTGGCACCCAAGCATTTTTAAGATTTTCAATCGCGCCAGACCAAGTCCCACCGCTTTTCCCTGAATGGACGGCCACTGCAACATCCGACAGGCAATAGATGTACTTATTTCTTCCCATTGCATTACCAATACTGAATCGCACTTCGGGAGCAACTAAAGTTATAAGCACAAGATTATTGTCTCGAATACCTTCACGAAATTTCTTGGACGCCACATTCCGAATGAGCTCGCATGCAAGCACTCCGACAACTGTCCCTTCGCTGTCCAAGGCTCCAAACATCGCAGATTCATCGATGCCTCTGGCGCCTCCGGAAACTAATGAATAGCCAGCAAACGCAGTTTGCGAGCCTAAGTCACTGGCAAATTTGAGATCTTCGTCGTTCGCATTTCTCGATCCGACAACAGCGATACCGCTGTGATTGATAAGAGACTTATTACCACAGCCATAGAGAACAGCTGGTGCATTTTTGCCTAGTTTCTCCTTTAATCGCTGAGGGTAGTCTACGTCCATTCGGTCAACCATCCATATGCCCGCTCTTTCCCAACGTTCGACTGCAAGGGCTAATGCCAGACCTTGATCGAGCAGAACTTCGATACGCTCAGCGAAAATATTTTTGTCGTCCCACCCCTCCAACTTCTCAGCTAAACTACCTGTTAATAGCTCGCCGGGCCGGAGTTCTTGTTCATTTAGCCAGAAATAAAACCGACCCCATTCCGTTGGAGTTAAGGGCTTTGCCGCACTCTTAGAACTTCCCAAGTTGGCCGTTAATAGAAGAATAGCCTGCTGATCGTTATTCAAGACGTCCATGCTCTCAACCGTCAAAGGCGCTTGCTAAAATAAACGGGAACACCCTTCCCGTTCCTTTGCCTCTTAGCAGTGCTGCTATAACAGTTGTTGTCCATCTTGAATCAACTACGTCATCAACAAGAATCACCGCTTCATGCGATGGTTTTTCAGTAAGTTCGAATACACCATCAAGATTTTGGCACTGATAAAAAGAATTATTCATCATTTTTTGTGGTTCAGTTTCTTTGGTCTTTCGAATAATTTCAATAAACTCTAATTGCAATTGGTCCGCGAGTCTCTTTGCGAAACTCGGTACTAAGTCTGGATTTCGGCATGAAGGCACACAAGTAACCCAAGTAGGGCTTGGTGCTGGCCTCCAGCGTTTCTCGATCAATTCTACAGCCGCTTCAACTAAATCATCTTGAAAAAAACCATCTCGCTTATTCTGAGCTACTGTCTTCCCCCAACCAGAGTCTTCCCAACTCGACAGAATTCGGCCGTGCTCAGCGACGTGATCAGGACGCATATCTCTCGGAAAATCATATATTAGGAAAGCATTTTTTGGAATCTTTAATCGAGGTTCAAGCGGCATATCGTCTTTGCGTAAATATTCGACTGCTGCCTTCCCAGTAACTGATCGAAACTTATGGGATAACTGATTTTTTGGATCACAGTTGGCGCATCTTCCGCAATCTTCACAACTTGTGTCGTCTAACTCATTTGTCAAGAAACTCATCCGACACCCCGTGTAACCAACATAATCCTCAATCTTTCGCCACTCCTGCTCCCGTTGTTCTGTCAGAAACTGTACTCGGTCCGCGTCCAAGCGGTAATCACTTGCAGAAGGCAGTGCAACCCATTTCTGGCCTTGCTTTAAGATTGGCGCAGGATTTTCTACGTTGAGAAATTTTAAGACATGGGCAATTTGACTCTGTCGAAGATTGACGGCTTGCTCGACTTCAGAGATGTTTAAGCCAGCGTCTGATTGTTCGATGCAATCGATCACCTGCCTTATGTCATCCTCCTTTGGAAATGCCGTTCGACGAAAATANTCAAGAATATTGGAGTCTTCCTGACCGGCAAGTAAAATACCATAAGCGTCATCGATAGCTCGCCCAGCCCGGCCGACTTGTTGATAATACGCGACTACAGAACCCGGTGCCTGGAAATGAATCACAAAACCTAGATCAGGTTTATCGAAACCCATGCCTAAAGCCGACGTAGCAACAACTGTCTTTATTTCGTTATTTAACAATTGGTCTTCAAGGTTCTCCCGGTATTCAATTGAATCCGACCCCCCTCCCCCTATGCCAGAATAATAGGGAGCAGCCTCGATACCGTTCACTTTCAGCCACTTAGAAACCTGATCGGCATCTCGTTTAGTCAGCGTATAAATAATTCCACTGCCTAGTAGCTTAGGTACGTTCTCGGCCAACCAAGCAAATCTTGCATCAGAACCCGGCAATTTGATCGCGTCAAGACGCAAACTCTCTCTTGCTAATGCTCCTCGCAATGTCTGCACTTCGCCAATTTGCTCCTTGATATCCCTAACAACACGGTCATTTGCCGTTGCGGTGGTCGCCAACACAGGCATGTTCTTTGGCATCTGACGTAAAATATTCCCAATACGTCGATAGTCGGGCCTGAAATCGTGCCCCCAATCAGAAATACAATGCGCCTCATCCACTACCAGCAATCCGATATCAGNGGCTATAGGTCTTAAGAATTCCTCAACAAAATCTTCGTTGGCTAGCCGTTCAGGCGAAATCAACAAACAATCGATAGCATTGTTATTTATAGCAGTTTGTATAGAAGGCCAATCGTTTTTATTTGTTGAATCGATTCTTTCCGCACGAATTTTCAAACGGCGAGCTTGTAACATCTGGTTTCTCATTAACGCCAATAATGGTGAAATGATGAGTGTTGGGCCAGAACCATTCTTTCTCAATATTCGAGTACAAATAAAATAGACACTGCTCTTACCCCATCCAGTGCGTTGCACAACGAGGAGCTTATTTCGTTTATTTGCAAGAGCATTAATGGTTTCCCATTGATCTTCTCGAAATGAAACTTCTGCGGAACCTACTGCTTCTTGTAACAGTAGCTCAGCTGATGCTCTATTCATTGCTATTCCTCTATCGGTGAAAATAAATTCACTATCTTAAAATTCCAACGGCCACCAGTGCTTCAGTTATTATGACCTTGGCTAGTAGTTTCATACCGCTATCTTATTCCTGTTAATGTAGAGAGGCGCTCTGCGCCGCCAGTACCTTATCTGGAGATAAAGAAACAACGATGTCAAAACCAGCAAGGAGAGGTGCGCGATAGACTCGCCACTCGAAAAACTGAATACTCCCGGCATGAACCAAGGAAAAAAAGTAATATCATCTCCTAGCAACACATGGCGCAACCAAAGCGGTACATCTGCGAATACCAAGATATTGTATACAATCCACACGAAATAGAGATACCAGCCGAGCGCTTTACGCCACAAAACAGCAATCCCGGAAATAATGAACAGAATAGCTAGGCTTGTCTTGAGAATCAACGAGTCGAAGATCAGCTCAGACGCAGGCAAGGCTGCACCTAATAAGAGAACTCCGACGATGTAGCCCCAAACATAATGAAGCTGTTTCATTGAGTGACCCCCCAGTTCAGGTGTCGATTAATTGCACTGACACGTTTGAGCAGCGACGGATGAGTGGAGCGCTTGTCGTTAAAGATCAATCGATCTCCCGTCTTGAGCTGGTAACGTGCCCAGCGCCAGCACAAACGGCTCATGGCCTCGGGATCATAACCTACTTTTTTCATCAGCCCGATCGCAAACTGATCGGCCTTATATTCTCTAGAGTGTTGCGCTTGCAGGTCTGACGATTGGAGAATTGTGTAGAGGAGTTTCATACTGCTAATCCATTTCTTTAAAATCCAAAAACACCAAAATAGCCTCCATTGGATTCTTCACCGTAACAGTTTTCTCGATATCAGGCGGCGCCGACAATTTAATGACATTCCCTGAATACACCGCCATTTTTCTAGAAAACTCCTCCGTGCGGTCGGGTTCTTCATCAAAACTAATCGAACCGTCCTCGTTCACCTTTATCAGGTACTCTATATACCCGGTGGTAGGGTATTCATCATCATATCCTACTTCTACGTCGTAGTGCGAATTGCAGAATAGCTCAGACTCACCGTACCAGCGCCACCACTGCAGCAGCACAGAAAAGTCATCTGCTGTTCTATCTAACTCCCATACGTACGCTTGAAAAACGATCTCCGCCTCAAACAACGTTTTGGCAGGCCATTCCCGAGCCTCCCTATCGTCGGACTCTAGTCGGATAAACCCCTTCAGGGGAAACCACTGACCGAAATATGTGGGATTAAACTGATACAGGACCGAATAACTGTCGGGATCGACCTCTGGGCCCGTCCAGTCCTCACCTTTGTTTTCCTCCAGAATGATCTTAAACACATAAAAGTCAAAGATGGCTTTTGCTTCCGCTTCACTGGCGGCGGGTCTTTCATGTTCAATCTCATCCCCATACCACTTATTTATATAGAGACGAATCACACCTTCATCGGCCAAGAAGTAACCCTCAATATTAAGGTCATGCCCCGAGAATCCATCGCTCCAGTCTAGACCCCAATGATAGTTTGCGTCGGCCTTTTCTGAGTCGCGCTCCTTCTTTTCTTCAGCGAGCTCTTTTGAACTTTTTGGACGCAACCTCATCAAAAAAACCCAGACGAGAGAAATTTATGCGCTCTGTCCAGATGCGTGCCGCCCCAGTCCCATTCGGGGTCATCGGGATCAAACTCTATGTCTTCGGCTGTTAACCACTCGTAGAACTCATCACGGTATTCAAGGCCGACATCACGTTCCCAAACTTTTTTGCTCTCTCGTTCGCTATCGATAAACATATCGAATACAAGCTCCGCGTCTTCTTCACTTGATACGCCCCATTCACTTACATAGCGATTCACATAGTGCCCGTCAAAGTGGTTGCAATCATAATAAATATGAAGGACTCCCTCATCTATGAGGTAATAGCCCTCGACCTCGTCAACCCAGTCGAGGGGCTCTGTGGTTAAATATTCAATGGTTGGCGTTGTAATTCTGTCTTCGAAGTAAACGTGGTTCTTTTCCATATCCGCTAATGGTGATCCAAGAAACTCTTCCCAGTTGCGTCGTCGTCTCCGGAGCTGTATTAGCAGCTGTATAAGCACAACAAGAAGAACTAAAACGCCAACGACATACCATCCATAAGTTGTTGAAAGCACTAGTCGTGACAATCCGACAACAAGGGCTATTACAAAATAACCTATCACTATGTACAGACCCATGCCCACTATTGCCCCACCGATGTCGGTGTCTTTTTTTCTCCAAGTCCATGGTTTTGTCGTATAGACAGTCCACCCGACGGCCGCAATGAAGGCAAAAATCAGATAGGCATAAGGAGTCGCGTATTCACGCAGATCTAGCAAATTGAGTAGCACAAGACCGCCAACAATACCGATAAAGATTTTCATAACATGCCTAAGGTGCTAGAACAAAAACTAAAACGCAAAGCCCGCAAACTAAAGCTCTCAAAAAAAGGCAAACGCTTACATTTACGACTCACTGCGTAAAACAGGATGGAAACCCAAAGCGAAAAACAAAAATTAGCTCGACAAATCGAGATTATAAAAAAGCTACGAGATCCGAACGCTTTAACACCATTGAATACTACGACCCGTACCCGTATCAAAAACGCTTTCACGATACCGGAGCTAACTCCAGCCAACTTTACTCCCCCATATTGGCGTTTACCGAAAAACTCAAGCGCAATTTCCCTTGTCGTATTTTGACGATTATTAGACATAGGCCCCAGCCTCTAAGGTCAGTGTTTTCTCGAAAGGATACCTTCGAATACCTGACGTCTCATCCGATGGTAATCTTCCCTCGTTCCAGCAATGCCTTCATTCGCACGCACAACCTCAACTGGCTGGTTACTCTGGCATTTTACGCATCTGAGGGTATTTGGAACGGCTGAAAGTCGCTCAGGCGGGATGACA
>PBJL01000019.1 GCA_002721105.1 Acidiferrobacteraceae bacterium | reverse complement strand
AATTATTGTGTCGACACTTTCGAGAAGCTTATGGGATGTTCGTTTCAACGGCAATTTTTTATAACCACGAGTCTCCTCGCAGAATAGAAGAATATGTTACTCGTAAGATCACAATGTCAGCGGCGCGAATTTCGATGGGCTTGCAGGATAAATTAGTCTTAGGTGATCTATCGGCAGAAATCGATTGGGGCTACGCCAAAGAGTATATGGAGGCCGCGTGGAAAATCCTCCAATTAGAGACGCCTGACGATTTCATAATCGCAACGGGAGAAACCCATAGTGTACAAGATTTTGTTGAAGAAACCTTTCGTGTCGCGGGACTAAGTGCCAAGAATTATCTCGTCTCAGACAAAAAGTTTTTCCGTCCGACCGCGAACGTAACACTTAGAGGGGATTCGACAAAAGCCAGAAAAACATTTGGCTTTGATCCAAAAGTAAAATTTAGGGAATTGATCCGGTTGATGGTTGAGTCGGATTTGCAGTTGTTAAAAGCCGGTAGAGTTGATCGCCCTAGCTAAAATTTTAAGCCACAAGTTTAGGCATATTTTTTGATGATTTCAGTTATTCTCCCCACATATAACGAATCCGGTAATATCAGAAAGCTCATTGAATTGATGTTTGAAGAAGTTCCAGCTCCGCTGGAAGTTGTTGTAGTTGATGACGATTCTCCCGACCGTACTTGGGAAGTGGCAAAAAAAATGAAATCAGTTTATCCAAGCATCAAGGTTTTGAGGCGAGTTGGGAAAAAGGGACTGACGTCGGCACTTCGGGACGGCATTAAAATTGCCGAGGGCAACACCATTGTCTGGATGGACGCTGATTTATCCATTCCACCCTCAAAGATTCCTGAGTTATTGGAAAAAATAATCGAGGGATATGATATGGTTATCGGCTCCCGGTATGTCGCCGGTGGAGGTACAGTCATCCTTGAAAAGGAAGACGATTCACTGGTGCTAGCCATTCTTAGTTTTGTTTTAAACCTAGTAATACAGAAAATCCTGGATCCTTCGGTACATGATTATACCAGCGGGTTTGTCGCCGTTCGTAAAGCCGTATTGGACCAAGTAAGACTTAAGGGTGATCACGGAGAATATTTCATCAGCCTGACCTATAAGGCGATAAAAAATGGTTTCCGAGTTACCGAGGTTCCGTATATTCTAGGTTCTCGATCCTATGGTGTTTCAAAAACAGGGACACGGTGGTGGCATTATTTTTTAAAGGGATTCAATTACCTCATCGTAGCATTTTCCATGTTATTCTATAGGGGTACGGAAAAACGAAAATAATCCGCTTATAAGCAAAGATAGTATAATCAGGACGGCATCAAATTGGACGAAAACAAGATTTAGGGGGCGATTTGGCTTCGACGGGAGTAGGGAGACCAAGGTTGCATGCACGGGACGCCGTTGGCCCGTCAAAAAACGGCAAATACATAATCGCCAACGATTATGAGTATGCTGTAGCGGCTTAAACCCCGTTACCGTCTGTTCCTCTCTTCTGCCTGTAAGATGGAACAAGACGTCATTCTACAGGCTGGCCGGGCTTTAATGCCTTGGGAAAGACCGGCGAGATTCCTCAAGGCTGGCTTTTGAAATATCCCGCCCGTGGGAGCTTTCTTGAGCGAGATTTAGTACGCGGGATAAGCATGTAGATGCCTTGCGTTGAAGACTTTCGGACGGGGGTTCGATTCCCCCCGCCTCCACTCTTAGTATGTAAAAAGAGAAGTGTTTCCCTTACATTCTTATCTCGGAAAAACAGAATAAACCTGCTTACTATAGACGGTGGTGGGTTTTCTGTGTTTGGCGGTAGTCTTCACCTTCAAGATGAAGGAAATCACAAGTTTCAATCATTCGAGAATAGATTCGGGGTCCCAAACGACTTTCCAGGCTTTCATGGGCGAAACGTTCAGAAAACCCTTCCTTTCTTGTATTGACCTTAGACGGACCCCTTTCCTTCTTATCGATCGGTTCCTCAACGTAATTGGTGGTGTAAATCGTAATTCTGTCTGCAGTGTTGTAACGGTGCGAAATTACTTGATCAAGAATGCCGTGTTCCCAGTCTGTATTGCGCCCCTTACCTAGCTCATCGATTACCAAAATTTGCGATTGAAGGTAAGGCAGTATGTGGACCAGCTCCGAGACATCCTGCGAAAATCCATGGCGTATATCGGACAATAGCTGAAAAAAATCGACAAACTTGCAATCTGCCCCTTTCTCCATGACCAATCCCTGAACGATTGAGATCGCTAAATGGGTTTTACCCAAGCCAGGTTCTCCCGTAAAAACGAGTCCTCGCTTTTGTTTGCCATAATTTTTTACAAAATCCATGGCTACCGTTTTGGCGTAATTTTTCGATCGCTCAGAATTCTTCGCGCTAATCCTAAATGATTCAAAGGTTGCATCTATGAACTTGGCCGGAATACCACACGAACTCAACATTCGCAGACGCTGATGAAATTTCTTACACCCACAGGGACGTACACTTGAACGGCCCACTTCGTCCTCTTCGAAAATCCGACCTGACCCGTTACATTGTTCACATTTAAAACAGCCGCAAGCTCTGGCACGAACGAAACCATTTCTAACGCTTAACAAATAGTCAAGTCCAGAGCATTTTTCACAAGTAACAGGCTTTTTCATTTTAGCTACATTAGTCATAGGTCTACACTTTCAATCTCTTCATCGACCATATTTTGGAAGTACCTCAGCGAGACCCTAGAACCCATAGATGTCTCTTTATATCGATTGAACCCTTTTTCAATCGCCCTACACAGAACTTCCACAGGAACACCACGTTCTTCCCACTGATTAATGAGATGATAATCCACTGCCGAAAGGGAGAGACCAGAATTTTTCAACGCTAGGAAGAACTGTTCTACCGTTGTCAAATAATTCAAATTATCTTTTTCAATGAGACTCATAAAAAAAAGAAAAATAAACCACAGATTAAAAAAGGCAAACAAAGATGATTAGATAACAAATTATTTGATAAAACAATAGAGTTTAAAGTTTAATCTTAAAACTCTCGTAAAATAAAATAATTAGGTAAGAGTTGTGTAAAGATTCCTAATAATCCCTAAAAAACTTCAACACATAGAGGAATCCATTAAACGTTCCCCAAGCATTCCATGAGCCGCGGATTGAAGGGTCATAAACATCGCGATTTCATCACAGCTATTTTTTTTCGAGCAGGCCATACAGTCCTCCCAAACTTTTAGTGGCAAAGAACCTTTGCGAATCCGTTGAAAGCCAAGTTTCTCGAACAACTGAATTGCATAAGTGAGGACAAAAACTCCCTCCACACCACCTTTTTCCATTGCTGATTCAATACACTCAGTAACAATTGCGGAGGCGAAGCCACGTCGATAAAAATCCGGATGGACCGCTAATGAACGAATTTCCACCAACTGATCCCAGCCGTACTTCAAACTGCAGGCACCAGCAACCCTTCCTTCAAATTCGTATACGATGAAATCTGAAATGTGGCAGACAATCTCTTCCAACGAACGACCAAGCATCTGCCCGTTCGAAGCATGAAGTTCGATCAACCTAAAAATCGAGTCGATGTCTTTTGTTTTTGCCTGACGAACCATTTTATAATCGTTTCATTTCAGGCCACGACAGCCCGAATTCCATTCTTGGCCATCGCCTTGGATAAACTATGAAACGTGCAATGAACCAGATCCTGATGGGTTTTTACAAGTGCGCTGGGGTAGGAGGCAAACCCGAGACTCACTGTTAGCTTGCCACCGTTGAACGATATCGGAAATACTTGACTTTCGATTCCTCTTTGAATTCGATCCCCAACATTATTAGCTTCTCTAGCGGTAGACTCCGGCAGAAGGACAAAGAACTTGGTATCATCGTACCGGATGATCACGTCCATCAAACGGCAACTCCCGCTCAGAACGTTACCCACTTCGATAAGAACAGTGTTTCGTGTAGATTCGTCTCCAGTATGAGAGAGATTCTCCAAATAGTCAATGGACATCATGATGCTTGATATATTTTTTCCTGATCGCTCCGCCCTATCGAACTCTCTCACTAACAGTGGCGAAAGATAAGAATGATTATAAATTCCTGTTTGTGGATCTATAAACGACCTTTGCTTTAGTTCTTGCACTAGTAGAATATTATCTATAGCTATGGCAATCTTCCCAGCCATTCGGGAAATGAACCCCGAACTAAGTTCGGGGTGGAAATGATTAGGCGTATGACAACCCAGGGCCAAACATCCAACCAGTAGACCTCGGACGACTATTGGCAATAAAACTTCAGACCTTACAAGGTCCTTGAAACGTTTTGAACCAAAAACTTTTGAGTCTTGATCGACCTCACTCTTCATAATAGGCCCAACACCCTGGGCGAACCATTCTCTTAGTGTGGTCTGTTCCACAAAACGAAGAGCACCATCGATTGTTTCCGGAAAACGAGCCTTAAGTTTCTTTCCTACAAATAGATCTGATCCATCAGCGAGATAAACAATAACTTCTTGGATTTCGAAATAGCGTATCAGTTTAGATTTTAATTGGTTAATCATGGTTAATAGGTCAGTACTGGTCAATGCCATCCGCTCGATTTCATAAAGACGGTTATGGATGCGCTCGTTATTGCGTGCCAAATCAATGAAGGATTTTAATTGGCTAGGAGTTTGCTTTTGGTCTTTTTGATCACGTAGGACGAACTGTTCAGGCTCATTTAAACTGTTCAATGAACTTAGCGTAGCGTCTTCGGGCTCATGCAATTTTATTTTAATTAAAAGCTCAGGATAGTCATTAAAAAACCCCGGATTTTCATTTAGAAAAAGAGCGACTTTCTTTTTGAAATTTATGGGATCGGTCATGTGCCAGTCGCCTATATTAACTTAATCTTTTAAAAATCAGCATGTTATACTTATTTTAAAATTAAATCCACGAAAATATTTTTCCTGGTTAGGAACGTTAATAATTGAGCCAATGAAGAAATTTCAAAAAACAGATTGTCAATTAAACAAGCGAGGCCAAAGGCGGCAGAAAAACGAGAGCAGAAAAAAAAAGACCGCGTCGTTTTGTTCGACTCGGCCATCAAAAAACTAGGCTGATTGTACTCAGCAGCGTAATTAAATATCCCGAATGCTTGTGACGGGTGCCGGGCCCTTGACATGGTCTGCCAAGGTTTCACCCTGAACTTTCTGTTGCAGCTGAATTAAACCATCAATCACCATTTCCGGACGTGGTGGGCAACCTGGAATATATACATCCACCGGCAAAAGCGTATCAATACCCATAACCGTCGAATAATTGTCATAAAATCCCCCAGAAACCGTGCACACTCCATAAGCTACGACCCATTTCGGTTCGGTCATCTGGTTATAAACCTTAACCAAAACCGGGGCCTGTTTGTGACTGATAGTACCGACTACCATAAGCAAATCGGCCTGACGAGGCGAAAAGCGTGGAAAGGCCGCACCAAATCTGTCTAAATCGTAACGGGGACCGGCAACAGACATAAACTCCATGCCGCAACAAGCGGTGATAAATGGATAGATGAAGAAAGAATATTTTCTCGCCCAGTTGATAGCCTGGGTCATTTGGGTCACGATAACATTATTCCCAAGACTCATTTCCAATTGGGATTGCGTTCGCATTTAAAAACTCCTTATATTCCTGTGGTGGCTAACGACCCATAATAAAATAATTCCCAACAAAATCCAACAAAATCCTGCCTTTTTTACTATTCTAGGTTCGGGATGGGAAACTCGACGATATATTGAGGTCAACCGGGGGTTGTTAAACAGTTGCCCCAGAAGGTATAATCGTCGGTACCAATTTATCTCGGTGCGAGTACTCGATGCTTTATCCGCATTTTTGCGTTTTCTCCGGAGGATAGTTTTTATGACCTACTTTGCCCGCGAAGCACCAAAGTTTATGTCAAGAGAACAGGCTGAGAAACTGTTTCATTCTCAGTTGAGTAAGGATAAAAAAACACTGGATCTCACCGCCATGCACATGGGAGAAATCGGTGCCAAAGACGTTGCCAATACCGAGTCCATCAAGGATATCACCACTCTTGAATTCGGGAACAATCTCTGCGGGCCCAAAGGCGCGCGGCATATTTCCAAATCGCCCTACCTAACTCAATTAACTTCTCTAAACATGTACTATAATCGCATTCAGGACGAGGGATGCAAACACATTGCTGTTTCTAACAACCTACTTAGTTTACGTAATTTAAATTTGTCAAATAACGAAATTAGCGATGAGGGTGCCATCCTATTGGCTAAGTTTCTACCACTATTCTCGAACCTCATTCGGTTAGATGTGAGATTCAATCGTCTGAAGGAGGAAGGCAAGAATACATTGTTAGAAGCACAAAAGAAATGCGAGCTTAAACAACTGCTATTGGGAACTGACGAAGGCTTCAACGTACAAGAAAAGGGCATGAAAAAAAACATCCATTAGTAGAGGTTGCTCTAACTGGTTATCTAAAGCTGATCAGGTTTTGGCTTAGGTATTTAGATAGTTTGACAACTGGACCCTTCTGTAAGGAAGGATAGGAAGATAACTAATGCCCTTTCATATGTGGCTTACGTGGGGTTCTTGTTAATTACTACCTATATCACTATCAAATAATTTATTATAGTTTTCTATATCGTCGCTAACTGGTTCTGAACGGTACCAGTCGCCATCAACAGGTGGTGCCTCTTTAAAAGCTCCAGCAGACGAAGCTTCTCGATAAAGAGAAATTGTCGTAATTTGAATCAGGTTTTTACTTCCACAGCGACAAACCGATTCGCCAATAACAATCTTAGTTTTCTTAAGAGCAACTATAAGGAAACCACAATCTTTGCATTCAAACTGGCTACACACTTCCTGCAAATTAGGTTCAATTAATCTATCTCGACACTGGTTACAAAGTATAAACTGATCAGGGGTATAATTACTGAAAACATTTTCGATGCCGCAAGACTGGCACTCGATGAGAATGTCCCGTGGTTTATCTTCAGACATTGGCTTTTTATGTAAAGTAGATCAACTTAGACAAAATCGGCATTACTTGCGACCCAGCTGTTCGTCGGTTACGTTGAAACCCATTTTATTAAGTTCCATAGCCGAGAAGGGGCATTTCCCCTTTGCTAACTGAGTTGCGCCGTTCGTCTGTTCTTTTTTTTCAGATACAATATCCAGTTTATTGGCCTCAGCCATTATGAGCCATTGGATAGCGTCAATGTTCTCCTGCTTGGTATCGATCATTTTCCTTAGTGCTTCTTTGGTGTCGTCATGAACAGCCTTGCTCATGGCATGGTTGAGCTTTTCCCGAATAACGTCCTCTAGTTCCAGCGCAGATTTCAGATGGTCTATGGACTGAGACATCTAGGTTTCTCCTTGACTAGGTTTTGTAATTGATAAATAGTTTCTATTGATTAGTACAAATATACCAAATTCATTGCTAGCCTACAAGCTCTGGAGGGATTTTTAAATCCGATTTTATGAATTCTAAAAGAAATATAATTGCAAAATCAAGCCAAGGGAAACATCACTGCAGCATAAGTCTCTATATTTGGTTTTCCTAAAGATTTATTTACTTTCTCGAGTAGTGGCATAGCAAGAACAGGGGCGGAGCCTTGAGGCACAAACATTGTGTCCTCAGTGGTCCAGTCTAATCCCATTGATTTCCCGATGAAAATATGGGTATTTAGTTACTCTTATAGATTTTAATTACAGAGTTGACTATCAAATAAGATTGTCTCAAAAAGTATTTAGACCCAAACTAGAAACTACTGATCTCCAAAGCAAATTAGCGAGGCAATTGGGTATTGACCGAAACATCACCGGATAAAGCATAAACCCAAACGCTGACAATCCGACGGAACACTGATATATAATTTATTGAATTGTTTCAGGTGGGTGCAATGCGGAAAGATGTTGATCCGGATGCCGAAAACCGGCAAACTATCAATGGTGGTAGTCTCCACCACAGCTATCTAAATTGAGTAAGTTTTCACCTTACTAAATCGGATAAAGCCACACAATAACGAAAAAATGACGACTACGAACTAGTCCAAAGAATGGCAGGAGAATAAGCAGTGGCCAGACTGAAGGGCTGACCTTATTTATTTGATCGGGTTTGCAATCATGTCCCTCGTCTGTTTTAAAAACATTGGAGAATTAATTCAGACTGCCGAAACTGCACCTCCAAAGATCGTTCGCAGAAAGAACTGTGCCTTGATTGTTAACAATGGAAAGGTGCATAAAGTCGTCCGTAACTCAGGACAANGNNCTNGCGATTATTCCCNAATTATCGATCTGGAAGGGAAANCGGTCGTTCCGGGATTCGTAGATTGCCATACTCATCTCATTTACGCTGGGCACCGCAAAGATGAAATGGAAGAAAGGCTTAAAAATGACCTTTATCCGGCTACAAGAAAACCTGGGGACGGAATCCATGCCACTGTTTCAGCCACCCGAAAAGCCACAGAGGACCAATTATTTGAAACCGCTCATAGGCGGATGAATCGAATGACCACTCTAGGGACCACCGCGTTTGAAATTAAATCTGGATACGGTCTTTCTCACGATGCTGAGATAAAGATACTTAAAGTTGGCAAACGTCTTAAAGATAAATTAAAGGTGCCTGTTCACTTAACCTATCTCGGAGCACACGCTATTCCCACTGGCAGTTCAGCGGGACAATATTTGGAGTCAGTCATCTATAATCTGAAATCCTTTCGCGGTTTGGCAGAAAGCGTGGATATTTTATGCGAACAGGAAGTATATTCAGCTTCGGACCTGAGACGCTTGTTTTTGCAAGCCAAACTTTTGGGCTTTCAATTGCGTGCACACGTAGAAGAACTATCACACAGCGGTGGATGTTACGAAGCAGCAAAGCTTGGAGCGATGTCCTGCGACCATTTAGAATATGCCAGACCCAGAGACATTCACGCAATGAAAATTGCTGGTGCGGTCGCCGTGCTCATGCCAACGGTGACTATTTTCCTAGGCAGAGAAAAACTTCCGCTAGTTCATACCATGCTAGACCTTGGTGTACCGCTAGCATTAGCTACGGACTGTAATCCAGGAAGTTCACCGACTTACAATATGCAGACTGTTTTACAAACTGCCATGTCGCTTTATCGAATCACTCCAGCTCAAGCCTTAGCCGCTGCTACTCTTGGTGGAGCAAAGGCTTTAGGTGATCATAAAATTTATGGTGGATTGACTCAAGGACTACGTGCCGACTTCGTTGTACTCAAGACTGGCGACTATCGTGATCTGTTTTACTATGTCGGAGAAAATATAGTCGAGCAGACATACATTGCTGGGGTACGCAAAAAAAACTTTGTCGGCCCTGTTGAAGAATTATAATTTCTTTGTTTTCAAAAATAATCTCACTACATAGAAAAAAATTCCAATTCACTATTTTCTGAAATTAAATTTTTTCTTAACGTTATNGCGCGCGCGCGCATAAAATTTTTTGCTTATAGCCTATTAAAAATTAAACATCGCCACATTTTTTTAATGGAATCAGAAGTTTTTGAAAAACTCATCGCAAATTTCAAAAAATCTAGTTACCTCTTCCTCCGTATTGTAAAAGTGCGGCGAAAGACGGATCATTCCATCACGAGCAGTCAAAAGAACGTTTCGGTTTCTCATATAGCAATTGAAACGTTCAAGATCGAATGCGCCAGTGAAGGAAACAATTCCAGACCGTTCTTCCGGTATAATCGAGTTAAGGACTTTTAANTTTCTCCGGCGTAGTTCTTCCAANATTAAATCACCCAATCCTAACAGGCGTCTGGAAATAAATTTCATTCCGTATTCATGAAATAGAGATAGAGAGCTCCCTAATGCCTCGATACTCAAAACATTAAAACTACCTTCCTCAAAACGTCTTGCATCGGGTCTGAAACTAAAATCATAATTCATAAATTCTTGGGCGTTTACAACGCTGTCCCAGCCAACCACCGCTGGATGGATTTTTTCCAATGCGTCCCTAGCAACGTAAAAACCCCCACATCCTTCGACACTTAATAACCATTTGTGTCCGTCCGCAGCAAGGAAGTCGATATGGCTTTTTTTTACATCCATTGGTAGGGCACCGAGACTCTGGATCGCATCTACGCAGAAAAATATATCTTTATCTTTGCAAAAAGCTCCGATACGTTTTAAATCATTCCGGAAACCGCTGTTGCATTCCACTGAACTGACAGAGATTACACGGGTTCGTGAATCGACTTTTTCTACGATATCGTCAAATAAAACCCTTCCTCCCCGGTTCCGAACCATTCGTGTTTCTACCCCAAACCGTTTTAAGTTCCACCACGGGTAGACGTTGGCGGGAAACTCTATATCTGGAACTACTACGTTATCCCCCTTCTGCCAGTCAACCCCGTTAGCGACAATACTTATACCTTCTGACGTATTTTTTACAAAAGCGATTTCGTCAACATCTGCATTGATCAATCTTGCAAAGCTTTTGCGTACACTTTCCACATCTTCCATCCAGTGGGCATAGTGAGCTGTACCTTGTTCGCAGGCATTTTCGGTAAAAACTTCCACAGTTTTACACAATCTGCGTGGGACCGGAGCGACCTTGGCGTGGTCAAAGAAAAGGTATTTTCTCGCAACGGGGAATTCTTCGCGGATGACATCGATATTCATGGGAACTCCGTAGCGATTAAATTAAAATTTCAAGAGGTTGGCATTCTAACTCTAGAAGCCTCCCGAAACAACATTCTTGGTATTGATTATTTTCACGAATCCCATTGAACTACTCTTAAAATCATTTTGTCAAAAAATTTAATATTAGGAGTCGAACTCGTTTTTAGAAACAGATCGTGGTCAATGACTAACTTATCTCAGGAAAACCGTGAAAGACAGTAAGGCTAATTAAGTAAAGTATATTAAGCGTGGAAGATTATTCTAGTTTTTGGTCTTTTTTAAGGATTTTTTCGACCGGTATATCAATTTTTTTTTGGTTATTGCAATCTTTGCATGCGGGAACAACATTACCTTTAGTGCTTTTTCCACCCCGCGAAATAGGGACAACATGATCCATAGTTAGTTGGTCCCGGGAAAATCTATCTCCGCAATAATGGCAAAGTCCAATATTCAACTTGTTTTGCCACCATTGGGTTTTCTTAAGCTTACGGCCTTTTTCCCGTTCTTTTCTTACTATTTCTTCGGTTGGATCTTCAAACAAGGTAGATTCTACTCTGGTTTCTGATAGAAGGTAATGAGGAGTCTCTTGATAGGCCTTAATCGGTTTAAATCATCGGTTTTTCGACCCGGTTCTGATGATCGTTATAGCCAAGACTAGCCAGTTTGTACTTCTTTCCTTAACGAGCGAAAAAAATCTCTATTCTTCACTTACATTCTTCTTGATCTTTGATTATTCGAAAACTGCATCCCATCCGTATTTTCCTATTAGTGGAACGAAACGACAATTGGATACGATTCTTTTTTGCAGTTTGCCTCCAGTTTTTGTTACAAGCACCAACTGTTGAACACCTTCTTCTCCGAGAGGAATCACCATACGCCCACTGTCACTTAGTTGCGAGATTAATGTAACGGGAATCTCCTTGGCTCCAGCTGTTACCATGATGGCGTCAAACGGTGCTTGATCAGGCCAACCGTAGGTGCCGTCAAAAATTTTGTATATTACATTATGGTACCCAATTCCTTCTAATTTTTCCCGCGCTTCCGTTCCGATCTTCCTGAGCCGTTCTACGGTGAATACCGTTTGCACCAACTCAGCTAGAACAGCCGTTTGGTAACCCGATCCGGTTCCAATCTCCAAAACCCTATCCTTCCGGCCGACGTTTAGCAAGGATGTCATTAAGCCCACGATATATGGCTGGGAGATGGTCTGGTTCGCTCCTATTGGAAGGGGATGATCCCCATAAGATTTATGTCGAAGTGCTTCTGGAACGAATAAATGTCGAGGAACCCGATCCATGGCGTCAAGAGTTGGCATATTCTTAAGCCCTCTGGCGAGTATGTTCTCAACCATTTTTTGGCGGTGATCTGCATAGTCTCTGATGTCGTTTTGCGAAATTTTCATGATGAGTCTAGACGTCAACCCTCCTGAAAGTCTCAACCGCAAATAAAATTAAAATGTCCAAATGAAATTTTATGAATTTGGGCTGTAACGTTCTTACGCGATAAAACGGTCAATTTAGGAACTTATCCCGGCTTGTGGATTTATGGTAAAAACATAAAGACATTAACACTTCTGAAGTGTAAACTCGCGAGCTCATTTCATTAATTTCCCTTGGAACCTTGTAAAACACAAAATCCCAAAAATCATGTAATCCATCGTATTTAAGTAGATAAATGCTCTCGTCATCAGCTTTAATCTTAAAATAAAAAGAGCTTTCTCCATACCAACGATCAAGGATCTCCGCAACCTTATGTGTGCGATGACCCAAACGAAAGGAAACTGGTCGTTCATTCACTCTATATCCTGAATAACACTTGACCTTAATCATCCCTAAATAATAAGGCGTGGGATGATAAAAGTAAACTAATTTTGACTATCAAAAGCTAATATACTTACATTAGGTGGTGCTTATTTTTAGTCACTATAAAAATATTTTTTATGAGTAAAAACGGGTTCATTCAATCTGCCAGGACCAAAGCTGTTGTCAAAAATCTACTTAATCTGCAAGGCGAACGAAATGTATTTTCCTCGCCAGACGAACTTGCTCAAGCAGGAGAATATATTTCAGATCATTTTAGAAACTGTGGGCTCGACGTCTGGGAGGAACCCGTACCTTTCGACGGCACCGAATCTAAAAATATTTTTGGTATTCAAACTGGAACCGAAAAAGGTCTGTTTATTATCGGTGCACACTACGATACTGTTCGGAACACGCCTGGTGCGGATGATAATGCCAGTGCGGTATCGGCATTATTAGAAATCGCTCATTGCCTGCAATCGGTCACTTTAAGAAGATCACTAATATTTTGCGGATTTACGCTAGAAGAATATGGTTGTATTGGTAGTAAGCTTTACGCCGAAAATCTTATGCAACAAAGGAATGAAGTTATCGGAATGATCTCACTTGAAATGGTCGGTTATCGAGACTCAAGTTATGGCTCTCAAACTTACCCCGAATATGTGGACGCCAGTCGCTACCCGAATCAAGGGGATTTCATAGCTCTTGTTGGAAATGAACCCTCAGAATTACTGACACTTGACTTGAAAAAGGGGATGAAAAAATCCGTTCCCGATTTACCTATCGAACTTTTGATTGTGCCAGGTAGTGGAGATGATTTTTACGATGTTCGTTTAAGCGATCATTCCCCTTTCTGGGGTAATGGAATCCCGGCCGTCATGATCACTGATACGGCATTCTTTCGAAATCCAAATTACCATAAACCCAGCGACACCATAGACACCTTGGACTTTGAATTCATTAGAGACGTTGCACAGGCTGTCTCCGGATTCCTTCATTTTTACCTAAGCTGATATAATCATAGATTTGAATCTGCTAAAAAGGTTAATAAATCCGTCCTGAATCATTTTCACATATTTGTATCGATAGAACAGGACAAACGCATGGGATCATTCCCAAAATTAGATTTAGCGAAATTTATTCTTAATTGGAAACCCCAACAACATGGAAAAGGATAGAAGTTCTTTTTCGAAGCATTTTTTGGAATTAAGTGGCCAATAACTTATATCTCGATAAACACCTATTGAACTAAAATGAATTTCTTCATCAAATTTCTGGAAAAGCACTTACCGAATGAAAGAGGTTATATAGTAATTTTTTAAACATATGCAAAAATATTTAAAAACGGACAACTATAGCGGAAGACACCAAAAAATTATCAATTATTCGGTATTCAGAATTCAGGAAGGTTCTACTTCTGATCATTTTTTTTTAAACGCAAATAACCATTTGACAGGTAAAAAAATATCGTATCATCATTGAAAGTTTTTAAAGAAATTGTTTTGTCATTGGATAACTCAAGTTTCCACTTACCATCCAATTCCTTGTTAACCGACTCAATTTTTCCAGAAAAGTTTTCCTTTGGATTTGATTCATTACTAAACCTAAAATTTTTCTGAGGTATATCTATTACAATAGTAATGCTATTGCCACCCCAATGACCATTCAAAATATTAGAAGAANCACAGGAAACTAAGAAAAAACTGAAGAAAAAAACTACAAAGAAACAATCTCGAAGCATAAATGAGGTATTTAGCATTTTTTTTCCCATGAAAGCATCTTTAAAAGANAGTCATAATGTCAGTTCTTAATCTAATTCTCTGACAAAAAACTAGATGTTTTTCGTAGCACGTTTTGATATTCGTGAAACCTGACAGCGGAAAAAACAACCCAATACATTGATTCCATTTTTTTAATCGACCCCTTTTTAGCAACAATATTGGATTTAAGTGCCATAGTATCAAGCAAAACACATTTAATTAAATCTGATAGTCAGAATCATTATTAGTATTAAACCACTAAATACGCAGAATAAAGCATCTGTTTACATAACTAAAAGTTTAATAATTACTTTGAGTTTCAAATAATTATACATAAAATTAAAATGCCAAACAATATTATAAAATTGTTAGATTTTATAATATTTGAATTAAATAATTGATAAAAAGACAATAAATCTATTTTTAACGAAAAAAATATTTAGGAATTGAAATGGGGGACCTGCAATATTAAGTATAAACCTAGTCTTAATAAAGGGAAGGGGGGGTTTAATTAACAAAATTTTTAGTCAAGAAGTAAAAAATAATTAGATTATCTACCACTAAAATAGGTTAGTATTTGGTCCAGCTATCCGGTTGAGTAGAACCCGAGCACTACATCCACTCAACCGGAGGGCTCCCCAGAGCTTTCACTGGACCGGTTCAAAATACTAGGCAAATTTTTTAAAAATTCGTTCAAACTATTTGATTTCCAATTCAACAATGACTATGATTGATCTGGTTGATTCCGCAAAAATTATTCCAGTACGAAATTACTAACATGGATGTCGGCACACCTCCATTAGAGCATCTTCAAGTTTTCCGTATTGAAACTTAAACCCCTTATCAAGCATTCTATTGGCCAAAACTCTTTGACTTCCTAGTAATAGTTCTGAAAGTTCACCAAAAATGAATCTCAAGAAGAAAGTTGGAAGCGCAAAGATAGTAGGTCTATTGAGAGTTTTACCAAGCACACTTGTAAAATCTATATTCATGGTTGGATTTGGGGAAACCGCGTTTATGACACCATTTATTGATGCATCTTCCATTGTATAAACAAGGATGTTTACTAAATCGTTAATGTGAATCCAACTAATCCACTGTTTACCCGTACCAAGCTTTCCACCTAAACCCAATTTAAACGGAAGAATCATTCTCTTTAGGACACCTCCATCATGGCCCAGAACCATACCAATTCGGCAAGCAACTGTCCGAATCCCTAGTTTTTCAATTTCGAAGATTTCGTTTTCCCACTTTTGACAGACATCAGAAAGAAATCCATTTCCTATCGATGTCTTTTCGTCAATTTCTTTAGCATCACAATTCCCGTAATAGCCTATAGCTGAAGCAGAAATAAATAATTTGGGTTTATGGTTTAAAAACTTTAATGCCTCTGCTAACCTTTTAACCGACATTACTCGAGAATCGAGAATTTTCTTTTTTCTTTTTTTAGTCCACCGTCCATCCGCTATATTTTCACCGGCCAGATTGATAACTACATCCACCTTGCTAATTAAAGACGGCGCAAGGAAATTAACATTCGGGGACCACTCGATAACCTTACAACCAGCAGGTATTTTTAAAACAGCTGATTCAACGTTTCTGGTTAGAATAAGGATGTCATGTCCCTTCTCAAACAGAACCCTTACTAATTCCCTTCCTACGAATCCAGTGGCACCCGCTACCAATACCCTCACAAAAACCCTCACAATTATTAAAAGTAAGTTTATTTTTTTAATTTATCTAGCCAGTTAGAAAATTCCATAAAATTATTATATTTTTTAACTCCTGGAATCATATTTGGAGACCCGGCTCCTCCTATAACCATTTGCACATCTTCATTCAATAAGCCTCTTAATTGAAATAAGTGACTCTCTGATGTTGCTAGATCTATACAGGTGGTTATGCTCACGCAAACAAGGTTTGAATTACAAGAATTCACAGACGAAACAATATCTTCGCATGGGGTATTAGGACCCAAAAATACAACCTTAAATCCATACAAGGTTGTCACAACAGCACACATAATCAAACCCAATTGACAACCATCGTTTGGAAGTGTTGTCAATATTGCAGTATGCCCATCATTGTACTGGTTAAGCCGTCGCCATTTCCCGGACAAAAATGAGCTAATATGTTCCGAAGCAAAATGTTCTTGAGCTATGCTTATTTCTCCAACTTGCCAACCGAGTTCAATATTTTTAATAAACTTTCCAACATAATTGTTGACAAAATTTAAGGGACCTATTTGGATCCATAAATCGTGAAAACTATTACTAAGCTTCTCATTATCGTAATCCTTTACATAATCTAACCATTCACGAATGACCTTATCCGGTAACAAATCATCAATCGCATCCTCATCATCGGGATGGGTTAAGCCAAGAAGTTTGTGCAACTCTTCTAGGGTTCCAGTTACTACCTTACTGGCACGATAACCTGACTCTAACGCCTTTGCGATAGCCCTTAGCCTAAGAACTTCTTTTTTTCCGTAGCGACGATGACCAGAAGGCAAACGAACAGAAATGGGAGCACCATACCTTTTCTCCCATACCCTTAAAGTATGAGTCGTAATCCCGGTTAGTCGGGATAATTCCCCTATCGTCAAATGTTCATCAATTCCTTGTTCCTCTGAGAGCATTATCTTATCCTTTGTAGTAAGTTAGATTCTGCATTCTGTGTCTTTAATCGTCTAATCAATCTTCTTTGGAACTCCCGTCAAACTATTCTCAAAATTTGTTAGGCCAATCTTTTGGTCAAACACCTCCAGAATTGGTCGAGTCGTCAAATCAGTAAAGATATATGCTTAATTCTTTTAAAGAAAAATCATTCTGACATCTATTTATCCTTTCTGATTTAAATATCAATAAATTATCCTGAACAAATGGATTAAGACTTGTGTAATTTATTGTTGGATTCGCCCAAACTTCTGCCGGATTAATGCTTGTGAATTTTGTTAGTGGATTTGAAAAAGAAGTGGTAGTTAAAAAAACACATAACGAGATATGAATTAGAGTTTTCTTAAACATGAAATTCTCTTCCAATTGATTTTTATAATTCTGGAAAGTCTTTATCCACCGTCCGGCAATGTGTTTTTATAAAAATTGTTGAATAATGCGATTTAATCCCGATATAGTAAAATGAATTAAAAATGTTTAAATAAAATTTAAACTTTTATTTCAATTTTGTCAATTAAAATCTCATATTTATTTTAATTTTTTTTATAATTACTTGATTTATTTGATTTTTATAATTTATCTAAAGTTAGAATAGATTCTAATTATAGAGGTAAAAACCATTATTTTCGGAGAAATGTTGGGCTATCTGATGCTATATCGAGTTATCAAATGAAAATAAGATTGATAACTATCCTCGGAAAAAAACGCTAGTAGAAATGAAGATTGGAGTAAAAGGAAAGTAAGCTTAAAGATTCTCAAAGCTCACTCTTTTAGAAAATAAGGATTTTAGGACCTGGAATTACAAAATACCTTTAGATAATATCTCTAAAAATCTATTTCATAAAATAATACTTAAAATATTTTTTTTTGCAGAAAAATATATCAACGCTTTATTATGAAGTTTGAAGTGAGAAAAAGTGGAGCTACGCGTCTCTTTTATTAGTGTAATGAAGCTGTCTTTCCTTATCGTAAAGCTTCTCAGATTGGATTTTAGATTCCAAGTCTCTTAAAGCAAAATATAATACTTTATACTCGTCCATCAATAGGTGAAATGCTTTTCGCTGCTCAACTGAATGTAATACATAAAGTTTACGAAAAGCTCTGAAGACAAAGTTCAAGACTGTTCGGAAAGGCCAGAAGTTAAGTATTAAATACTTTCCCTCAATATCTGGGAGATCGTAGGAATCATAAATCTTTCTGGTTTGTTCTAAGCGTTCTACAAACCCTTCTGCATTCTGAAGATAAGATTTACTCTTTATGGAATGAATTACATTTCGTATGTTGATCTCAGAATCTTTGCTCATTTTGGCCTAAAATAACATTGTAATCGGAATTTATTATATCTTGTTTGAGTTTAAAGGCTTAATTTAAAATCTTTAAAGCTTTTACCTCTCATTAACTAAAGTGCTTCGGCAAATTTCAAAACTTCTTTCCATCCCTTAAAAATTTCATCGACGGAAAAAGCTTTTAATCTTTCTTTCTGATTATTAATAAGATCGTTTTTTAACTTTTGATTTTTTAAAAGATAATGGGCCAATTCTGCCACTTCAGCGAATTTTTTTTCTTCAATTAGTATTCCGCCAGAACCAACTGTTTCTCCAACAGCTGCCGCATCAAAAGCAATAATTGGCAATCCAAAAACCATAGCCTCTATTAGAGGAACACACAATCCTTCATGCTCGCTCATACAAACGAATAAATCCGAGCCTTTGTAATACGCAAGCAAATCCTCCTGTGAGATTGACCCAGTAAATGTAACTCCCTTTACTCCAAGGTGCTCAATTAAATGCTTTAGGAAACTGGAGTGCCATCGACCTTGACCTTCCATGCCAACTAAGTTCAGGCGAGATTTTGGATTGATGTACTTTTGGTAGTAATGGAAAATTCTAATCAGATCATCGTGTTTTTTATGAACTTGTACTCGACCAACAAATAGCCAAGATGTAAAATCACCGCCCTTCAATTTTTTTAAAATGTGCTGGTTCGACGGAAATTTATATTGCTCAAAATCAATCAATAACGGAATTCTAAAAACTTTGCTAATACCGAACTGTTCTAAATCAGCCAAGTTGTAGTCAGAAATTCCAACGGCACAATCAACCCAATCTTTAAAGTATTTTAGCTTTTCTCGACCTTCTTTACAGGCTTTGGCTAAATCAGGCCAATCTTTTTCAAAAAATTTTGGCGGAGTAATATTATGATAAATAAGAATTTTTTTACCTGGTAAAGACTTTATAAAATCTAGCTTAGGATCATCTAGACAATAATGAATCACTAGACAAGAGTCTTCATCATTAGTTTCGATGTAACGTTCAATGCCTATAAAGCAAGACTTCTCCTGTTCTGCTCCGCGAAAAATGGTTGATTCAAAACCTAAATCTATAAACATTTTCCGGAGTGCCCTGATGTTATTACCAACGGCATCGTTATCCGGAATATAGGGACTGTATTGATTTATCGATCTCATGCTTCAAGGCAGGTCTAGGTGGAGAAATTTTCTATGAATAAAATTTCTGATGTTATCGTAAAAGGGGATGCGCCTGGCGAGCTGAATAACCCAACGTGGCATTTTGAAAAACATCAGTTTAAATCTGTTTATAGGCTTTGAAAGGATTTCCTCCTTCCATTCATTCATACCAAAATTGTCGACATCCTTCCTCTCTTTTTCCTCAATACCTCTTTTCTCCAAGGATGCTAGAATTTCAAGATTAATCTTTTCTGCGTCATAACTCGGATGTAGAATTTTAAAAAAAGCCATGACTATTCTCCCTTTTTTCCTTGTAATTTCAAAAATTTAGCGAAATTATAGATTAAACGAGAATCAAAATCAATTTTAATAATGAATACTATTATCAATATTGAAAAATGTTTCTATCTTTTTAACGAAAAGCTCCCAGGTAAATCCAACATTTTCTTAGATCTAACTGCACATCATACCAATTAACGTTTGGATTTATGTTCCCGGAACCAGGGTATAAGCCTTAAAAACTTTTGGTAAATCACAGTTTTTGGTATAAGTTTTATCGAGGATTCAGTTGGTAGGTGTTATTTATACCCTAGATTCCGCCATGGGGCCATCAAAAAAAGAAAGTATGGCTAACTCTCAGGAGCTTGTTGGCATAATCTTCATAGTTCCGACTAATTCCGCATCGAATCAGATTTCAGGATCATATAAAAAATTCCAATCTAATATTATTTTTGGATAATTCGATTAAAATAAATCGAGCTATTAGGAAAAATCTTTAGGGGAGATTTTGTTGAAAAAATTAGAGACAAAAATAGGACTCGCCGGGGCTGGATTCTGGGGTAAAAATTTAGCACGAGTCTTCCATCAACTAGGCGTTTTGAAAATCATTTGCGACCCATCGGAGGATGTTCGACAAAGGGAGGGAACCAAATACCTAAACATTGAAACAACTGCTTCCTTCGATGAAACACTGTCACATCCAGAGGTAAATGCTGTTGCTATTGCCACCCCAGCCGAGACACATTACTCGATGGCTAAAAAAGCCCTAATGGCCAACAAACACGTTTACGTGGAAAAACCATTAGCTCTCAAGGAGAGTGAAGGAAATGATTTAGTAGAACTAGCAAATAGTAAATCTCTGATTCTTTTTATCGGCCATATTCTGCACTATCATCCTGCGATCACACATCTGAAGAAAATTATCGGTGACGGAGAGTTAGGAAAACTGCAATATATATACTCTAACCGACTCAATCTCGGAAAAATCCGTCAGGAGGAAAATATCCTCTGGTCTTTCGCGCCGCATGATATTTCCCTTATACTAAGCCTGGTCAACGAGGAACCCGAAGAAGTCTCTGCGCATGGTTCCAATATCTTGGACCCAAGAATTTCAGACACTACCCTAACTCATTTGAAATTCCCCAGTGGGGTTTCCGCTCACATTTTTGTTTCCTGGCTTCACCCGTTCAAAGAGCAGAAATTAGTGGTGGTTGGTCAGAATATGATGGCTGTATTTGAGGATACTGCTCCGAAAGATAAAAAACTGACCCTCTATCCCCATAAGATAACCTGGCAAAACGGAATACCGGTACCAGAGAGAAAAGACGGGATTCCAGTTGATCTAAATTCTTCTTGGAAAGAACCCCTACTTGAAGAATGTCGAGCGTTCGTAAACGCTATAAAGGGAAAACCTTTCATCACCAACGGTAGGGAAGGACTCAAAGTTCTGAAAGTTCTACACCAGTCACAGTTGAGCATGGATGGTTCTGTCGATATACCAAAGGATTATTTCGTTCATGAAACCAGCCGGGTGGACCATAATTGTGTTATCGGGAAANGCACCCGAATATGGCATTACTCCCACGTTTTAAAGAATTCCAAAATCGGTGACAATGTTGTCGTAGGACAAAACGTTAGCATAGGGCCGGAAGGAGAAATTGGCGACAATGTAAAAATCCAAAACAACGTTTCCATATACGAAAAAGTCATTATTGAAGATAATGTTTTTTGCGGACCTTCCTGTGTGTTCACTAACGTGGTGAACCCACGAAGCGAAATTTCTCGTAAACACAAATTCCAAACGACACGGATCCGCCGCGGTGCAACAATCGGAGCCAACGCTACTATTCTTTGTGGAATCACCGTCGGTCAATACGCTTTTATTGGAGCAGGAGCTGTAGTGACAAAAGATGTTCCTGATTACGCGCTGGTATATGGTAATCCAGCGACTATCCAGGGTTGGGTGGATCAGGCTGGTAATAGAGTGGATCATCCACCCGACTCGGTTCCATGTTAAAGGAATTTTTCCGGGCAAGAGATACCAGATGCAGATATCTTCCCCTTTCGCATCAAATGGTATCCAGCGAGACCTATATCGGAAAACTTCAAAAATTTTCAATCATTTTCCTTAACTGAGGCTATGCCGGAAAAAATTTTTATAACTGGAGTCGCCGGTTTTGTTGGATCGAACCTGCTAAGGAGACTATTGGAAAAAAACTATTGCGTAGTCGGCCTGGATAATCTCTCCCAGGGGGAATTAAGAAACATACAGCCCTTTAGGAACAACGCCAACTTTGAATTTGTCGAGGGCGATATTCGAGATGAAAGCCTGATGGAAAGCTTGGTTGAGAAATCGGATGCCACGGTGCACCTTGCGGCTTTTAAGATCCCTCGTTACGGAAATGCTATAGACACTTTAAGGATCAATACTGGTGGAACAAGAAATATTTTCAAATCCGCCACAAAATTTAAACGGAAGGTGGTTTTCACATCGACTTCGGACGTTTACGGAAAAAATCCGAACCTACCTTTTTCAGAATCGTCAGATCTTTTTATAGGCGAAACGTCCATCAAAAGGTGGAGTTACGCGGTATCAAAGCTTTTTGATGAACATTTAGCCTTCGCACATATGGAAGATAATCAAACACCGATTGCCATTATCCGCTATTTCGGCGGTTACGGCCCTAACCAGAACCTGACTTGGTGGGGAGGGCCGCAATCAGTCTTCATCGAAAAGGCAATCAAAGACAAGCCTATGACAATCCACGGCGATGGTTCCCAGACGCGAAGTTTTACTTTCGTAGAGGATATGGTCCAAGGTACTATTCTAGCTTTAGAAAAAAAAGAAGCGAACGGCGAAATTTGGAATATTGGAAACGATCGAGAGATCACCATCAGAAAACTGGGAGAATTAATCTGGAATCTAGTCCGCCCGGACACCGAACCAAAAATGGACTTTATTTCATATCAAAGTTTTTCCGGACGTTATGAAGATGTTATGCGGAGAGTTCCAGACTTATCAAAATCCAGATCAGTGCTCGGGTACAAGACCACTACAGAACTGGAAGACGGCCTTCCAGTTACCATCAAGTGGCAAAAACAATTTTATCTAGACAAATAAATGGAATTTTATTGATGAATATCCTCATTACGGGCATATGTGGATTTATAGGTTCCCATCTGGCACGGCGGCTAGTTAAAAAAAGCTGGACTGTTTATGGCGTAGATAATTTATCCTATGGTTTTATAGAGAATATTAAAGACTTAACCGCTAAAAACAATTTCCATTTTTTCGAAATTGATGTCACTGACCCTTCAATTATTAAGAAATTTGAAAACGAAAATCTAGACTTTGTGGTCCATTTCGCTTGCACCAAATCACCACGATATGGAAAACGAATGGAAGCCCTGGAAACAAATTCTCTTGGAACCCAAAACCTATTGGAAATTGTAAGATTGAGCCAGGCGCGTTTTATTTATGGCTCTACTGGAGAAATTTATGGCAAAAACCCGGAAATTCCTTTCACTGAAGAAGCCACTTTCCAATTAGGAAAACCTGAAATTCGCCGATGGAGTGGCGTAGTTTCGCAGATGTATTCGGAACATTTGTGTTTCGCCTATCACGAAAAATACAAAATAGATTTTTCCATTGTCCGATTTTTTAATATTTATGGACCTGGACAAAGCATGGATTGGAGAGGAGGCCCTCAAGCCATTTTTATAAAAGCAGCATTAGCCAATGAACCCATGGAAATTCACGGAGACGGAGTCCAAAGTCGTGATTTAACTTTCATAGATGACGCTATTGATGGTGTCCTACTGGCTCTGGAAAACCCATACGCTTCGGGTCAGGTTGTTAATATCGGAAGTGAAAAAAAAATAAGCATTGTCAATTTGGCTTATATGGTCTGGCGACTAATGGAAAATCCGGAAAAACCCAAGCTAAAATTCTTAGCCTACAACGATTTTCCACATCTATACGAAGATATTCGCCATAGAAACTGCGATACCACAAAAGCACATTGCTTACTGGGCTTTAAAGCCGAAACCTCTCTAGAAGAGGGAATGAAAAAAACCATCGAGTGGTATCGTTTACGAAGCAGGTCTAAAAATTCATGAAAAAAAAAATCATGACCATCGTAGGGGCGAGACCACAATTTATTAAAGCCGGCGTGGTCTCAAAAGTATTGCAGAACAAATTCGCAAACCAACTTGAAGAAATAATAATTCACACCGGTCAACATTACGACACAAATATGTCTGAGGTTTTTTTTGAACAGCTTAAGCTTCCCCATCCACAAAAAAACCTAAATATAGGAAGTGGAAGTCATGCCGAACAAACTGGCACGATGATTATTCATCTCGAAAAAGAAATGTTGAAAAAAAAACCCGATATTGTTTTGGTTTATGGCGATACTAACTCTACTCTTGCCGGAGCACTAGCGGCCTCAAAGATCCACATTCCCGTGGCTCATGTAGAAGCAGGGCTTAGAAGCTTTAATCGCATGATGCCTGAAGAAATCAACCGAATTATGGTAGACCATGTTTCAGGACTATTATTCGCCCCAACGAACACAGCGGTCAAAAACTTAAAAGATGAAGGTATTCAAAAAAACGTTATACTCACCGGGGATGTAATGTACGACTCGGCTTTATACTGTGCCGGCAAGGCGGAAAAAAACATTCAATTTCTAAACAAATTTTCAATAGAAAACCAACTGGAGTCACAAAAGTTTTTTTTGGCCACAGTCCATCGTGCTGAAAATACTAATAATCAAAGCAAATTGGAACAAATAATCTCCGCTTTTGAAAATTTGCCTTTTAAGGTAGTCTGGCCGGTCCATCCCAGAATGCGAAAAATTCTTGAAGCAAAACCAGGTTTTAAAGCTCCAAACATCCTTTTTATTGAGCCTCTACCTT
>PBJL01000018.1 GCA_002721105.1 Acidiferrobacteraceae bacterium | reverse complement strand
TGTATGTTAAGGAGCAGAATTCTTTTACACTATCTTCACCTTTGGGCTCTTGAAAAAAATCATTGCTAGGAAAACCTAGTACCGTGAAATTTTTGTCTCTATATTTCTGATAAAGCATTTCAAGACCTTCAAATTGCGATGTGAATCCACAGTAACTTGCCGTGTTAACAACCAATAGAACATGGTCTCGATATTCATCACATAGCCGAACCGTTGTGTCACTTGCAAGAAATCGTTTGTTAAAATCTAACACACTGGGGCAGGATTCATTGGCCAAGACATTATTCGAAAGTATGGTTAACACTAAAGAGAAAAATAATTTTTTGATCATTTTGGAGGTTTTTACTTTTTAATCGAACTATGAGTATAAGAGATGGTTGTCAATAGACAGTGAAAATGAGGCTTCATCGCTTGAGGGGGATCTGTTTTCCTGGGCGAATCAGGTATTTTTTCAGTTCATCGGATTTTGGTGTTTGCAACAAATCGTCGAATCGACCATTTTCGAGAACCTTGCCATTTTCGAGAAATAGCGCATTTTGCGCTATTTCACTTGCCTCATGAGGGTTGTGGCTTACTAATAATATCGTCAAGCAGTGTTCGATCCGCAATTTGTCAACTAGCCCAGTCATTTCTTTCCGTAGGGCTGGGTCTAAGCTATTAAATGGTTCGTCCAATAACAAGACTGGTCGTTTTTGGCAGATGCATCGTGCTAAAGCAACTCGTTGTCGTTCACCCCCAGATACTTGTCCAGGAAATCGGTTTTCAAGCCCTTCCAGCCCAACTGTTGAAATTGCATGATCAATTAGTTTTTTGTCTTTTCGCGAAATCTTTAAGCTTGGATGGATGCCAAGAGCTATGTTTCGCCAAATTGTCAGGTGAGAAAATAAATTGTGCTCCTGAAAGAGTATTGTTACTGGCCTAGTAGCAGGGTCATGTTGTGTCACATCCACACCACCCACAACTATACTTCCGCTATTGGGTATTTCAAAACCTGAAATTAATGACAGTAAGGTAGATTTTCCTGCCCCACTCCGACCGATGATTGCAGTACAACTTTCTTTTTCAAATTCTGCATCGATCTTTAGTTCCCAGCTAGATTGCCGAAACAGGAGGTTTTTCAAGTCTAAGTACGCCATTTGCGGATACCTCTATCAACAATAAAGAATGTAGTAGCGCATAGGAACATTAGAACTAAAGCTGTGCTAGCAGCCTCGTTAAATCTGTAGTTGCCTAATTGATGATACAAAAGAACCGGTAAAGTAATAGTGCCGCTAGTATCGAATAGTGCAGCAACACCAAGATCTCCAAAAGACAAAGTAGCGCAAAATGCCATAGCAAAACCTAGTGGTTGCCTGATAAGAGGCCAGTCAACAATTTTTAATCTATTAATGCCTCTTAGATCCAATTGCCAGCATAGTATTTCATACCGATAACCTGCATCCATAATTGCAGGGCCAATAGTTCTCATCATATAGGGTAGAAGTAGAATTGCGTTCACAAAGATAATGACAAATATTGCTGAATCAAAAGCAATACCAAGCGGTAGAAGTAAAATAAATAAACCAGTACCAATAACCATAGGAGGTGCAGCGAGTGTCATCGAACCCATAATTTGAACAGAGCTAGAGAGTGAATTAAGTTTATATCTAAACAATAGATGGCGACTAGTAATGATTAGAGCGACCGCTAACAGAAGAGCGATAGTAGAAGCAAATACCGCAATACCTAGACTGCGTCCAGCTGCGGCCCAGAGATCTGGATTGAGGATCACTTGTGTTAGCGGTCCCTTGAGGCCTTTATAAATGATAGCAATGAGAGGCAGTGCAACGAAGAGTATTGTTAGACTGATGAGAGAGAGATCTATTGATAGGGAGCCTTTTTGATTGAGATCTGAACGATATTGGCAAGTTTTTTTTAATCCATAGGAAATAGTTTGCATGCGCATCCAACGATGTAGAGAAATTAAAATGATTGTGCAGATTAGCAATTGAACAATAGCAAGCGTTGCCGCCTTTGGCAGGTCAAAGTCGAAACGCAATGCTTCATAGATTGCGACTTCAATTGTGGTAGAAGAAGGACCTCCTCCTAGAACTAAAACAACGGCGAAACTTGAAAAGCAGAGCAGAAAAACTACCCCGATAGTACCCGCAAGACTTTTTGTCAAGGCTGGCCATTCTAGCCAAAAGAAAATTTGGCTTGAGTTCATGCCAATTTGTGCAGCTAGACGCCAACTTTCAGACGGTATTCGATCCCACACCGGTAAAAGCATTCGAATAGATAATGGTAGATTAAAGAAGACATGAGCAATCAGAATTCCTGAAAGACCATAGATGCTACCTGACCATGAAAAGCCAAGATGATCTAGAGTGTTTCGTAGAATTCCGTTTTGCCCATAAATGGCTGTTATGCCCAATGCAGCAATAATGACAGGGGTAACGATCGGCAGGCCAAGAAACTGCAATATTAGTTTTCGACCCTTAAATGATTGGCGACGAGCAAATGCGCGAGCAACAAATATTCCAATTCCCACACTGATTAATGTAGATAAAGTTGCCTGAAATAATGTAAAGGATACAACGTTTCTTAGATATACACTTTCGTCTAAAGCTATGATCAATTCGTCATTGCTCGCTACCATAAAAAGTGCTGAGAAAGACCCCCCAATAAACAAAAACAGCAGGACAATAGATAAAATTCCGGGCCAGCATGCACGACATACTGCATATCGGTTTAATGTTAATGGCTTAGAGTGTCGAGCCATTCTCTTACCCATTGACGGCGCTGATTTGCGACTTTTGTCGATTCAAAAAGTAATGTTCGTTTTGGTTTCACCAGATTTTGGAAGGCTTCAGGNAGGGGATNATAAGTNGCTGCAACTGGAAACATCCANTTAGTTGTTGGTATCACATCTTGAAAACNAGGGGANAGCATAAATGTTAAAAATTCAGTAGCGAGNTCTGNNTGCTCAGATTGNGCCAATTTTGCAGCAACTTCGATTTGNGCATAATGACCNTCNGAAAATTCGGCCGCCTTATAGCGATCGGTATTTTCTACATGCAGATGATATGCGGGAGANGTGGTATANCTCAGGACTATAGGTGCTTCTCCNTCGAGAAAAAGTNCATATGCNTCACTCCATCCTTTTGTAACGGTCAAAATTCTTGGTTTTAAAGTTGACCAAGCNCGCGATGCGTCATCGCCATATATTGATCTNATCCATAGCAGTAAACCAAGTCCTGGAGTACTGGTACGTGGATCTTGAATAATTANCTTNGGNCCATTAACGTCTTCTANAAATTGTTCAAGAGTTTTGGGCATATCTTNGATNGCATCACTATCATAGACTAACGCAAAATANCCGTNNTCATANGGAAGAAAAGTATTATCAGTCCATTGGATTAAAAGATCCATGTCTGCNATATTTATNCCATGCGGTGAGAGNAGACCNGTGTTTTTTGCTTCANCCATTAAATTACTATCGAGTCCGAGAACAATATCTGCTTTTGATTGAACACCTTCGAGCTTGAGTCTACTCAGTAATGCTGAACCGTCCTCTACACTGACAAATATAAGCTCACAATCACAAGTTTTTTCAAATCTCTGTTTGATTAGGGGGCCTGGACCCCAGTCTGAAACAAAAGAGGAATAAGTATAGACAGTGAGCGTTTTTTTGCCTTCAGCATTAACAGTTGAGATCGCGACCAATGAAAGTGCGATAGTAAGGCTAGTAAAAAATTTCATCAATTAAGCTCCTTCAGAAAATTGAAGGGCGAAGAGGAAAGGCAGCTGAAATCGTCCATTTCCCTCCGCCGGTATTATCCGGATCAGGTTCAGCGGGTTATTCTCAGCCCGACAACAAGCGGACACCCCGTTGGATCACTGGAACAAATTTAGGAGGATTTTTGATTTTGGTCAACCATTAAATGTGACTGACCAACTATTTTTTTTGTCGCTGTTATCGCTTGTTTAACGCGCGCTTGCCCAGTTCCTGAGATTTCTACGACATTACAACCATGTTTATGCAATGTTTTATCAAATAAAGCATGAATTTGGCGTCTTTTTTCAGGTTCACCACTGCCCCGCTGGAATTCATCTTTGACCCATGTAAGGTCAAAAGAGCAGAGTAGATAGATATGAGCACGGCGAGCTACACATAGTTGTTCAATCCAGTCAGGGCAATCTCCGAAATAGAAGTTGCTGTAAACCAATGTGGAGAATAAGTCGGTATCAAAAAAGACTAAGTCCGAGTCAAGTAGCGCCACACTATCTTCGATTAAAATTTGTTTCTTCGCAATGATTTCAACGTCTTCATATTGCACGGATCGCCCTATTTCACTGACATAGTCTCGGGCTGCCTCAATTGAATGTGGTGCACCAAAGAACTTAGATAACTGACTGACAAGTGTAGTTTTTCCAGTACATTCACCTCCAATGGCTACGATTTTAAGGTGAGAACTAGATTTAATTTTGCCCCTATTTTGAACCATGATGTTAGAGTTTCTCGCTCGACAAAAAAAATTGTATCCAGTGTCAATTAAACCAAAATATACTTTGTTGTTGAATTATCAATCATGTTGCAGTGAATTATCATATCCAAAAGCGTATAAATAGCAGTTTCGGGTAAAAAATAAAATTCAAAAAAACGGCAAAAGTTATGTTTAAGTCCATGAAAAGATTCTTTGATGACAATCTAGATCATAAGGAAGGATCTAACCTTAGTGATGAGGCTCTAAAGCTTGCAGCCGCCGTTATTCTTTATGAAGCTGCTAGAGCAGATTTTCATATGGATCCTTTGGAGCGCAAAAAGCTTCTGAAACTTATTGCGGAGAGATTTGGTTTAAGCTCGAATGATACCGTTAAATTGCTTGAGCTTGCTGAAGAAAAATCCGATCTTTCTGCTGGACTACATGAATTCACANCGTTAATTAATCAGCATTGGACTACCGAGGAGCGTATTATGCTTGTCGATAATATGTGGGAAATAGTTTATGCGGACGGTCATCTCGATAGTAATGAACACCATCTTATGCGTAGAGTACAAAACCTTCTTTATGTGCCACATCGAGATTATATTTTTGCTAAGTTAAAGCATAAAACACCGTAACGTTCTTTTTCTAATGACTAGGAAACATCTTTTTTTAGATCATGATGGGTTTCTTGCTTTTTCACATAGGGGTGATCAGAAAAATGCTCCAGAAAATACAATGCCAGCTTTTCACAGTGCAGTACAACTCGGGTTCAAGTATATAGAGACGGATGTACGAGCTACGGCTGATGGCGTACTTGTGATTTTTCATGATAGGATGTTGGAAAGATTAACGGGTGTTAAGGGTAGGATTGATCAAATTACATGGCCTGAGCTACGCCTGATCAAAGTCCATGGAATCGCTTCTATTCCAACATTGGAAGAGGTGCTAGGCGATTTTTCTAATATTCGTTTTAATATTGAGCCAAAGTCCGATATATCAGTTGATCTGTTAGCTCAAGTTATCCGACGAACTGCATCGATAGAAAGAATTTGTGTTGGGTCATTTTCGGATAAGCGATTGAAGAGAATTCGAAGTATTTTCCCAGATATTTGTACATCCATGGGTCGTTTAGAAACTGCAAAGGCTCGCCTCCATAGTAAAGGTATTTCCAAACCTTTTTTTACAGCTAACTGTGCTCAAGTACCTGTTCGATGGAAAGGAATTCAAATAGTAGATCACCAGTTTGTCAGTGCTATGAAAAAACAGGGCCTTCAAGTACATGTATGGACTGTTAACGATTCTAAGGAGATGGATTATCTTATCGATCTAGGCGTGGATGGGTTAATGACTGACTACCCATTAATTTTGAGAGATGTTCTAAAGCGTCGTGGGTTATGGCATAAAGCAATTTAATTACATTGTGATTCGGTATTTTTTGTGTACCAAAACACAATCATTCCTGCAAAAAATAGTGAGAGAATAGAGAGTATACCGATGCGCGGATTTCCAGTGATAAGCGTGATGAAACCCATTAAGAACGGACCAAACACGGCAGCCGCTTTGCCCACAACATTATAAAAGCCAAAGAATTCTGCGTTTCTTTCAGCAGGAATCAACTGACTAAAAATAGATCGGCTTAGCGCTTGAATACCGCCCTGCACTAGCCCAATTACCGCGGCTAATATGTACATCTCAATAGCTGAATCCATAAAGTAGGCAAAGATTGTTACGCCTACGTAGGACCAAAGACAAACCCAAATGCCTTTTCGGGCACCATACTTTTCTCCCAACCTTCCAAATGCAATAGCTGCGGGAAATCCGATGAACTGCACCATAAGCAAAGCGGTAATCAAACTGTCTTGACCCAAGCCAATGTTTAATCCGTAATCAACTGACATGCGTACGATGGTGTCTACTCCATCAATATAAAGCCAATAAGCCAGAAGAAAAAACCAGGCTGCTCGGTAATTCTTCAAATTCCGCGCGGTCTGTGCTAAAGCTCTAAACCCTTCTATCACATCAAATCGACGTTTTCCAATTCCTGGCTGAGGTTCTTCGACCCAAAGAAGAATTGGAATTGAAAATACAGCCCACCAGACTGCGACAGTAATGAAAGACCAAAGAATTGCGGACGATCCGTCTATTAAGCCAAAATAATTTGGAAAAAGGTACATTAGTACATTAACTAAAAAAAGTATTCCACCTCCGAGATAACCTAATGCAAAACCTAGTGCAGACACGCGATGGCGGTCTTCAGCCTTTGAGACTATGACTAGTAATGCATCATAGAACACGTTAGCCCCTGAAAATCCAGTGACAGCGATGGCATAAAGTAGAATTGCAAATGGCCACATGCCTTCCTGAATCAAATAAAGTGAACCTGTTGCAAGAACGCCTAGACATGCAAAAGATGCAAGCATTCTTTTCCTAATTCCTCCTGTATCAGCAATGGCACCGAGTAGAGGTGCTAGTAACACTATAAGAAGACTAGCGATTGAATTTGCAATACCCAAGAAATAGGTGCTTCGAGTTACTTCTACGCCTTGGCTCCAATATAGTTTAAAGAACAGCGGAAAAAAACCTGCCATAACTGTTGTTGCAAAAGCAGAATTGGCCCAATCATACATGGCCCAGGCCCAAATTTTTCGCCTGTTTTTCAACATAGATGGCGCCTCTCTTTAATAAACAAGGTAGTCTATCTTACAATCACAAAAGTAAACCATTTTTAGCTATTGTTTTTTAGCTTTTACAAGGAATTTCCAGGAATTATTTTATTAGAGGTGTTTACATGTACCAGTATTTATATTTTTCAATTAAGATGTAAGTCCTTCACAAAAAAAACTTAGTATGTCATTCCCAGTTATTCCCCACGCCGAGACTGCTTTTGAGACGCAGCTCCTTTTAAAAGATTTGCTACCAACGTTTGATTTCCTCAATCGCACACAAGAGATCATATATGGCCATCATCGTTTCGATTACAACATGTTTCGGGAAAGAATTGCGAGACTCGCTAATGCTTTGAGCGTGATCGGGGTAGAGGGAGGTGATACTGTCGCTGTATTAGATTGGGATAGTCATAGATATTTGGAATGTTTCTTCGCGATCCCAATGTTAGGCGCTATTTTACATACTGTAAATATTCGGCTCTCAACTGAGCAAATTTTGTACACTATTAATGATGCATCTGATAAGGTTATTTTGATTCATGAGGATTTCGTTCCTACAGCCGAAAAGATCAGAGATAGAATAGAAACGAAACCCAAATGGATTTTGTTAAAAGATGAGGGGAAGAGCGTTGAAAGTTCGATAGACTTTCATAACGAGTACGAAAATTTTTTGGAAAATTCAAGCAACGTTATCCGATTTCCAGAATTCGATGAAAAAGTTCCGGCAACAACATTTTATACGACCGGCACAACTGGTAATCCAAAGGGGGTCTGTTTTAGTCATCGACAATTAGTAATACACACTCTTGGATTAGCGTCCGCACTTGCAAAATCTAGTACCCATGGGCAGTTTACTGAAGAAGATATCTACATGCCACTCACTCCGATGTTTCACGTGCACGCTTGGGGTATGCCTTATGTTGCTACGTTACTAGGCGTAAAGCAGGTTTATCCCGGTCGATACGATACCAAAAAATTAATTTCGCTAATTAGCGGGGAAGGAATCACCTTCTCTCACTGTGTCCCTACTATTCTACATATGTTATTGAATGCGCCAGAGGCAAAATATGCAGATTTCACTAGGTGGAAAGTAATCATTGGTGGTGCCGCGTTGTCACCCGGCTTAGCTCGACAAGCACTGGATAGGGGAATTGATGTATTCGGTGGATATGGTATGTCGGAAACATGCCCAGTATTGACTCTTGCTCAGTTGGAGAAAGAACATCTACAGCTCTCGACTGAAGAGCAATTATATTTTCGCTGCAAGGCAGGCAAGCCTTTGTCGATGGTTGACTTGCGTATCGTTGATGACAATATGGAAGATCTTCCGCATGATGGCCGTACCATTGGAGAAGTTGTAGTTCGTGCACCATGGTTAGCGCAGGGATACACGAATAATCCTGCCGAGTCCAAATTTCTATGGCGAGGAGGTTACCTTCATACTGGTGATCTCGGCCATATAGATAAATGGGGCTACCTTAAGGTTACAGATAGATTGAAAGATGTGATTAAGAGTGGCGGCGAATGGATATCGTCTTTGCTTTTGGAAGATTTGGCTACCAATTGTCGTCATGTCAGTGAAGCCGCTGTAATTGGGTTACCTGATGATAAATGGGGGGAGACACCTTTATTATTGGTGGTGGTAAATTCGAATGAAAAGCTAGCAATAATGGGATTAAAAAATATCTTTAAGCAAGCTGTTAATGATGGTGTGATTGCTTCTTGGGCCGTGCCTAANCGAGTGGAAATCGTTTCTGATATACCAAAAACTAGCGTAGGGAAAATCGATAAGAAACTTTTGCGATTACGATACTTAAGTCCGGAGTGAGGCCATGATCTGGATAATAGAAAGCAAAATCGTCATCTGATCTATATTAATTTCTTTTTTTGAGCAATGTTCTGACGTTTAGCTAGGAAGCAAAAAATCATACCATCGACTGAGTTTGTGTTTGCATTTTAGATATTGAGTCTGATACAAGCGAGCTCTTGCATCAACTTTGTCAGCTACGTTGATTAACCACCGTTTTTTCTTGTATGTACCATTTTTNTATCCATTCCAACCTTCATGGTATGCGAGATATAAATTTCGGACCTCTGTTCGGGAAAGAGCTAGTTGTTTTTGACTCTGATAGTTGTACCACCCTACAAAATCAACCGCATCATTGAAATTAAATCGATATTTAGGCCCCCAATCTCCAAGAACTTTTGCGTCATTAATGTATTGCTTCCAAGTGCTATCTATTGCCTGTGCATAACCAAGTGCTGTACTTTGTCGGCGCCACGGTATAATACCAAAAATTTTCTCTCTTTTTGGTCTAGCAAGGGCCTTATAACCTGATTCCTGATATATAAAGGCCATTGTAATTCCTATTGGTGCGTTCCAACGATCTCGTGTTCGATTTGCTGCTAAAAACCAGCTGCGTTTTTCTCCAAAAATACCACATAGATCTTCCGGTGAGCTAGGTATCGAAGTTGCACATCCGCTTGTCAGCAGAAGTATGACCAGGATACCAGTCGTATTAATCAGACGTGTTCTTGTGGATGACATAATAAAATTTGNCATTATCGTAAAATAATAAAGAAAAAGTACCACGAAGCACTTATTCTGGTCACCGTAAATAAGTATTTATAATGATTAAAATTGGGCATAATTGAATCATATTAATTTATGTCGATTCTTTTAGAATTAACTCTATCGTTAATAAATAGTGCCGTATTTCCTTCCTACCTTTAGCAGTGCAGCGATAGCTCGTTCGTGTTTTTCGTCCAACAAATTTTTTTTCAATTTTCACAAAACCTTTTTCCTCAAGTTTCTTAATATGTGTGGATAAATTTCCTTTGCTTAGTTTTAGATCATTCAGTAAAACATTAAATTCGATTGGGCCCGATGCAAAAGATAGATGCGCCATGATTGTCAAACGAACCCTATCAAACAAAATAGGATGTACGTCTAGCAATTTCGACGATTTCATCAAGAAACACCTTAAATGGTAAGTTTATTTTGTCGTTGTTTCAATTTCATTAGCCTAACTATTGAAATAATAGTAATTATGGAAAATATAGTTACCGGGGGTATCAATGAACTTGATTGGAGGAGGAATTGAAGAATAGCACCAGCGATACATCCTACTCCGAGAACTACAGCCAGTTTTGTAGAGAGCGTAAATAGACGGCCCTGTAGAAGATAATCGCCAGTGAAGGCTATAAGTAACGGAGCAATCCACTGGGACTGGTTGGCTAGCAAAAGCAGACCAACAGCAAAAAATTTCATAAGCAAGTCAGACAAGTAAGAAACCTGTCGTGAATATCGGAAATTACGCTTGATATAGGCTCCAAATTCCTCCCCACTCTTCTGAGATGCTCGCCACAAAACAAAATAGAGCCCGATCATAATCCCGGTAATCATTAATGCCATAACACTAATTCCAATGAGACGAACATCCGATAGTTCATGTGCGAGTGAAAGTGATCTAAATATTGCATCCCCAGAAAATATTTCGATAAAACCAATGATCAAAGCCGATACTAAGGCCACAATTTGAAGTAGCATGTTGGTTTTTAGTGTCGTTCCAAATAGGCCTGAAGAGTCTTTATCGATATTTCGTTCTTCAATCTGATTTAAAACTCGCCTCAGTAGTGCGACATCTGCTATAGCTTGCCTAACGTCGATTGGATTTTCTTTCATCAAAATTCTCCACATGCAGACTAGTTTGTGAAACAAACTAAAATATAGAATTTAGCCGATCATGCTGTCAAGAAGCCGTACGTAGTATTTAGTACGTTAACTTTTGTAATATTAAACCTTGTTGTAGGAAATGAGGTTAGAATCACATAAGCTTACATGAGTAAAAGACGAATCTAAGAGTTGTTCAAATAAGTATGTGGTTGAATGGGCTCATTCTTTTTCGAGTCGGTTCTATTTATTTTTACAATAATCCCAAATGAGTTTTTAATGAGAAACGAATTTTCGAAATATAAAGCAGTATCTTTAGATTGTTATGGCACATTAATTGATTGGGAGAATGGTATATGGCATGCCCTAAAACCACTAATGGTAGCGAACAGGAGCCCAAGACTTGAAAAAATGGATCTGTTGCAACAGTTTGCACAATTTGAATCTAAACAACAGCGGTCAACACCAAAAATGCGTTATTCAGAAATCTTAGAAATCGTTCATCGAAGACTCGCATCACATAATAAACTTAAGACAAGCGATGTTCTAGACAAAAATTTCGGGGCATCGATTTTTGAATGGGAGCCTTTTTCTGATTCTCAGATCGCACTTAAAATGATTAAGTCGAAATTTAAATTAATTATTCTTTCTAATGTAGATATAGAGGGATTTAACAAATCTCAAGGTAAGTTAGATGTAGATTTTGACGCGGTTTATACAGCCGAAGACATCGGCAGTTATAAGCCTAATTTACTCAATTTTCAATATCTATGTGATCATATCAGTGATAGGTTCGCATTCGAAAGAACCGAAATATTGCATGTTGCTCAGAGTCTTTATCATGATCATGAACCGGCGAGTAAGATCGGATTAGATAATGTTTGGATAGATAGAAATAATCAGGACGAAGAAGAACCTGACCTAAGCCACCATAATTGGGGGGCAACATGCCAAGTTCATGATAAACCGAAAATAAATTTTGTTTTTCCTTCAATGCTCGACCTTGCGCAGGCAATGTTTCGATGAAAGCTAAAATTAAGTCTCACACCGCCATGTTTTCAAATACTCAATCAGTAGAGGTTCTGATTCCTTGAGTAAGCAATTTTTCTATGGCCATAAAATCGTGGCTGCTGGGAGTGTTATTCAAATGATGCATCTAGGCTGCGTGTTTACCTTCGGTGTTTTTTTTCCGGAATTTGAAAAGGAATTTGGATGGTCTCGCGCAATCATATCAGGAGCTACTTNACTTAATTTCTTTCTGCTTGGGATATTTGGAATTTTGATGGGCATTGCTACCGATAGGTACGGGCCAAAAATTGTGCTCACTTTTTGTGGTGTTCTGTTTACCTTAGGCTTCCTAATGATGAGTCAAATGACGGAAGTATGGGAGTTATATTTGTACTATGGAGTAATCGCTGGTATTGGTATGGCTGCCCATGATATCTCAACACTTACGACGGTTACACGATGGTTCATAAAGCATAGAGGTTTGATGTCTGGCATTGTCAAATCAGGCGCAGGTATTGGTCAGGTCATTGTTCCTACAGTTGCCACTATTTTATTGGTTAATTTCGGCTGGCGTACAGCTTGTTTAACTATAGGGATTACTGCTCTAATCATAATATCTGCCGCGTCGCAGGTTTTCAGACGCGACCCACAATCTTATGGGTTGAAGCCGTTAGGGCAAAGCTTTAACCATGAAAAATCGGCAGAAGAATCGAGCAGTGGTTTTTTATTGAGAGAGGTAGTTTATCAACGAGCATTTTGGACTATTTGTTTTTGTAAATTTTCTGACATGTTTTGTTTATTCACAATTGTCATCCACATCGTTCCGCATGGCATCGATGAGGGGTTATCCAGAAGTCTAGCCGTAGCGGTGCTTTCAACGATAGGTGCATCGAGTATCATAGGGAGAATTTTATTAGGNATGGTTTGTGACCGAATCGGTATTTGGAAATCACTCCTTATATGTTTTTTACTTTTGTTAGCCGGATTGATAGTCATACAGATTTCGAAGCAGCCAATGTTACTATTTTTGTTTGCTCCGATCTATGGTATTGGACATGGAGGCTTTTTTGCGGTCGCTGCGCCGAGCGTAGGTCATTATTTTGGCACAAGAGCGCATGGGGTAATATTTGGAGTTGTAATATTCATTGGGACACTTGGAGGAACTATTGGACCATTACTGTCAGGATATGTTTATGATTTAACAGATAGTTACCAGATTGCTTTTCGCATACTAAGTGGGTTCGCGATTCTGGGTTGTGTATTAGCATTATCCTTGCGTACTGTTGATCTTAAAACTCGCGTTTCCGCTGCATGAAAGCTTTTGTTTGAATTAGAGTCTAACCTTAGTCGGAGAGAATGTTGCAGTCAAAAAGATTCATCAGGAATAGGGTTCCATTTCATTGTCGATATCTTTTTGCGCTAGGTCCGAATCTCGTTCTGAAGGGTTTCCATATCCACCCCCTCCAGGCAAGCCCATAATTAGCTTTTCACCAGCAGGAATAATTTGTTTTCCTTTACCTCTCAATTTTTTTCCACTGCTCAAACGAACAAAACCTGGAGCGCCGTTCTTGCCACCAGCCCTACCACGAGCTGGGTGGTCGATACGATCAAATAAGGCAAAGATGGCAAAGGGAATGCCTTCGGTGTGCTCAATTTCAATAATTTGCCCATGACCTCCTCGAAATTTCCCCAAACCTCCTGACCTCGATCTATATTCTTTTTGATGAAATATAATAGGAGCAACTGATTCTGTAATTTCTACCGGTGTATTTCGCACTCCCGAAGGGAATGCTGTTGCTGATAATCCATCTTGCCACGGTAGAGCGCCGGTGCCGCCAGAGTGAAATATGGTCACTGAGAATGGCTTTGTTGGGTGGTTATCGTATCCAGCCTGTATTAACCCGGGTCCTCCAGTTATCATCGGATTCCATAGACTAGAACTACCTTCTGCCGGGGCTACCCCAGGCAGTGCTTTTTCAAAGCATCCAAGTACGACATCCGGTAACATTTGTCCTGTCACATGGCGAACTGCAACGGCATACGGTCGAGGTGCATTTAAAATACAATTGTTCGGCGCTGCGATCCGGATTGGCTCAAGTGATCCAGCGTTATTCGGAATTTGATTACCGACTACGCACCTAATGCCGAAAGATGCGTAAGCTTCTGTATAACTTAAGGGAACATTTATGCCATAGGATGACACCGACGAGGTTCCGGCAAAATCGATGTCAATTCCGGTTTCGGAGATGGTTAGTTCTGCCTTTAGAGTAATTGGAGCACCGTATCCATCGACCACCATTTCATTTGACCATGATCCTTTAGGAAGGTTAGCAACTGCATCGAGCATACCCTGACGGGAGCGGTTGGTAATATGTCTACTGATCTGATCGAGATCGGAGAGAGAAAATTCTTTCATCATATCAACTAGACGTCGACAACCGATTTCATTTCCAACAGAAAGAGAATATAGATCCCCGACTACTTGCTCAGGTTCTCGAACATTTGTACGGACAATTTCTAATATCGTTTTGTTTGCAACGCCCTTTTCAAAAAGAGGTAAGATAGGGATACATAAACCCTCTTCATAAACTTGGCCTGCATCCGGGCCAAAACCGCGCCCCCCTATGTCAACTACATGTATTGTTGATGCAAATAATCCGATCACTTGATTATCTAGAAAAGCTGGTGTGACCGCGGTGAAGTCAAATAAATGCCCCGTTCCTAACCAAGGATCATTGGTGATAAAAACATCGCCATGTTTCATTTCTTCAAGTGATAATTTTTCTAAGAAGTACCCAACAGAAGCTGCCATAGCATTTACATGGCCCGGCGTGCCGGTAACCGCTTGCGCTAACATCTTGCCTGATAAGTCAAAAATACCAGCAGATAAATCACCAGCCTCACGAACAGTTGTTGAAAACGCAGTTCTCATCAACGCTTGGGCTTGTTCTTCAACAATGCTAATTAATCTATCCCAAATAATCTGCTTACGTACGGACGAGAGTTTCATTTCACTCGCGACACTTTGCACAAAAGGTTTATCGTCTCTAATAAGATCGTGTGTGATTACGAGATCACCGTATTGATTAGTGTTAAGTATCCAACTCTTAGGCACAACTATGGTTGTTTGCGGTTCCGAAATTATTGCAGGTCCTTCAATTTTTTCGTTAGGGATAAGGGCATTTCGCTCATATATGGGGCAATCATGAATTCCAGATTCAACGCCAAAGTCAACACGTTTTACGCTTAGCGGTTTATTGATTTTATTTTCACTTTTTGTTAGCTGTTTATAGTTTATTGATCTTTCAGTTTTTTTGTTGGAGACAGAAGTAAGCACTAGAGACCAGGTGAGAATTTCTAAGTGCATGCCCGGAATAGTCTGTCCAAATTTGGCTCTATAAGAATCCTCAAAACTATTCTTTATTATTGCTTGATCTATATCAGTCAATAGTTTGTTGGGTAAATCAATTCTTATTTCATGACCTTGACCGGTATAACGAATATAGGCATAGCGCTGTTCTTCTATTAGTGTTTTATTAGTCGCAAGTTCAATAGTCTTTCGAGCTTCCTCTTGCATTTCTTGAAATAATTGATTAATTGGATCTGCATCAAATTGGTCTAGTATGGTGAAACGGCTCCGTACCACTTCGTAAGCCACTGGGGCCATCAAAAAGCCGATAGCGGAACCGACACNAGCATTAGTTGGTATTATCACTCGTTCGATTCCAAGTTTTTTTGCCAGAGAGATAGCATGCAGCGGGGCCCCACCACCAAATCCAATTAAAGTACGGTTAGTGATATCTTTGCCGCCTTCTATAGCATGAACCCGAGCCGCGTTCGCCATGTTTTCTTCAACAATCTCAATTATCGCATTTGCGCTTTGAGCTAGATTATTTTTAAGAGGTGTGGCGATATATTTTTTAATTGACGTGCTAGCAGCTAACTCATCAAGTGGTATTTCACCGCCCGCAAACTTTTCAGCATCAATTCGTCCAAGAACTAGATTCGCATCTGTAACCGCCGGTTTAGTGCCACCGCGTCCATAACATGCAGGTCCTGGCTCAGCTCCAGAGCTTAGAGGGCCTACTAGGACACGTTGTAATTTATCTACACTTGCTAGAGATCCTCCACCTGCGCCGATTTCAACCATTTCAACGACTGGAACTTTTATAGGCATACCACTGCCTTTCATGAATCGATGAGCCCGATCTACTTCAAAGGTTCTTGATAATGGCAATTCACCATCTTCAATCAGGCAAATTTTTGCTGTTGTACCACCCATGTCGAAAGATAAGATGCTAGATTCATTTAATCTTCTTGCAATGTTAGAAGCTAGAATTGAGCCACCGGCCGGTCCAGATTCGATAAGTCGAACTGGAAATTGGGTTGCTGTTTTTATTGTCACTTGGTGGCCGCCTGATGTCATGAGAAGGCAGGGGCAATGAAAGCCTTCAGCAGTTAGACGATCCTGTATGTCGTTGAGGTATGCGGCCATCATGGGCTGGATGTATGCGTTAGTTGCAGTTGTTGTTTGGCGCTCATACTCGCGAATTTCCGGACAAACCTCACTTGATATAGAGACGGATAACCATGGAAAATGATCTAAAAGTATTTCACGAACCTTCAATTCATGGTCTGGATTGGCGTAAGAATGTAGAAAACCAACCGCAACGCTCTCAATAAAATTTAATTCAATCTTCTCCAAGATTGGCGCTAGGGAAGATACATCAATTTCAGTTACCACATCACCGCGAAAATTAATACGTTCTTTTATGCACCACCGCCACTTTCTTGGAATTAATGGCTCGTTGCGTTGTGCATCAAAGTTATATTGATCGAAACGGTTTTCGTAAGCGATCTCAATCGAATCTCGATGACCTTCCGTCACTAGTAATGCAGTTTTTGCACCTTTTCTTTCAATGACCGCATTAGTTGCTAGGGTTGTGCCATGGGTAATTAATTCGATGTCTCCCGCTGAAAAACCAGTTTTGTCTATTAATTTATGCAGACTCTCCATAAATGCATCTGCAGGATTAGTGGAGGTTGTCAATACCTTAACGGTATGACGGTCAGACTCTGTTTCTAAAACAGCGTCCGTGAAAGTGCCTCCGATGTCGATGGCAACTCTCACAGAGATTGGCATTTGATTTTTATCCATCATTTCCGAGGAATAGACTCATAGGGAAAATATACCTTGATTTCGATGGCGGCTTCTTTTTTAGATTTGGTTATAACCAAAAGACATGGATAAAATTTAAGGTTCTTTGATGTTTTTGTTTAAAGGCGTACAGTTATTAAAAGATATTCTATTCAATTAATGTTGATTGTATCCGAAAAATAGTTCCCTTATTTGACTGTAGGACTAGCATATGTTTCACTGATCCCAATAGATTCCACAAATATTAACTTTAAGCAAATAAAAAAATGAAACTTTGGGAAATACTTCTGTAAGTTACTTAATCTAGGAGGGGAAATATGAGAGAAGTAAAATTATTTCAACAGATGTATCGAGATGGCAAGGTTAGTCGAAGAGAGTTTTTAACTGCGATGAGCGCTTTAGGACTATCGGCTACAGCGGCAGGGGGNTTTTTGACATCTGCAACTGCACTGGCTGCCACACCTCAAAGGGGGGGCACTATAATTTACGCTAACAATATGCACGGTCCTGATGATCAAATGGATCCAATCGTTTTTACATCAGGTGTGGATTACACACGAGGTGTGACGACATACAACGGGTTGATCCAGATTCTTGACGACATGACACTTCATGCTGAATTGGCGGAAGAATGGACGCCCAATGGGGACGCTACTGAATTTACATTCAAGATTCGAAAAGGCGTCACTTTTCATGATGGAGCTGATTTGACAGCAGATGACATTGTTTGGAGCATGAATCGTCATCTCGGTGACGATTCTGCTTCGGTGGTGAAATCTTTTTTTGCGAATGTTATCGAGTGGAAAAAAATTGATAGTCATACAGTCAAGGTGATATTGAATTCGCCTGATTCAGATCTGCCAATCAAGCTAGGGGAAAAACAGTGCAAGATTGTTAAGAAGGATACCGAGGATTTCAGAAAGGGTATTGGTACTGGTCCATTTGTGATGGATTCATTCCAAGCAGGCGTTCGCTCTACCCATGTCCGAAACACCAATTATTGGAGAGAAGGCGCCTATCTTGACGCTATAGAAATTACGGCAGTTACAGACCCAATAGCTCGGGTCAATGCACTTATAGCGGGAGATGTTGATCTCATTAATATGGTCGATGCTAAAGGACTTAAGCTAATTGATAGGGCAGATGGAGTACATATTAACTCAACGCCATCTGGTCTTTATGGCGGTATTTGTTGTCTTAAAAATACAGCCCCAGGGCAGGATGACGACTTTGTTAGGGGTATGCAGTTGATCCAAGATAGAGAGAAAATTGTCCGATCATTTTTAAAGGGCCACGGCAGTGTTGGAAATGACCAACCGATTTCGAAGGCTTATGGACCAGATCACTGTACTGAATTAGCGCAGCGGGAATATGATCCTGATCAGGCAAAGTGGCATCTAAATAAGTCAGGCACTAACAGTGCAGAGCTCTGGGTGGCTCCCGTTGTTCCTGGCATAGAAGATACTTGCTTGTTGATGCAGGCTAATCTGAAAAAGGTTGGTTTCGATCTCAAAATAAAGAAAGTACCTACAGATGGCTATTGGGGTGCGGTTTGGATGAAAGAACCGATGAATGTTGTGACATGGAATATGCGACCAACGGCAAATTCTATGATGGCAATCCAATTTGCTCCGGGCGGCGCATGGAACGACACTTTCTGGAACAACGAAAGATTTGGAGACTTACTTAAGTCTTCACTGGCTGAAACGGACGCAGCTAAACGACATGCAATGCATTGTGAAATGCAGACGTTGGTGCATGAGGGTAGCGGCATGGTAATTCCTTACCACATTAATATTCTTGATGGAGTAAGTGACAAAGTCCATGGTATTAAGAATGTACCGTTGGGTTCCCTAGGAGCTTATACCTGGCCGGAATTTGCTTGGAAGTCGGCTTAGAAGTCTACTCTGGGAAAAGAAGGTACCCGCAAGAGAGTAAAAACTTTCTTGCGGGTTCGTTTGTCCTCGTTCAAACAAGTTCTAGCAGACAAAGAATAGGGAACTAATCAGTATGTTGATGCGAGCGATTGTGCAACGCGCTTTAGTTGGAGTTTTAACCCTTTTCGCTGTCTCGCTTTTAATATTTGTTGGAACTAGCATTCTACCGGGTGATGTTGCGCAGATTATATTGGGACAGATGGCGACTCCTGAATCTCTCGCAGCCCTGCGAGAGAAACTGGGTATCAATCAACCAGCCTACATTCGTTATTTTATGTGGTTGGGCGATTTTGTGACGGGTGACCTTGGAATTTCGAAAGCAGGTTCGGGATTTGGCACTGTTGGCACACCTATTTCAGAGATGTTGATGCCACGCTTATCGAATACATTGCAGCTAGCTAGTGTAGTGGCTGTTATAGCAATCCCAATGTCTTTGGCACTTGGACTTTTAGCAGCGATGTTTCCGGGCAGTCGACTGGATAAATCAGTGACTTTTGTAACTTTGAGTTTAATTTCTGTGCCGGAATTCATGGTTGCTACATTTTTGGTTCTCGTTCTAGCTGTATTTCTTGGTTGGTTACCAGCGACAGCTTATATGAGTGGCGATGAAACTGGNTGGGATTTNATCCGCGCATTGGCNATGCCAATGTTAACCCTCGTGATTNTGGCATCATCNCAGATTATTCGAATGACCCGAGCTACAGTNTTNAATGTNATGAGCTCACCGTACATAGAGATGGCTATTCTAAAGGGTGTGCCACGAAGAAAAATCATTTTACGTCATGCTCTATTTAATGCAATTGGACCGATAGTTAACGTAATTGCCTTGAATTTAGCGTGGTTAATCAGCGGAGTCGTAATCGTTGAAACAATCTTTGCTTATCCCGGGCTAGCTAAGTTAATGATTGATGCGGTTCAGACTAGGGACTTACCATTAGTGCAGGCCTGCGCTATGGTATTTTGTATCGCTTATATCATCTTGATTTTTTTGGCTGATATGGCTTCAATCTTCTCGAACCCTCGCCTCCGACATCCGAAATAGGTTGCAAGGTTATGGAAAAAGATGAAATAAGCAATTCGCAACAGTTTGAAGAATTGCCAGATGCACCTCCTCGACGCAAACTGAGACTTTCTTGGACCGGTAAGATAGGCGTCGCAATGATACTTTTCTGGATGATCATAGTTGTGATTGGGCCTTATGTTGCACCTTATCATGAGGCAGATTTTTTGGATGAATCTCTTTTTGTCGTTCCGGGAAGTGATGATATGTATCCGGATACGGATTTCCAACCGCCAAGCAAAGTCGCCNTNCTNGGAACAGATTATTTGGGNCGNGACATTTTATCAAGAATTCTTTTTGGAGCTCGGACTACCATCGGAATCTCNCTGGNCGCTTGTCTACTTGCGTACCTTGTTGGTGTNACCNTGGGNATTGCTGCAGCGGTTGGNACGGANCGATTCGACATGNTNTTAAGCCGTTTAAATGATGCCTTTATGGCGATTCCACATATNATGTTGGCACTTGTGGTCATAGCNGCTATNGGNAGNACTGTGCCTATTCTAATTTTGGTGGTTGGTTTTATCTATNCAACTAGTGTTTTNCGTATTGCGNGAGCANTGGGNCAGGATGTGATGGTTAGTGATTTTGTNGAAGCTGCNCGAGTNCGNGGGGAAGGTGTNTGGTGGATTATTAGTCGGGAAATTCTTCCAAACATTGCGATGCCATTAGCCACAGATTTTGGAGTACGGTTTGTNTATATNATTCTTTTTATTGCGGCNCTTAGTTTTTTGGGNTTGGGCGTGCAACCTCCGATGTCGGATTGGGGAAGTATGGTNAAAGAGAATCTTGCNGGNNTNTCCTANGGTGCAGTCGCNCCCNTAGTNCCATCACTTGCTATNGCNACNCTCACNATTTCAATTAACTTGATNGTAGATGACATNTCTGCCCATTCCGGNGGGAGATTGGCTAAACGAATGNTATAAAAATGGCACTNCTCGANATTNANCAATTGAAAATCGATGCCCGTAAGGATGATGGCACNTTNGTNCCNATCGTNAAAGATGTAACTTTCAATGTGGAAAGAGGTCAAGTAGTNGCTCTNATCGGTGAATCTGGCTCAGGAAAAACNACNATTGCTCTTTCNGCNTTGGGNTACACAAAGCCNGGTCTTGAATTTTCGGCNGGTACNGTCCGNNTGGATGGNAANGATATTNTTNCNATGCCATCTGAGGAGAAAAGATTACTTNGAGGTCNACGTGTAGCTTATCTNGCCCAGAGNGCGGCTGCCACATTTAACCCAGCNNTAACGATTGGAGAGCAGGTGACAGAGTCGGCAGTTCAGCATGGNNAAATGNCTAAAGAAGAAGCTAAAAAAAGAGCTACTCTNCTNTANCGCGAGNTAGANNTNCCTGATCCAGNCAATCTAGGNAATCGTTACCCNCACCAAGTNTCAGGNGGNCAANTNCANCGTTTAATGGCNGCAATGGCNNTATGTGGAANNCCNGATCTTTTGGTTCTGGANGANCCNACNACCGCGCTNGATGTAACAACTCAGATTGAAGTGCTAAAGGCNTTTAANNCNGTTATAAGNAANGAGGGATCAGCTGCAATTTATGTAACNCATGANTTGTCTGTGGTNGCNCAAATTGCCGACTATATTGTGGTGTTATATGCGGGNGATATTCAGGAACATGGCACTTCGGAGCAGATCATAAATGAACCNAANCATCAATACACTCAACGTTTGATGAATGCGGTTCGNGCAACTCCANGAANCACTAAGGCNANTAAAAATAATGTAGAAGATNAAANTANTNATTCNNCAGTNCTNGACGTNCATGATGTNACTGCNGGTTACGGNAAANNAAGAGATGGCTCNTCNAAGATTNCNGTGCTTAGNAACGTTAGTATGTCTNTTGAAAAAGGNGAGNCATTTGGNGTTATNGGAGAATCNGGATGNGGGAAATCNACNNTAGCTCGTGTTNTNTCNGGTCTTTTANCNCCTANGCNAGGTGANATATNTTTAAANGGTAAAANAATAGCAGGAAANCTTAGNCAAAGAAATCGTTCTGAATTNCANAAAATNCAATTTGTTTTTCAGATGGCNGATACAGCNCTTAATCCAAGNCAAAGANTNGANCATATTTTGGGAAGACCNATTGAGTTCTANCTTGGTTTAAGAGGCATAGAGAAGAGNAAAANGNTTANTGNTTTANTAGATATGGTGGAGTTACCNNNNGAATTTGCTGGACGTTACCCNGAAGAATTNTCNGGGGGTCAGAAACAGCGNGTGAATTTAGCACGNGCNTTAGCTGCTGAACCTGATATCTTATTGTGTGATGAGGTTATNTCGGCGCTAGATTCAATCGTTGGNGCNAATGTNATCNANTTNCTTAAAAGANTNAGACAGCAAACNGGNGTATCTTTTGTTTTCATNAGTCANGATCTNTCAACAGTNGCATCNTTTGCNGANAAAATTCTTGTGCTTTATGCAGGTAGAGTTGTTGAACAGGGCAGGGTAGATCAGGTTCTATCTCCACCTTATCATCCTTATACGAGGCTTCTAATTTCATCGGTTCCTGAACTCCGGATTGGTTGGCTAGAAGAGACTATGGAGACGCAAGAAGCAAAAGCAGGAATTGATCGGGTAGTAACTATAACTAGGATGGGTTGCGCATTTTATGATCGATGTCCTATAGCGATCAAAGGTACTTGTGATAAAAAACTACCTCCAACTAGAAAGCTGACGGATAATCATACTATTGAATGCCATAGAACTGAAGAGGAATTCCTCCAATGAGTTCTGCTCGTTAAAGTTGAATTGGAGGGGTATGACCTACATTAATGGTTAATGCTCTTTAAAAGGTAATGACATGATCTTTCGTAGGGGTGGAATTAGATGATTGATTACGAGACGACTCAGTTGGTCAGAAAACTACCAAAGACCGTACCTTTTATTGGGCCCGAAGTACAGGAGCGCGCACGTAATCGTCCTTTTTCCGCAAGGATGGGAGCCAACGAGAATGTTTTTGGACCATCTCTAAAGGCGATATCTGCGATTACTCGAGCTGCAGGAGAATCCTGGATGTATGGGGATTCAGAAGCGCACGAACTTAGGCAGATGCTTGGCCAGTACAATGGGGTATCACTGGACAACATTATGGTTGGTGGAGGTATCGATGAGTTGCTCGGTTACGCGGTTCGAATTTTTGTTGAAAATGGAGATGTTGTAGTAACTTCCTTGGGCGCATATCCGACCCTAAATTATCACGTTGTTGGTTATGGAGGGCATTTAGTATTCGTACCCTATTCGAATGACTATGAAGACATAGAATGTTTGGTCGATACAGCTTGTGCTCATAATGCTAAACTGATTTATCTTTCTAATCCTGACAATCCAATGGGCACATGGTGGAGCGCTAGCGTGATAGAGCGAATGATTGACAGAATTCCAAAAGGAATGATACTTTTGTTGGATGAGGCCTATCATGAGTTTGCTCCAGAAGGCACAGTTGCGGACATTGATATTTCTAATTCTAGAGTGCTTCGATTTCGTACTTTTTCTAAAGCCTATGGATTAGCTGGACTACGAGTTGGATACATTATAGGCGAGCGAGCGTTAATCGGGGAGTTTGATAAAGTCCGCAATCATTTTGGTGTAGGCAGGCTCGCTCAGGAAGTGGCTTTATCAGCTTTGTTAGATCAGGAACACTTAAAGCTAGTTGTTGGTAAAGTAGGGGAAGCACGCCAACGCATTGCAAGAATTAGTCTTGAAAATGGGTTATCTGCCATTGATTCAGCTACAAATTTTGTAGCGATAGACTGTGGTAGCGACAGTTTGTTTTCGGAGAAGGTTCTTACCGAGTTGATTAATCAGGATATATTTGTCCGTATGCCCTCTGTTCCACCACTAAATCGTTGCATCCGAATTTCAGTCGGATTAGATTCTGATCTTGATTTGCTTGCAAAAGCGTTACCGAAGGCGCTCAATACAGCGAGAGGTTAACAATAACATTGCCGTGGCGCGATGGAAAAAAGCGCATCCCGAACAAATTTTAAACAACTTAATTTAATCAGTTTAGAAATAACCTAAAACCAATTGAGTTGGTTTCTGCGGATGAGCTAGAGTTGCTACATTTAGAATCATTAGAAGTTCTATCAAAACATGGTATCCGATTTTCCCTAGAAAACGCTCGAATGATACTGCATGTAGCGGGCGCGAAATTGTTAGATCATGGAATGGTTTGTTACGATCCGTAATTAGTGATGGAATATATAATCAAGGCGGCTAGTTCTGTTCGAATTTATGGTAGGAATCATCTTCGGGATCTAATCATTGGAGATCGATAATTTAATTTTTCTCAATCAGCAGTTTCGGAATGGTGCTCAGAATATAATGTTTTACGTGATTTAGTATCTAATTGCTTAGGTTGCTGATTTTGGGGGTTACCAATGAAAGCGCAATTAACATCACGATGAGCGAGACCCACACCCATACTGAGTGTTGATCATTGAAAATGAGTATTCCCCAAAGCACGCCAGATATTGTAATGATGTAAGCTGTTTGGCTCGCAAATACTGGTCCTGCTCTCAAGACTAGTAACACAAAAGAGCCATAGCACAAAACGTTAAGAGCTGATAGACCAACGATTGCTAAATCTGATCTTTGCAAGGGTGTGCTGATTGGAACAAAGGCATCTGATAGCAGTAAAAACGGTGTCATCATTAATGTAGATGCTACGCTCATACCGAATAAAACAACATAAGTGTCAGCAGTTGGTGGCACTCTGCGTGCCAGTACAATATTTTCAGCTGCATAACAGGCTGCTGCAAATGCCATTACGATCACCCAAGGAATCGCGGAGCGTTCGGGAAGGCTTTCTTCAGGTACAATCAGAAGCAATATTGACGCCACCCCTAACAATACCCCCAATACTCGAAAAAATGATTTTTTTTCTATGCCGCGTATTGTCGCTACGACAAACGTCATTATTGGTACATTCGCCATCATTATTGCTACAATTCCCGGCGATATATGCTTGAGCGAAAAAAAATACAAAACTCCTGGAATAGCTGTTCCTAGAGCCCCGCACACCACGTAGATATATATATGGTTACGGTCAATTGGAAGTTTTTTTTGTCGAACCAATATATAAAACATTAATAAGACAGTACTGATAGCTGAAACCCACCAGTTGATGCCAAGCGGATGATAACCATTCTCTAGCGCGATTTTTGCTATTGAAAAACTCCCACCCCAAGCAATACCGAGGACTATTAACAATATCCAGTGTTTTGAATGACCTTCTTGTTTGATTATTAACACTGGCATGTAATCGTTTAGGGCGTAGCGTTACTACTGAGAAAATTAAGCAAATGTAGTCAAGGAGGGCGTAGATTATCGATCCAAGCCCCCAACAATATTTGTTGTCATAAATCGCCCTAGGTTTTAACTATGCGATTTGGGTCTAATATAGACCCATTTTTTACTCTAAGTATTGCACGTCATATCAATTGCACAACAGGTCGGAGACTTAATCATTCCATGACCATTTGGGCATTTTGATACCTCTACAGTTGTTCCATCGTCTGTGGTGATATGGTCGTGAACCAACCCATCATTACACTTAACACATTTGAGCCCAGTTACACCCATGCCACATGCTCCGCAGATATAGTCCATTTGTCCTCCTAGATCTCTTCTTGTGTTGATCAACCCTGTGTAAGCTTAAAATAGAAAATTAACCTTATTAGATTAAATCGTTAAGTACATTTATTCTATATTATCTTTTTAATTATTTTCATATAAATAACGAATATTTTGAACTCATTTTTTAGCACTATAACAAATATCGTGCTGGACCTTATAATCCTTCTTCAACAATTAAAGCAGTAAAACTATCATATAAAGGAAAAGCTATGGCTAAGGGATACTGGGTATCGGTGTATCAAAAAATCATTGACAAAGAAAAACTGTCTGCATATGCGGAGATTGGAGGTCCTGCTGTTATTGAAAATGGAGGACGTTTTTTAGTACGTGGTGGTCGGGTTATTCCGAAGGATGATGGTATTTCAGAGCGAACCGTAATTGTAGAATTTGATAGTCTGGATGAAGCGATCGCTGCGTACGAAAGTGATGCCTATCAGTGTGCTTTAGAAAAACTTAAAGATGGCGTGATTAGGGATTTTCGAATTGTCGAAGGTGTTGACGAAATTTCTTGATACTCATTTCTTATCAAACTAGTTTTCAGATATTAAAATTTCCTGTGACGATAGTGTGAATTCGCGCGAATTAATCTGTTCTCACTTTCCTTGGGCATGAGCTAAGTGTGTCACTTAGGATGTTGGCGCTATGTTGTCTAATTGAATTGGATAAAAAACTAAATTACAGTGGTAGAATTTGTGATTATGAGTAGGCCAAAAATATTTATTGATGGTTACGGAGGCACTACGGGGCTACGAATCCGTGAGTGGTTGGTTTCAAGAGATGATATAGAAGTAATAACAATCGTTGGTGAAGATTATAAGCTTGAGGCCGCACGGCGAGATGCAATTAGTGAATCTGATATAACACTACTTTGCTTGCCTGATGAGGCTGCTCGGGAGTCTGCTAGATGGGCAATAAGCCATGGTAAACGAGTACTTGACTCAAGTTCTATTCATAGGATAGCAGATGATTGGGTTTATGGATTACCCGAGTTAGCTCTGGATCAGCGTCAATTAATCCGTGGTGCGAATCGCGTTAGCGTGCCTGGCTGTTATCCCTCAGCCGTAATTCTTCTTCTGCGCCCACTTATCGATGCGCAAATTTTGTCCCCGGAAACCGCAATATCGATTCATGCTTTATCTGGCTATAGTGGAGGTGGGAAATCACTAATTAAAAGATGGGAATCTCCCGAGACCAACTTAATTAACCATGGGTTTGAGGCGCCTTATGCCTTGAGCCGAATTCACAAGCACATTGCGGAAATGCAACGATATACTGGTCTAAATCAACCACCTCAATTTGTACCTTCTGTTGGTCCTTTTTATTGCGGCATGCGGGTTCAGGTTCCCATTCATCAAGCACTTATTACTAAAGGCATGACTGTAGCGCATGTTTCTGAAGCACTCTTAGAACGTTATGAGAACGAACCTTTTGTGGAAGTTTTGACATTCGAAAGTGGTGATGAGTTTGATGAGTGGAGCTTAGATCCGAGGATATTAAACAATACCAATCAGATGCGACTACATGTTTTTCCTAATCCTGATGGTCATATTTTACTAGTTGGGATACTTGATAATCTCGGAAAGGGGGCAGCGGGAGCAGCACTTCAGTCGATCAATATCATGTTAGGAGTAACAGAGACTATCGGGCTTAAGGGTTGGAATTGATGGAGCTAAAAACACTTAGAACAGCGATCTTTGTTTAATTAGCGATATATTTGGCATCTTTTCAGATTTAACTTTTGTCTAGAATAGTTCTCATCCAATTTACCAATATGGTTTAATTATGGAATCTACCAAAGAGCATCTTAGGAATATAGCAATAATTGCTCATGTCGATCATGGTAAGACCACTTTGGTTGATCAGATGCTTAGCCAGTCGGGCACGATAAAGAAGTCTAGTAAGACAGTAGATCGTATTATGGACTCCAACGAGCTGGAGCGTGAGAGAGGTATCACTATCTTATCTAAGAATACCGCAATCCAGTGGAGGGACTGGAAAATAAATATCATCGATACACCGGGGCATGCGGATTTTGGCGGCGAGGTTGAGCGCATTCTTTCGATGGTAGATTCTGTGCTCTTGCTAGTTGATGCAGTGGAAGGCCCTATGCCGCAGACCCGCTTTGTAACAAAAAAAGCCTTAGAGCACGGATTCAAACCGATCGTAGTGGTTAATAAAATAGATCGCCCTGCAGCTCGGCCAGATTGGGTGGTTGAGCAGACGTTTGAGTTATTTGATAAGTTGGGAGCCACTGATGAGCAACTCGATTTTATTGTAGTTTATACATCTGCTTTGCAGGGGTGGGCTAGTTTGGATAGTGTTAATAATTCTAGCCATGGCATGGAGATTCTCTTTGAGAAAATTGTGTCCCATGTACCTCCACCAGAAGTCGATCTTACGGGACCTTTCCAAATGCAAATCAGTGCGTTGGATTTTTCCACTTATGTGGGAGTTATAGGAATCGGACGAATAAAGCGAGGAGTCATAGTGCCAAATACGCCGGTCACAGTTGTTGGATATGATTCTAAATCAAAAAATGCCCGTTTATCAGAGATTTTTCATTTTGAAGGCCTCGATAGGGTTAAGTCCAGTATTGCAGCTGCAGGTAATATCATTGCTGTCACCGGTATAGATGAGTTGCGCATTTCGGATACAATCTGTAGTCCCGACTTAGTCGAAGCACTGCCTCAATTAAGTGTTGACCAACCTACGCTCAGCATGATTTTTCAGGTTAACGATTCCCCATTTGCAGGTCGGGAAGGGAGTTTCGTAACGAGTCGAAATCTGCGGGACCGGTTAGAAAAAGAGCTCATTCATAATGTAGCCTTACGTGTAGAAGCGACATCGGATGCTAATAAGTTCCGAGTTTCTGGGCGGGGTGAATTACATCTTTCCATCTTAATCGAGAACATGCGTAGGGAAGGTTTTGAATTAGCTATTTCTCGGCCTCAGGTTATTTATAAAAAAGTGGCGGGCGAAAATCAAGAGCCATTCGAGTCGCTAACAATAGATGTGGAAGATCATTATCAAGGAAAGATTATGGAGCGACTTGGAGAACGTCGCGCGGAGATAGTAGATATTATCCCTGATGGGCAGGGACGAGTTCGCTTGGAATATATTATACCCAGTCGTGGTTTGATAGGGTTTCGATCTGAGTTTTTGACTATTAGTTCAGGTAGTGGACTTATGTACCATGCATTTAAGCACTATGGAAATCAGATTAATCAGTCTTTAGGTGCTAGAAATAGTGGTGTATTGGTATCAATGGCTAGGGGTCGTTCGCTTGCTTATGCACTTTTCAATTTACAGGAACGTGGACGCCTTTTTATTGGTTCTGGAACGGAAGTTTATGAGGGTATGCTTATTGGAATACACTCTAGAAGTAATGACCTTACAGTAAACCCTATGAAAGCGAAACAATTGACCAACATACGCGCTTCTGGTAATGACGAACATATCATTTTATCAAGTCCAATAGAAACCACATTGGAGTACGCTATTGATTTCATTAACGACGATGAATTAGTGGAAGTCACGCCCCATTCTATTCGTATACGAAAAAAACTATTACATGAACACGAGAGAAAACGGGCAGCATAATATTGCGCTTCAATAGCTTACTTATTTTCTAACGATTATCAGACTTGATCCAGATTCAGAAGATGATCCGCCAGAGCACCCAAGTAATGAGAAACGCTAGAGGTACATAGGTTTTTATTTTAAATCACATCTTGTTCATCGATCCTTAATGTATTTTGCTACTATATTTGTAAACCATTCATTGTTATAAGCATCTCTAACCTGACTATAAAGTACCCCAGAAATAATTAGAATACCGCCTAGCAGGTGTAATTTATTAGGGTATTTTCCAAGTGTTATACCGATAGCACCCACCACAATGGGAACCAAATTTTGGTACATTGACCCAACTGTGACACCGATTCGGCTGACACCAAAATGCCAGAGAAAAATTGAAAGGCAAGCTGGACCAATTGATAACCATCCTACAATTAACCATTCAGTTTGTGTGGTTCCAATTTGGATGGTATGAAATTTAAATAAGGCGCCAGCTACGATATATATTCCTAGCCCTAATGCGCCAGCAGTTACCGTGAGAGCTGAGATTCCCACTTGAGAAATATCTGCTAACCAACGTTGACAATTGTGGGAGTACCAGTGCCAAATCAGAATGCCAAATACAATAAGAATCTCACCGCCTTGAGTGTAATTCATTTGACGGTTTCCACCCATCACAGCGAAAATTCCTCCCATTACAGCCAATGTTATGCCAACAAAAATACCTTTCCGCAATGGTTCGGAGTAAACTAATCTTAATAGCAAAGTTGCTAAAATAGGACCTGTTGTAGCAACAAGTGCAGAGGTGAGCGAGGTTGAAAACTTGATACCCAATGTGACTAGCACAGTCGATCCAGAAACACCAAGGATTCCTAGGGTAAATACTTTCCGCCAGGGAAGTTTACTAGTATTAATCCGTAAGCCTTCGAATGCCGCAAAAATGCATACCAAGATTAACCCACCGATACCTAGTCGAACAAATGCTATAGTCACCGGATCCCACGCACTTAACAGGTATTCTGTGCTAGGAAACATTGTTGCCCAGATTGCCACTCCGACAAAAAATGCTAAATTGGAAAGAGTTTTATCTTTTGTGCTTACATTTGTTATCAGCATTAATGTGTTCAGTCCCTCATTCGAGAATTTCCCGTAAAATCAAAGGGTTTTGTCTGCCTAATTTTAATCTTGACGCTTTCGGTTTGACGGTAAAAATTTGTATAATTAGGTGTGTAAGAATTTAACGGTTTTGCTAAAAAAATTGCTACCATTATTAGCATATTGGCTCGTTTAGGCTGACGGTCAATTTTTGCATTCCAAAGGCGGTGATTATCATTATTACAGTGTCTTAATGTTGCGCTCAAATTATTTTTTATTATAGTTCCTTTATTAACATTACTTCATAGTTGAACTTCAATGAAAATTACATTTATTGGCGCAGGATACGTCGGACTCGTTTCAGCTGCCTGCTTTTCTGAGGTTGGTCATTCAGTTTTATGTGTGGATCGCAACCAAGAGAAAATCGATAGTTTATTGTTAGGGAAAGTGCCATTTTATGAGAAAGGACTATCGGATTTAGTTACGGCTGGGCTCAGAACAAATACACTTATGTTTTCAAGTGATGTAGCTGCCGGTGTAAAATTTGGTGAAGTAATTTTTATAGCGGTTGATACGCCACCAAAGCAGGATGGCTCATCTAATCTCGATAATATGTTTGATGTGGCAAAAACTATTGGAAGCGAGATTACTACCTATAAGGTGATAGTTGTAAAATCAACCGTGCCGGTTGGTACCTCTTCCAAAATTAGAGAAATTATAAGTGGGCAAGTTGAGGCGCGTTCAGTTTCACTAGATTTCTCCTTAGCATCTAATCCAGAATTTTTAAAAGAAGGTTCAGCCGTAGAGGATTTTCAAAAGCCAGATCGTATTGTAATTGGAACGGATACAGATCAAAGTGCCAAAATATTGCGAGAGCTCTATGCGCCATTTAATCGAAATCATGAACGTATAATTGGAATGGATATTCGTTCAGCTGAATTGACCAAGCAAGGTGCCAATTCTATGTTGGCTACTAGAATATCCTTTATGAATGAAATGGCCAATATTGCGGAGAAGGTGGGAGCTGATATTGAGTTAGTGCGAAAAGGCATTGGATCCGATCCCCGTATTGGTTATGATTTTCTTTATCCTGGCTGTGGGTATGGCGGCTCTTGCTTTCCGAAAGATACTCAAGCCTTGCAAAGTATAGCTTTTGAAAAAGGATACGATTTCAAGATTCTTGATGCTGTGCATACGGTTAACGAGAAACAGAAGTTAGTGCTTGTAGAAAAAATTACCAAGTACTTTGGGGAGGATCTATCAGGGAAATCATTGGCGATATGGGGCCTAACCTTTAAGCCTGAAACCGATGACTTGAGGGAAGCGCCAAGTCTTACAATTATTCCTGCATTGTTAAAGAAAAATGCACAAATATCTGTTTTCGATCCTTTGGGGATGGATAATTTCAAGGATTATTGTGACTTTTCAGATCAGATTAATTTTGGAGATACACAGTATGAAATTTTATTAGGCGCTGATGCATTGCTGGTTTTAACAGAATGGAATATATTCAGGAGACCTGATTTTGCTAGCGTAGCAGAGCGTATGCGAGAAAAGGTGATTTTTGATGGCCGTAATGTTTTTGATCCTCCTGCAGTTAGGGATTTAGGCTTTGTCTATTTTGGTATCGGAAGATGAGCCATCATTAAGGTCAATTCGTGGCTACGACTTCAAATTGGTAAAAATAATTAGTGCGGTATGATTTTTGTTAGCCCCTTTTTTCCACTTATGGTAATCCAAGCCTAAAATAGTGGGATCGATTCCAAGCATCATTTTTTAGTTTTACTAGAGCAGTTTAATGATCGTGGGCCAGGTGGGCTCAACTTCTTAAACAAGGATCGTTGGAATTCAGTGTAACAAATTAGGTAGCTTCTCGAAGTTACAATGTTTTTTCTCCATAAGGTAATTTACGTCTAGAATGTGTGGATAAATGACGAAAATTAATTTACATAGCATTATGAGAAAATTATGAAAAAATCTTCTAACCCTTATAGTTTTTTACCTTCTGTCGCCACTTTCCAACTCAATAGTAACGATATAAATGATAGTGAGAGCATGCCTATCGCTCAAGTGTCTGGTATTATGGGTGCCGGTGGAGACGATATTTCACCACATCTTGCTTGGTCTGACCCGCCCTCGGAAACAAAAAGTTTTGTTGTAACTTGTTTCGATCCAGATGCGCCTACTGGGAGTGGGTTTTGGCATTGGATAGTCTATGATATACCACCAACAATTAGAGAGCTTCCGGCGGGAGTGGGAACTCCGCTCCATGGCATGTTGCCGGAAGGTGCTAAACACTTAAAGAATGATGCAGGTATATTCGGTTATGTGGGTGCTGCGCCACCATCCAAACATGGGCCTCATAGGTACATATTTGCTGTCCATGCGCTCAGCATAGAAACCATGCCAATTGACAAAAATGGATCTGCAGCCGTTTGTGGATTCAATATGTTTGGTAACACACTCGGTCGTGGTTTGATTACTGCGATTTATGAAGAGGTATAGTGCCAAGGCTAATAATTCATGGAAGAAATACAAATGAATTTTGTGCAACACAGATTTTTCAATATGATTGAAGTAGATTGCAAGCAAATCCTAAAAATTGAAGGAGTAATTTGATGTTTGGAGAAATTGAAGGCACTGGATACGATATTGTAGATGATCGTTTTAAGAATTGTATCGTGGTCCATGCGCGAATCGAACGGTTGTGGACCGGTGCACGTTGGTGTGAGGGCCCAGCTTGGTTTGCAGCTGGTCGTTATTTAGTTTGGTCTGATATCCCCAACAATAGAATGTTACGTTATGATGAAACTGATAGTTCGGTTTCTGTGTTTAGGCAGCCATCTCGTAATGCCAATGGGAATACTGTAGATCAACAAGGTCGGTTATTGACTTGCGAACATCAAACGCGTCGTGTGGTGAGAACAGAATATGATGGTAGCTTAAACATCATAGCGGATAAGTTTGAAGGAAAGAGGTTTAATTCACCCAATGACATTGTTTCATCTTCAGACGGTAGTGTTTGGTTTACCGATCCTATGTATGGAATTATGAGCGATTATGAAGGTGATGCGGCAAAAAGTGAGATAGAAGGATGTTATCTTTATAGGGTGAATCCAGACAGTGGCGACATTCGTCAATTTAATATTAAATTTTTACAGCCTAATGGCTTATCGTTTTCACCAGACGAAAAATTTCTTTATGTATCTGATACGGGTGAATCAAATGATAGTAGTGGTCCACCTCATATCCGACGTTTTTCAGTAGGTGAGGACTTAACATTGACCGGTGGTGAGGTTTTTATTGATTGCTCAGATTGTTTTTTTGACGGGTTCAGAGTTGATAACGAAGGTCGTATATGGACTAGCGCGCGAGATGGCGTGCATTGCTATCATTCAGATGGGACTTTTCTAGGTAAAATTAGAATTCCCGAATGGGTTGCTAATTTGACTTTTGGCGGGCCAAAATTGAATAGGCTTTTTATTTGCGCGACAACTTCTTTATATTCGGTAACATTGGCAACGAGGGGTATTAAACTAGGTTGATATATCTTGTTCATATGGAGCCATATCCATGCCCGGATAACGAAGTGAAACACCGGCAATCGTTTCTTTTGTCCAATATGCGTGATCGGGTGATGGGAAACCTATAGCGCTACGCTGTTCCGGTGTTGCTGACTCCATCCATGAGTGGAAGTTGTCCGAAGTTCCTCTGAGATTCCCACCATATTTGGAAAACCCATCATGTCCAAGCCAACTCCACTCAATTGGTGAGTAGCTTATCCAATGTCCGAGTCTTCCCACATCTTTATTGAATTTGGTGCTACGGTGGTATGTGCGATGACTATACATTACTACAGACCCAGCCGACACGGTTGCTTTGATCTCATTGTTATAGAGCTCGGGCCGTTCATTTTCCGGACACACTCGTGTTAGAACAAAATCGTCATGATAGTGTTCCCATGGACAAATTGCGGTTGGAGCATGATCAAGGTCGACGTCAGTATAAAAAACAGTAAATGTTGTTTGCCAGTAAGCAGGAACGTTGGGAGGGTAGGCAAGTGTGTGATTCCCAAAGTCACAGTGCATCGGTTGATTTTCATCTCGTGGATTGCCCTTACATTTGGCGCTCAAAGATGATTCATCGCACTTAACTTTATTGCCACCGGCCATCATTTTAGCGAATTTCTGAAATTCTGGATGAAATACTATGGAGTTTAATGCCTTTCCAGGATAAGGAAATTTTGTTGATGAGCTATCGTTAAAGTAAAAGTCTCGATCCCAACCCTTTGGTTTTTGTAGACTAGGATCGTCACAGAATTCAACCCAACCGGGCAGAAGTTCTTTTAATTCGGTTCGGATAGCTTCAAGCTCCTCCTTTGTCAAAAAATTTTCAACAATGGCATAACCATGAGTTATGTAGTGATCAATGTGATGTTTTTCAATTTTCACGTTGCAACGCTCCATAAAGCAAGTTTTTTCATTATAGGTAGCTATAATCTCATTAATGTAAGGACGCCGATGAATCATGATTTTACCTAATACGAGTTTAGTAAGACAAGATAGCACTAAGAGATCGAATCAATCGCGTCAGTGTTGCTGTCCCCAACGTCAGAATGAGCCGGTTTTTGATCAAATCTTAGAGAAAGGTAGTGCGTCTATACCGTCTTTTGATATTGCAGATATGTCACTCGTTCCTGGCGGAAGTTTCAGAATGGGCTCAAATATCGAGGGGGGATCTGAAGATGGCGAGGGACCCATTCGAATTGTTCATACTGACTCCTTCATGATGGACGCCAAGGTAGTTTCGAATATCGAATTTTCGAGATTCGTTAAGGAAACAAAATATAAAACCGATGCTGAAAGGATGGGATGGTCTTACGTATTTGCTGCCCAACTTCATCCAGCCAGTGAATCTTTTGTTGTTAATCGTTCTGTTGCCGAAGCCCCATGGTGGTTAACTGTGAATAATGCTAACTGGCGCGCTCCAGATGGCCCAGGGTCTTCAATCATTGATAAGGCTGAGCATCCTGTTGTTCATGTATCATGGAATGACGCATCGGCATTTGCTCAATGGATCGGTAAACGGCTTCCGACGGAGTGTGAATGGGAAAAAGCGGCGCGGGGTGGTTTTGAAGGTCTATTGTATCCTTGGGGTAACGAACTGCTTGTCAATGGAAAACATCGCACCAATATTTGGCAGGGAGATTTCCCTGAAGTCAACACCGGTGAAGATGGCTATTTTGGCACTGCTCCAGTGGATAGTTTCGAACCAAATGGTTTCGGATTGTTCAATATGTCCGGCAATATTTGGGAATGGTGTTCTGATTGGTGGAGCAGTTCCTGGCATAAAAAAGATGTTAAGACAACACGCATCAACCCTAGTGGGCCAGATTCAGGTATCAATAAAGTAATTCGTGGCGGCTCGTTTTTATGCCATGCTTCATATTGTGAACGGTACCGAGTATCTGCTCGAACCCAAACTTCTCCCAATATTTCGACGAGCCACATCGGTTTTCGTTGCGCTCTCGACACGCAGACCGATATCATTAAATAAAATGTTTATATTCCAAGATATACTTCAGGGGTGGTCATAAGAGAATGACAATTACTTGGCAGACTACTAAGCCTTCTTGGGAGCCACTTGTAGAAGCTCCACAGGATGCGCCATCGATTGTTTTGGTTGTTCTAGACGATACAGGTTTCGCTCATTTGGGATGCTTTGGTAGCGATATTCAGACTCCTAATATCGATCGATTAGCAAGTAATGGATTGCGCTATACGAACTTCCACACGACCGCTCTTTGTTCACCTACCCGTGCTTGCATACTTACTGGGCGGAACCACCACAGCGTTGGTATGAGATTTTTAACAAATGTTGATACTGGTTTCAGCAATTGTAGAGGAGAAATATCACCAACTGCAGCCACTTTAGCTGAGATACTTAGTAGTAATGGCTATTCAACGTTTGCTCTTGGTAAATGGCATCTAGCCAATATGGAAGACTGCTCTCCAGTGGGACCATTTAGTAATTGGCCTTTAGGTCGCGGTTTCGACCGTTTTCATGGTTTTCTCGGAGGCGCTACAGACCAATTCTCACCCGAATTAGTTATTGATAATCGTCAAGCGAATCCGCCATCTGATCCCGACTACCATATTTCGGAAGATATAGTTGATCAGGCTATTGCAATGATTTCAGCACAACATTCCGCTGACCCTCGGCGCCCATTTTTTGCTTATCTCGCATTTGGAGCTACGCACTCACCACACCAGGTGCCTGCACCATATATTGAAAAATATCGAGGCGCATATAATGATGGTTGGGATGAAGTTCGCAAGCGTTGGTTTAATCGTCAGCTTGAGCTCGGCATTGTTCCTGAAGGCACTCAGCTTGCTCCACGTAATCCAGGGGTAGAAGCGTGGAGTAATTTAAGTAGTGATGCTAAAAAGCTTTATGCGCGCTTCCAAGAAGTTTTCGCTGGGTTTCTGGATCATACAGATGTCCAAATTGGGCGATTGGTTGATTTTCTTGAGACCCAAAATTTGCTCGAAAATACTCTTATAGTAGTGCTTAGTGATAATGGTGCTAGCCAGGAAGGACATGAACATGGGACGCTGAATGAGCTTGCTTATTACAATAAGATGCCTATGTCGGTTAATGAAATGGTTAATCGTATAGATGAAATTGGAGGGCCTAATCTACATGTCAATTATCCCAGAGGCTGGGCACAGGTTGGTAACACTCCTCTACGGTACTATAAGGCATACACCTATGAAGGTGGCATTCGGGATCCATTAATTGTGCATTGGCCAGATGGCGTTACTGATGCAGGCACCATTAGAAATCAGTATCATCATGCTATCGATATCCTACCGACTGTTTTAGATTCAATTGGGCTAGATCCTCCGACGGTTTTTAAAGGTGTTGCTCAACAACCCATTGAAGGAGTGTCGTTTCGATACACATTCAGCAAACGGTCAGCTAACGCACCAACGAATCACCCTACTCAGTATTATGAGATGATGGGCCATCGTGGCATTTGGCATAATGGTTGGAAGGCTGTAACTCTCCATGCTCCCGGGTCAGGCTATGAAGATGAAGTGTGGTCACTATTTGATACTGAAAATGATTTCTCTGAAGTGAATGATGTCTCAGCGGAGCATCCTGAACGATTGCAAGATTTGATAGATCTTTGGTGGATCGAAGCAGAACGCTATAATGTTCTTCCGCTGGATGATCGTAACGCCGAACTATTTGTTATGCGTCGACCAAGGAGTCAACCACCTAGCAGGCATCACCGATTTTTGCTTGATGCTGGCCATGTGGATCGATTTAATTTACCTGATTTTCGAAATCGATCTTTTCAGGTGATCGCTTCAATCAAAAAGAAAGAGGGTGATGAGGGTGTTCTTGTGGCTGTCGGTGCACGAACTGGCGGCTTTAGCTTCTGGATTGCAGATGGTTTTTTAAACTTTGCTTACAATTTTATTAACCAGAAGATTACATTACTAAAATCAAATAGAACAGTCCCACTAGGTGAATTGAATGTAGCATTTTCTTATTCTAAATTAAGGGATAACGAAGGAGTAATCAGACTTTGGATCGAAAACACTCAGGTGGGACAAATTGATATCGAGATGTTGCCTTGGCGACAGACGATTTACGGAATGGATATAGGATCGGATCAAGGATCAACGGTAGTGACCGATTATTCTTCCCCCTTTTATTTCACTGGTCTTATTCATCATGTTGATTTTCATTTAAAAAATGATCAAGATAATCAGCTGATATCAAAGGAAATTGAATTTCAGAACTCTATATCTGAGCAATAAGGATTGATTAGGCAATTCTATCAATAAGTTAAGGCCATATTGAATTTTCAACGATATTTGATGTATAAATAGGAATAGTGTGCATTTACTATAGATAAATGCCTACGACCGTAATCATAAATGGTAGCTGGCCAAATTAGCTACGGATTTAAGAATTGCATTGATAAATTTAAGGAGGATGTATAAATGAAGCTAAGACGCACTATCAAATCTAAAGCTCTAACTGCACTGTTAGGAATAGCTTTAGGGGGCGTGACTTCACTACCCACGGCAACAGCAGACATGGTCCCAGGCTATGATAGTTGGGACGATGTTCTTTCGGCAGCTGACGGCACAACTGTGAATTGGTTTATGTGGGGCGGTAGTGAGACAATTAATGGCTGGGTTGACAAGCACTTCGGTGAAGTCGTCAAAGAACGCTACAACATTACGTTGAATCGTGTACCGATCGGAGATACTGTCGACGCCGTAAATCTCGTTCTTACAGAAGCTCAGGCCGGTGTAACAGAGGGTGGAAGTGTCGATATGATCTGGATCAACGGAGATAATTTTAAGACGCTGAAAGAAGCGGAACTGCTATATGGGCCTTGGTCAGAGTCAGTACCAAATGCCGTCCATGTGAATTGGAATGATCCTTCGATAGCCAATGACTTTGGGGTGAGCGTTGATGGGCTTGAGTCCCCATGGGGCTCGGCGCAAATGGTATGGGAATATAATTCCGCCTATGTTAGTAATCCTCCCAGGACATTTGAAGCGACCGCAGAATGGATTCATGGTAACCCAGGTTTGTTTACATATCCTGCTCCGCCAGACTTCCATGGTCTGAGTTTCGTCAAACATGCCTTTTATTGGGCGGCCGATGACTGGTCAGTTTTTCAGAAACCCTTCGATCAGGCAGTATTTGATTCAATAGCGCCAAAAGTATGGGCATATCTGAATGATATTGAGCCGGATTTGTGGAGAGGTGGAGAGACCTATCCAGCTAAGATAGCGGCACTAAATGAGTTGTTGGCAAACAGTGAGGTGTATTTCGGTATGGCACTTAATCCGAGACGAACATCAAATTTCATCAAGAATGGAACATATCCAGATACGATCCGCACATTTGTTCATGATACGGGTACCCTTACCAACAAGAATTACGTCACAATCCCGTTAGCGGCAAACAATCCTGCGGGAGCAATGGTTATCGCTAACTATATGCTTAGCACGGAACACCAGTTGGTTCAGGCTGACCCAACGCGGTGGGGATGGGGTATACCAACCGACACCAGCACTTGGACTGAAGCCGAGCGGGCACAGTTAGCATCGTATGAACTGGGTATCGCGACACTGCCTCCTGGTGAACTTGCGGATGCCGGTTTGCCTGAGCCTCATGCATCATGGGTTGTTAATATGGAAAATGGCTGGATCGAGAACGTTCTTAAGAAGTAAGTTAGTGGTTATTAAGTAGCCTTGGGCCGAGCACTCCTTTAGGAGTGCTCGGTTTAGGTTTTAATACTATCCTCAAGCCCCGTTTTAAATCATGAAACTAGATCGCTATTCTCTGAAAGAACGATTGAAGATTCCTTTAATGGTTTTCCCTTCGATGGCTGTGATCGTGCTACTGTTTGGAGGAGGGCTGATTTTTGGTTTGCTTCAGAGTGTAGGTTATCTGCCGGTGGCCGGCCTTACGGATTTCACATTTAGTCACTATGTTAACGTACTTACCGATCCAACTTTTTTGCTCTCTCTTTGGATCACCTTCCGTATTGCTTTTGTTGTCACTCTTCTCTCAACTGTCATTGCTGTAGGGATGGCATTTGTCTTAAGGGAGCAGTTTCCCGGCAGTCGAATCTCAACATTCGTCTTCCAAATTCCCCTTCCTGTTCCGCACTTGGTTGCGGCAAGTGCTGTGATTTTACTGTTTGCTCAAAGTGGTCTTATATCTCGTGTAGCTGTCGCAATGGGCTTCATTGATGCACCGTCTGGTTTTCCGGTATTGATTAACGACAAGCTTGGTGTAGGAATTACGTTGTCATTTGTTTGGAAGGAAGTTCCCTTCATTGGTCTTGTAGTGCTTGCTGTTTTGCAAAGTGTAGGTCCAAAGTATGAGGAGCTTGCCCGAACACTCGGCGCAAACAAACGGCAAAGACTTCAGTACGTGCTCTTACCACTGATCATGCCAGGCTTACTGTCTACTTGGATCATTGTGTTTGCTTTCACCTTTGCAAATTTTGAGATTCCGTTACTTCTAGGCCAAACTTTTCCACAGACACTTCCAGTGCAAGCTTTCCAGGAATTTCAAAAGCCTGAACTTACCTCGCGACCGATAGGAATGGCTATTGCAACCGTTATTGCTGCGATCACAATCGTGTTGTTAGTAGCATATCGGCGGTTAGCTCGATACTCGAGAGCATGAGTAGTTTCTTATGACGACAAGAGGAGATCAGCAAAGTTTGATTAAGAAAGCAGAAAGCGCAGGTGGATTTCAAGCTCATAAATTTAACTGGGCTCGTTGGGTGACAGTAGGCGTTATTTGGATAGCAGTGGTGTTGCCTTTAACTGCACTGTTCCTTAGATCTTTTGCATTTCGTTGGCTCTTCCCTGATATTCTGCCCGGTCAATGGGGCCTTAGGGCCTGGGATTATACATTCGGTGAATCTTCTCGGGTCGTAGAGGCTTTACTGAATAGTGTAGGCGCTGCACTACTAGTCACGATGTTAGCGATGATCGTTGGGTTGCCCACCGCGCGCGCTCTCGGTATGCATGATTTTCGTGGCAAAAAAGTAGTCGAGTGGATTCTACTTACGCCGATTATTGTGCCTGTATTAGTCGCGGTTATGGGAATCCATATCGTTTTTATTAAGTTGCGCCTAACTGGTACTATATGGGGCGTTGCCCTAGCACACCTGATACCTGCGACTCCTTATTTTGTACTTGTGATGTCAAGCGTATTCGCAAATTATAGTCCTGCTCTTGAGGAGACAGCACGCTCACTGGGCGCTAACAGATTTCGTGTGTTTCGCTATGTAACCTTCCCAGCTATATCGTCTGGACTTCTGGTTGCAAGTTTGTTTACATTTCTGATTTCTTGGTCGCAATACGTGACAACTCTTTTGATTGGTAGTGGAACATTTGTTACCTTGCCACTTGTACTTTTTCCATTTCTAGGAGGAGGAAATGCAGCAGTAGGGTCTGCAATTACACTAATTTTTGTGGCACCGGCAATATTAGTGTTAATTCTAACCTCTAGATCGTTAGGGCGTGGTTCAACTGTAATGGGGGGGTTTGGAAAAATATGACGGACGTATCTATTCAAAGATTATCTCGGGCATTTGGTAATGTGTGGGCTGTTCAAGAGCTAGATTTGGAGATTGCGTCGGGTGAAATGATTGCTCTTCTGGGTCCATCGGGGTGTGGAAAGACAACTACATTAAGAATGATCACGGGTTTGCTTCGACCGACATCAGGAGATTTATTGTTCGACCGCATGTCAGTGATTGACATACCAACTGAGCGACGTGGCATAGCGTTAATCTTTCAAGAACACTTGCTTTTTCCTACAATGACTGTCGCACAAAATGTAGGATTTGGACTCAAGATGGCTGGAGTCAACAAGGCGGAGATTCTTAGTCGCGTCAATGAAATGCTTGATCGAGTTGAGCTCTCCGGATTCGGGAATCGGAAGGCACACGAACTTTCAGGAGGACAGCGGCAACGCGTCGCATTGGCCCGTGGCCTCGTTACCCGCCCCAAGGTTCTTTTACTAGATGAACCGCTAGCAAATCTTGATGCTAATTTGAGAATTACCATGAGGCAGCTTATTCGTTCAATTCAACGTGAACTAGGAACCACAGCAATTTTTGTAACGCATGATCAAGAAGAAGCTGTGATGCTTGCAGATCGAATTGTTTTGATGTTCGATGGAAAATTACAGCAGGTAGGAAAGCCAGATGAATTTTATCGGCACCCGCGTACCGCTGCTGTTGCTAAATTTTTTCGCAGTCAAAATATTCTGACGGCTGATAGAGTGGGAAATATTGCAAAGACAAAGGCGGGTGAATTGTCATTGGGGCCTGATGTTCTTGAAACGGGCGATGGTCCAGTGGTTATTACAGTGCGACCAGAAGCATTAAAAATTTCGGTTGGGTCAAGCGGCCATAATTGTTTACCGGCTAAAGTGCAAACATCTATTTATATGGGCACTCATACTGAGTTGATTGTTGAGTTGTGTGAAAAGGTCTGGCATGTACAAGCACCACCTTCGACGACCGTTAACGAAGGAGATGAAATCTTTGTTGAATTACCTATGGGAGACATTTGGATTTTAGATGAAAATTGAAAAATCACCCTTTTGCTATCAATCAGTCTTTGAGAAGAGTNTGATATTGGCATCATAGTGNCAGAATCTNTAAATGCANTGNGCTTTTTAAGNNCTGTTTGNAGTTTNATATAATNATTGNAGAGATAATNTANTGGCTCTTTTGAGGAGTTNATNNNATGCGAGATCCCCAAATTGTAGGTAAAGTTCTTGANGAGTCAGAAATTCGNTGGCCNCATTNNGANCNCGATCCTCATAAAAAACCAAATGTTGTNGTNATTGTTTTGGACGATGTNGGCTTTGGTCAGATCGGGTGTTATGGTTCTTCAATNAATACCCCTAGTATGGACGCNTTAGCCNCAGGCGGGGTACGTTACTCCTGNTTTCATACAACTTCNTTATGCTCNCCGACTCGAGCATCTCTTTTGACTGGNCGCAATCANCANAGTGTCGGTATGGGCAATATTCCTGAGCTTGTTGGAGGCTATCCTGGATATCATGGAGTCATCCCTNCCGAAAACGGAATGNTNTCTGAGATTCTTCTNGGNAAAGGTTANAACACTTTTGCAGTCGGAAAATGGCACTTGACTCCAGATTANGAGCAGACTTCAGCNGGNCCTTTTGATCGTTGGCCGCTTGGNCGTGGATTTGAACGTTACTATGGNTTTNTGATGGGNATGATTGATCATTGGCATCCAGGCGCTTTGGCGCAGGACAATCAGTTTGTNGATGTTCCCGGTGGCAATGGTTATCACTTGAGCGTTGATCTTGTTGATCANGCAATAAAATATGTTGGAGATGCCCANGTTGTNGATCCGNANAAACCATTTTTTCTATACATGGCATTTGGTGCAGGNCACTCACCTCATCATGCACCGACTGAATATTCGGATGCCTANAAGGGTTTTTTTGATCATGGTTGGGATATAGAAAGAGAAAAGGTGCTTGCCCGACAAAAAGAACTGGGAATTATGGCGCATTCAGTAGGATTGCCTGACCGTAATCCGGGTGTTTCTGATTGGTCCTCACTAACGGCTGATCAAAAGCGCGTTTACGCGCGAATGCAGGAAGTGTTCGCTGGTTTTATGACACACACAGATGCGCAGATTGGACGCTTTGTTCAGTTTTTACATAAAATAAATCGTTTGGACGATACTCTAGTTATTCTCATCTCGGACAACGGGGCAAGTATGGAAGGTGGGGATAATGGCGTCCTGAACGAGTACGCGCGTCACAATGGTTTAGAGGTATCGTTTGAGAAGATTGTTGCCGATATCGACAAGATAGGCGCTCCAGGCTCGCTCAATAATTATCCAAAAGGTTGGTCTATGGCTGGTAATACGCCGTTTCGAGATTGGAAGCGATATACCTATCAAGGGGGCATTGCTGATCCTCTTATAATTCACTGGCCAGACAAAATTAAGGACAGAGGGGCAATCCGGAGTCAATATCATCATGTGACCGATCTATTGCCAACGGTGCTTGATGCCTTGGAGATTGAGCCACCAGACGCTATATCAGGGGTTCAGCAATCCGCCATTGAGGGTGTCAGTATGTGGTATAGCATCGATGATCCGGATGTTACTACCAAAAAGCAAATACAGTATTACGAAATGCTCGGTGCGCGCGCACTTTACTATAAAGGTTGGAAAGCGGTGGCTGAGCATGTTCCCATGAGCAGCACCGGAAATTTTAATAATGATCGCTGGGAATTGTTTTACCTACCTGATGATCCTAATGAGACTAATGATCTGAGCGAAATGCATCCAGACATTGTAAGAGATTTAGTAGATCGATGGTGGATAGAGGCTGGGCGCTACAATGTACTACCGCTTGATGACCGTGGGTATGAGAGGTGGCCTGATCCACGTCCAATCATAAGTCAAGATCGAAACGTGTATGAGTATTTCCCGAACACCCAACCTGTTTTTGGTCGTGGAGCCGTTGATACTCTAAATCGTGATTTTAATATTCTCGCAACGGTTGTTAATAATCCAAACACCATCACAGAAGGAGTAATCCTTGCTCATGGAAACAGATTTGGTGGTCACACATTATTCATTAAAGATGAGAACGTCTATTTTGTTTATAACCTATGCGGTGTAAAAGAGTACCGTGTATCGGCGCCGTATTTTCCAGTCGATGGAGAGGTCGAAATATCCGTCATTTTTAAAATTACTGGCGAGAGCCAAGGCGAGGTAACGCTGATAGTTGGAGATTCAGAAGCAGTATCTGGCTCAATTGAGGCATTAATCCCCTATGTATTACCTGTGCACAGCCATATAAGTTGTGGCTTAGATCGAGGACTCTCGGTATGCGCAGATTACGATGCGCCATTTACTTTTACTGACATCATTGAAAGCGTAAAAGTGAGTGTTGGCCAGCAGGGGCCAATTGATCACGCCAAAGTATTGCAGGCAATATTATCCGAACAGTGAGAACGTCAATTTTTGTTTTCAACTGCGGGGCTAAATTAGCTAGATTTTTTGTAGAAGGTTTTTTTGAAGCATAGGTTTTGACTATTGTTCCAACGATGTGTCCTTGCGTTTTAGTTCAACTAATTTAACCTTTCCTCAATAAATCAATGATTTGTGGATGGATAATGCTGTGATATAAATACGAATGATTGCTATTACGATTAGTCATGTTATTATAAATAGGAATCATTATCGTTAATATTCTAACTGCACTAGAGGAAAATTTTAAAAGAGAACACCCATGCACTGTTGGTTAGTAGCGAATCCCAAGTTTGGGAAATTCAGTCATCAAACAAACTTAAATTAGGAGGATATGTGTTATGTCAGCGTTTTTAATAGGTGAGAAGGCCCCGGATTTCACGGCTAATGCAGTGATGGCCAATGGGGATATAGAGGAGTTCAATCTGAATGATGCTATCGCCAACAAATATGGATTACTTTTCTTTTACCCCCTAGATTTTACATTTGTGTGTCCATCGGAATTGATTGCTTTAGGTAATCGGCATGATGCCTTGCGTAATCTCAATGTTCAAGTAATCACAGTATCGACTGATTCGCCTCATGCTCATCGTGCGTGGAGAAACACAGATCCTAATGATGGTGGAATTGGTTCGGTGCCTTTTACCATGGTAAGTGATATTGATGGAAACATTGTTACTAAGTATGGAATCCGAGCAGTCCCAAATCGGTGTCTTTATGACGCTGGTACGGCCATGCGTGCCACATTTATCACGGATCGGGATGGTGTAATTCGTTCGTTGTCTATTAATGATGAACCCATAGGTCGAAATATCGACGAGCACATGCGCACCATCGAGGCGCTGCAATTTTTTGAAGAGAATGGTGAGGTTTGTCCGGCGGGATGGAACAAAGGTGCCTCAGGTATGAAAAATACCGCCGAAGGAGTTGCTAGCTATTTAAAGGCTAATCACGAAGAATTATGACAAAAAAAGACAAAATCGATGATCTTTTTGACTCTAGTGATTCAAATCTTGAAAACTTGTTGTCTGGGACTTTATATCTAATGTCGTTTTATAGCAGACACTCGTGTCCGGCTGTTCGAAGAGCAATCCGGGGCCATCTTTTTTCATTAGCAGAGGAAACTGAAACACAACGTCTACTTAACCTTAATGCGACTATTAATAAATTGATTAACAGTTACTGGAGTGATGAAGAGACTATGCCAGAAAGTTATAGATCCAGTTCAACGGGATTGCTTCATTGAGCTACTTTTCTTCATATCGTCGAATTGATCGGGTATTCTACCTAAATACGAATGATTGCTATTTATAATACAAGATGTTATCATGAATAAGAATCATTGTTATTTAGATAAAGGAGAGACGTAAAAATGAGTAGATTATTAGTAAAACTGTTAATTATTCCTTTAGCTTTGAGCGTTAGCTCGTTTGCAAAAGCGGGGGAAGTAAATGTATACAGTTATCGTCAACCGCAGTTAATACAACCTATGTTTGATGTATTCACTAAGGATACTGGAATTACTGTTAACGCGGTTTATGCCAAAAAGGGCATGCTAGAGCGTCTACAGGCTGAAGGAGCCAACTCTCCGGCAGATCTCGTTTTCACAGTAGATATCGGTCGTTTATCGGACACCGTGAACGCGGGCCTCACACAGGCTGTCGAATCTTCAGCTCTAAATCAGAACATTCCAGCTGAATATAGAGATCCCGATGGCCATTGGTTTGGATTGACCTCGAGAGCTCGCATTATTGTCACTTCAAAAGAGCGCGTCCAGGCAGGTGAGATTCTTACATATGAGGAGTTGGTCGATCCAAAATGGAAAGGTCGCATTTGCACGAGATCAGGTAAGCATCCATATATGGTGGCTTTGACCGCAAGTGTCATTGTGGCGCACGGCATGGATGGCGCTAAGGGGTGGTTACAGGGTCTTAAAGATAATCTGGCCCGAAAACCACAAGGTAACGATAGAGCCCAGGTTAAGGCTATCCACAGTGGTGAGTGTGACGTTGCAGTGATTAATCACTATTATTGGGCCAAGATGCTAGCTGATCCGGAGCAAGTTCCTTGGGCCGAATCAGGTCGTGTGGTGTTCCCGAATCAGGATGGTAGAGGCACTCACATGAATATAAGTGGTGTTGCACTGACGAAACATGCTCCTAATGCGGAAAACGCGATAAAACTTATGGAATTCTTGTCCAGCGGCAAAGGACAGGCTATGTATGCTGAAATGAATGGAGAATATCCAATTTCAGAGGAAATAGGTAAAACAGTTGGTTTCTATAATGAGCTTCTGGCTTCCTGGGGTCCTTTTTCCAAGGATGTTGCCCTGTTGGCAGATATAGCCGCCAATCGAGCCGCGGCAATTCGTTTAGCAGATCAGGTTGGTTACGACCTTTAGATTTATTTAGTTACATCAATGGCGCTACACAGCTCGGGTACGTTAACGGTTCCCCAACTAGTAACCGAACGGGTAGCGCCATTTCCTCCACTGATTCACACCCAATTTCGATCTTGTTTTGGTTTTTTTTAAATTTCTAGGCCATAGGAGCGCTTGATCGATGAGTATTTCTTATTTGGATAAAACCCAATTGTCCTATAACCTAAAGGTAGTAACCAAATGCGTTGGTAGTTCGATCTTCCAAACCCTCGCTCAGGTGAGAGCCGAAGACGATTTTGCTTACCAGTGGAGCTATGGCCTCTCACCTAATATGATGCTGCAATGTTGTACGCCCTCCACAGAAAATGAGATCATTTGTAGTAATTTTTAAAACCCGTTGGTGATGGTAAGTGATGTGGTGTAGTGTCCTAGATTAAGATCTCTAGAAAAGATACAATCTCCTCATTATTTTTTGGGGATTCGTTAGCATTAGGCTGATGCGGTATCTATACCTATCAATTGGTTTTATTTTTCTCATTGGGGCATTTATTGGCATAGTTGTTCCTGGGATTCCCACGACGCCACTGATTTTGGTGGCTGCGTGGGCATTTGCGCGGTCTTCGAAGCGATTTGAGGCCTGGTTGCTTCAACATCGCATTTTTGGCCCTATCATAAGTGATTGGAGGACTAACGGTAGTATTCGGCGTTCCAACAAGATTAAAGCCGTTGTGGCTATAGCAATCACCTTCGCTGTAACGATGATCTTCGCTTTTTCACCTTTTTTTGATGGTATTTTTGCGGTGTTCGGCGCCTTACTTTGCGTTTATCTTATTACAAGACCTGAACCACCGGTTCTTTTAAATAAGGAAAAAGGGTGACTGCTACGATGCAAACACCGACAATTATGTTGATAAATCTTGGATCGCCATCTAGTCTAGATATCTCAGATATTCGGAAATATTTGAAACAAATGTTATCTGATGACGAAATAATCGATCTTCCGAAACCACTACAACAGTTCATTGTCCGCGCTTTCGTGCTTCCATTTCGACCAAAAAAATCTAGGAGAGCATATGACAAAATTTGGACATCTGAGGGATCGCCCCTTTTAATTAATACACAGAAGATTGCACGAGAATTAAAGAATCAGACTGGCTGGAATGTAGAAGTAGCAATGCGCTACCAAGAACCATCAATTAGAGAAACCATACAAAAAATTAGCAAGGATAGCTGTAAAGAAATCACTGTGATTCCCTTATACCCTCACAATGCGATGGCTACAGTCGGATCAACAAAAAAGGAGGTCGAAAGAATAGCTATGGAAGTTAATGAACAACTTCAGATCAATTTTCTAAAACCATTTTTTGATCATTCCGACTACATTGATTGTTTAGTTAAATCAATTAGCCCATATATAACTGATAAGTTAGATATGTTGTTGTTTAGCTATCATGGCCTACCTGAACGACAGATACGAAAATCTGACCCGGGCGGGGATTATTGTATGACTGAATCAGACTGTTGCATGGGGAACTCACCGATTACTAAAAAATGTTATAGGGCGAATACACAAAGTACTGCAAGATTAACAGCAGATAAATTGGGTCTTGAGAAAGATAAATGGGCTGTAAGTTATCAATCACGCGTCTCAACAATCGGCCCGAAGTGGTTGAGCCCATATACGAGTGATGAATTAAAACGGTACCCTGATTTCGGTATAAAAAATGTTGTTGTTGTATGCCCGTCATTTGTTTGTGATTGTTTAGAAACATTATTCGAGATCGATATTGAAGGTCGTGATATTTTTACTGAGTCGGGAGGCGCGTCATTTACATTTGTTCCATGTCTAAATGATAATACCGATTTTATTAATTTTCTTGAGTCGGAAGTTTCTAGTCTCTTAACCTAATGACAGACTGTTTTATTGTTGGTTGTGGTTATGTTGGAAAAAGAGTTGCGATGAAAGAGTTGGAGTATGGAAGTACAGTGCGAGCCTTGGTTAAGCGAGAATCTCGGGCGCAATCACTTCAGGCCTTGGGTCTTGATGCAGTTGCCCATGATTTAGATTCCATAACAGTTTCTGCACCCAACTTGTCAGAATCTATACTTTATTGGTTTGCACCACCCCCTCCAGTTGGATTGATTGACTCTAGAATTGCTTCTTTTCTTTATTCAATAAAAAAAAGTTCTTTACCGTCTAGACTGGTCCTAGTTAGCACTACTGGTGTCTATGGAGACTGTAAAGGTTCATGGGTTAAGGAATCACAGCCTACTCAACCAAGAACAGATAGAGCTAGACGTAGAGTGAATGCGGAAGAGTTTGCTCGACATTGGTGTCTTGAAAATAGGGTAGCGATTGTAATTCTTAGAGTGCCAGCAATCTATGGGCCCGGAAGGTTGCCAATCGAACAGCTAAAGCGAGGGAAACACTTACCTGCTATAGATAAATCGCCTTTAGTCAATCGTATTCATGTTTCAGATTTGGTTAGGGTATGTTTTGCTTCCGCAAGAATCGAGATAGATCATAATGCAAAAATACCTGAGATATGCAATGTTAGTGATGGAAATCCCTCAACCACAACCGAGTTTTTTTTGTCCGTAGCAAAATCTCTAGGGTTGCCAGATCCATTAATATCCGAACACGGGAAGGATGAACAGGTATACGATTCTGTAATTTCTAAGAATCTAGACTCTAAGAGAATTGATAACACGCGAATGCGAAAATGGCTCGGAGTATCTCCTGATTTTCCTACGGTTGAGATTGGCCTTAGTTATCGTGACTCTTTTAAAGAAGAGCCCTAGTCTGCTAAATCGATGATAGGTATTGTATCTACTTCGTATTTGTAAGCCAGGCAGCTACCTCTTCTGCAAAATAAGTGAGTATGCCATCTGCTCCTGCACGTTTGAAACTTACTAGCGTTTCTAAAACAACAGCTTGACGATCAAGCCAATCATTCTGAGCAGCTGCAACCAACATAGCATACTCGCCACTTACTTGATAAACAAAAACTGGAACTCCAAATTCTTTTTTTACTCGTTGCACTATATCTAGATAAGGCATGGCGGGTTTAATCATCACTATATCTGCACCCTCCTTAAGATCTAGATCTACTTCTCGTATAGCTTCATTTGCGTTGGCGGGATCCATTTGATAAGAGCGCTTGTTTGCTTTAGACAATGTCTTTAGTGATCCTACAGCGTCGCGAAAAGGTTTGAAAAACGAAGAAGCATATTTGGCGGAGTAGGCTAGTATCTTAGTGTTAGGGTAACCCTTTGATTCAAGGGCATCGCGTATAGCTCCCACTCGCCCATCCATCATGTCAGAGGGCGCGACTATTTGAGCTCCCGCTTCGGCATGACAAAGCGCTTGTTTTACTAAAGCGGTCACGGTTTCATCGTTTACTACATAACCATCATTATCAATTAGCCCGTCCTGCCCATGCGTCGTATAAGGATCTAGCGCAACATCTGTGATGATTCCGAGATTCGGGATCTGTTTGCGCGTTGCTCGCACTACTCTTGGTATCAAGCCTTCCGGATCCCATGCAGAATGTCCATCTTTACTTTTGTTTTTCCCTTCTACAACTGGGAAGAGCGCAATCGCTGGTATACCGAGAGAATAAATTTCCTCTGCTTTTTCAAGGACAAACGATTCACTTATTCTTTTGATTCCGGGTAGTGATTCTATTGCCTCAGCCATAGAATCTTTTTCAGTTACAAATATAGGTTGAATAAGATCCTTACATGTTAAATCGGATTCTTGGACAAGTTTCTGGATGAAGTCCTCAGCCCTAAGGCGACGCATGCGAGTGCTAGGATAACTAATGACCATAATTCACTTTAAGCCTATTATGAGTATTTTTGCTGTAGTTTAGGTCTGGAGGTATATAAAAGCGAGTTTTTTGATATGTTTGATGATAGCCGGTCGCTTGCGGATGAAAGTTACTAGATTAAGAGTAGCCGGTGATATAAATAGAAGTATAACCACCCATCAATTATGATTAATTTCTATCCAATGCTGGTGATTTATTGCTAGGATAATTAATTTCCTGGGAGGTACGCTAACTTTCGGGATACCTTTTGTTGGGACAGGGTGTAGACAGTTTTATAGCTTCTTGATAACGTGAGTTTCCCAGAAAGATTCACTATACGAAAATTTATGAAAAAAATAAGGATCGGCACTCGTAAGAGTCAGTTGGCACTTTGGCAGGCCGATTATGTCAAAAAACAGCTATGCCATCTATATGATGATTTATTTGTTGAAATAGTTGGTGTGACCACCACCGGTGATCGTCTGCTCTCAACATCCTTAACAACTGAGGGTGGAAAAGGTGCTTTCTTAAAAGAACTTGAATATGCTCTTTTAGATAAGAGCATCGATATAGCGGTTCATTCTATGAAGGATGTTCCGTCTAATTTGCCGGAAGGACTGCATATCCCAATTATTTGCAAGCGAGAAGATGCTCGGGATGCTTTTATCTCTAAAAGTGTTGATAGTATCTCTAGATTACCTAAAGATAGTTACATCGGCACTAGCAGTCTTCGTCGTCAGTGTTTAGTGCTTCATTCGAATCCTGGCTTAAAAGTCATACCGATAAGAGGCAATGTACTGCGCCGCCTTAAGAAACTTGATGAGGGTAAAGTCGACGCAATAATTCTAGCTGTCGCAGGCCTTCAAAGGCTAGGTCTTGATAAAAAAATCAAACAGATAATGCCAGTTGAAAATATGTTACCAGCAGTGGGTCAGGGTGCGATTGGTATCGAGTGCGCAATTGAAAATGACTCTGTAAATAAAATTATACAGCCATTGAACCATGAAACAACCAGAATTCGATTGCAAGCAGAAAGAGCCGGGAGCGCTCTACTTCAAAGTGGATGTCATTTACCAGTCGCTTTTTATTCCGAACTTGACGGAGACCGCTTGCATCTGAGAGGTATGGTTGGCATGCCTGATGGTAGTGAAGTTATATCTGGAGAGGAAATCGGATCAAAAAACAGCCCCGAGGCAACTGGTAAGTTGTTAGCTCAAAAATTATTAGACATGGGCGCCGACCGTATTTTAAGTTATGTTAAGTAGGCCTAGTTTAAGAGGACGATCTGTGCTTATCACAGGCCCGGAGGGTCAGTCGGAGACTTTGTGCAAACTGATCGAAGAACATGAGGGCACTGCAATTCGATGTCCAGCGCTAACTATTTTGCCAACATCTACACCGCAAAAATTGAAAGAGATGGTAGCGCTAGTTGGCACTATGGATTTTTTAATATTCTTGAGCAAGAATGCGGTGGATTTCGGCTTTCAGGCTCTTCGGGGTATGGATATTTCTTTACCGTCGCGTATTAAAGTATTAGCAATTGGACCAGCAACAGAAAGCAGTCTGAAGAGTAAAGGGTTTCAAGTTGATGGGGTCGGAAGTCCTCCGTTTAGCAGTGAAAGTCTTGCTCAAATTGAGGATCTACTTAATGTAAAAGGAAAATCAATCATGATTTTCCAAGGTGAAGATGGGCGTAGTTGGCTCTCCGATAAGCTTGCGAAGGATGGTGCAAATATTTTTCGTGCTCTCTGTTACCGACGCTCTTTGCCATCGCAAATACATCCAAAAATTATTAGTAACTGGGAGAGTTTTGGAGTTGATCTAATTATCTTTAGTAGTGTCGTTGCAGCTGAAAATCTACGGAGATTGTTACGGCATCAAGCAAGCCAGTTTCTTGAACAGGCGTCCGTGATCGTTGTGAGCAAGAGAATTGAAGCAGGATGCAGATCCTTAGGATATGGTGGCAGGATCGAAGTAGCGACTGAAGCTAGTCATAAGGGCTTGCTACAAGCTATTTTCACTTTTTATTTATAAAGCTAGATATGGAAAATAGTCCGGAGGAAATGTGACTAGACAGTGTGACCGCTTTGACTGAACTCATGAACTGCATCAACAAGTGTAGCCACATGGCCTGGATTTACCCCAGGGGGTATACCATGCCCTAGGTTGAACACATGACCACTACCATTGCCAAAATCACTCAATACATGTTTCACTTGCGCTTCAATATTTTTTGGAGACGTAAAAAGAATTGCGGGATCTAAGTTGCCTTGGAGTGCAACCCGATTATTAACAAGTTTTCGCGCTGCCGATAGAGGCATAGTCCAATCACATCCTATAGCTGTGCAGCCTGTGTCTGCCATCTGGGTAATCCAGGAATTCCCACCTTTAGTAAACAAAATAATCGGAATTTGTTTACTTTCATTATGTTGTTTCAGCTCTTTTATTATCATGGAAATTGGTAATAATGAGAATTCGAGGTAGTCATTGTGGGCGAGAACCCCTCCCCAAGTATCGAAGATCATGAGAGTTTGAGCGCCAGCCTTAGCTTGCGCTATCAAATAACGCGCTATTGATTCAGTCAATACATTAAGTAGCTTTTGTAGTAGGCTCGGTTGCTCATAGAGTAATCTTTTAATAGCATTAAAGTCATCACGTGAATTTCTGTCAATCATATAGGTGGCTAGTGTCCATGGGCTCCCCGAAAATCCTATAAGTGGAACTTGTTCCTCTAATTCAGCACGGACTATCTTGATAGTTTCCATTACATAGCCAAGTTCACTATCGATATCTGGTATACGAAGATTATTGATATCTCTCTCTGACCGAAGTGGTCGCTTGANTTNTGGTCCATAGNTTTCTTCTATTGTTAGTGCGAGACCCATAGCATCNGGTATCGTNAAAATATCAGANAATACGATTGCTGCATCCAAGTCGAATCGNTTAAGAGGTTGAAGNGTNACTTCGCGAGCAAGTTNAGGAGTCTTNCATANNGTNAGGAAATCCCCAGCNTGNTTGCGTATNTCTNTGTATTCNGGAAGATAACGNCCAGCTTGNCGCATGAGCCAAACCGGAGTGCAGTCTACAGTATCNCGCTGTAAAGCTCTAAGAAATCTTTGNGGTCGAATATTTTTACTCACGCNGCAATACGCGATAGCGCGCACTGAGACCACAAATCGTTCAAAGCTCTGCCAAGGTGCTCAATATCCGATTTTGTATGAACTCCCGAAGGTGTAATACGAAGACGCTCTGTACCTTTTGGAACGGTCGGATAGTTAATTGGTTGTATGTAGATTCCATAGTGATCTAACAAACTATCGCTAATAAATTTACATTTAACTGGATCTTTAACTACTATTGGCACAATATGGCCTTCATTTTCCAAATGTGGAATCCCAATTTCGTTAAGTTTCGACCGGACTTGGTTAACTCGAGCTTTGTGTTCGGTTCTTTCCATATTACTCATTTTTAAATGTTGAATGGAAGCAGTAGCGCCTGCAACTACAGCCGGGGGAAGCGCTGTTGTAAAAATAAAGCCCGAGGAAAAACTTCTTATAAAATCACATATATTGTTGGAGCTAGCAATATATCCCCCCATTACCCCAAAGGCTTTGCCTAGTGTTCCTTCGATCACCGTGATTCTATCCATAAGACCTTCACGTTCTGCAACGCCACCACCTCGAGGGCCATACATGCCAACAGCATGGACTTCGTCCAAATAGGTCATTGCACCATGCTTTTCAGCTAGATCGCAAATTTCTGCGATTGGAGCTATGTCCCCACTCATTGAGTATATGCTCTCGAAGGCAATAATTTTGGGTTGCTTTGGGTCGCATTCCTCAAGNTTTTTTCCGAGGTCTTCTGGGTCATTATGTTTCCAGATAATTTTTTTACATTTTGAGTGACGGATTCCCTCGATCATAGAAGCGTGATTTCCAGCATCTGATAAGATAACTACATTATCAAGATGTGATCCTAAGCAGCTTAAAGCTGCCCAATTTGATACATAGCCAGAGCTAAATAGGAGCGCCGCTTCTTTAGCGTGTAGGTCGGCAATTTCTTNCTCCAATAAAACATGCGCATGTGTCGTTCCAGAAATATTTCTAGTGCCTCCTGCGCCGGCACCGTAACGGTCTAACGCTTGATGCATTGCCGAGATGACTTTNGGGTGTTGACCCATTCCCAGATAATCATTCGAGCACCATATCGTAACCTCCTTCTTCTTGTCGTCCATATACATTTTCGCTTTTGGAAAGTTTCCACGGTTGCGCTCCAGTTCAGCGAAAATTCTATAACGGCCTTCACGTTTAATTTTTTCGAGGGCTTGTTTTGCATATGCCTCTATGTCGATCATACCTGAAAGATTCCCCATTTGATTTTATGCTGCATTTTAACTCGTAGTAATTCTTGTAACGTACATATTTTGTTGATATGTCAGATCGCCCAACATTACTTGGGTTTAATTCTAACCTTTTATCATGTGGTAGGGTAAAAATTAGGTTATAAATCATATCCTTTGGTGTCATCGATGAATTGCTATCCTAAGCTGGTTTGACAACAGATAATAACACTACGGTCACAAGTACCACGGTGGGATATTCATTAAACCATCTATAAAACATCGGACTTTTTCGGTTACGATTATTCTTGAATTCTTGAATNATGAATCCACACCATAATTGGTAGATAATAATAGATAAAACCAAAACCAATTTAGCATATAGCCAGAGACCAGTTATTCCGTATGTCGCCCACAGAAACAATCCAGAAATAATGGTCAAAAGACTCGCCGGTGTCATAATTCCATAAAATAATCGGCGTTCCATTAGTTTGAATCGTTCCGAAGAGATAGTATCCTCACATGATGAATGGTAAACAAACAATCTCGGAAGATAAAATAGCCCAGCAAACCACGTTACCATAAAAATGATGTGCAGCGCTTTAACCCACAGCATGGGTTAATAAGTAACTGGTAAAAGTTTATTTTGTTTCATTATTCGTATTTTTCAGTTTTTGTTAGAAAGTAATAGTTGTCTGTAGTCTAGAATAACTATTACAGGGGTTTTCACAATTGACTATAGTTTGTTTAACCAGTCTTTCGGTTGTAAGAAATTCTGCTTAAGGTATTCTTGGGGGTCATGTTCATTAGTTGTAGGCCATTCATAGTGCCAGCTTGCTTGCGGAGGTAACGATACTAGAATTGATTTAGCTCTACCACCGCTTTCTAGTCCAAATCGTGTCCCTCGATCATGCACTAGATTGAATTCCACATAACGTCCGCGCCGAAANAGTTGAAATTCACGTTCTTTTTTACCAAATGACAAATTCTTTCGACGTTCGACGATTGGGAGATATGCTGGCAAAAAATGGTCACCAATACTACGAGTTACTTCAAATGCATAATTAAAATCCTGCTCGTTAAAATCATCAAAAAAAATGCCACCAATTCCCCGCTGTTCTTCTCTATGTTTTACTCTGAAATAATCGTCGCAGGATGCTTTGAATCTTTCATAAAGGCCAGGACTGAATTTTTGACACGCTTTTTGAGCCACGCTGTGCCAATGTATAGCATCGTCAACAAATCCATAGCATGGAGAAAGATCAAACCCGCCGCCGAACCACCAATTTAATTCACCACTTTTAGGACGAGCAAGGAAAAACCTGACATTCATATGCGATATAGGGACATAAGGATTTGCAGGATGAATAACCACTGACACGCCCATAGCTTCGAATGCGCTTCCCACTAATTCTGGATGTCTAACAGTAGCTGCCTGGGGCATTTTATGACCGATAATGCGTGAGACATTTACACCAGCTTGTTCAAAAATCTTTCCCTTGCTCAACACTTTGGTGATTCCGTTGCTATTTTCCTTGGACCAAGGATCGTCCCTAAATCTGCCGACTTGGTCAATATTTTCTAGATTAAGACAAATATTTTTTTGAAGATTAAGAAAATAATTTTCTACGTCATTAATTGATAAATTATTCACATTCATAAATATTTTCAAAGGGATGCTATTAAAAATATTTCAGTAAATTTTATAGTCATGCCATTTTCGATCCTAAATGTTTTAGATTAAAATAACGATGTTAAAAAATGTTAGTGACATGTTCACGAAAGTGATAGATAGGTCTGTTAATATTATGATACATCAAGCAGTTTTGGCAAAAGGTGTGTGGAGTTTCTCAGAGTTGTATCTAAAAAGACGTTTAACGTTTCGCAAGAAAATCATACGATTGATACTCATTATGACGAGAGGTTATAAGCGGCATGTTGTCCTTTAAATTAATTATCTGTCACAATATTAAACGATGTATTCTTTTTAAATGATTGATCTTTTATGAATAGAGTTGAGAAACGTAGTGTTATTACATTATCTTCCATCCTTGGTGTACGGATGCTTGGTTTATTTCTCATCCTCCCCATTTTAGGACTTTATGTAAATGTAATTCCTTATGCAACACCCTTTACTATTGGCATTGCACTTGGAATTTACGGACTCACTCAGGCGATCTTACAGATTCCTTTCGGATATTTGTCGGACCGTATTGGAAGAAAACCAATGTTAATTCTGGGCCTAATTTTATTTACATTAGGTAGCATTATTGCGGCNAACGCATCTTCTATTTACGCTATTATTTTGGGTCGGGCCCTTCAGGGTTCGGGCGCTATCGCGTCAGTAGCACTAGCTTTTCTTTCTGATGTGACTCGCGAAGAAGAACGTACTAGAGCGGTTGCAATACTTGGAATATCAATTGGTTTTTCGTTCATCGTTGCATTTATGGTAGGGCCAATCCTAGACCTCATCGTTGGGTTATCGGGTATTTTTTGGATTGCAGCAATACTTTCCACGTTGGCAGTTCTAGCAGTTATCGTGCTCTTACCAGAAGTGTCTGTGAATACTTCAAGACAGGATACTCAACCTACGTGGACTGATTTGTTCAAAAGTTTCTGTCAAATCGACCTACTCGCTATAGACATTGGAATTTTCTTTCTCCACATGATTCTCGCAGCACTTTTTGTTTTTGTTCCTATCTTTATTGTTGAAAACTTTCAGTCATCTTCGACGGAGCAATGGAAAATATATGGTCCAGTACTTTTTTGTTCCGTATTAGGGATGTTGCCTTTATTGCGATTAAGCATGCAAAAAAAATACACGTTTTTCGTTTTGCGTTTAGGCGTTGCTATTCTTTTTATTGCATTATTGATGTTTGCCATTATCCCTATTAGTTTTACCGTCATCATGATAGGACTTTGGCTGTTCTTTCTAGGCTTTACTTTGTTAGAGGCGCTTATGCCCTCTATGATGTCGAGACTTGCGCCGGTGGGGAAAAAAGGTAGCGCCATTGGGGTTTATAACACCTTTCAATTTATGGGTATTTTCTCTGGCGGGCTCATAGGAGGTTGGTTATATGGATTATATGGGGCTGACGGGGTATTTATTTTCTTGGCGTGTTCTGGTCTTGCTTGGCTTATGTTAATTCTGGCAGTTCGAAAACCAAACTTTTTGGAAAGCCGGATGATTGATCTTAAAAAAGTTCCACAGTCTGAGGTTTCAGCATTATTAGAAAAATTCCAATCTATGGAAGGAGTGCGTGAGGTTATTTTAATACCCACCGAAGAAATCGTGCATCTAAGGGTGGAGGCCGAGAAGTTCAACGACCATGACGTCAATAGTGCAATGGGGTGTTTGACTAGTCTCAACTAAGTACAGTTATAATGGTTTTTTGGAAGTGTAATTAGTTCGCTTCATCTAGCCAAAATGCACCGTTTTTATTTCTTGATATTCTTTCAGTCCATAAGCGCCAGCTTCACGACCATTTCCGGATTGTTTGTAGCCGCCAAAAGGGGCTTCGTATGTTGCTCCATAAGCATTGACATGCACTTGACCCGCTTGCAGTTGGGTAGCCACTCGCTTCGCACGAACAGA
>PBJL01000017.1 GCA_002721105.1 Acidiferrobacteraceae bacterium | reverse complement strand
GATGAAAGTCATTTGCATGAAGGCCACCCAGGTGCTGCTGCTGGCGGAGGTCATTATCAAGTTCTAATAGCTGCTTCTGAATTTAAAGGTCTAAACCTAATCCAGCGCCACAGGCTTGTATATGAGGCATTGGGAGACGCTATGAATACACAAATTCATGCTCTCAGTATTCGGGCATCAACACCGGATGATTCTTGAATGATCAAGCAGTTTTTAATCTAGCTCATACCTCACTATGAATTTGAGTAATACCCACTTTTTCTCCATTTGAATTTAATATCGGTGGAAATGAAAGAGCATTAAGTTTAAGACTGATATTTTGGTTGAACTTCCCGAAGCGGTCTAATAATAATCCCATTATGGTTTCTGCAGCTCGTCGGCCACCATCGTCAATTTTGAGCGCAATCCCAATACCCTGATCTGGGATACATCCACTATAAACTCCTTCAGCACCACCTTTCACAATCAGACGTGAGCCTGACAAGATCATTGTCTCGGTATCCCAACGATCGGTTCCGGCTACCATAAATGGTTGCGCCGTCATAGCTTTATAAAGCTTTTTAGCTGCGTTTACACGGGCATCGGGCAGTCCACGTCCGGTTCCATAACAAGCCATTGCAAGCGCAAGACCCCTTAACGAAATTCCGAAAATAGGCGCTCCACATCCATCTTTGGCCACTGGACTTACATCAATATTGTCTAAAGTCATTTCGCTCAAAATTTGCTTAATGCGAAGTTGTACCGGATGGTTTTTTTCTAAATATCCCTCAAGTGGCTCCTTGCAATGCTTAGCCGTGCTCAAAAATCCTGCATGCTTTCCAGAACAATTGTGATAAAGAGGGCTTGGCGCAATATTATTTTTAACTAAATACCTTCGAGCTTGAGTGCTTGTAGGTTGTTGAGCTCCACATCCTAAATTAATCATTGATAGTCCAATTCTTTCAAGCCATTCTCGAACAGCAGTCACATGCCTCTCTTCACCACTATGGGATCCGCATGCTATTGCAAATTCAAGATTAGTTAGAGTCCAACGATTGGCGGCACCTGTTTCTATGAGGGGTAACGCCTGTAACGGTTTTAGCGACGATCGAGGATAGGTTAATTTATCTATATCTCCAGCCGAGGAAACGACACTTGCATCATCCTTTATCACAGCATATGCTCCTCGATGAATACTTTCTGTTAAATCTCCTCTAGTAATCTCAACCAAAATGGGATTTGCTTTCATTTTTTCTTTATCTTGACAGTGTACGTTTTAGCTCATATTGTCTATAGTTCTAATATTATGAGATGTATGTTACCTACTAAGTCATTTACAATCTACTAGACAACTAGCTATTTGATGATCACTTCATCTTTGCTCAATCTGAAGACAACCTCACTATACTCCTTGCATGGAGAACTTGGAGCCAAAATGGTACCTTTTGCAGGCTACCAAATGCCGCTCAACTATCCAAAAGGCATAATCAAAGAACACATTCATACTCGTAATGAAGTGAGTCTTTTTGACATATCCCATATGGGTCTAATCCAATTAGAGGGGTCAGCTGTGGTGAAGTATATTGAAACACTTGCGCCTTCCAATCTTGTCGGACTTAAAAGAAATCATCAATGCTATTCATTTTTTTTGAACGAGAGAGGAGGAATTATTGATGATTTTGTTGCCATGAATACTGGTAAAGATTATCGCCTCGTAGTTAACGCAGGTAATAAAGATTTAGTTTTTTCTTTATTAAACTCTAGTGAAAGATTTCGAAACAATATAACTCTTCTAGAAGAATACTCAATGATTGCATTGCAAGGTCCAAAATCTGATCAAATCATGAAGAACTTAAAAGGTAATTGCGGAGATATGTCATTTATGGATGTGCGTTTCATGAGTCTCATTGGTATTGAATGTTTAGTCTCCCGTAGTGGCTATACCGGGGAAGACGGTTTCGAGATTGCAGCCCCATCCAATGAGATAGAAACGTTGACCCGAAATATTCTGGAAATTCCGTCAGTTGCACCGGCTGGCTTAGGTGCAAGAGACACCCTTCGTTTAGAAGCTGGACTTTGCCTGCATGGTAATGATATTGGGCCAACAATTTCTCCAATTGAAGCAAGAATCGCCTGGGCAATACCACCTGTGCGTCGTAAAGGGGGTGCAAGATCAGGAGGATTTGCCGGCTCCGAGCATATTTTTAACCTCTTGGAATTCGGCGCTTCTAAATACAGAGTGGGCTTGTTGACCAACCAGCGTATTCCCGTCCGCTCCGGCACACCGTTATGGAATGAAAACGCGGAGGAAATTGGAACCGTGACCAGTGGAGCTTTTGCTCCATCCTTAGGAAAGGCTATCGGAATGGGCTACGTATTGAATCAAGAGGCATTCAACGGAAATCATCTTCATACTACGATCCGTGGGAAAAAGATAGACATCCAGGTTACCAATTTGCCATTCACACAAACTAACTATTATCGAGCCTAATTTATGCATTAAGGAGATCAAATGACAAATATTAAATATACCGAAGATCACGAGTGGGCATCACTAGAGGAGGACATTGTTACAGTCGGAATTACTGATTTTGCCCAAGATCAATTAGGAGACCTTGTTTTTGTTGAGCTTCCGAATATCGATAACGTTGTTAAGAAAGGAGATGAAGCAGCGATTATTGAATCAGTTAAAGCCGCTGGGGATGTTAAATCTCCAATGGGAGGTAAGATTATAGAAATTAATGCAACATTAATAGATGCTCCTGAGAAAGTTAATCAGGATCCTATGGGTGATGGCTGGTTCTATAAGATTTTAATCTCCGATATAAACGAATGGGCCAGTTTGCTGGATGAGAAAACTTACCAAGAAATGGTGACTTCAGCATCGTAGTTTTTTGTACTTGGAGAGCAATTTGACATGAATAATTACAAACGCCCCAGCTTGATCGATTTGGAAATGCACGGGGATTTCCTAAACCGGCATATTGGTTCGAGTGAAACAGATATATCGGACATGCTAGATCTATTAGATATCAACTCACTGGATCAGCTTATTCAAGAAACTGTGCCTCAATCTATTTTGGTCAGTGAGCCTCTCAACCTCACGCCTGCCCGCAGTGAAAGGGAGACTAGCACCTATCTTCGACATATGCGGAGGCGGAATAAAGTTTTTATATCAATGATTGGTTGTGGTTATTACGGTACAGTAATGCCTAGTGTCATAAAACGAAATGTCCTTGAAAACCCTGATTGGTACACTGCTTACACACCCTACCAGGCTGAGGTAAGCCAAGGACGTCTAGAAGTCCTACTTGCTTTCCAACATATGGTAAGTGACTTAACCGGCATGCAAATAGCTAATGCCTCACTTTTAGATGAAGGAACAGCTGCAGCAGAAGCGATGGCAATGGCCAAACGAATCTCTAAAAATTCATCGAACACATTTTTTGTAGACGCTAATTCTCACCCCCAGACTATATCGGTCCTGAAGACAAGAGCCCAATTTCTAAATTTTGAGATAATTTTAGGAGATCCACTGCAGGAAATTGGGGATAACAATTTTTTTGGTGCCCTAATTCAGTATCCAACCTCTATGGGGCGCTTATATGATCTTAGCAATCCCATATCCACTATCCATGAAAAAAAAGCAATAGCTGTAGTTGCAACTGATCTTCTAGCTCTGACTTTACTCAAACCGCCAGGCGAATTCGGCGCAGATATAGTAGTCGGAAATAGTCAAAGATTTGGTGTGCCAATGGGCTATGGTGGCCCACATGCCGCTTTTTTTGCAACCAGAGAATCTTTTATGCGATCAATTCCTGGCCGAATGATAGGCGTCTCAATTGATTCTCATGGTAAACAGGCTCTTCGAATGGCTCTACAAACTCGGGAACAACATATTCGCCGTGAGAAAGCTACAAGTAACATCTGTACAGCTCAAGTACTCTTGGCAAATTTATCTGCTTTGTATGCGATGTATCATGGTCCCGGAGGTCTTAAAGCAATTGCAAATCGAGTGCATCGAATGACAATGATTCTTAATTTAGGCCTTAAAAAATTAGGCTATACCACAGGTAACGAGGAATTTTTTGACACAATTGAAATTAATGCACCTGGTATGGCAGGACGGATTGCAGCCCGTGCTCGCGAATCANAAATTAACTTAAGACTTATAGATCAAAACCGNCTTGCNATTAGNTTAGACGAGACAACAAAAAGGAAAAATATTAGAACGCTATGGCAAATATTTGGTGTCCAGTCTTCAGAAGAATTGCAAATAGATCTTCTAGACAATGAAGTCGCGGACATCATTCCATCTTATTTGCAGCGTACATCATCTTTTTTAGATCATGAAATATTCAACAGTTACCACTCGGAAACAGAAATGATGCGGTATATGCGACGCACTGCGAGCAAAGATATTAGCCTTGGGCGCTCGATGATCCCTCTTGGCTCATGCACTATGAAGCTTAATTCTACTACCCAAATGATTCCTGTTTCCCATCGAAGCTTCAGTAATATTCATCCATTCGCACCATTAGATCAAACNCAAGGTTATCAGCAACTATTTGATGAACTGGAAAGCATGTTGTGTGAAATTACCGGTTTTGATGCCATTTCACTTCAACCAAATGCGGGATCGCAAGGGGAATATACTGGATTACTTTGTATAATTAAATTACATGAAAGTCGCGGCGAACCAGAACGCAATATCTGTTTAATTCCCGAATCTGCCCACGGAACAAATCCTGCGAGCGCGGTGTTGGCTGGTATGCAAGTAGTGGTAGTTAGTTGTGACCATGAGGGCAATATAGATATCAACGACCTCACAGATAAAGCTATTAAGCACAAGGATCAATTAGGTGCGTTGATGATAACCTACCCTTCAACTCACGGAGTATTTGAAGAAAATGTTACTGCAATATGCGACATAATCCACAAACATGGTGGCCAAGTATATATGGATGGAGCAAACCTTAATGCTCTGGTAGGCGTTTGCCGACCTGTTGATATTGGCGCAGATGTTATGCATATAAACCTTCATAAAACATTTGCAATTCCTCATGGTGGAGGAGGTCCCGGTATGGGGCCTATAGGAGTGCGTAAACACCTAGCACGATTCTTGCCAGACCACCCACTGGTGGAAGGTGTAAATCCAGCCGCAGGCCATAACTTAACAGTTGGCACTGTCTCATCTGCACCATGGGGCTCCGCAAGTATCTTGCCTATATCATGGGCTTACATCGCAATGCTTGGTCCTTATGGTTTACGGAAGGCAACAGAAGTTGCTATTTTAAATGCTAACTATATCGCGAAACGCCTAAAACCATATTATCCAATTCTTTACACAGGAACGAAAGGTTGGGTAGCGCATGAATGTATCATTGATCTCAAACCAATAAGAGCCAAGACAGGTATCACGGTAGAGGATATTGCGAAACGCTTAGTTGATTTTGGATTTCATGCACCCACAATGTCGTGGCCAGTGCCAGATTCTTTTATGATTGAACCAACGGAAAGCGAATCCAAATCTGAAATTGATCGATTCTGTGATGCAATGATTATTATTCGGAAGGAAATAACGGAAATTGAATCGGGAGTCGCAGACAAAGAAAATAATTTACTAATAAATGCACCTCACTCTATTAAACTAGTGGCACAGGATGTATGGCCATACCCATACTCTCAAACTCAAGCATTCTTCCCAGCAGAACATACTCTTCAAGAAAAATATTGGCCGCCCGTCGGAAGAATTGATAGTTTATATGGTGATAAGAACGTGGCCTGTATGTGCCCTCCTGTCGATACGTACAATCAAAAAGAAACATGAAACACACAAAACCAGATGCTCGGCAACGAAGCGTAGACAAAGTCTCTAGAGTTCCTGTCAAGTTTCCCAAAACAAATCCTGTCGAGCGCCTACGAAAACCTCACTGGATCAGAGCTCCGTTTCCAGGAACTCCAAATGTTGCAAAGCTAAAGAATATTCTCCGTGAACAGGGTTTGCACACGGTTTGCGAGGAAGCTAATTGCCCTAATCTAGGGGAATGTTTTAACAATGGCACTGCTACCTTTATGATAATGGGTGATTTATGTACCCGACGCTGTCCATTTTGCGATGTCGCTCATGGTAGGCCGAAACCGTTGGATGAAAACGAACCCCACGCTCTTGCTGTTGCTGTAAAAAAAATGGGCCTAACATATGTCGTAATTACTTCAGTAGACAGAGATGATTTGAGAGATGGAGGTGCAAGCCATTTTGCGGATTGCATTAAAACTATAAGAGAACAAGAGTTAACAATTAAAATTGAAATTTTGGTTCCCGATTTTCGTGGCAGAAAAGAACGTGCGCTAGAGGCTCTTGAGAAGGGGTTACCCGACGTGTTTAATCATAACCTTGAAACAATTCCACGGCTTTATCGCAGAGTGCGACCAGGTGCTGACTATAAACATTCTCTAAATCTTTTAAAGGATTTTTTCAATGTATTTAATCATATACCTACGAAATCGGGGCTCATGTTAGGGCTAGGCGAGACCAAAGATGAAGTAATTAGCGTAATGCGAGACCTTCGACACCATGATGTGCAATTCTTAACGCTCGGTCAATATCTTCAACCAAGCCCTTACCATTTACCGGTTGAGCGATATGTTACACCTGCAGAATTTGAGGAATTTCGAGAATTAGGTCTAGAAATGGGTTATACNCAGGTCGCATCTGGCCCTATGGTACGTTCTTCCTATCACGCTGATGAAGCTAAGGAATTCCTAAGTNTTTGATTATATACGTGTTTTTTAATCTAAAACGAAAAGTTTGCTTTAATGGGAATTAAATGTGGCATTCTTTGAGAAAAACGGGTTACGATGTCAGTGACACAAAGTTCGGGGAACTGAAAAGTGACATTTTTAATCCTCGTGCTCGTGTAACAGAAAAACAATTAAATAAGACAGGANAGGAGTTCAAATGAAACTCAAGATGACTGTAACTTCCGCAGTTATGGCTCTAGCGCTTGTGATGACGGGAGGTGCCCAAGCCGGCACCCTTGAGGATGTGCAAGCAAGAGGCGTATTGCGGTGTGTGGTTAGCACGGGAATTGCAGGATTTGCAGCGCCCAACGCTGATGGAGTTTGGGAAGGTTTTGACATAGACTTTTGCCGCGCTACAGCAGCAGCTGTCCTCGGAGATGCCAACGCAATAGAAGCTGTTACTTCAACAGGGAAAACTCGTTTTACCAGACTGAATGCCGGTGAAGGCGATGTACTCTGGAGAAATACTACCATCACTTTTTCACGTGACGTCGGTGTCAAACTTCGGTTTCATGGCGTCAACTACTATGACGGTCAAGGCTTTATGGTGAGGAAGGACCTCGGTGTCAGCAGTGCGACGGAACTTGACGGTGCATCCGTCTGTATTCAAACAGGCACGACAACCGAACTCAACCTAGCGGATTATTTTTCATCCAACGGCATGTCGTATGAAGCTGTCACCATCGAGACTAACGATGAAGCGCGCCAAAACTACGAAAGCGGCCGTTGTGACGTTTACACCACGGACGCTTCCGGTTTATCTTCCACTCGCTCGGCGTTGCCGGATCCTGACGCACATATGGTGCTCCCCGAGATTATCTCAAAAGAACCCTTAGGCCCAGCAACTCGACATGGCGATGACCAGTGGTCTGACATCATCACATGGGTATTAAACGCTACAATTACGGCTGAAGAGCTTGGCGTTACTAGCAGTAATGTCGATTCTCTCTCTGGCAAGACCGGCGTCTCTGATAACCCTGAAGTCCGACGTATGTTGGGGGTTGACGGCAGTCAAGGTTCCGAACTTGGTCTTTCAAATGATTGGGCTTACCAAATCATTAAACAGGTCGGTAACTATAGTGAAATTTTCGAGCGCAACATTGGCCCGAATACGCCACTTGGAATCGAGCGTGGCCTAAACGCTTTGTGGACAGACGGCGGCTTGCAATACTCACCGCCTTTCCGTTAATCCAACGTTAGTAACTTTTTTACAGCTGTCTGGGCGCCCCGGGAACCAAGTTTGGCTTCCGGGGCGCTCCCGTTTAATAGCAATCTCTATGTATACATCCGAGTTTTGACAAGCGATAGCCGTAATGACAACAGCGCGAGCTAAATCAAATAACCGTCTTCTTCGGATCTGGCGACATCAGGAATCCCGGGCGGTCATCATCCAAATCGTGACTATGGCAGTTGTTGCNGCCCTAATTGCACTGATTGCCCGCAATGTTGTCATTAATCTCGCTGCGATTGGTAAAGAATTTAGTTTTGGGTTTTTATCGTGGCCCGCCGCCTACGACATTACGTTTTCGCCATTTATTGAGTACACCAACCAATCGACACATCTTCGAGCTGCTGCCGTCGGTATCCTAAACACCCTGCTAGTAGCGTTCTGCGGAATCGTGCTAGCATCCATCCTCGGTTTCACCTTAGGAATTCTTCGACTATCGAACAATTGGTTAATAAATCGGATTGCCTATGTCTTCGTAGAGTTCGTGCGCAATGTACCGATACTCATCCACATTCTCGCCTTCTATTCTCTAATCGTTGTCATACTACCGAAGCCCAAGAATTCAAAAGTTTTTTTCAATGAATCCTTTTTCCTGTCGAACCGGGGTTTCTATGTGCCCTCCCCGGTCTTTGAATCAGGCGCAACAATTGTCGGCGTGATATTCATCGTTGCAGTTGTCGCTGCTCTCTTATTTCGACGTTGGGCACGAGGAGTACAGAATCAAACCGGAAAAATTTATCCCGTCTTCTGGATTTCAAGCGCTATAGTCATTGGCGCGACGGGTATTGCGTTTCTTGCTACCGGAATGCCACTCTCTTGGGACGTTCCTGTACTTAAGGGTTTTAATTTTAAAGGGGGGATGGCGCTCAAGCCAGAATTCCTAGCACTATGGATTGCGCTCTCTTATTACACGGCGTGTTTTATCGCCGAAATTGTGCGGGCTGGAATTCTCGCTGTCAGCCATGGTCAAACCGAAGCAGCCAATGCTATGGGACTACGCNCAAATCGGACCCTACAATTGATTGTGATCCCTCAAGCCCTCAGGGTTATCGTACCACCACTTTGCAGTCAGTACCTAAACTTGACCAAGAACTCTTCTCTTGCCATTGCGATTGGCTACATGGACATTACTGCAACCATCGGCGGTATCAGTTTGATGCAGACTGGGAAAGAAATGGAAACCATGATTATCGTCATGGGATTTTATCTGGTAATCTCGCTCATAATTTCTGCCTTCATGAACTGGTTCAACCAACGAATCAAAATGACCGAACGCTAAACCGACACAATCATGAGCGACAGGCACTCAACAAAAGAATATCTTCCCGGCACGCACCCAGACTTGCCGCCTCCAGTCCGAACGACGGGNCCCATTGCGTGGGCGCGAATAAACCTATTGTCTTCACCTTTGAATATCCTGTTGACAATTCTTTCTATTGGAATCCTCTATCTAATCATACCGGGTGTAGTAGATTGGGTCTTTGTCAATGCGGTCTGGGATGCTACTGACCGTAAGGACTGCTGGGCTCAAATGGACACCGCGCGCGATGGAGCCTGCTGGGCCTTCATTAAGGACAGTTTCCAATTGTTCCTGTATGGTTGGTACCCAGAGTCGGAGAGATGGCGACCGAATCTTTGTTTTCTGCTATTTCTGCTGGCTGTCGTAGGAGTGCTAAAAGAAAAGATGCCGGGTAAGAGAAAATACTGGCTTTGGTTTGCCGTAGTCTTTCCGTTTCTGGCAGCCTGGCTGTTGTTGGGCGGTCTCGGACTCCCACCAGTCTCCACTAAACAGTTTGGTGGTATCCTGTTAACACTGATCATTGGTGTAGCAGGGGTCGCATTTTCACTACCGATTGGCATCCTTCTGGCCCTTGGTCGCCGTTCAAAACTCCCTGCCCTGCGCACAATCTGCGTGCTCTTCATCGAGTTTATTCGGGGAGTGCCACTAATTACGCTTCTCTTTGTCGCTTCAACAATGTTAACTTACTTTCTACCACCAGGCTCGACATTCGATCTCCTGATGCGGGTTTTGATAATGGTGACGCTGTTTGCTTCAGCTTACATCGCAGAAGTCGTCCGGGGAGGGCTACAAGGTCTATCTTCGGGGCAATACGAGGCAGCCGACTCGCTCGGCCTCACATACTGGCGCGCTCATCAATTGATTATCTTGCCACAAGCGCTCAAGATTTCAATCCCTGGCATCATTAATACTTTTATCGGAACCTATAAAGACTCTACCCTAGTCATTATCATCGGTATGTTAGATATTCTTGGGCTGGGTCGAGCGCGCCTCAATGATGCAGATTGGCTTGGGCTTGCGCCCGAACTATATGTATTCATCGCCCTGTTCTTTTTCATTTGTTGCTTCAGCATGGCTCGGTACTCAGTTAGTCTGGAGAAACGGCTAGAGACCGATCATAGGCGATAACTTATCTGAGGAAATTGATAACCATGACAAACGAAAGCTCTGAATCTAATTCGCATCGCTCCATTAACTCGCCTGATACAATCATCTCCATCGATGGTATGCACAAATGGTTTGGCGACTTCCATGTACTAAAAAACATTAATCTCGAAGTCAAGCGTGGAGAGCGAATTGTCATCTGCGGTCCTTCGGGCTCTGGTAAGTCTACTCTCATACGGTGCATCAATCGCCTCGAAGAACATCAACAAGGCACTATAATTGTCGATGGAACCGAACTTACTCATGATCTAAAAAACATTGAAATCATTCGCTCCGAGGTAGGCATGGTATTCCAACAATTCAACCTGTTTCCACACTTAACCGCGCTTCAGAATGTAACCCTCGCACCAATTTGGGTCCGGAAAATGCCAAAAGCTGAGGCTGAAGAAGCTGCAATGCAGTATCTCGAGCGAGTGCAAATTCCAGAGCAAGCAAATAAATACCCAGGGCAACTCTCTGGAGGTCAACAACAAAGAGTTGCGATAGCGCGCGCCCTATGCATGAATCCCAAAATTATGCTGTTTGATGAGCCAACATCCGCATTAGATCCGGAAATGATCAAAGAAGTTCTGGATGTAATGATAGAACTTGCTGAGAGTGGAATGACCATGCTAGTAGTAACACATGAAATGGGATTTGCCACCGGGGTTGCTCACCGAGTTATCTTTATGGATGGTGGTGAAATAATTGAACAAAACTCACCTCAAGATTTTTTTGAAAGCCCTCAGCACGATCGAACAAAGTTATTTTTGAGTCAGATTTTGCATCATTGAGTTTGATTTAAATTATTTTATCGCTATTTCTGACTTAGAATCTGATTTAAATCTTCGCAAAGATCCTCAGGGTTCTCTAATCCAATAGATAAGCGGAAAACACCTTCGCCCGCTATTTTTTTGTATGACTCGAGCTGCGTTCCAGTTATTTTAAAACTTGCATCGACTAAACCTTTTGTGCCAATCCAATAGATTAAGCTCCTATGATGCCCAAGGGATACCGCATAATGAAAAACTTTTAGGCGTTTAGCAAACATCATGGCTAGTTGTTCACCATCTTTTACCCTAATCGCAATTATCCCTGAATAGTTATCCATTTGGCGTTGAGCAAGTGAGTGCTGAGGATGACTTTGTAACCCTGGGTAAAAAACTTTCTCAACATTTATATGTGCTTCGAGAAATGATGCTACCGCACGCGCATTTTGTTCATGCGCTGCCATTCTTATCGGTAAAGTTGCTAAACCTCTTTGAATTAACCAGGCATTAAAGGGGCTAATAGTGCCGCCCAGATGAATTAGCCCTTCCGATTCAATGCGTGCCAANCCTTCGCTTGAGCCTAATATTGCGCCGCCCATGGCATCACCATGACCTCCAATATATTTAGTTAAAGAATGAACCACATAATCTGCTCCCATTGTTAAGGGTCGAGTTGCTATCGGTGTTGCAAATGTTGAATCTACCGNNANCTCTGCGCCTACGCTATGTGCNATTTCTGATATNGCCTTGATATCACATAAACGTAAAATTGGATTGGAAGGAGTTTCAATCCANACTAANCGAGTGTTAGGAGTNATATTTTTTTTAACNTCGGTCAAACATGAGGTATCTACCGGTATAACCTTTACTCCAAAATTGGGTAGAACACTTCGAACTAATTCTGCAGTTCCAGGATAATTAGTATCAGTTACAACTAAATGGTCTCCTGGCTTGAGTACGCTCAACAATAATGCAGATGTAGCTGCCATGCCGGACGCGAAACACAAACAAGATTCTGCTAGCTCCAATGATGCTAATTTTTTTTGAAGCCCATCAACAGTTGGATTCGCCCATCGGCTGTAAATATAAGGTGTATCAGAGTTTCGCTCAGCAGCTGAGAATCCCTGNGGCTCGTCAACAGCGAAGGTAGAAGACATAACTATGTTAGGTGCAGACGCTCCGGTCAGCGGATCAGGATGCTCTCCAGCATGTACAGCTCTTGTCTGTACTCCTCTTATCAAACTCGTATCTCGCACTATTTTCTCCACTAATCTAGTCTTAACTATGTCTAACAAATTATAAACGCAATCCGATGACTCATTCTGAGAATTCTCGCCGAACAATACAACGAAAAGATGAATATATTTGTATAAAAAGAAGCCGGGCTTATTACAAACCTAGGTCGGAGTATACAGCCGGCTGTTTTTTGGAAAATAATGAAAAAGAAAATTCATCTGGTCTAACAAAATATTACAACCACACAAATAAATGTATTCCGCATGCGATGGTGTAAATGGAATTGCAATTAATTCCATATTTCCTTCTTTGAGCGTTTGATTTCCCTTCCTATGATTGCATCTTTTGCAAGCAGTCGCACAATTAGCCCAAACATCTTTCCCTCCTCGACTTAATGGGTTAACGTGGTCTCGAGATAAGTACCCGCTATCAAACTGTTTCCCACAGTAAAGACAAAGATATGCGTCTCTTCTAAACAACGCTTTATTATTGAGTGGAGGGCTATTAAATCTTTTTTGTCTAAGGTTAGCTCGAGTTTGGCCGGCTGTGCAAACAATAGAATGTATGGAAATCACACTTTGCCGGTGAGTTTTGGAACTCATCCCGCCCCAGATTTCAAAGAGCTGATTTCCCATAGGGTAGAGCACTTGATCAAGCGCATACAAACGCGCCACATCACGGTAATTGATCCACTCATATGGAATACCAGATGCATCTGTACTAATACATTGAGCTTACTGTGGATAACACCTTTGCTATGTTCTGATTCAACTGCTATCACGTAATTAAACTCTCAATTTTGGATACGGAAAATCGTAAAAACATTATTATGAGTGCCGTAACCTTCTATTTTCTCTCGATGACCGTTGATTTACCCAATGGTTGTTCATTTATCGGCAAATGTATGATAGCTGCTAAAATACCAACAATTATTCCAGCGTACCACATGCCATCATAGCTACCAGTGCGGTCATAAATTAAACCGCCTAGCCAAATTCCAAGGAAACTACCGATTTGATGACTCACAAAAACAAAACCATATAATGTTGCTAGATACCGTATCCCAAATATCTGAGCAACAACCATATTAGTTAATGGNACGGTTGAAAGCCATANAACACCCATTGCTGCAGCAAAAATGTAAAGATAAAGCTCAGTTTTNGGTAGNACNAATAANAACGCAATGACCACCGCTCTTGNCGCGTAGATAAAACTAAGGCCATTCTTTTTTANTCCTTTTTGACCATAGACTCCNGCTAGGAANGCTCCTAGGATATTNAAAACTCCAATAATAGCGATNGNCCAGCCCCCCACTCGCGNAGAGAACCCTAAGTCAGTGATATAGGCCGGGTAATGGATTACGATGAACGCAACATGAAAACCACAAACAAAAAACCCTAAAGTCAAAAGAATATAACCTTTGTGCCTTATAGCTTCATTAATAGCAGCCCAAATTGTCTGTGATTNANNACTNTCGCCTTTTATATTCGTGGTAAATGGCAAAAACATGGCCAAAGGCAATANTANAGATATAGAAAAAATTAGCATAACTAGNCCGTTAGCCCACCCGTATCCGTCAATTACAAATTGAGTGATTGGAGCAAAGAGAAACTGACCAAAGGATGTTGCCGCAGTGCCAACACCAAAAATTAGAGATCGNTTTTCTGGACTTACCACTCGTGCCATTGCGGTCGCGACNAANGANAATGANGTNAAGGCAATTCCGGCNCCTGCNANTATTCCGCCTGNCAANTAAAGGATCGCTGTTGAATCGCTTATACCCATACCCCATATTCCTAATGCATAAACAAGAGTTCCTCCGATAATAACCAGTGCAAAACCGTAACGGTCAGCAATCATACCTGCGACTGGCATCATCAAACCCCAAAGGAGATTTTGAATCGCCATCGCCAATGCAAAGGTTTCNCGATCCCATCCTCCTGAATNCGTCATTGGTAATAAGAAAAGTCCGAAACTAGAACGTACGCCATATCCNATAGTACAAATTAAGCAGCCGGCTATTATCACTAACGCTGGGCTNNNCCATAAACGGTGTATGTTTTGCATCGAAATTATTGTGGTAACAAAAGAGACTGACTTTTGACTTGCTTTAATTTTTAATAGGTGAAATCAATAGTAATCTATTTCCAAACATCTTTAGCTACTCTCCTAAAATTGAACCCTAGGATTCCATGTAGTTCAGAATTTGTAAAACCCCGCCTCAAAAGCAAATCAACTACCGCAGGCAAAGCATGGGGACTCATAAATTTTGAAATTGGCTTACGATAGTCTTCAACAGGCCAAAAGCTTTTATTTTCTTCAAAAACAGCATCTATTTCTTGAGATTCAATCTGATCAGCGTAATCAAGCCCTATCCCAACATGTTCCACGCCAACTAAATCTGATACATACGCTAGATGATCTACAAATGTATTAGGAGCAATTGATCCTCCTAAAAACATGTCAATTCCATTAATGCCGACTACGCCTCCAGTGGAGGCGCACATCTTTATCTGGTCATCGAGAATATTACGCCGATGATTTACTAATTGATACGGATTAGAATGCGAAAAAATAACAGGTTTCGACGATAATTCCATCGCTTCCATCGTAGTCTTAAAACCTGTATGCGAACAATCTACTATCATGCCCACACGATTCATTTCTTCGATGATCTCGCGACCGAACTGCGTCAAGCCAATGTCTTCGTCATGGCAACCCCCTCCGGCTCTATTGTTCAGATTATAGGCAAATAACATCTGTCGTACTCCCAAATCATAAAATAAAGAAACCATGTCTAGATTTCCATCCAGGGATTCCATACCTTCAATATCAAATGTAATTCCTAACCTATTTGAATTTGCTGCTCGGTCAATATCGTCAATGTGTTCCACAAGCAAATATTGCTGATCTAAACGCTTTATTTGCCTTCGAAACGATGCGAGGGTATCTATGGTATTTTTAGGGGAGCGTACATCGTAACCAACATTCACAGATAAATAAGATACGTGGGCATCCTTCCATATTTTTAATTGTTCCAGGCGAGCGTCAGGCCTTGATTCAAATCCTGCATGAGCATCCCAGACGAACGCATCTTCCACAAAACATGTTGTAGTATCGTCAATTTGGCTTTTCATAATAAGAAGTTAAAATGGTTGGGAATTTTCTAGTTCGATTTAGGCAATTATAGTGCATCAACATCTAGCTCATTCTTTTTATCCGTTTTTTTTGCTTCCTGCCGACGATTGGCTGATGCGCCCCAACCACCTCCTGATCCTGTGCGTATTTTAATTAGATCACCGCTCAGACAAGAAATTCCACTTTGTGATGAATATCTTGAAGACCCGCCGTTTCTTTTCTCAATTTCAACATAATTGAACGATCCATTTTCTCCGTCTTTCAAGCCCCATGGGGCTATCACTGATTTACTGAAACCAATCGACAATTCTGCTTTAGTTCTTAATCGATAGTCGACAGATAAACCTCTTCCGCCTCTCCATGTGCCTGCTCCCCCGGGTGAGGGGTTTAGGGCGATCTGTTCCACAAAAAGGCCATATCTCGACTCCGTAATTTCTGCAGGACAACGGTAGGTATCNCCGTGGGTTANGCTAAACATCGCATCAATTCCATCCTNGCCCTTACTCGCGCCCCAACCGCCCATCTGTGGCTCTACTAAGGTATACCTACGTCCATGATCAGGATGAAGTCCTGAAACGACAGTACTACATATGGACCCAAAATGACCTGCGGGAAATTTATCCGGCATTCCTTCTGCCAAGCATCTTAACAATAAATCAAACAAAGTCATTCTAACTTCAAAATAATAACCCTGCGCTGCNGGTGATATTGGATCGAAACAACTTCCTTTTCTAGTGAGNACTTCCAANGCNCGAAAACTNCCATCGTTNGCNGANGAACNAGGAGTNGTAATNATNTTTAAAAGCATTTGACCAGCTATAATGGCNCTATCACGGCTAGTATTATATGGNCCATCATCCTGNTCNGGAGCATCTTCTAGATTGATGCNGAGTTTATCAGCTTCAATTGAAATCTCTACTGGAAGATCCTCNCCATCATCTCGTTTNGNTCTAAGTTTATAAGAACCATGGCGAAGTTTCGCTAAGCCGGATATAACACGTTTTTGTTCGACATCGAACGAATCGTTAATAGCTTTGTTGAATAAATCAACTCCATAACGACTCACTAATTCCTGTATTCTAATAGCTCCTCTTCTAGCAGATGATATNCCTGCCCATAAGTCACCCATAGTTGTCTCAGGTAANCGGGAATTAACTTTGATGATATCAAANATGCCNCTCAAGTCTTNGNCATCTCTTAATAAACGAATTAGTGGAAGCCGAAGACCTTCGCTGAAGATATCTTTGGCTTCTGTAGATAGAGAACCCGCTACTGAACCGCCAATATCACTCCAGTGTGCGATATTACTCGTCCATGCAATGATTNGATNATCACTGAAGACTGGAACCATGAGAATTACATCGCTAGAATGAGTAACNCCTCCTCGATANGGGTCATTAGTACAAAAGACGTCACCGGGTTGAATCTCCTCTCCTGGTATATCTTCAATCAATGCCTTCACTGCNTTATCTAATACGCCAATNAANCTAGGAATNCCGGCCCCGCTGCAGGCTAGCCTGCCTCGATTATCAGTTATAGCAACTCCCGAATCTAAAACNTCATAGATTATTGGGCTCATCGCCGTGCGTTTAAGCACAGCNAACATTTCGTTAGCTATTGCTNNTAATGATGCCTGNATGACATCTATTGTNAATNGATCCACCTACGCCGCNNTCTCAGATGTGCTGTCATANCCATAGACTTCTAATGCTCTCTCNGCTGTCAGATANCCATTTTGGATATCGGTCATAATTAGATGTTGTGNACGTTTCTCAGGATTTCCNAACCCTCCTCCCGCTCCAGTTACTACTCTAACCACATCATCTTCGTCAACCGTTAGGCCTGTAACAGAGGAGAATTTNTCTATTGTNCCATTNTTCCTTATCACTTCTATGTAATTAGGAGTNCCATCCCGACCACCATTGGACGACCANGGGGCAAACTTTGATCTCGTATAACCACAAGTCAAGAATGATTCGTTCGATCGAATTCTGTAGTCTAGTCGAATTCCTCGACCTCCTCTCCATTCACCTTCTCCACCNCTTTCTGGNTTTAACTCCATCCGATCGACAAAAACACCATATCTTGCTTCTGATATTTCTGCAGGGCANTTGTAGGTATCGCCATGAATCCCGGAAAAAATCGCTGTGTTNCCATCCATTCCAGAGGCNCCGCCCCANCCCCCTAATTCNGGTTCAACTATGGTATACCAACGNCCTGTATCNGGATGTGACCCACCGATTATAGTGGCACATATTGAAGCGAAATGGCCGCTAGGTAACTGNGGTATGTGTGGCGCTAAACATCTCCACATTAGATCAAAAACGCGTATGACAACCTCAAAGTAGAATCCTTGCGCACACGGTTCTGCCGCATCGAAAACTGAGCCTGAACGGGTCATTAGCTTTAACGGTCTGAATGTACCACCATTGCAAGATGTATAAGGATCGGTAACCGATTTAAATATTTGTTGAGCCATTACCATAACACCATCTCGGCTCGAATTNACTGAGCCTTCGTGCTGATCTGGATTATCTCTCAGGTCAACTATGAACTCATTATCGGTTATCTCTATTGTTACATTATTGACGACGCCATCGTCTTGCTCTTCCGAGTGTTGGTANGTTCCTTTGGGNAGCTTTCTTATTGCAGCTAACGAAACATNTTCNCCAAACTTCATGTATTCATNAAGTGCCATTTCAAATGTCTCTTGTCCATATTTATTTATCACATCAAGTATTCTTCGTTCGCCTAGNCTTACTGCCGATATACCTGCCCACATATCTCCAACTANAAAATCTGGAAGNCGTGAGTTAATTTCGATTATTTTAAATACAGATTCAATGGGGGTTCCCTGCGAAANTAATTTAACTGCAGGCAATCNTAAACCTTCTTGAAAAAGCTCTGTTGATTCAGTAGACATTGACCCAGGAACCATTCCCCCAACATCATTCCAGTGNGCAATATTCACAGTCCACGCAATTAATTTATCATCNGAAAAAACTGGCATTGCGAGCACTACGTCATTTAAATGNGTAACTCCGCCATAAAATGGGTCGTTGGTAATAAATATGTCTCCTGATTTTATCGATTCAGGCGCCGAATGTATNTCAAGAATTCTTTGTACACTTTTGTCAAGCATGGCTGAAAACGCCGGTATTCCTGCGCCAGAACTTGCCAACTCACCATCTCCTGTTGTAATCGCAGTNCCCATATCCAGAACTTCNTANATTATCGCGCTCATCGCNGTCTTTCTCATCGCCGCGAACATTTCATCACTAATCGATCGCAGCGAATTTTGAATGATNTCNANGGTNATTGGATCTTTATCCATTAGANTTNNCTCCNAAGTTGATATGGATATTCCCATATTCATCAATTTTNACNTCATTNTCTGGNTGAATGACNGTTGTCGANCCTGNATCTTCAATTATTGCAGGTCCNGNAAATTGCGNACCTGCTNTTAATNAAGCTCCATCATAAATNGNAGCTTCNTGTATNCCNTCCTGNGCATAATCNACCATTCTTTTACCTTTNTGTTCNNNNCNTACATNNTGNTTNCCNGNATNCATTTTTGTTATTTCCAATTTGCCTATGTCNGCCNTNACTACNACATGCATCCCAACAATTTCTACNGGNGTNTTCAANNNATAAGTGTATTCACGCTCATANACNTTATGAAAATCTTGNTCNAATTGNANTATAGATTGTGATGTCAGTGGGCGGTCTGNAATATCTACNTCAACTGAATGTTCTTGATTTTGATANCGCATCTTTGCAAGNTAGCGAAACTGAACTTGCTGNGANTNNACTCCTTCTTCTTCAAATTGTTTTACNGCTTCTNATTCNATTNTAGATNAAAGNTNNTTCAAAATATCAGNNCTGTCCTGCTNCANTTCTACNAGTTTCGTAACNAAGATATCTCGNCTAAGATCNGACATTATCATNCCCCANGCNGAAAANACCGCTGCNCCATTNGGNANTATCACNTTCTTTATTCCNAATTCNGATGCCAANGCCACCGCNTGTAGTCCACCTCCTCCACCAAATGCNACTAAGGTAAAATCNCTTGGNTCATANCCNCGATTNAANGANACNAACTTCAATGCATTNGTCATATTATTATTTGCAATTCGAATNATTCCNCGAGCNGNCTCATTTGCNTTAAGNCCTAANTGATCACTGATTCCTCTAATCGCATTTTCTGCTGCTTTGACATCNGCATNAATTTCACCNCCACAGAAATANTCAGGGTTGATTCTATTNANAATTAAATTAGCATCAGTTGTTGTAGCATCNANNCCACCNTTTCCATATGCNGCNGGNCCAGGNATCGCTCCTGCCGATTGNGGNCCTACATGNAGTTTNTNNAATTCATCNACCCANGCAATNGAACCGCCNCCGTTTCCAATTTCNACAATATCAACAACNGGCACCATTACNGGATAACCNGAACTNACTGGTGTTTTTTCAATCCANTAATCCGAAACNATNTTNACTTCCGAATTTTCGATCAAAGAACATTTTGCAGTAGTTCCTCCTATNTCNAGAGCAATAATATTTGGCNCNCCAATCGCNTTNCCAAGTTCNGCTGCCGCNAAAACNCCACTAGCNGGTCCGGANTCTACCATTGTTATTGGGATACGTTTTGATTGAGACAGATTGTCAACACCACAGTTTGACTGCATAACATACAAGCTACCAACAAATCCATCCTTCTTAATAGCCTCCTCTAGCCCACTAAGATAACTTTCTGCAATAGGTTGAACATAGGCTGAAAGAACAGTTGTATTCGTGCGCTCATATTCCCGCCATTCACGATTAATTTGATGAGATGCTACAACGGAAACATCAGGCCAATATGCCCTAATAGCATTGATAACCTCTTTTTCATGCTTTGAATTTGTATAGGAGTGCAGCAAACAAACTGCTATTGCAGTAACATTCTCTTGACGAAAATCATCAAGAATCTTGGAGAGGCCGGTCAAATCTAACGAAGCCCTCTCTTCACCGCGGTATGTGATACGTCCAGGAATTTCACGACGAAGGAACCGAGGCACAAAAGGTGCAGGCTTTTTATATTTTAGATTGAAAAAGTCAGGCCGATTGCCTCTCGCTATCTCAAGTACATCGCGAAACCCTTCGGTAGTAATTAATCCCGTAACCGCACCTTTTCTCTCTGTAAGCGCATTAATTACGACGGTGGTTCCATGCGCCAAAAAGCCAACCTGTTGAATATCCACCCCTCCACGCTGCAAGACGTCAAGCACGCCTTTTTCAAAATTTGGTGGTGTGGTGTCTGTTTTTGCAGTTTTAAATACTTGCGATCCATCTTCCGAGACTTCAACAAATGCCATGTCTGTGAAGGTGCCGCCTACATCAGTTGCAACTCTTACAATTGAGCGAACAGTCATGATTTCTCCTTGAGAATCAATTTTAACAGCAAATTTTTCATATTATGTTATTTGCAAAATAAGTTATATGCCCAAAGCAAAAGACCAGTATATGCGAGAATTTAAGTTTGGTGACCGGATTTTTTACTGAGTACCATTCAAATTGTTTTTCTCGTGCCATTTTTTATCATTTCGGGTAACTTATAGGCTAATCTATAACTTTAAATTGGACCGTAAAAGGACCTTGCTATGTCAGCATTGATTAATACTAAAATATTGGTAACTGGAGCATCCTCTGGGATTGGTAAAGCCGTTGTCCAGAGATTCGCTGCAGACGACGCTAAAGTTACAGCGATTGCTCGAAGAGAAGATAAGTTACTCGAACTAAAGCAAAACTACCCTAACAACATACATACCATTACAGCAGATGTTAGGGACCGAGAGAGACTAGTTGATGGTATATCTAAAATTCCTCATTCTTTTGGGCCAACAGAAGTGTTAGTTAATAACGCTGGACTAGGTCGAGGCGGTGACTCACTTCACGATGGAAACCCCGATGACTGGGACGAAATGATCGATACAAACATCCGCGGAGCTATGAATTTAATCTATGCAGTGTTGCCAGGTATGGTTTCCTTAAACCGTGGACAAATTATAAATATGGGTTCTATCGCTTCTAATTATGCCTATCCGACTTCAAACGTCTATGGTGCAACGAAGGCTTTTCTCCGCCGACTATCGTTAAATATGCGGACGGACCTAGCTGGCACAAAAATAAGAATCACAAATGTCGAACCTGGCGTAGTCGCGACTGATTTTACTGCAACTCGGCTTCGAGGCGACGTGACTACTGCCAAATCTTTATATAACAGCTTTAAACCACTAGATCCAGAAGACATTGCGAGAGTGGTACACTTTATAGTATCGACGCCTCAACATGTAAATATTGATACGATTGAAGTAATGCCAACAGAGCAAACAGCCGCTGGCTTTACATTAGGATCCGACACCTATGTCGGCTAAATATCAACCTATTTTTAACTTTATATAGCCTAAGTCAATATAAGGCAATTCGACTCATCAACAACGATCTTATAGTCCGTATCGACATAAGTAGTGGCAGTTGCTTCAGTTATGATCGCAGGTCCTGATATTTCTTCTCCCGACTTAAAATTAGAGCGTTCGTAAATCTTGAACGGAACTCTCCTCCCCTCAGCAAATGAAAAGGCTTCAAAAGTACCTGTAGTACTGCCCGTTGGATTCGATCCCGTGGTGATCTGATGCTCTCTTCGAGGTAACGGCACACGTACAGTTGCTCGAAGAGAGACTATTTCAACATCTTCTCCAAGTTTGTGAGCGAAAGATTTCTCATAGGCATTTTGAAAAGCTTCATAGATTTCTTCGGCTTCAGCTAGAATCTTTCCGTTTTTGTGTCGCATAGGCACAGTTAGCCAGTGCTCCTGACGAACGTAACGCATGTCTATGGATACCTCTCGGATTCTTTCAGCATCAATAATTTGCTCTTGCCGAGACTCTAGCTCACCGAACATTTCTTGAAGATACCGATTACCCTGTTTCAATCCTTCATTCGAGAGCGGTAAGACTTGAGTCCTTGCTGTCGCTTGAGTTAGATCTGCACCAAGCAATCCCCACGCAGAAAAATTACCTGCATATGGCGGAATGATAATACGTGCTACACCTAATTCACGCGCAAGTAGTGTACTCATTAAGGGCCCGGCACCGCCGAATGCCAATAAACTGAGTTCACGTGGATCAATGCCTTGATCGATAGTAATCTCACGAATAGTATTAGCCATTGTTGCTGACGCTATAGTCATCACGCCACGCGCTGTTTCCTCAATTGAGTAATTCAGAGCAGCTGCAACGGGTTGGAAAGCGGATTCAGCTGCCACTTGATCTAGACCAATTCCTGAAGCTAGTTTGCCTTCACCTAACATTCCAAGAATAAATGCAGCATCTGTTAAAGCAGGTTCATTGCCTCCTCGGCCATACGATGCAGGACCTGGATCTGCTCCAGCACTACGAGGCCCTACTCTTAGTAGCCCGCCTTCATCCACATAAGCAACTGAACCGCCTCCGGCACCAATTGAACGTACATCAACCCAAGGAGTTTGGACCGGCAATCCAACAACTTGGCCTTCATACATTAACTGTGGACGCCCATTAATTATCATACATGTATCGAAACTTGTCCCACCTACATCTGCCGTTACCATGTCTCCTAGCTGAAGAGTGCGAGCAAGTTCGCCACTTCCCTCTGCACCTGCAACCGGACCAGACATAATTGTTTCGAAAGGTCTTTGCATTGCTTCGTTAAAAGTCATTGATCCGCTACCCGACCGCGTTACTAAAAGATTCCCCGAGAATCCTTTCGTTTCCAATCCTTCTCTAAGTCTATTAAGGTAACGATTCATTCGGGGTCGAACGTATGCATCAATTACAGTAGTAGTTGATCGTTCATATTCTCTATACTCGCGAGAGACTTGATGAGAAATAGATATTTCACCTTTAAAACCTTCATCTCTGAGAATCTCTTCTGCTTTTATCTCGTGCTCTGGGTTGGCATAGGCGTTCATAAATGTTATTGCAACTGTTGCCACGTCTTCATCTAAAAAAACTTTTGCGGCGTCGATTACATCATTTTCATTCAGTGATTCATGCACTTTGCCATCAGCTCGTAATCGACCTGTAATTGGAATACGTAAATACCGCGGAACTAGTAAGGGTGGCGGTTGCCAAAACATGTTATAGGCCTCGTCACGATCTCCTCTTCGAATTTCAAGGACATCTCTGAATCCTCGCGTACAAAGCATTCCTACCTTCGCGCCTCTTCGTTCCAATAACGAATTGAGTCCCACGGTTGTGCCATGAAGAAAATATTGGGAATAATCAATCTGCTCGCTCGACAATGCACTTTCTACAGCATCCAGGACTCCTCGGTCAGGGCTATCCGGGGTAGTAGGAACTTTTCCAATTATTGTAGATCCCGTCTGATCATCATAAAAAATTAGATCGGTAAATGTGCCTCCGATATCCACACCTATGCGAGTTGACATACTATTTTCTCCCTCGATATTGACAGCAATTTTGTTACCATTAAGCTATAGTTTACGAAAGAAATGCTTCCTATGTAAATCATCCGGCTTATTTTTGCTAACAAAATGGAGAAATTAGACATGCCAAAAGACCTTGGGCCTCGCCCGTCTTATCACCCTGAGAATATTACGCCGGAAACGCAAGCACTTTATGAAAAAGCATTAGTGTGGGACATGACCTTACCATGGGTTGAAGGCTATGCGGATGAGGACGTAACTTTGCCACGTTTTAAATCAGCAGGTATCGATCTTGTATCATTAACAGTAAATGATTTTCCAGGCTCAATTAGAGGAACAACCTTACAAATCGCGTGGGTTAAAAATCAAATTCGAAAATTTGGAAAAATGCGTTTAATCTCAACCGTTGACGACATTGTTGAAGCAAAGGCAAATGGCGACCTTGCGTTAACTTTAAACCTTCAAGAAACCAATCCACTTGAAAGATCACTTGATATGGTGGAAGTTTATTACAACTTGGGAGTTCGACACATGCTGTTAGCGTACAATCAGAAGAATTTTGTGGGTGATGGATGCGCTGATGATACTAATGCTGGCCTTAGCTTATTTGGCCGCAGACTCGTCAAGAAAATGAACGCTATTGGAATGTTGATAGATGGAACTCACTCAGGTCGCCGAACAACACTAGAAGCCATGGAGCTCACCGAAAGCCCATTTATTTTTTCTCATTGTTGTGCCCTAGGTGTCGCTAGCCACTATCGAAATATTACTGACGAACAAATTCGCGCTTGTGCTGATACCGGCGGAGTAATTGGAATCAACGGTGTTGGTGGCTTCTTGATTGACCAAGCTGCCAAAACTGAATCCATGTTTAGTCACCTTGATTATATGGCTGAACTCATTGGCCCCGAACACGTAGGAATTGGTTTAGATTATGTAAAAAATATACCTGCTTTCTGGGCGTCAGCGAGAACCAGTCCAGATGCTTGGCCGATGAATCAAAATCAACCACATGTTGATCATGAAAACGCCCAACCGGAACAATTATTAGAGCTAACACAAATGATGATTGATCGTGGCTATACCAACGAAAACATAATAGGAATACTAGGCGGGAATTTCAAGAGAGTAGCCCAACAAGTCTGGAAATGATGAGCAATCTATCCCTTTTGTTTATGTTTTAAGAAGATGACCTAGGATGATGACATTTCGCAACATGTCTATTTGCAAACTCTTGCTCTTCCGGTACTAATTTCCAACATGGCTCATCGCTAGAAGGGCATCGAGGAGCAAAACTACAGCCGTTGGAATATTTTTCCTCACCTTCGAATAAGGCTCGTGTCCAAGTCCATTGGGGCTTTGCATTTTGTTCTTCGAGTGACACCACAGGTACTGAAGACAAAAGCATGGCAGTATAATGGTGCTTTGGAGCTTTGAATATAGAATCTGTTTGTCCTGCTTCAATTATTCGGCCCCTATACATCACGGCCAGGGATGATGCCATATTTCGAATAACACTTAAATCATGGGTAATAAATAAAAAAGTTAACGAAAATTTTTCTTGCAAATCTTTAAGCAGTGAAAGGATTCGAGCCTGGACAGATACATCCAGAGCCGATGTAGGCTCATCCAAAATAATAATTTCTGGTTCTGCGGCTAAAGCTCGTGCTAATGCAGCCCTTTGGCGCTGACCACCCGAAAGAGCGGATGGGTATCGATCCATAAGTTCACGCGCAAGACCGACGGTATCTAGTAAATCACCTACTTTCTCAGTTAGTGTCTTAGCTCCATTGAATCCATAAATCCGTAGTGGCAGTCCTACTGTCTGCTTGATAGTTCTCTTTGGGTTCAAAGTCAGCATTGGATTTTGCTGCACCACTTGAATTTTCTTTCGTAAAGACCGGTCCCGTTTTAAGGGCAAAACAATCCCATTAAATGTCATACTGCCGGTAGTTGCTGGTTCCACGCCTAACAGTAACTTCGCCAATGTCGTTTTGCCTGACCCTGATTCACCTACAATACCAACACAATCCCCTTTCCTAATATCCAGGTTCACTCCATCTAGCGCTTTTACAGTGGTTTGATGCACACGATAATGTTTAGTTATATCGTTAATAGCCAAGTATCTCTTATCGTTCATAATTTTCTTAGCTATTTAAACCTAGCTCTCCTCCGTCGCTAAAAAACAAGCAACCCTATGATCCCTACTAACATTAATCATTTTTTGCGGGGAACGGCATCTCTCTTCAGCCAAAGGGCATCGAGTATGAAATCTGCATCCTTTTGGAGGTCTAATGTAGTCTGGAACCACTCCTTCGATCGCTGTAGGGAGATCACCGCCTGTTAATTTTGGTACTGCATTTATGAGAGCTTGGGTGTAAGGGTGTTTGGGTCTATTAAATAAATCCTCAACAGTTGCTTCCTCTACTATAGAACCGGCGTACATAACATACACTCTTTGCGCAAATTCTCTAACTACCCCTAAATTATGAGTAATTATCAGCACCGCAGCACCTGCTTCCTCGGTTAAATCTCTCATCAGGTGTAAAGTCTGCTCTTGCACAGTCACATCCAATGCAGACCCTGGCTCATCCGCAAGCACCAATTCTGGTTTGTTAATCAATGCCATTGTGATCATGACTCGTTGGGCTAAACCCCCAGACAATTGAAAAGGATATGTATCCAAGATGCGATCTGGATCAGCTATAGCAACTCGTTTAAGAGCGCTTCTTGCGAGATCTATTGCTTGCCTCTTGTTTTTAACATTTGACCCTCTCCGAATGACATTGACTAACTGATCACGTATTGTAAAAACAGGGTTAAGAGCAGCTGTCGGATCCTGAAAGATCATGCTGATTCTACGGCTTCGAATATCTCGCCATAATTTTTTATCACTATTGTTTATTAACTCAGAACCTGTGAACCGAATACTCCCCTCAAGATTTACATTTCGGCCCGTTAACAAACCTAAAATAGCCCTTACCGCCGTTGACTTACCACAGCCTGACTCCCCAACAATTGCAACGCGTTCGCCTTTACCTATTCCTAAATTGACGCCGTTTAAAACATGAGAAGAGCCTTCATATAAATCAAACTTTAAGTGGAGATCCTGTATGTTTAATAAAGTGTCTATCATGTTACATCTCGACATCCAACATGTCTCTAAGGCCATCACCTAGAAGGTTAAATCCAAGCACAACTATTAATATTGCTAACCCTGGGAAAACTGATAACCACCACTGATCCGGTAGATACTGCGATCCATCTGCTACCATTGAAGCAAGGTCAGGTGTCGGCGGTTGGACCCCAAGACCGAGAAAACTGAGCGATGCTGCGACTAAAATTACAAATCCCATGTCAAGAGTCATCTTTGTAAGGATTGTTGGCAAGCAGTTGGGTAAAATTTCCCGAAGAATAATGTGAGTGTGGGAAGCCCCCACGACTTTTGCAGCCACAACAAAATCCTCCGTTTTAACCGACCGCGTTATGTTATAGACAAGCCGAGTCGTCCATGGCCACCACATTGCGGAAACCGCGATCATGGCATTCATCAAGGTGGGTTCTAAAAACCCCATTATTGCTAAAGCTAACACTAATGCAGGTATAGCTAGGAATACATCCGTAATACGCATTAAGATAATCTCTGTTTTTCCGCTGAAATAGCCGGCTATCAATCCCAAGCCAACGCCAATCGGAACTGCAATCGATAAGACTACGATTCCTAATAATAGTGAAACCCTATAACCAAAAATTACTCTGGTAAACACATCCCGACCCAAGCCATCCGTGCCAAACAGATACTGCCAATCGGGTGGCCTATTCATGTTCGCAAAATCAAGAGCAGCTCCTTTGTGATCTGGGTATGGCGTCAAAAATGGCGCAAAAATTGCGGCAAGAATTACTATTAACACAATAGCCCCGCCAGTAATGGAAAGCGGATTGCGACTGAAGTTATACCAGTTTCGGCTCTTAAATATTTTGCTCCAAATTCTTTGCATTTTTGTAATCTCGTTAATGCTTATCCTAATCGTATACGTGGATTTAAATAAGCAACAACTAAATCAATAATCATGTTTACCACCAAGAAAAATAAGGCAATCACAAGAACTGTGCCAACAATTGCATTCAAATCTTTATAAAAGATTGCCTCTACGCCATATTGCGCTAAGCCTCCCCATGCGAAAACTTTTTCTACTAAAAACGCATTTCCTAGCATGACCGCAAAATCTAAACCGAGTATTGTTAATGTTGGAATCATTGCCGGCCGCAACGCATATTTCATGGAAGTCTGCAATTCGCTAAAATTGTAAGCACGTGCCATCTCGCTATATGGGCGACTAAAACTATCTAGCATATTTGTTCTAGTAAGTCGCGCAGCTTGCCCTAAGCCAGAAAGAGCTAACGCTCCAGCCGGCATAATGATATGGATTAAAGCATCCTTAAAAGTGTGCCATTGTCCGGCCAACAACGCATCGAAGGTATACATTCCTGTCACGTCCGGTGGAGCCAAAACTTCCTCACTGAGCCGGCCCATGATAGGCAATAAATCTAAAATATATGCAAAAATTAACATAAAAAAGATCGCCCACACAAAAGTTGGCGTAACAACACCAAGTAGTGCAAAAATCCTTGCTACATTATCGGTTAAACGATCTTGATGTCTCGCTGACAAAATACCTAACGGGATGCCTACAACAACCATTATCAATCCAGCGAAGATTACGAGCTCGAAAGTAGCAGGAAAATATTCAGCTAAATCTTGCACAACTGGTCGTTTGGTATAAAGTGACATTCCTAAGTCACCTTCACTGACGCCACGAAGAAAATAAAAATATTGTGCAGGGATAGAATCGTTTAAGTGGAGTCTCTCACGAAGTTGTTCCACCATTTCCGGACTCGCACGAGGCCCTAAAGCCATTCTCGCTGGATCTCCAGGAATTGCTCGAGCTATCAAAAAAATTACAATCGAGACGCCAAAAAGAACAAAAACCGAAGCGCCGATTCGTTTAAGAAAATATTTTGTTAGCTGCACTTGGAGATTTACCAGTCTAGAACAGTAGCCGTCAGTCTGCGTTTCCGATTATTTTCTAACATACTTATTTCTTCAAACAAGATCATTCTCAAGTACCAATAAAAGAGGGCCAAGCCCGCGCAACATAGAGCTTTGGCCCTCTTTTTTAAACACTGTTTAGTGGTTGATCGGTTTAGTCGTCAACTTCCCACGTGTTGAATCTCCAGTTACCACCCATCATTGCTACAGTATTGGTTGGATCATCGAGGAATGGAGCACTGACGTAATCCTGTTTGGCAAATAATGCTCGTGTCTCATAAGCATAAATTGCTGCTCCAACATCAATGAGTCGTCTTTGTAATGCAATCAATAACTCATTCTTTTTGCTTTCATCCATCTCAGCAGTAGCGGCATCAATCAAGCGATCAACCTCAGCATCCTCAAGCCAATCATGAGAGGAATAGCTTCCACGAACTCTTGAGTGATACGCGCCTAACAAAGACAATGGGTCAGGATAAGTAGCTGAGAAATACAATTGACCTACATGAGGCGTAGTATCTAATTGAGTAACTCGGTCGCTGTATACTGCCCATGGTACCTTCACTACTTTTGCCTTCATTCCGATTTGAGATAAGTTATGTGCCAATAAAAAAGCTATTTTCTCTTCCTTTGGAACCTCAGCAATCCATGCGATTTCGACTTCATAATCACCAATATTATCAGCATACTTGGATTTTGCGAGATGCGCTTTTGCAGCATCTAGATCTTGCTCGAATTCAGGAGCGCTGGCATCATATCCAGATAACGCCGCGGGCAATGCTGTGCGACTTCGGTTAGCTGCCGTTAAATCCTCAGTAACTTTTTCAATCGCAACCATTTGTTCATAGTCGGTCGCTGCAATCATTGCGCGACGAACATGAACATCATCTGTAGGTGCTTTAGCTGTGTGTATAGGCATAACTAGGTATGCGATACCATCTTCTGTTGTGAGGCCTAAACCATCCTCAGCAGCCAGTCCAGCAAACATAGTACCTGGATGCCATTGAGCGGTGATTTCGTGCTCTTTATTCGACATGAGAGTCCGAATAGTCGCGGTCTCCATAACATAAATAACTCGAATGGTATCCGGTGATTTGGGCAAGAATCCGCCGTAATGGTCATTGAATTTTGACAATACGGTCAATTCTTGCATGTTATGGGAAACAACCTGATAGGCTCCTGATCCACCGTCATTTGCAGACAGGTAAGCAGTTCCATAATCTCCGTTATCTCCAAAATCTCCGTCTTGATGGTTGGCTTTAACTAGATCGCTATTCACGATGCCCAACCGAGTCAGAGCAGCTAGGATTGCTGAATCTGGTTTATCAAGAGTCAACACAACTTCCATGTCGCTGTTTTTCGCAACTGAGGAATTAGCAAACAAATATGCATAACCCATTCCTAAAGCCTTATTGCGATCAAATGAGTAAACTACGTCGTCCGCATTTACGGTACTGCCGTCATGAAACTTTATTCCCGACTGCAACGTAAACGTAATGGTTAGATTATCATCGGACACATCCCATGACTCCGCCAGACCAGGTAAGAAACCGCCGCCGGGCTTAGGTCGGACTAAAGGATCATATAAATTCACAAGCAAAATTGAATCAATGTAATCTAAGGCGATGTGTGGGTCGAGCTCACCTACTGCTACCTCATTAAGCCGAAGAACTCGTTCAGCTTGTACAGCGGTCACAGGAACCAAAAATACCATCGCCACTAATAAAAGGCGCTTTAAATACCGCATAGTAAATCCTCCGTATTTATCCTATTTCATCTAAAAGGGTCACAACGTTCTCAAGTACTTACCTCACTCTTAATATAAACAAAGATAGTTATGCAAAGTAAGACTATCTCAAAGCAGGGATTTGAAAACTCTAACCCTTGCTATTTGATATGCATTCTATATTACCTAAAGGTAGCGTTCATGTACATTTGTTGTACGTAATTTACAAAAAAATGCTTGCTTTTTGCCAAATTAACGTTAATTTTCGGTAAAAATAGATGGTTATTGATCTAAAAACCCACCTAAGACATACTTAAACCCATAGAAACAAAAATGACAGGAACTCCGAGATGACCGAATCAGACCTATATGTCTACGAAGCGCAAGCAAGCAAACAGGCGGATAGCGTTAATGCTGATCCGATCACTACGGAGATTGTGAGGCATTCATTAAATGTTGCAGCAAACCAAATGAAGCGTTCGCTTGTACGAACTGCATTTTCTTCTGTCATTTACGAGGTGTTGGATTTTGCAGCTGCGATATATGATAAGGACGTACGGATGCTTGCGCAGTGTCAAACCCTGCCTATGTTTATGGGCACGATGAATTTTTGCATTGAGGGCGCCATTGCGGAAAACGGCGGGGTTGAAAATTTGGAACCCGGCGATGTAATTCTTTATAACGATCCGTTCGGAATAGGGTCTCACCAACAAGATGCATCCGTGGTCATGCCAATTTTTAAGAACAATGAGATTGTAGGTTATGCAACTGCGAAAGCGCACCTCCCTGATGTAGGGGGAAAGGAGCCTTATTGTACTGATACTGTGGATGTGTTCCAGGAAGGAACAATATACCCAGCCGTAAAAATTTATAAAGCGGGGGTATTGAATGAGGAGATGCATCGCTTATTTTTGGCTAATTCAAGATTCCCGCGTTACACAGCAGGCGATCTCGAGGCATTGGTCGTATGTGTCAGAGCGGGCGCTAATGGACTCGTCAAACTTATTGAACGGTTTGGTCAAGAAGATTTTAATCGTTGCACAGAAAGAATGTTTGATCATGGCGAGGTAGTGGTTCGAAAATATCTTGAAAAAATCCCCGATGGGACTTATGTGGGAAAAGGTAAAATCGACAATAATGGAATTGACGATGAAGAGATCCCTTTTGAATTGTCTGTTGAAGTCAAAGGATCCAATATTACAGTTGATTACTCAAAGGCACCCCCGGTTACTGGAGGGCCGCTAAACTGCCCGATAGCTACTACAGTCTCTGCAACTAGAATGGCGTTAACGTACCTAGCAAACGGAGGCGATATGGCATCTGAAGGTCACTTTAGGCCGTTAAAAGTGATTTCTAAGCCTGGAACGTTATTTCATGCCGAAAAACCAGCGCCAACATTTCTATTCTTCATACCAGCAATGCGAGCAATGGAGGCAATCTGGGAGGCGATTTCTAAAGCAATGCCAAATAACGTCACCGCCGGAAGTGACGGTGATATTGAAGGGGCAGTTTGGTGGGGAACACATAAAGACACCGGAGAAGCGTGGGTAGAAGGGTTTCCACATATGGGAGGACAGGGAGCTAGCGCACACGGTGACGGTCTTAGCGCGATGATGCACCCAATGCAAGCGGCCACACGGAACACTCCTGCCGAAGTATTTGAAACCCGCTGCCCCTGGATATTAGAGAAATTTGAACTCGCACAAGATTCCTGCGGAGCTGGAACATACAGATCGGGTCTTGGCGTCGATATTGCGTACCATATGTTGGATGACTCTTATGTTACCGCTTTTATAGAGCAGCAAAAATCACAACCATGGACTATTGATAAAGGCGAACCCGGAAGGTCAAATCGTGGTGTTCTCACTTTACCAGATGGAACCGAGAAACCGGTAAAAAAGGAAACTGGACTGCTTGTTCCCGAAGGTGGCACGCTAGAGTTTCGGACTGGCGGCGGTGGAGGCTACGGACCCCCAGATACACGATCAGCGGACGCCGTAGCTGACGATCTGAAAAATGGCTATATATCGTTAGAGCATGCTAAAAAATATTATCCCCATGCATTAAAAGACGGGATTCAAACTGCGGCCTAGCCTGATATCGCGCACTTATTTGTAGTTAATTAAATCATGCCGCATCTTATTTTTTTACAAGATGCGGCTAGCTTAATTCCAGCGAGCAGTCAGACAACTCGTTCAGTCGATAAATCACCTACCCTTCCATATTTTTATAAATCTCGCCGTCTTTCATAATTAACAAAAGGTTCTCATCTGGATTAGCCAACAATGATAGGTTGGTTACAGGATCGCCTCCAACCAATAGAACATCCGCTTTCGCGCCTACACCGATCAAGCCTAAATCGTCTTCCCGGTTTAATATCTCGGCATTTGTCGCAGTAGCTGAAACTAGAACATCGCGATTAGAGTCTACCTCACTTTGGGTTCTAAATCCTTCGGATTGCTCTGATTGAAGAGCGCCTAACAGGTCCGTACCAAACCCAACTTTAACACCTGCTTGACGACATAGTTCAATAGCATTAAACCCCTCATTTTTGACTCTTTGTAATTTATGAATGCTCGCAGTGGGTAATCCTAGGGCAGCGCCATTTCTATCCATTGCATCATAAGTAATTAAGGCTGGTACGAGAAATGCATCATGTTTTGCCATACTCGAAGCGGTCTCTGCATCGATAAGATTACCATGCTCTATAGTTCGGACACCGCACTCAACCGCATGTTGAGATGACCGAGGTGTATAGGAATGCGCAGCAACATAAGTGTTCCATGAGTTTGCTTCCTCTACTATGGCTTTAAGTTCTTCGGTTGAGTACTGTTTGTTATCTATTGGATCATATGGAGAGGCAACTCCGCCAGATACCATCACCTTGATCTGAGTAGCTCCTTTTCTTAATTCTTCTCGCGCGGCCCGACGAACTTCTGCAACGCCATCAGCTATCACTGCGGAGTGAGATAGTGCATTACCACATCCACATGGTTCCAACCCTTGTGTACGGCGACGGAAATCTCCATGGCCTCCAGTTTGAGTGAGAGCTCTCCCCGCAAAAAACACTCTCGGTCCAACAAGCAACTTTCTTTCTACGGCTTCAGCTATACCCCAATCAGCACCGGCCAAATCTCGTATAGATGTAAAGCCTCGCATTAACATGCCTCGGAGTACTTGTGAAGCCTCTGCCGTCATTAACGTTAGTGGTTCATCTTCCAACTGCCTGATATTCACTTCTGTCATGGTGACGTGACAGTGGGCATCGATGAGGCCTGGCATCAAAGTTTTATTCCTGCCATCAATCAATTGCGCCTCGGATATAGAAATAGGAAGATCAGAAACTTCTTTGATCCGATCATTTTCAATCAAAACATGCATCCCCGGTTCGGGTTCTTGGCGAGAAGCATCCCAGATTTGTACATCGTGGAAAAGTATACTAGTCATAAAGGATCCCCAAGAATTTTGTTATGGCCCCAATTTGGTTTCTGGCCCTTACCTGCTGCTCTAGTGTACAACACGCAGATCGTTGTAAACTTGTTTAATTAGAGGATTAGTATATATCATCAATTTAATAACAATTAATCGTTCCAATATTCAAGAGACTCAAATCCATACCATATCTCAGTGCCCAGAATAATGCGTACGTTAAATATGTTTATTTACTAGCTTTAACCAATGGAGATGGCAAAATATGACTACTTCAAAAATTATACAATTTTACAGAACTGGACCCCCTGAGGTTCTACAAATCGATGATTGTTTGGATCAAAAACCATTACCGACTGAAGTCAATATCAGTATTAAAGCTTTCGGATTAAACCGTGCGGAATGTATGTTGCGCCAAGGCGTATATGCTTTTGACCCTATTTTCCCTTGTCGTCTTGGAGGTGAAGGCTCGGGCACAATAGCTGCCATAGGAAGTGATATCGTCGACTATTCACTGGGCCAAAAAGTTGCAGTTATTCCCTTTGCACTAGCTGATGAATTTGGATACTGGAAAAACGAGACAGGAAAGTACGGTTGCTATGGGGAATCCGTAACAGTTCCTGTAGAGGCAGTCGTGCGAGTACCAGACAATATAACGTCTACCCAAAGTGCTGCAAGTTGGATGCAATACCTAACTGCATGGGGAGGTTTAATTCATAATGCGTCCTTAACAAATAACGATACGGTATTAATCACTGCAGGTAGCAGCAGCGCTGCTCTCGGCGGTATTCAGTTGTCTAAAGATTCGGGTGCTACAGTGATCGCAACAACACGTTCAAAGGATAAAATTGATCGACTGAAAGATGTAGGAGCTGACTATGCGCTAAACTCTGAAAATGACGATTTTGTAAGCGCGGTGATGGATATCACAAATGGAAAGGGAGTAAGCGTAATTTACGATCCTGTTTCCGGTGCAACCTCCAATAATCTTTTAGATATTGCAGCTCCGGAAGCTCGAATAGTATGCTATGGTAATCTCAATTCACAAAACGTGAGCTTTACCGCATTAGCAGCTCTAACAAAACGAATTAGCATTAAATTTTATAGCCTGTATGATGTTACACGACGGCCAACTCTCCTAGAAAAAGCTCATCAGTATGTATACGCAAGACTGTCAAACGGTATTTTTGTTCCAATAATCGATAGCATTTTTCAAGGATTAGAAAAATCTGTCGATGCTCATAAAAGAATGGAAAGTAATCAGCAGTTTGGTAAGATAGTAGTTGAAGTTTGAGGCAGACTGCATCAAGCACTATCAAAACTTATCCAATACTTCCATTCATTTCTTATTTTTAACAGAGGTTACGATGATTAGACTAACCGTTTTGTACAAGCTCAAGCCAGAGGTCGATGAAGCCGACTTTTTAAAATGGCGAATGACTGAACATCAGGCTTCTAATAGTAATATGTTTGGCGTCATTGCTACAACTTTCACCAAGATTAATTCTGCTTGGCCTGCGAATCGAGATTCTCCGTACCGTTTTATGACAACTGTTGATTGGGCAGATGTGGAAAGTTTTAAAAAAGGTTTCTACGAGCCTGGGGTACAAAAAAAACTTGAGGAAAATCTTAAACTATTGACTGATCCTCAATTTCTAATAGGCGAAGTACTCATCCCAGAAATATAACAAGATGAGGCAAAATAAATGAGAACTCTCCTCTTTGATAGCTCGGACTAACCTAAGAAAAAATCCATGCGATACTTAACACCCTCTATTCGAATTCGAAATACCCCGTTCACAAAAAAAGTAGAGGCTAACGGGGTGAAAGCGTATACAGTGTACAATCATATGCTCCTTCCCTCCTACTTTGAATCTATAGAAAAAGATTACTCACATCTCAAGAAGGCGGTCCAACTATGGGATGTATCGTGTCAGCGTCAGGTTGAAATTATAGGCCAGGATGCCCTTCATTTACTGCAACTCACTACACCTCGTGACCTATCGCGAATGAATAAAGATCAATGTTGCTATATACCCATCGTTGATGACGCCGGGTATATGCTGAATGATCCGATTGTTATTAAACTGAGTGATGAACGATACTGGGTTTCTATAGCGGATAGCGATATGCTCTACTATTTTAAAGGTTTGGCATACGGATTTGGTTTAGATGTAAAGGTATTTGAACCCAACGTTTATCCTCTTGCTATCCAAGGACCTAAATCAAAAAATTTAATCGAAAAAGTTTTTGGCAAAAATATCTCAGACATTAAATATTTTAGGTATAAAATAATAGAATTCAATGACCAACAAATGATAATTTGTAGAACTGGTTGGTCCCATCAAGATGGCTATGAAATTTATCTAGATGGCACGCATAACGCAGAAACTCTATGGGATATACTTTTCGAAGCCGGTAGAGACCTCGATGTCCGAGCTGGTTGCCCTAATCCAATCGAACGCATAGAAGCTGGTCTGTTATCCTACGGCACAGATATGAATAGAACCCATACTCCGTTTGAGGCCGGGCTTGGATGGTGTTTTAACCTTGATCATAATAAACAATGTCTTGGTTTAAAAGCATTGAGATTGAAACAACATCCTGAGCGCCAAATTAGGCCCGTGGCAATCGATGGCCCACAAATTTCTGGAACCGATACCTATCTTTTACTAAAAGATAGTGATGGTAACAATGCTGGAGTGATATCTTCAGTTGCTTGGTCACCCGATTTCGAAATCAACGTAGCTATTGGTATGATCAATGAAAGCCATTGGAATACTGGAACCCAGCTAAGATTAGAAACCAAAGATAAAATATATAATTCCACGGTCCAACAACAATTCTGGATCTAATCAATATATTCTTTTTCATTCATATGAATTCACGCTCAATAAGATCTCGTAGAAGTTTTATCTTTTGCCCTGGAAACCGAATAGAGCTATTCCAAAAAGCATGTAATTCAGGAGCAGATATTGTTTGTGTTGAGTTAGAAGATGCGATTCCGCTCCAAGAAAAAGATTTCGCTAGAGAAAATGCTCTAGCCTTGTTTAATGATCAATCCATGAGTGATGCCATCGAGTATGTCATTCGAATTAACAGCCTTCAATCTAAGGAAGGTTTATTTGATATACAAGCTATCCTTGCCACCGCAAAGCCGCCGCCCTCAATTATGGTGCCTAAAGTAAAAACGCCTGAAGAAATTTGCCTATTAGACGATTTATTGACTGAAAATAAAAAGGACATACGACTTCATGTGATTATTGAAACTAATCAAGGGCTTGAAAGAGCTTACGATATCGCCCATGCTAGTAACCGAATTGATGCTCTTTTCTTCGGTGGCATAGACATGGCTGCCGAGCTGCGGTGTCACAGCTCATGGGAGCCACTAATTTATGCGCGTTCTCGAGTTGTTCATGCCGCAGCAAGTAAAGGACTTGACGTAATTGATGTTCCATTTATGGATCTGAATAGCCAGGACGAACTGAAAAAAGAGGCAACTCTGGCAAAAAACTTGGGTTATGTTGGCAAAGGAGCCATACATCCGAGCCAAATTCCAACTATAAATGATATTTTTACGCCTTCAGATGCTGAAGTTGCTAATGCTGAAAAAGTGTTAAAGGCCTATCAAGCTGTAAATGGCGGTCTCACTGTGATAAATGGCAAGCTCATCGAAAAGCCCGTTATAAGAGACATGCAGCGCATTCTATCCATCTCAAACAAAATGAAGAGCTAGCATAAATTCGTTTGTGGAAAATTTCTCGGAATCTAGTTAGGAAAAAGTTCTTTTAGATTTGACTTGGGATTTTTTAGTATATCAATGTCAACCACTATTTTGGAGGCTGATAGCATACCAGAAGCCCTGATAACTCGTCCTATTTTAGGCCCAACAGATACTCCGCATGCTCCCTTGATGGTACCTTTTTTCAAATAAAAATAAATCAATCCATCAACGAGAGAATCACCACGACTAACACACTCATCATAATTGCTAACAATTCCTGAAAGTTGAATATTCAAATCATATTGATCTGACCACATCCATGGGACATCATCATATATTAAATTCGCTCCCACAGCATTCTTTCCTGAATTAATGCCATGATTCTGGGCATGCTTAAAAGACTCTAATCGAATAAAGGATTCGTAAAGTGGGTGCCAAAAGTTTGCTACGTCTCCTGCTGCATACACACCCTCAACTGAGGTTTTTCCGTACTCGTCTGTTCTTATTCCATTTTCTTTTTCAATTAGCTTATTATCCATGGCGTCTAAGTTTGGTTCTACGCCAACTCCCCCAATCACCATATCGCATGACAGTTGGCTGCCATCGCTTAATTCCAGTGAATACCTAGAATTATCGACGGCTCCCGATACCACCTTTGTGTCAAGACGGAACTCCACACCTCTTTCTTCATGCTTTTGTCCGATGAGTGACGAAATCTCCGTTGGAATAGATCGACTCATCAAGCGGTTACTAGCTTCAATTACTGTGATATGTTTCTGGATCGATGTCAGAGAAGCAGCTAGCTCCAAACCGATAAATCCACCACCAATAATTACAATGTGTCTACTAGCTTTCGCTTTTTCAACAATCCTTTCAGCATCATCCCTATTTCTCAAATAAAGAACTGCATCATCCGGCAGGTCACGAATTTGAAGCCTACGATTCTTACTACCGGTTGCAATCACCAACTTATCAAAAGGCAAAGAAGCTCTATCCTCAAACTCAAGGCGGTGGGTAGCAAGGTCAACATTTGTAACTTTGGAGCCTAAAAATAAAGCCACATCGTTTCCACTATAAAAGTCTGAGGGGAAAAATTCACAGGAATCCAGAGTTTTTGTTCCAAGAATATATTTTTTTGATAGAGGTGGACGCTCATAGGGTAAATAATTCTCTTCTGACACCAAACTTACAGGTGATTTGGCGTCTATACTGCGAATTCCCTTAATGGCGTTGGCAGCTGCCTGACCGCCGCCTAAAACAACAATGCTAGAATGGGCCATTACGCTCTCCCGAAATTACCACTTATGAGAAAGTATCATTAAGATACAATAGTCTTTAAATAATCTAAGTGCGCACATATATTCAATTTCTTTGACCCGTATTTATTTTATTGATGAATTTTAGGAATAATTTCGTAGAAATGTTCACATAGATTTTATATTTTACCTAATATAATATGATCATGACTAAGAAAATATTTTTTTCATTGCTTGCTTCCGTATTTTTTTTTATATCGAACTCTGCATATTCTCATCAACCTATCTTGGCAATAAATGATGTGCATAGTCGCGAAATGCCATACGAGATTGAGAAACCAGAGATTTCCAAGGCAATATACTCTCGCCTAGTTGGGGAACCGCATATTTATCGCATCATAAGTGATAAAGAATTTGATTTTTATGCAGGTTTAACTAAGCCTAAATTAGATTCCTGTGCCTCGGTGGGAAGAACATTCTCACTTGATGTTCTTGACTCTAACTTTCAAATATTGGAGACAGCGACCGGGGATAATTTCGAGTGGTGGCCATGGTTTGAGGAATTTGGTAGAAAATGGTACTGGGTAGGCCCTGAACTAGGTCAAAACTTCAGGAGCACTAAAACTTATCCAACCGGTACTTATTACATACGCATTCAAAACGAGAGCAATATCGGTAATTATGTGTTAGCTGTAGGTCATATTGAATCTTTTCCAATAGGAGTAATGGCGCGTATGCTACGCGACCTACCAAAAATCAATAGAATATTTTGGGATAATTCGAACTGTGCTAGCTAAATATACCGATGGAAGAATTACAATGCTAGTTAAAGTAATTAAATTGTGTTATGAAATAAGTTGCAACGCTGAATACCAATAAATCAAGAGTATAAGGCCTGATTCTTTTATGAAAATTCGAGTGAGCGATATTGATGTTAATTATGAACTGGCAGGACGAGCCGGCACCCCCGTTATCATATTTAGTCATTCTCTGGCAGCAAATTTATACATGTGGAACTCTCAAATTGAACCTTTAAAAGCAAACTACCGCATATTACGCTATGACACAAGAGGGCATGGAAAAACTGATTCCTCGGAGGGCAATTATACGCTGGAATTACTTGCGAATGACCTGTTTGGTTTATTAGATAAATTGAAAATTGATTCTGCACATTTTGTTGGATTGTCACTCGGGGGAATGATTGGGCAAACTGCAGCCCTTATGGATCCAAATCGATTCCACTCTTTAACATTGTGCGATACAACAAGCAAAACACCGACGAGTGCGCTAGAGATGTGGGAAAAGCGAATTGCTACTGCCAAAACTGAAGGAATGAATGGGATTGCTGATGACACACTTGATCGATGGTTTTCGTCCGAATTCCAACATGAACAACCATCTACAGTTGCCGAGGTCAGGGGCATGATTGAGTCAACTAGTATTGAAGGATATAACGGCTGTTCGGCTGCAATTATGAAATTAAATCTGCTCGATCGACTATCTGAGATACGGTTACCCACGTTGTTAATTGTGGGAGAGCATGATCCAGGCACTCCTGTTGCTGGGCATGAGCTCATGAAAAATGAAATTACCAATGCGCGCCTAGTCGTGATAAAAAATGCCCTACACTTGTCTAATATCGAAGGAGCGCAAATATTCAACGATCAATTAGTTAAGTTTCTCTCAGAAGTTGACTAATGATTTTAACTAACTAAATAGCGATTGGCCTCTAGGATACTATTAATTTTTCTATTTTCTCTGAAATAAGGTCGATATCCGCAAATGGGTTTGCGGCCACAGCCCGAAACCATTTATCGCCTTGTATTGCGCAGGTTGAAATTATTCCGTTATATAGTTGATTGCTAATTTCATCAATATCTTTGTTTGTGGGCCGAAATACGACAATACCAGTTTTTGGTAAGGTTAATACCTCGATAGCCTCCAATGAATTTAGTCTTTTTGCTAAAGAATCTGCCAGCCCCATCAAATGATCTATGAGCTCTTTAAAACCAGTTTTACCGAATAAGATAAGTGTTCCAAGCAAAACAGTTGCGGCCGCACCCCTTGAACCTTGAATTCCTATGTTAGGGTCGATTAAATAACCACTGTTGAAACTAATATTCTCGTTAGCACCAACGATGTCACGAAACATCACCAACGCCGAATCTTTTGGTTGCATTAAAAGCTTATGTGCTGATATTGCTATTGAATCGGCGTTTTCTATACCTTCTAATTTGTGAGCATGGTTATCACTTAATCTAAGCGGCCCACCCCATGCTGCGTCAACATGAGTCCATTTTGCTTGCCCTGCTATATCGAAAGAATCAATCTCACCTGTAGACGTTGTTCCACAATTAAGAACCAGGCATGCATCAGATATTCTTCCGAGCGTCGACAATTCTAACTCTCCTGTTTTTTTGGTCGGCAATTCTAAGTAGTGTAATCCTAAAATATTCGCTGCTTTTCTTATACTTATATGGGATGCATTAGACGCTATAATTTTCTTGACACCTTGCGATTCACGTGCCGTCCATAAGGCTGTTAAATTAGCCAATGTTGAGCCGGAACACATATGTCCCCCCTCCATTCCATATAATGGACAAAGCCAATCAAAAAGTCGCTTCTCGGCTGATCTAGCGAAAGGCGCGGTTTGAGGGTGCAATAGATTTTGGTTAAGACAAGCGTTCCACATTGTGATCGCCCAGGCAATAGTGGGTGTCGGAGGATCCATGTGTGCAAATGATTCAGGCCCCCCTAAACGGGCTGATTTGCCTAAAATATATGGTGCAAGAAGTGCTAACGTTTCAGATTGACCTATACCCAATTCCGGAAATTCCAAAGGTAAATCGTCAATTTGACTAGGGACATTTCTTATATAGTCAATAGCTGTTTCAAGAGACCTATCTATCACAAAATTAGAGTCAAATTTACTCGGCATAATTAGCACTCCTTATATATGCTATTACCAACTGCCAATCGAAATATTTAATATTAATACTCAACGGCCTTTTCTTTGATAACTTATCTCAGAAACAAAATTATAGTTCTTTAGCCCTGTCTAAACCAAACGTTTGAAAGAAACATGTCATCTAAATTAGCAAAGAATTATCAGGCAAGGTTTTCTTGGTTATACTGTCTTTAAAGATATTTTTTATATAAGTACACTATCACAATAATCCTTGCTTAATTAAGCGTTAAACTTGACTTGAAACCACTCTCATCATCAACCGTACTTCTAGTAAGAAACGTCGCTACGCATAGCGGGATAGAAGTCTTCCTTATACAACGTCAATATACAATGAGCTTTGGTGGCGCATATGCTTTCCCTGGCGGATTAATTTGCGAGGAGGATTATTCTCCTAATTTTCACCATTTATCATGCCACTTAGCAGATCAAGTACCCTATGACATCACAAAATTAAATAAATTTGTATTACCTTATTTTATCGGCTGCATTCGTGAATGTTTCGAAGAAACTGGTGTTCTTCTAGCGACCAAAATTAATCACGCTACGCCTGAATATGTCGATCATGACCAGATGCCGGGCGTGCTTGCATACCAAGAGAATTTAAACCAAAAAAATACTACGCTATCAATAATCTGTTTGAATGAAGGTATTTTGCCTGCGATAAACGAATTAACCTATCTTGGCAATTGGGTTACCCCAGAGTGCGCTAAACGACGGTACTCCACGAGATTTTTCATCGCCCCTATGCCAGTCGGCCAAAATATTTGTGCACATAGATCAGAGATTTTAAACAGCTTATGGATAAAACCTGAATCAGCTCTTGATAAGCACTTTAATGGCGCTTTTAAGATGTACACCCCTACGATTAAGAGCTTACAAGCAATATGTGGCTACAAATCAATAGAGGAACTAATAAATAGTAAATCTACAATTCTTTCGAAAAAAATCAAAACCTTTGAATCACAATGCTTGAATTTATCTTAAAAACTTAATGAGACTATTGAAATAGCATACATAGGACTTTTTAAAATGGAACTTAAGACCGGGCTCATACAACATATATCTAAACGGACTCGTAGAATTACCGCAAACAATCCCGGAGTCTTCACGGGACCAGGCACTAATACTTATCTTTTAGGCGATGATGAAGTAGTAGTTATTGATCCTGGCCCTGCTTTGGAAACTCATTACGATACGATCATCGGTGCCGCAAAAACTATTAAAGCTGTAATCGTAACTCATACCCACTTAGATCATTCTCCAGGGGCAAAATTATATAATGATAGACTGGGAATACCCATCTATGGGATAAAATCAGAACAACCTTATCAGGATAGATCATTTAACCCAACCTATCACCTTGAAGATGGGCAAGTTTTTGAAACATCCAAATTTATACTCAGAGTAATCCACACTCCGGGCCATGCTGCAAACCACATTTGTTTGTTGCTCGAGGAGGATAATTTACTATTCTCAGGAGATCATATAATGCAAGGATCCACGGTTGTCATTAGACCTCCTGATGGAAATATGCGTCACTATTTAAGCTCGCTAGAGAAACTAAAGTGTTTTGACATATCAAATATTGCTCCTGGACATGGAAGCATTATCAATACTCCAAAGAAAACAATCGACTGGATAATCAATCATCGTCTAAACCGTGAAAATAAAATACTTAATTGCTTGAAATCACTTGGAAAAGGCAATGTAGATTCACTGGTGTCACTGGTATACGATGATGTTGAATCTTCCTTGCATCCCTTTGCGAAATGGTCTCTCAGCGCACATCTTATTAAATTGCTCGAAGAGCAAATTATTGACATAAGCAAGAACCAATATTACATACCATGATTCTCTGATGATGTGGAGTTGGTGGAGTGGGCTATCAACTCATATAAGTATTTCTCATTCCGCATTTGGAGTAATCTATTGAAATAAGATTTGGCGGTGGGGGAGAGATTCGAACTCTCGAAGGGCGCAAACCCTTGCTGGTTTTCAAGACCAGTGCATTCAACCACTCTGCCACCCCACCCTCGTGATACTGTTATTATGTTATTACAGTACAGGCATAAGAGCTCTGTTATTGGTTAGAAATCTTCGAAGCCAATTCAAAAAAGAAGCTTCTTTGCTCAGGTGATTAGCTAAGGTGTTACGTAATTCTATCCAATCCCCCCATATATTGCCTAAGGATTGAAGGCACATTCACCGATCCATCCTCATTTTGATTATTCTCCATAATTGCAACCAATGCTCTTCCGACGGCAATTCCTGAGCCATTCAATGTATGAACAAATTCAGTTTTTCCGGTATCTGGATTTCGCCACCGAGTACGCATTCGCCTTGCTTGAAAAGCTTGAAAATTACTACAAGATGAAATTTCCCTATATGCTTGTTGGCCGGGAAGCCATACTTCTAGATCATACGTCTTAGACGAAGCAAATCCAAGGTCTCCCGTACAAAGCACAACTTTCCTGTAAGGTAACTCAAGTTTTTGTAGAACAATTTCAGCATGGTTTGTCAATGTTTCAAGAGTTTCCCATGACTCCAACGGTCTCACAATATGCACTAACTCAACCTTCTCAAATTGATGCTGCCGAATCATTCCTCGCGTATCTTTCCCGTAAGATCCAGCTTCGCGACGAAAACACGGCGTATGACACACACGTTTTATCGGGAACATATCATCTGTAATGATTTGGTCCCGATAAAGATTCGTTACCGGCACCTCTGCAGTCGGTATTAAGAAATATTGTGGATCTGAATCAGTGCAAAATTGATCATCAAGAAATTTCGGCAGTTGTCCTGTTCCGAACAAGGAATCAGCATTAACTAAAAATGGCACATAGGCTTCTAGGTATCCATGTTCTCTAATATGAAGATCAAGCATGAACTGAATGAGAGCTCGATGCAAGCCTGCTAATGGACCTGCTAGTGTTACAAATCGAGATCCACTCATTGCTGACGCTCTATCAAAATCCATCATATTTAATTTTGCGCCAAGCTCAACATGATCAATTGGTTGAAAATTAAATTGCCGGGGATGGCCCCATTTGTCAAGTTCTTCATTATCCTGTTCACTTTTTCCCATAGGCACGGAACCATGCGGGATATTTGGCATACTCTCCAGAATATTATTTAATTCATTCTGAACTGACACCAAGTCTTTCTGTATTTTGCTCAATTTAAGGCCCAATTCCTTCATAGAATCAACTAATTCTATAGAATCATTGGCTAACTTTTTCTGAATCCCAATTTCCTTTGAAGCACGATTGCGTTGACTTTGTAAGTCTTGCTGCTGAATTTGCAGTTCTTTTCGCTCCTTTTCTAAAGCGGAGATTCTGTTTTTATCAATTATGTAATCTCGGCGAAGCAATTGCTCTGCTACAGCGTCAATGTTTTGTCGAATGTTCTGTGGATCTAGCATAATCAATTACCATATATTAAAGCTGTTCATAAAGCCCTACCAACAGTTGTCCCAACAAAAGCCGCAGCTAGGCAACAAATTAAAGTAATAAAAATATACATTAGGGCACGTCCTAATAAACCAGATGCAATCATGTTCACCACTTCTAGAGAGAAAGCAGAATATGTTGTGAAACCGCCTAGCAAGCCAATCATGATACCACTATGTATTAATTCGCCACTAGGATATTTATTCTGTAAAGTTATAAATACTAACCCGATTAGGAATGAGCCAATAAAATTCACAGATAGGGTGCTTAAATAACTAGCTAAACCAACAGAGTTAAAAAGTATACCGGTCCACCATCGCATGATGGCTCCAATTGCGCCCCCGATACCAACCACAAGCACTGTTACCATCAGTTATCTTCTTGAATCACATCAACATCGATAGGGGGTTCAAATTTGTAGGTTTTGCTTGGAATCGATACGTTCTCTTCAACATGATTTAATACAATACGGGTTATATGTTCTAATTTGTCAAGTAGTTGTATTTGTCGCAATGTATTTTTCTGGAACCCTAGTTGTATTTCAGAAAAACTAGTATTGTTATTTTTTGGCTGCAAGATAACCCAAAAAACTGATCCCTGAAGTCCAATATTGTTAATGTTGTATTCGGTTTCTAAATTACCTTTTCCAGCTAAAAGTATAGCGGGTGTTCCCACAAGTGCATTGTTTTGATTCCGTACCGTAACTTGTTCTAAATCAATATCATAGACCCATACCTTCTCACCATCTGCAATAATCTGCTGTGGGAAAGGAAAACTATAGTTCCATCGAAATTTGTTCGGTCGAGATATCCATAAACGTCCACTACTTTCCCTCAACGGAACCAAATTTTGATCTAAAACCACTTGTGTAAAATCTGCTCGAAATGTTTGAAGGTCATGAAAAAACCTATCAAGCTGAGGGCTCTCGGATGATGCAATTCCACTTGCTGTATATAGTCCTAAAAAGAAACTAATAGCTATGCAAGTCAGAGTCCGAATATTGGTCATTATCATCTCATTTGTGTTCGGGGCACCAAAACTTCTCGCTTACCGTTTTCATTCGTGCTAACCACCCCAGCAGTTTCCATTGCTTCAATCATTCTAGCCGCTCGGTTGTAACCAACTCGTAATTGACGTTGCACAGATGAGATTGATGCGCGCCTCGTCTCGGCTACAAAAGCGACAGCCTGATCGTACAAAGGATCCTCTTCTCCGTTGCCCCCACTAAAATCACTGCTTAAATCATCGGGATTGCTATTGGAATCTAAAACACCCTCAAGATATTCCGGCACTCCACTATTACGCAGCTGCTCAGTCACTTTATGAACCTCCTGATCAGAAACTAACGATCCATGTACTCTAACTGGAAACCCAGTGCCAGGAGGTAGGAAGAGCATATCGCCATGCCCCAATAATTGTTCAGCACCCATTTGATCCAATACCGTTCTGGAATCCGCTCGAGAGCTAACCTGAAATGCTATCCGTGTTGGTATGTTCGCCTTGATCAATCCCGTTACAACATCGACTGAAGGTCTTTGGGTGGCTACAACTAAATGAATTCCGGCTGCTCTAGCTCTTTGAGCAATTCTCGTTATTAGTTCCTCGACTTTCTTTCCAACAACCATAAAAAGATCGGCAAGTTCATCTATAATAACTACTATGTAGGGCATTTTTGATAACACAGCTTGCTCATTATTTCTTTCTTCGTCATCTGTCTGCGGTTGAAGAGGATCAAATAACGGCTGTCCTGCATTATGTGCAGCCAATACTTTACGGTTGTAGCCCACAATATTGCGAACCCCAAGAGCGGACATAAGTCGAAAACGTCGATCCATTTCATTCATGCACCATCGCAACGCATTTCCTGCCTTCTGCATATCTGTCACAACGGGTGTGAGTAAATGCGGTATACCATCATAGGTTGATAGCTCAAGCATTTTGGGATCTATCAATATAAGTCTCACATCGTCAGGAGTGGATTTATATACAATACTTAATATTAAAGCATTTATGCAAACCGACTTCCCTGCCCCAGTGGTACCCGCAATTAGGACATGTGGCATTTTAGCCAAATCTGAGATAACCGTTTGCCCTGCAATATCCTTGCCTAACACTAGACTCAAAGGGCTTTTGCTCGATTCATAAATTTCGGATGCTAGCCCTTCTAGCAAATGAACAGTTTCACGTTCTTCGTTTGGGATCTCTAATCCGATAAAAGTTTTTCCTGGAATATTCTCAACAACACGAACACTTACTACGGATAATGCTCTTGCTAAATCACGAGAGAGACCTACTATCTGGCTTGCCTTTACGCCAGGTGCCGGATCTACTTCGAATCGAGTAATGACTGGGCCCGGCTGTACTGATTCTACTCGCGCCTGGATATTAAAATCCAACAATTTCTTTTCTACTAAGCGCGACATCATTTCTAATGTCTCTTTACTATAACCTCCTGATTGTTGTTTTGGTGTATCTAAGAGACCTAATGGAGGTAATGCTCCGTTTGGCACCGTCTCTTCTGCAAAAATAGGAATTGGTGTTTGCTTTTCCTTATAAATACGAGCTCCAGCTTTGGGCGGAGATATTTTTGGCTCTATTCTTACTGATGCTCTTCCATCCGAACCCTTTTTTATGCCAGTTCCAATCTTTTCCCGTTTTTTTCTAATTGATAACCCTTGAGCCTGATCAATCAGCGATTTAAAGTAATCGAGAAGCCAATCAAAACCTTTGCAAGTCCATTTTCCAATCCAGTCCATGATAAAAAACCAAGAAACATCAAGAGCCCATGAAATAGCCGCTATAAACATTACCAATAAAATTACAGTAGCACCGACGATACCAAATACCATCAATAACCATACACCGCTAAGACTGCCAACCCACCCTCCGGCTTCAAATAATAGAATAGATGCCTCTCTAGGAAAGTGAATGTGCTCTAATCCGCAGGCCGAAAATAAAGCGAGGAGTAAGCCAATCGTGTGAGCTGCTCTTATGTATTTAGCAGGTTTTTCTTTTTGATACTTGAATGTTCTCCAACTAAGAAGAGCAAAAATAGCTGGAAAAAGAAATGCTGTATATCCAAAAGCATGGAAAAACAAATCAGAAAACCATGCTCCAAAACTGCCGCCTAAATTTTGTGTTGAGCTCCCGGTACCGGTAAACGTAAAACTCGGATCTTGGTCAGAATAAGTGACAAGACTAACCAAAAGGTATAGCGTCAACGCAGCATATGCGATGACCAACACCTCCCGGCCCAAGCGAGCAAGTCTTGGGGGTATGTTAGGGAGTGCTTTTATAGTTGTCGAGTGTCTTTTTGCCTGCGCCAAAGGAAGTCTTTAGTCGAGAAAATCTGTCCTATTTGCTTCCCTAATTATATCCGACCATTGGTTTTTACTCACCGTTTTAGAAAAAAGTTTTAAGTCGGGCTAAAAACCGCTTAACATACAGCTTTTCTATGTCACAAACACAGTTTAAAGGCTAATTTGCTTAAATTTTCTTCCACATCAGATAAATAAATGAAACATTCGAAACTCCTAATTCTAGGCTCAGGCCCAGCAGGATACACTGCGGCGCTTTATTCAGCTCGAGCTAACCTCAACCCAGTACTGATTTCCGGAATACAGCAAGGTGGGCAATTGACTATAACTACTGACGTCGATAACTGGCCCGGAGAACCTAACGGAATTCAAGGGCCGGAATTGATGGAGCGAATGCAAAAACAAGTAGAGCGCTTCAATACCGAGATTATCCTCGATCAAATTCACACCGCAGAATTGAATCAACAACCTTTCATACTTGTAGGAGATCGTGATACATATTCCTGTGACGCATTAATAATCGCCACAGGTGCTTCTGCTCGTTACCTTGGTTTGGAATCAGAACAACGTTTTCTTGGAAAAGGAGTATCTGCATGCGCTACTTGCGATGGCTTTTTTTACCGAGATAAACCCGTAGCAGTTATTGGAGGAGGCAATACTGCCGCGGAAGAAGCACTTTACTTATCAAAGATCTGTTCAAAGGTAACACTGATCCACCGCCGAGATGCCTTAAGATCTGAAGCAATTCTTCAGGATGCATTGTTAGCAAAAACAAAAAACGATGGAAATATTGAAATACGTTGGAATCATACATTGAACGAGGTTATCGGAGACGATTCCGGAGTTACTAAGATCAGGATTGCGAACACAAACACCGAAGCTGTGACGAGCCTCGATGTGCATGGTGTATTCATAGCAATTGGACATGATCCAAACACTAAAATATTTCTAAATCAACTTGAAATGAGGGATGGATACATAATAGTAAAAGGTGGTCATAATGGAAATTTAACAGCGACAAGTATACCTGGGGTATTTGCCGCTGGGGATGTAATGGATCACGTGTATCGCCAAGCTGTCACTTCCGCAGGAACTGGTTGCATGGCTGCGCTAGATGCCGAAAAGTTTCTCTCATCTAGACCTGAATAAAATAGAATGACATCGCGCAAAAATTCTACAGGAAAAATTATCAGTGCGGAAGATAGCGAACTATTTCGACGGGCAATTGATGAAAGTTGGCCTGTTGAAGATAGTACGTCTTTGAACAAAAGAGATTTAAATTTCTATGACGATCATACTCAGGAGCACCCATCTACGAATAAACACTCGTCAACCTTGTCCACCAAAGATGCAGGAGTACTCCGAGACGAAGGAGATTTATTTTATAGATCGGGTGTTAGAAAACAGACGTTAAAGAATCTAAAAAGAGGTCGTTTAACAATCTGCGATGAAATAGATTTACATGGTTATACAAAACACGAAGCAATCCATCGTCTACATCATTTTCTAAGCAAAGCCACAGTAACCGAGTCTGGTTGCGTGCGCGTGGTAACTGGTAAAGGCAGGAGTTCTCCAAGCAACTATTCCGTAGTGCGTGAGGCTACGCTCTCTCAACTGCGACACGAGCCTCGGGTTTTAGCATACTGCATTACGATACCTAGCGACGGAGGAACCGGAGCTCTTTATGTTTTACTAAGTTGTTAATTATCCTCAACTAACGCTACTACAAAAGCTGCGATACCTTCCTCTCGGCCAATCACGCCTAAATGATCTGCTGTTTTTGCCTTTACGTGGACTTTACTATTGGAGATCATCAGATCCAAAGCAATATTGGATATCATTTCAGGAAAGTAGTCTGAGAGCTTAGGTCTTTGAGCCACTATAATGCAGTCGATATTTTGTATTTCTGCATTGAGCTCCGTTAATTTGGCGCCCACAACACGTAGAAATTCACGACTATCACGATCTCGGTTTATATTTTGAGTTTCTGGAAACAAAGTTCCTAAATCACCATAACCGACCGCACCGAGAAGCGCGTCGCAGACTGCATGAATTAAAACATCAGCGTCGGAATGACCAGACAGTCTATGCGTCCATGAAATCTGAGCCCCTCCAATTGTTAAGGGGCTGCCAGATTCAAGTCTATGTATATCAAATCCATTCCCTATTCTCATAGATCTTCTCCATAGCGTTCACTCAAGATAACTTTTGCTAAATCTAAATCAACAGCAGTTGTCACCTTTATATTATCACTGTGTCCTGCCACTAAATGTGGTTTATGTCCCGCTTCTTCCATGACTGAACTTTCATCTGAAATATTTTTTATATCAGCGATCTCAAACGCATCTCGCAAAATTTTATATGGAAAAACCTGTGGAGTTTGAGCGTGCCAAAGATTTTTTCGAGGAATAGTTTCTCTAACAAACGATCTCAATCCCGCTTCTCCTCCTTTTTTGATGGTATCAACTGCCTTAACCGCCAATATGGCGCCAGCATCCCCTTCCCGGGACGCCATAATTAACTTTTCAATATCCGATAATCGTACACAAGGCCGAACGGCATCATGAATGAGAACATGATCCTCATCGCGAACGTAAGTTTCCATGAATTGTAGGCCCCTTTGTACTGTTTCGGCTCTACTACTTCCGCCATAATATGTACTTAAAACTTTAACCTTGTTTTCAACTATTTTTTTCCAATAACGATCTTGTTTCGAAATGCCTACAATAATCCCTGATAAATACTTGCAATTAATAAGCGTATCTAAGGTATGACAGATTAAAGGCTTACCAAGGAGATTAATATATTGTTTTGGGATCGCAGATCCCAATCTATAACCTATCCCGCTAGCTGGGACTAATCCCCAACACTTAAGTTCTTTCATACGTAAATTTTCCTGCTTGATGTGTCCCATTAAAGGCTAATGACACATCTAATCACCAAACTAAGCTCAATATGGCTATTGGTGGGTTAAAATACTATCCTGATACTTCATTAATACCATTTCAGAAAAACAGTTGGCCAGTCCCTTTTCACCACCTATCCCAGAGCTTGGCGCGCCATTAGCCCAATGGTCGGGTTTGCATGGCTCAACACTTGCGCTCGCTCTTTCAAATATTCTAAATAGTACTGCCTCATTTCTAATTTTGGTTGCCGAAGACAACCGTGTGCTTCGACTATTGCGGGACGAAGTTCAATTCTATCTTAGCAATGACACTGTCACACCATCAATTATTTTACCCGATTGGGACTGTTTACCTTACGATCTCTTTTCCCCGCATCTTGATATTACCTCAGAACGCCTCCGAACTTTAAGTACCCTCCCTACTATTAAGCATGGATTTCTAGGTGTCACTATTGAAACACTAATGCAACGTTTACCGCCACCTGAGCATATTGTCAACCAAACTTTTCTCTTGAAAAAGGGTGAAGCGCTGGATCTAGATAACTTCAGAGAACAATTACAACACTCAGGGTATCGCTCAGTATCGAAAGTTATGGAACCTGGTGAATACGCAATTCGTGGAGGAGTCTTTGATATTTTTGCTATAGGCTTTAATCATCCATTCAGGCTCGATCTATTTGGTCCCATTATTGAATCTATTTCTCGATTTGATACGGATAGCCAACGTTCGAGTGAAGCTCTAAATTATATTGATATCCTTCCGGCTCACGAATTTCCAACCGACAAACAAGCCATAAGCAAATTTCGGAAAAATTTTCGTACAAAATTCGAAGGTGATCCACAGAATCATCAAATCTATCGAGAAGTTAGTAAAGGAAACTTACCCACTGGTTTACAATCTTTTTTCCCGCTATTTTTTGATGAAACGGCAACAATATTTGATTACGTCTCACCCGATGCAATATGGGTATTTGACTCCGATACAAATCCTCAAGCTGATAGCCTATGGGCAAACATAGTCGATCGTTTTCAAATCGCACAATCAAACCCTGAAAGGCGCCCCCTTCCACCTAGCGAATTGTATATCAAGCCAAATGTAATAACTAAAAAATTAAGTGGATACAGAAATATCGTTGCTAGCCGCGAAATTTCAGCAAAGGGAAATAATTATTTTGCTAGCGTATTTCCACCAGAATTTTTAAATAAAGCTAGTTCTGATCATCCTTACTCACAACTTGTTAACTACCTTCTTAAGTCTAAAGGTCGAACACTGATAACAAGTAATAGTCGCGGTCGACTGCAAGCAATTGATGAACTGTTAACGCAAAATCAGATTTTTGCCCGAATTTATGATGATTGGCACCATTGGATTAACGATGATCAAGTACGTGTAGGCCTAACTACCAGTCAATTAGAGCGCGGTCTTGTCCTACCTGAAGATCAAGTAGAAATCATCACCGAAAGTCAACTCTCTAGGAAAGCATTAAAGCGGGCTAAATCTGATAGAAAGCGTTCCACCGATCCAGAATCTGTTATTCGATCTCTTTCTGACCTCAACATTGGAGACCCAGTCGTTCATGAGGAGCAAGGAGTAGGTCGTTATAGGGGATTACAAGTATTAAATATCGCAAATGATGACTCTGAATTCCTAGTATTAGAGTATCAGAATTCTGATCGACTGTATGTGCCAATATTATCATTAGAACTTATAACACGATATATCGGAGGGGATCCGGAAACAGCTCCTTTGCATAAGTTAGGTAGCGATATTTGGGATAAATCAAAAAAACGCGCACAAAAAAAGATCCGTGATGTGGCGGTTGAACTGCTTGAAGCTAACGCCTTACGTGAAGTTGGACGAGGTTATAAATTTGAGACACCAAAAGTTGAATACAAAAACTTTGTGGAAAATTTTCCCTATAAAGAAACACCTGACCAAATAAAAGTTATTCAGGACATAATTGAGGACCTATCTTCAGATATGTTCATGGATAGGCTTGTATGTGGGGATGTTGGATTCGGAAAAACCGAGATCGCGCTCCGTGCTGCGTTTATTGCCGTTCATAACAATAAGCAAGTCGCAATTTTAGTGCCCACAACAATCTTGGCACAGCAACACTTTGAAACTTTTGTCGATCGGTTTTCATCCGAACCAATACAAATAGAACTACTCTCACGATTTCGAAGTACATCCGAACTAGAAAAGGTAATAACTTCTTTGCCTAATGGACAGCCAGATATCGTTATTGGAACGCATAGACTTCTGCAATCGGATATCAGATTTCGTGAACTTGGACTGATAATAATTGATGAAGAACATCGTTTTGGTGTCCGCCAAAAAGAAAAATTAAAGATTTTTCGTGGAGCCGTCGACACCCTCAGTCTAACAGCAACACCAATACCGCGAACACTAAATATTAGCTTGTCGGGACTGCGCTCGATTTCTTTGATAACAACGCCTCCGCTTGATAGACATGCAATTAAGACCTTTATTTCTCAATGGAGTGATCATATGATTCGTGAAGCATGTTTGCGTGAAATTCACAGAGGAGGTCAGATATTTTTTCTTCATAATGAAGTTCGATCGATTGATAAAGTGGCAAAAGATTTAGCTGACTTAATGCCTGAGGTGTCTATCCGTATCGGTCATGGACAAATGCATAGATACCAATTAGAACGGGTTATGGACGACTTTCATCACCAACGGTTCAGTATTCTGGTTTGCACGACTATTATAGAAAGTGGTATTGATTTTCCTAATGCAAATACTATTATTATCACGAAGGCTCATAGATATGGACTTGCACAACTTTACCAATTGAGAGGGCGAGTCGGACGCTCACACCAACAAGCCTATGCGTACTTAATCATTCCTAACGATGAAACGCTTTCTGATGCATCTAAAAAACGTCTTGATGCCATTATGGGTCTAGAGGAGCTCGGTTCTGGATTTATGCTTGCGTCACATGATCTAGAAATACGGGGTGCTGGCGAACTGCTAGGAGAATCACAAAGTGGTGCTATAGATGAAATTGGTTTCTCTCTTTATACCGAATACCTTAAAAGAACCATCGTAGATATTACTGACTCCCCAAAACATTTTCAAAGAAAACTTGAATTTAATACAGAGACGCGGACTCCACCTGATTTAAAACTTAACGTACCAGCTTTATTCCCAGATTTTTATCTCCCTGATGTCCATCAGAGATTGATTTTCTATAAGCGAATTGCCGGGGCTAAAGATTCTGATGAATTATATGAGCTAAGATTGGAAGCTATTGATCGATTCGGACCATTACCTGATGCTGCTCGATCACTTTTTAGTATTCGGACTATACAGCTAAAATGCCAAGATATAGGTATAAAACGTTTTCTTTTAGACAAAAAAGGTGGATCAATTAATTTTGTGTCTTCACCTCAGATTGAACCTACTAACTTGTTACATATTATTAGTAAAGAATCAGGGGTTTTTCAAATGATAAACAGCGAAACCCTTCACATACGAAAAACTTTATTAGAGTCAGATGCACGTCTTAATTTTGCAGAACAGCTTATAAACGATCTAGCTATAATATGAAACAAATTACCAACCTAAATTATGTCGGAACGCGACTTTATCATTACTGCGGCAGACACTTTTCGATGCTAAAATCATTCAAGATTATACTCTTCACATTTAGTATCGCTTGTTTTCTCTTTATTACATCCTCGCCGGTACTTTCCGCTGACTTCTATGACGCTGAAATCATCATATTTAGTCAGTTGAAAAAACAGGCTGATGACGAAAATCTACACTGGCTAAATCCACATTACATTGATTTTCAATTACAGTTAAATGATTTAATAAATAAAAAGCGAGTCATCGAGCTTGAGCCAGCTACCGATAGTAAATTATCTGAGGTTGCAAAGATATTACGCGACAGTGATAACTATGAAATACTTTTTCATGGCCAATGGTCACAAACATCTGTAAAACGAACAAAAGCGCCTTATGTGCTGATTGATTTACCGAGAATGAACCAACCAAGCATGCTAAATGGTGTAATTCTTCTCTTTGCGACAGACCTACTCTACCTTGATCTTCTGCTACGATACCAACCTAAATATGACAATGATGTAAACCCGGCGATTCTAAAACCATACTATTTCATTAACCAACGTAGGCGGATAAAATTTAAAGAAGTACACTTCATAGATCATCCTAAATTTGGTGCTATTGTGACTGTCAGTCCAGTAACTCTAGACGACTAAACAACGATTATTGTACTGAGTTCGCTAAGCTAGAACCCTTATCAAAGTACTAGATTTCGAAAATCAAGAGATTCCAACACAACAATATACTTAGAAATCTCCAGTTATTTCAGTTGCATACTCAGGGACTATATCTTTTAAAATTCTTTGGATAGCTCCTTCGTCATATTCATTACATGCAAGGTTTAATTGATTGCATATCCTTATAAGATTTTGGTGATCTACTTCCCTATTTTCTACAAGCAATAATTTATCGAACTCAGTGGGTGATAACGATTCTAAATCATGAAATAGTTGCTCTTCTAATTTTTCGCCTGGCCTAAGACCAGTGAACTCAATTTGTATATCTTTCTCTAAACGCAATCCGGCCAAACGAATCATTTGCTCTGCTAAATCTGATATTTTAATGGGCTCTCCCATATCCAAAAGATAGATCGCCTGGCCATTTCCGGCTACACTTGCCTGGAGAATTAGCTGGCAGGCTTCTGACATTGTCATAAAATATCTAGTCATATCCGGATGTGTGACAGTGACAGGCCCGCCACTTTCTATCTGTTTACGGAACAATGGCACTACACTACCAGTTGATCCAAGTACGTTACCAAATCTGACTGTCACAAAACAAGTGTCTGACGTTTTATGAAATGCTTGGCAAACTGCTTCAGCCATCCGTTTACTGGCTCCCATTAAGCTAGTTGGATTTACAGCCTTATCAGTTGAAATTAGAACAAAAGTCTTGCATCTAGCAATCACTGATGCTTCAGCTACAATTTGCGTTCCTATCACATTATTTCTAACTGCTTCGCGAACCTGTTGTTGTAATAGAGGTACATGCTTATAGGCTGCAGCATGAAATACAATTTCCGGTCTATACAAAGTAAAAATATGTTGAATTGCCGTCTCATCACAAACGTCTGCTAATAACACTCTGATATCTAGGTTTTTTTCGTGGATGGAGAGCTCTCGTGCGATGGAATAAAGATTAAATTCACTCTGATCAATAAGAAGAATTTGAGCTGGCTTCAAACGCACTAATTGCCGGCATAATTCACTTCCTATAGAGCCTCCTGCGCCAGTTATAACTATGCGCTTGCTCTCTAGTTCGGTGTTGATTACATCCCAGTTTAGACTGACAGCTTTACGTCCAAGCAAATCATCTAAATCTACTTCGCGGAGATCATGTATTGTTGCAGTGCCATCAATTATATCCTGCACTTTAGGCAATGTTCTAAACGGAACTTGGGCTTTTTCACACCAAGTAACAACTGTTCTCATTTGGTCAGCTGTTGCACTTGGCATAGCTAGAAGAATACGTCCAAACCCTATTCTTTTTGCCAACAAGGGAATTGTATTGCTACCACCGATCACCCTTATTCCCTGAATTTCCGATCCTTGCTTTATAGGATCATCATCAACTAATGCGACTGGTTCATAACGTCTAGGCGTACTTCGCAGAAGGTCTCTGATAAGCATCTCTCCTGCTGCACCCGCCCCAACAACCAGTACTTTCTCGGTTTCTTCGGAGACTTCACTTCGGAGCCCACGATCATTCCAAATTCGCAGCACTATCCTTGGTCCAACCAGCAAACCGATAAGTAATATTGTATGAATAAGAAATACGGCCCGCGGAACGGCCCACATTCTGTCATACGCAAATATCAGCGCAGCTGTTATCGCTATACCAAACACAACCGCTTGTACGACTTTTGTCAAATCATATAGTGATGTAAATCGCCATGCTCCACGCGGCACTCCTAAGACGATTGATGTAAGGAGGTGAACTATAATAATTATCGGCAATAGAGTTGCAGCCTCTTTCAAAAATACGTCGGGCACGATACCTAAATTAAATCTTAGCCAATATGATAAATACCAACTAATTGCTACCATAAAACCATCATGTATGAATACCGGCCAACGTCGCGATAAATATCTAGTTTGCTGGCGAATGTTCTTGAACTGTCTTCGAAAAAAATATCCAATCTTCACTTTTTCACCCGTCAAGTTTCCCTACGAAACCACTTGCAATGTCGCTAGCACAGCGAGCCCGCTATTAGCTATTACAACAATGATTGACATCTTGCTGTGACTAACTCCATTGCGCACTATACGCTGATAAAAATGCTGGTTATGTGGTTCCCACCAACGCTCCCGCTTAAGAATTCGACGGAGAAGGGTAATACCCGTGTCTGCCAAAAATACCCCATACAAAACAATGAATCCACTGACTGGCATTTTGTACTTGGTTACTCCGTAAATTGCTAATACTCCAAAGATAAATCCCAAACTAAGACTCCCTGAATCACCTAAGAATATCTTAGCCGGTGCCCAATTAAAAAAAATAACTCCACTGGTTGCTCCGCCAAGAATAAGGCACACTAATGCGATATTATTATCCCCACTACAAAAAAACCAGATCGATAAGACAAAAGCATTAATGATTGCCTGACTGGCCACCAATCCATCAACGCCATCCATAAAATTAAAAACATTTATTATCCAAGTGATCCATAAAACCAAGGATGGAATAAGAATAATACTAGCTAAATTAACCATTGTTCCAGTAAATAAGTAGATTTTAGTTTCTGGTTGCATCAATGCTACACAAATCACCCCAATGATTAATTGCACTGTAAGTTTAGTCAAATTATTTAGACTTTTTTGATCGTCTAACCAACCCAAGGTGCATATCACTAATGTGCCAACTACTAATGCTAATAAAAAACGGTCTATACCTGGCCATGTAGGTATAAAAAAAATAGATCCTAATATAAATAGGCCTGCTATTACGATGCCACCCCCCCTTGGTATTGGTTGCTCGTGCATACTCCGTTTGTTAGGATGATCAAGAGGGAAAAAGCCACGATAATATTTTAACAATATTCCTAGAAGCGCCCAAGAAAACAATGTGGTTCCTGCGGCTAATGACAACCCGATAATATAAACGTCACGCAAAAACAGTACCTACTCTCATGAAATAAATTCCTTAGGCTTGCATCGTATACATTATAGCAACGGTCGTGAGCTCCAAAACTCCATAACTCGTGGCATTGATTAAATCGATCTCTCCAGTCAATTAACTCGTCACTCTCCGCTGAGAAATGCCATACAGTCAATAATTTTTTTATCTTGTCCTGAGGGCTTCACAGCATCCATTGGCTTGTTGTCGAAATGTATTATTGGCATAAGTTTCAAGTTTGATTTTAGCACTCCGTTAGTTAGCAGCCTATTAATGAGATCATATTTACTATCATGAACTTCTAATTGCCTTAAAGGCCCATCACTGGTATATGATTTACCTCCTAAATCCCTAGTAAATAACGCAACTTTCTTGACAGCACATTTGTTCACTATCTGAATAATCTGATCATCTGAGAGGTTATGATTTGGCGCCAGCAATAGGGAATTAAATCTGAAAGCCTCCCTATAAGGAACTTTCTCAAAATATTCCTTGCATAGGACTTTTTCTCCACATCGATCTCTTGCTCCTCTGCAATCAGCAGTCCAATAAATTGAGACATTTATTTCATCAGAACTACGACTAATCCGAATTCTTTGTTGTCTGCTGACACCGAAAACTAACAAACGGTTTTCCTCAAACTTAATGCTAGTAATAACTGCATATGGAAAATTTGACAAATCTAAACAAGGGATTTTAGATGAAAAATCGTCTTTTGATGACAAGACTTTAGTATTTTTCATTTTTTCAAAAAAATAATGGCTCCATACTATGCCAAACAGCAGCCATCTTAATAAGAAAACATGCTTATTGTATTTTTGCTGATATAGCAGCATGCTTTTGTGCTTTTCTTTAGATACAAATGAAATTGAATTAGATTTTGATGCCCCCTGATAATGAAATATAGAAATATTAGGAGTGAATACAACATTTTTTCCTATTTCCCTAATGCGGCGACACAAATCAAGATCTTCAAAATGTAAAAAAAAGTCTTCGTCCATACCCCTTACCGATAAAAAAGTTTCTCGCTTTATCGCGAAGAATGCACCAGACACTGCATCAACGACTACCTTATTTTTAGGTAAGGAATTCCTGTTAAAATCTATTGCCAAGTGCTTAGCGTTAGAAAAGCCGATTTTCTTGTTTAGGCTTCTAATTAAAGTGGGATCCTTTCTACGACAACCTTGCTGCTCTGAACCATCAAAATTAAATACTAATCCACCTATTATCCCTATTGAATCGTCTTCATCAAGCAATTTACACATTGAACTAGCTGTATGAGGGAATATTAAACAATCGGGATTCAAAAAAAGAATATTCCGACCGTTACAATAGGTAATAGCTTGATTTACTGCGGTTGAAAATCCAACATTAAAATTATTCCTAACGGTAATAACGTTGTTATAACTTCTGTGATTTATAAAATCTAAGCTGCTATCGGTGGATCCATTATCAATTACAATGATTTCATAATCACAATCACTTTCTATTACGCTATCCAAACAAACCCTCAGAAAAGGTCCGGAATTGAAATTAACGATAACTATCGAAATATCTTTCACAAATTCCTGGTCCCGTTATGCTATTCTTTCTTTGCCAATATCTTAGTAAATTTTTGTGGCGATTCAAAACTGATTTTCATACTTTTTTAATCTTGTCGGATTCACAATTGTCAAATAATCAACTCATCTAGCTTTCGGGTTGATTATTTTAGGCTAACATACTCTATCAGAGAAAGGTTGGGATGCTATATAACCTAGTGATATAGTGTACCTATAAAAAAAATAATAATGTAATTATCGTTTCACAATAGTGGTTAAGTTATAATTACGGACAAATTTGATTCTAAATCTATGTAGCTTGATGTCCACAAATACATAAGCTGAACTAAGTGAACTCCCATAGTCGTCTAATCCAAATAAATTCTCTAGCATCAACACCAGTTGGTCTATGGACACAATCTGGTTATATACCTGATTTCAACTATTCTGACGGAGAAAAAGAAGAAAAGTTATTGAGTGACATCATATTAAATGCTGATGATACCTCAAGCACATCTATTGAATTAGAGAATTTGATTGAAGGATGGGCAACTGAATATCATTTATCTCCTCATAGAAGCAATTTACTGAGGTACTTAAGACTCGATGGGGAAAAAACTGTGCTAGAACTTGGGTGTGGTTGTGGCGCACTAACAAGATATCTAGGGGAACTTGATTTATCTGTCGATGCTGTTGAAGGAAGTATCAAGCGTGCAATAGTTGCGAAAGAACGATGTCGAGATCTAGAAAATGTTGATATCATCGCAAGCAATTTTAATGATATTTGTTTTCCTGGCAATCACTATGATCTAATCACTTTTGTAGGAGTTCTAGAATATGCAGGACGTTTTTCAACAGATGAGAAAACTGCAGAACAAGCAGTTTTGCATGCACTGAAAAAATGTGTTCCAAGTTTGACCGAAAATGGCGCAATCGTCATTGCAATTGAAAATAGGCTCGGAAAAAAATACTTTTCTGGTGCTGGTGAAGATCACTATGGACTAGCTTTTGAAGGCATAAAAGGGTATCCCCATTATTCAGGCATCAAAACTTGGTCTCGAAATGAATGGATAGACATCTTAGATCAAGTAGATTTAAATTATTCTTTTCACTATCCGTTCCCTGACTACAAATTACCTTCTTTAGTTTTAAACGACAAATATGTCACAAAGAATAAAAATGCATGGACCCACCTAACTGGAATATCGTTCCGGGATTACCATAATTTAGTAATTCCCCGCTACGAATTAGGTTTCTGGGAACATGCCCATAAATTTGGTGTTCTTGGCTCATTTGCAAACTCCTTTTTGATTGTCGCAAACCCAAAAAATAATACTCCTCACGATATTGCTCCATACGACTTTGTCCATTTCTCCAACATACAGCGCAATCCTGCTTATCGAACACAAACTCAGAAACCATGTGATACTTCGGTAGTGAAAAAAATACCGCTCTACAATCTGGATAAACCTATAACACAATTTTTAGAACATAAGACTCAAAATGATAAATGGATAGCTGGTATCCCATTATCAAATATTTGGATTAAAGAGCTTGAAAAAAAACCGTTTCTGGAAACTCTGGAAACGTTGACATCAACTTACTTCTCTTATCTGCAATCCCGGTTCAAAAATGATATCAAAATAGGATTTTTAGTTGACCTTTCGCCGATGAACATCATGGTAGATAAATCCACCAATTGGCATTCTTTTGACCACGAATGGAGCTATACCTTACCAACTCTTGATCATGAGTTCGTTTTTTTTCGGGGACTTTTTTACTTTTTTGAAAATGCTCACACATTTCTAACTACTATTAGTTGGAAATTACCCTCGATTACATTGATAGATGTTCTAGCTATTTGTTTTAAGAATGTTGGTATTGATTTGATGTCGAATCTTATGCAATACATTGACCAAGAAGATGAATTGCAAAAAAATATTCTCAATGATATGCGAGGGATCTCAACAAAAGATATACTAACTTTGCGATTAGGGAAAGCACGTACGTCAGTTCAACTATTCTGGGGGGAAAACATCAATGATTTCGCCGAAGCCAAATCTCAAACCAAACCAATATCAATCGGTTATAGCTCACAAACACTAGTATTTACCATTCCCACTGATACTACGTCCTCAAGTATCTTTAGAGTTGACCCAGGTGTGATGCCTGGATTATTTAACATCACTTTTATGGAGCTTTCAGGACATTTAGACTCTAAAAAATTTACTCTTCATCGAATTCAGCCATCAATCTTTAAGGGACGGCAATACATCACATACAATAATATTCGTTTTACAATGAGGAATTTCAAGATTTTGATGGTATCGCTTAATAATGATCCGAGTTTAATTTGGCGAATTCCTAAAGCAGTTTTAAACCAACAATTCGATCACCTTGAAATTCTGGTTTCATTAAATTGGCTTGGAACTGATGAGCTTTCTAAAAACTAGGCGATTCGAACAATAATGATTCATCAGTTCAAACCTGCCTCATTAAAACACTTAAGGGATAGGTTTTCTATTTTTTGGTCTTAAAATTATGCATGTTTCTAAAGAAACTATTGGCGGGATTATTGTCACCTACAATCCAAATATAGTGACGCTACAATCCCTGCTTGATACACTATGTGCGCAAGTAGAAAAGATATTCATTGTAGACAATGGCTCATCTAATGTAGAAGCTATATTCAATACAGCCTCAACAATTAGATCTATCAGAATTATTTCTTGTGATCAAAATTATGGAGTAGGAAAAGCTCATAATATTGGAATTAAGGCATGCCGTGACGAAGGATTGAATGCGATTTTACTCCTAGATCAGGACACAAAACCAACAAACAATTTAGTTTTTAAATTATCAAACTCCTTGAATCAATTGATATCAGACGGCGTCCAAACTTGTGCAGTAGGATCACGCTACATAGGGAAAAATGATCAAATGTCGTTTTTTGTGCATTTTTCAAGATTCCGATTCAAAAAAAGATTTTGTGATTTATCTAACACAAATCAAATTATTCCTGCCGATATGCTTATCAGTTCAGGAACCCTTATCCCTCTTCACGCGATAGATTCAATAGGCATTATGGATGAGGGGTTGTTTATTGATCACGTCGACACGGAATGGTTCTTAAGAGCTAAATCCCTAGGGTGGAAAGCATATGGTGTGTGTGACGCTCTAATGGATCATTGCTTGGGAGAACGATCCATTCGCTTATGGTGGGGCTACTGGCGAGATTTCCCGATTCACCTCCCATTTCGATACTATTTCATTTTTCGAAACAGCATATTACTGTACAAGAGAAGTTATACATCTCCAGATTGGCGCAGGGCTGATATCGTGCGTCTAGTTCTAATTGCTATCACCCTAGCACTATTTTCGGATGAAAGAGTCAGTAATCTAAAACTGATGTTCCTTGGGATAATACATGGGATGAGAGGCAAAAACGGACCTTTGTTGAGTCGACTATGATACATTCTTCTAGCCTATTCCTAATATTTTTCTGACTTGAAATAGTGAATCTTTCCGTAGGTCAAACTTAAGGAAGCATAGTATGAAGGTTTCATTTGTAGTTCCGATATTCAATACGAATTATCGAATTCTCCAAATTTGTATTAATAGCATTTTGCATGCAATCAATGGGCGGCATGAGCTTGTCATCGTTGATGATGGGTCTACTGACAACCAAACCATCAGATTTCTTGAAAAATGTCGGAGTAATGAAAAATTCAATATTACAGTCTTAACCAATCCTACTAATCAAGGAGTTAGTTACTCCCTGAATAGGGCGATCGACGTTGCTACAGGACATTACATCGCACTAGTTGATCATGATGATTTGGTTATTCGATCAGGCTTTGAAATTGCGGTTAAACATCTTCAATACTATGATTGCGAATGGGTTTATACAAACGAGATGCAAGTAGATGCTAAAGGCTATCTAATCCGTAGTCTTTATAAGCCTGCCTACTCTAAACAACTACTTCGTTCTCTTATGTACATAAATCACCTCCAGATTTTTTCAAAAGATCTTTTCGAGACAGTCGGCGGTTATCGAGAAGGCTATGAAGGAAGTCAGGATCACGATCTCGCCCTACGCATGACAAAATTTACCGAGCCAAAACATGTTCCTTATTTTGCATATCAATGGCGCATAATGAAAACAACACAATCAAGACAAGATTGGATCGTTTCTAGTCACAGCGTAAATTCTTCTACACAGGCATTAAAAGATTACTTCAACGATTTTGAAGGGCAAGTTCAAATCGAAGTAGCTAAAAAAGGTTTCTCAGTATACAAATGTAGACCGTTGCCTAAAAAAATGCCTAATTTCTCCATTATAATTCCAACAAAGTTGGGCACTACACGCACTATTAATGGGCTAACAATCGAACTCCTAGATCAATGTCTAAATGCGATTAGTGAAACACTATCTCAGTTAGATTCAATAGAAAACGAGCCCTACTCTTTTGAATGCCTACTCATAGTTAATGAAGACGATGATCTCCAATATGGCCAAGCAATTCTAGATAAGTATGGTTTGCACGGCAAACCAATCCCAGACCCAGGCGCATTTAATTTTTCACGTAAATGTAATCTAGGCGCACAACACGCTTCTGGAGAAATACTAATTTTCCTAAACGATGACACTAAAATCATTACAAAAAACTGGATTCTAGATGTAGTGTCGTTACTGTCTGACGCTGACACCGCATGCGTCGGTGGAATGCTTCTAAATCCCGATGGTACCGTCCAATCTTGCGGCGATAATATCAGCCTAAATTCAGCGACCCATTATAGTCCTAATCCTGACCCGTCTAGCGAAGGTGACCCGATGCATCGTTATTGGGCAGACCATGAAACAACCTCAATTACTGGCGCTTTCCTTGCCTGTAGAAAAATTTCATTCTTTGAGATTGGTGAATTCAGGGAGGTATTCGCGAATAGTTTTCAAGATATTGATTTCTGCTTGCGTGCGAGAAGCAGTGGTTTCAGCTGCGTAATTTCTCCCCACATTAAGATTATTCACTATGAATCATCAACCAGAAACCCTGCAGTCGATAACGCAACTATAGAGGCATTGCGCTCATTTCATCAATCGACTATGGCTGGTAAAGGGCAATATAACTTATGGGCCTATCAGCCAATCAAAGTAAAGTGGTTTTCAAAAAGCAGTATAATTGATCGTCTTAGGAGATTACGCAATCTAGGATTAAAACTAATTAAAAATCTTCTTAGGCTATACCCCTACCCTCGGCGCCGAATTAAATTCTTCATTAAATGATCGTCACTGATTTCCAATATGATAACGACAATTTCATATCTTTTATAATCAAACAAAGAAAACCTTCACGGCAAGCATGCTTTAATTGTCTATTCGTCAATCGTCATTTTTAGAGCAGCGAATCCTAAATCCTCCAATGAACCTTCAACATTAAAATGAGCAATGTCATAGCGCCGATCTATTGCTAAATTATCGACAGTATCATCGTCCTGAGCCACTCCTAAAGAGAGAAAATAATCACCAGGAAGAAGGTTTAATTCAAATTTAAAGTAAATCCAAGCAGTTTCATCTTTATTGCGAGGTTTAGTGTCTATTAGTTTATTTCTGGTATTAGACCCATAAACAATAATTCCATCAACTGTACGAATGGTTAGCCCATAAATTAGATCGGTCATGGATTCTGAGAAATATACTTTAATGCCTAATTTAATAGATTCTGTTGTCTCAAGAATAAATGGATCTTTTCCTCTTTTTGTCTCGATAAAAAAATCTATAATTTCAGCATTTTTGTTACCCCACCGATATTCATCGTTGTTATACATATTATGGTTTAGGCAATTATCTACCTGATTACTAGGGATCGTTGATGATTGCAGTTTTTTGACGTTAACTCCATTACTTGCATTTGGGGAAAACATAAATTCTAAATACGCATGGATTACTTCTTGGGGCATGCCTATTTTTTCAATCCTTCCTTGATTTAGGAGAATCGCACGATTACAGTGAGCACGGACCAGCTCGACAGCGTGGGTAACAAAGATAATGGTAGTGCCACGAGATTGCAGTTCCTTAAAATACCGATAACATTTTCTTTGAAACCGTACATCTCCAACCGCTAACGCCTCGTCAACAATTAAGATATCTGGCTCCATACCTATTGCTGCGGCAAATGCTAATCTAACGTACATACCGCTAGAATAGGTTTTTACTGGCCGATCAATAAAGCTCCCTATATCAGCAAATGCCACTATGCTATCAAACCTATTTTCAAGTTCTCTTTTCGATATATTTTGAATGGTACCATTTAAAAAAACATTTTCACGACCAGTAAATTCAGGATTGAAGCCTGCTCCTAGCTCTAAAAGCGCTGATACTCGGCCCACCACATTTACAACCCCACAGGTTGGCTTCGTTGTTCCACATAAAATTTCCAATAGAGTAGATTTTCCTGATCCATTTGGACCAATCAATCCTAATGTTTCCCCTTTTTTTATTTCAAATGAGACATCATTTAATGCCCAGAATTTACTGTGTAATGGTTTTGTTGAAAGTTTATCCCAGACTCTATCAACTGGACGTTGATAAATCTTAAAACACTTACCAATGTTTGATGCCATCACAGCAGAATCAAATGACATCGGAAAAACCTGAACGTAGTTTTTGGAAACATAAAAGACCAAACCATGCCATAACTAAAGAGACGGCATAATAAATAAGCACTCCACCGAAATTGGGTAACGTTCCCCATAAAATAAGATTTCTAGACTCATCTACAACCCAACTAATCGGATTCATATATATCAAAAATCGGAAATTGCTAGGGAGGCTCGACGCTGGGTAAAAAATGGGGCTAACAAATAAAAGTATCAGTGTGAGTGGGCCAATAATTTGTCTCAAATCTCGCACATAAACGGTTACCGCTGAAATGAGCCAACTAAACCCGAGAGCCATGATCATTAATGGAAATATAATTATGGGCAACAATAAGATCGTCCATGAAAGACTTTGTTGAACCAGTAATAAATAAAGAATTAATACTAAAATGCTAACGGTTAATTGAAAAAGTGCAGTAAACACCGCAACCCATGGGAGTGATTCGAGTGGGAAAACCACTTTTTTGACATATTGTCTATTTGAAACGATTAATTCGGTGGACGCCTGAATGCAATCCGAAAAATATGTGTGAACAATTAAGCCCGAAAAAAGTATGGTAGCGAATTCTAGATTTCCACCTTCTTGATTAATCCAGCGTATATCGAGAATAACTCCAAAAACAAAGGTATACACAACTAACATCAATATCGGGGTAAAAAACGACCATAAGAAGCCTAGCGCCGCGCCCTTGAATCTCGCCTCAATATTTCTCTTCGTTAGCTGAAAAACTAAGTTCCAATTTCTCAAAAACGACAAAAAAATATTAGGGCCTATGCTAGCAGGATTCATGTCTCGTTGTTTAATCCCGTCCACTCAACTTCTCGTCAGATACTAGTTGGTATAGATATTCTCCATAACTGCTATTGTTATATTTTCTAGCAAAGGATTGTAATTGTTCTGTGTCGATATACCTTAAACGCCAAACCACTTCTTCCGGGCAGCCAATTTTTAATCCCTGTCGCTTTTCAATAGTTTCAATAAAAGTTGATGCTTCTAGTAAAGCTTCATGAGTACCCGTATCTAACCATGCCATTCCCCGCCCCAAAGTTTCAACTCTCAAACAGTCTTCATTTAGATAAACTTGATTAATATCAGTAATTTCTAATTCCCCGCGAGATGAAGGTTTTAGGTCGCGAGCAATTTCTACTACTTTTTTATCATAGAAATATAATCCTGTAACAGCATAAGGCGATTTTGGATTTTTTGGCTTCTCCTCTAAATTAATTGCCTTTCCTGTTTTATCAAATGATACAACCCCATAACGTTCTGGATCTTTAACTTGATATGCAAACACTGTTGCTCCTTTTTTACAACTAGAAGCGTTTTTTAATTTTTTCGCTAAACCATCTCCATAAAATATATTATCACCCAAAATTAAAGCCGATGTATTTGCTCCAATAAACTCCGAACCAAGTATAAACGCCTGCGCGATACCCTCCGGAGAAGGCTGTACAGCATAAGAAATATTAATTCCCCATTGTGATCCGTCAGCGAGTAACCGCTGAAAGTTTGGCGTATCATCGGGCGTAGAAATAACTAAAATATCGCGAATTCCGGCTAAAAGAAGAGCACATAATGGATAGTAAATCATCGGTTTGTCGTATACAGGTAATAACTGTTTTGACACAGACGTTGTTATAGGAGCTAACCGTGATCCTGACCCTCCGGCTAAGATTAGGCCTCTTATCGACATAGCTTCAACCCCAATCGTTCGCCATGATATTTTGAGCCAAGTACATCGTTTACCCATACCTCATGTTGTACATACCAGTGTATAGTTTTTTGAAGACCACTAATAAACGTTTCCGTTGGGTACCACCCTAGTTCTTGCTCGATACGATTACTGTCAATCGCATAACGAAAATCATGGCCAGGTCGATCCGCTACATGCGAAATAAGATCCACATATTGAGCTTTATTCTTTCGTGGTTTACTGGAATCAAGAATATTACAAATAGCTTTAGCAACTGCTAAGTTTGACATTTCATTTTGACCGCCAACATTGTATGTTTTTCCGGTCTCCCCTTTTTGGTAGATCAACATTAGGGCTCTAACATGATCTCCGACATAGATCCAATCTCTTACATTATCACCAGCACCATAGATTGGAATAGCCTCTTCATTCAAAGCTTTTCGGATTATTACTGGAATTAATTTCTCAGGATATTGGTAGGGACCATAATTATTAGAGCAATTTGACATAATTATAGGAATACCATATGTTTCTGACCAAGCACGAACCATATGGTCGGAGGATGCTTTGCTAGCTGCATAGGGAGATCGTGGTTGATAAGGAGATGATTCTGTAAATTTTCCTTCTTCGCCAAGCGTGCCAAATACCTCATCGGTCGATACATGATGGAATCTGAACCGTTTGCCGTTCCCATTGTCGGATTTATCACGATAAGCTCGTGCCGCCTCAAGAAGAGTAAACGTACCCATAATATTTGTCTCGAGGAAGGCTTTAGGACTATCGATTGAACGATCTACATGTGACTCAGCTGCTAGATGCATAATACCATCTGGTTTAAATTTTTCGAAAAGCTGGTCAATTTCCGCTCGGTCACAAATATCGGTTTGAGAAAAAAAATATCTATCGTTGTGCTCAATATCACTTAAAGTTGACAGGTTTCCCGCATAGGTCAGTTTATCTATATTTACGATGAAAGCATCAGTCGATGAGATCAATTGACGAATTAATTCTGAACCAATAAAACCCGCTCCTCCTGTTACAAAAATACAACTTTTATAATCTATCATGAATGTCTGACGCCTTGAATAATATTAGGTCACGATTATTATTTTTGATCGAAGAGAATCTTCACATAAGCATTAACACCATCTTCTAATTTCATCATCTCTTGGGTAAATCGCGAATGACTTAATGTGCTAATATCTGCTTCTGTATAACTCTGATATTTACCTACCAATTCAACTGGCATTGGTTTATACCTAATTAGTCCAGTATTCTGCGCTTCCTCCAACGACAACGTTTGTTTGTTTTCTAAATTTCGCATCGCATTGATTACAGCCATAGCTGCATCATTAAAGCTTCGACTACGACCAGTGCCGACATTCACAATTCCACTAATATCTCTATTGTCCAGCATGTGCAAATTAACATTCACTATATCGTCAATGTAGATAAAATCCCGCCGCTGCTCTCCGTCTCCGAATCTACCTGTACCTTGAAAAAGACTAATGTTTCCACCCGTCCGTATTTGATTAAACATTTGATAAATAATTGATGACATCATTCCTTTGTGGGTCTCTCTCGGCCCATAAACATTAAAATACCGTAAACCAACTATTTGGCTATTTTTACCTTGTATTTTTGTTCGTACCAAACGATCAAAAAGATATTTAGAATAAGCATAAATATTTAATGGCGCCTCATCCCGCGGATTAACTGAAAAACTATCACCGGCTCCATAAATTGCAGCGGAAGATGCGTAAATCAGTGGCACTTCGAAATCGATACAACTATTCAGCAAATCTTTTGAAAAACAGAAATTAGTACTCATTATTTTATTTGCATCTACAGCCATCGTGTCGGAACATGCGCCCTGATGAAGTATAGCTTGGACATCATTTGTAAAACTTCTACTTAAAAGATTTCGATGAAAGTCAGTATAATCTATGTAGTCACTCACTCTAAGATCGAATAAGTTGTTGAGGTTAGAGTGATTACTTGCCTGGTCAACAATAAGAATATCTTCAATTCCTCTTCTATTAAGAGCCTTAACAATGTTCGAGCCGATAAACCCCGCTCCACCAGTAACGATGATCATTTATGTGTTATCCGGGGCGATAGCCGAAAGCACTTCACTCATAGTTACAACAGATGTGCCCAATTTCTTAATTACTATACCAGCAGCCGCATTTGCTAGAAATAGCATTTCTTCCCATGTCAAGCCTGACACAATACCAATAGCTATTGATGACACCACAGTATCGCCAGCACCACTGACATCATACACTTCTATCGATATCGCATCCTGATGTATAGCTGATTCTTCTCGCCTAAAGTAAGTCATTCCCTTTTCACCACGAGTAAGCAATAAACCCTGGACTTCAATTTTTTTTATTAATTCTTTAACTTGATTTTCAAGATCATGTTCGGAGGTCCACACACCAATGACTGATTCAAGCTCAGTCTCATTCGGGGTTATTAGTGTGGCACCAGTATATTTCGAAAAATCAGAGCCTTTCGGATCTACCACTATGGGTATTTTGTGTTTTATTGCTACCTGAATCATTTCTTTGGCATCAAGAATGACACCCTTGCCGTAATCAGACAAAATAACCACATCCGTCTTTGATATTAATTTTTTATAATGCGTAACACAGCTATTAATAGTTGCTTTATTTGGCAACGCCTCGAAGTCAGCTCGCAGCAATTGCTGGTTTCTACCAAGTATTCTCAATTTCTCTGTGGTCCTGCAATCTTTGTCAATTTTCATGTGGCATTCAACGCCTTGTGTTTCTAGAATTTCAAGTACTTTCTTGCCACCATCGTCATCGCCTACTATAGATACTAGGTCACAACTAGCTCCTAAACCTCGAATATTTGCGGCAACGTTACCAGCGCCTCCCACACGTAGCTCTGTTGAGTTAACTAAAACCACTGGTACTGGCGCTTCTGGTGAAACTCTATTAACTGATCCTAGCCAATAGCGGTCTAACATAACATCGCCGACCACCAGAGTGCGGATCGATGAAAAACTTTTTTTAATAAAAGACATTGCTTTAAGGAATTTGAATGACCATTACTATTCTAAAATATAGTCGATATTTTTTCATTGATTGATGCGTTTTCAAAACAAAATTCTAATTAATACACTTATTATCACCCCTGTTGATTGTTTTCCCTGATATTTAACAATTGTTTCTTGCAGACTACTCTCCCTATTGGAGATTTATGAAATAACATCTAATTTTTGATGAATACGAGCCTGCGTGGTGTTCCAATTTCGGCAGCCAGGGCATTGCCAATGCATTACTTTTCCTTGGAACCCGCAGTGTTTGCACGCGTATCCTGTACTTTCATCGACAATGCTGCCAATCAATTTCTCTAGCAAATGCAAGTCTGTATTAGTTTCTCCGGTACTGCGCGTCAACCTGAGCTGTATCAATCTGTGCAACCCAGATATTGATGGTGTTGATCTAATTTTTTTCAATAAAAATTTTTCTGCTTTTTTTTCGCTCTCATATCTAGTTAAGTATTCTGTCAGTGCTAAAACTAAACGGATATCGTCTACCGAATCTAATGTATCAACGAGAAAATCTCGATATTCTTCTAGTTCATTCAAAACCTTGAAGCTGTTGTAAATTAAGTGGCAAATCTCTCCGGGTAACTCTTTATGGAGTTTTGCTCCGTGCATCCATTCGTTAACTGTGCCTCGATGATCACCTTGAATAGCTTTTAATCGACCAGCTTGGATCATTGCCCGTGCACAGCGACTATCAATCTTAAACGCATTCGATATATAAGATAGAGCATTTATATATTTTCCCTCTGCAATCGAATTTTCGGCAAGTTCACAATTGTAATGCGCAATTATTCCTTCATTTTTATCACTTCCAAGGTTAGGTAGCTGACTGGCAATACTAATGTCATTCTCCCATTCCTTTTCTTGTTCATAAATCTGTAGTAGTAATCGTTTTGGAGAATCTTCCAAGTCATTTTCGTCGTTGATTTCTAACAATAGATGCTCGGCACGATCAAATAATCCAGCCTTGTAATAATCTTGGGCTAACTCATAAATAGCACGAAGCCTTTGATTCTTGTCAAGCTGTGTTCGGGCAACTAAATTCTGATGGACGCGAGTAGCGCGCTGAATTTCTCCTCGCCTACGAAATAAGCTACCGAGAGCTAATTGCACTTCTATAGTCTCTTTATCTTTCTCTAGAGCAGTAACCAAAACTTCTAGCGCTTTATCTCTTTCCTCATTGAGAAGGAAATTTAACCCCCGAAAATATTCACGGGGCAAGCTCTCGACCTCGGGAGTCCGATGTCGCGTGCCAAACCTTCCGATAAACCACGCCCCACAAAAAACGATAAATAAAAGAAATAATGCTAAATATAGATTCATTTATATCACTTCTTTGAGTTTATTATATCTCTTGAACGACTGATATGTGCCTCCAGTGATCTATTTTCTTTCTCTAAACGACTATTCTTTTTTTTCATGCCAATATTCCGCCCCACGCTTCGCAGGCTTCCTAAAATATATCCTGCTCCAAGACTAGCAAAAACCAAAACTGCAAGAGGACCCTCCCAGTGAAGATTGGAATAATAAGCGATATAAACATCCTGTGGATTTTTTAAAGCGAATGTTGCTCCTAACAACAAAAGGACAAGAAGAGCAATTAGATACAGAAATTTTTTCATTTGCTAAGCTCCCGTACGTTGCTGTTTCTAACGACCATGAGAGAGGTCAGCATTATTTAATCTCGCTTCACTCGTTAGAGATTGATGCGCGCCCTCGATTTACTCTCTCCCGCAATAACCTTCCAGGCTTAAAGTGAGGGGTATACTTTCCTGGTACACTAACATTTTCGCCACTCTTTGGATTACGGCCGCGACGAGCGCTTCGATATCGAAGGCTAATGCTTCCGAACCCTCTGATTTCTACCCGTTCCCCATTAGCCAACGAATTGCACATGTGGCTTAGTATCCTATTTACACAAAATTCAACATCTTTTGAAGCTAAATGCAATTGGTCTGCCGCCAAAAGTTCTATTAAATCTGATTTGGTAAGGGTAGTCACTGTTTAGGTTACTCGTCTTCGTCCGAGTCAGTATGCTCCTCTTGCATCGAAAGTTTCTCTCGAAGCTTGTCCCCTAACATGCTCGTACTTAAGGTGGTAGTGGATCCATAATCTTGAATTGCTTGACCTTCAATTTCTATTTCAAGCGCTTTCACTGATAGAAGGATTTTTCTATTTTTTCTTTCTATACTCGTAATCTTTGCTTCAATTTCGGAGCCCAATGGCAAGGAATTTTCAATTTCCCCCGATATTTCTCGTGATAGATCAGCTACACGAATAAAACCATCGACTCCATCTGATAGCTGTATGGTAATACCTGATTTCGCTTCAATTAACTTAACCTCACCTTTGACAATCGAACCTTTTGAATTTTGAGAAACATATGCCGTAAATGGGTCCTGCAGTGCCTGCTTCACACCCAAAGAGATGCGCTCTCTATCCGGATCAACCGAAAGAACGACAGCTGTGAGTTCATCCCCTTTCTTATATTGACGAGCTACCTCCTCACCTGGTTCTTCCCACGATAAATCACTTAAATGTATTAAGCCATCAATATTTCCATCCAAACCTATAAAAACGCCAAAATCAGTAATAGATTTAATACTACCGGTTATTCTTTCGCCTTTTGAATGACCTGAAGCAAATTCCTCCCATGGATTGGGAACGCATTGCTTCATCCCTAATGAAATCCTTCGCCGCTCCGTATCAACGTCGAGCACCATCACTTCAATCTCATCGCCAAGATCGCATATTTTGCTTGGATGCACATTTTTATTCGTCCAATCCATTTCAGATACATGAACCAAACCTTCAACACCCTCCTCTAATTCAACGAATGCACCATAATCTGTCAGATTAGTGACTTTCCCAAAAAGACGGGTATTTTTTGCATATCTTCTGGATATATCTGCCCATGGATCTTCGCCCAATTGTTTGATGCCTAGAGACACTCGGTTACGCTCTCGGTCAAATTTTAATACCCGTACATCAATTTCCTGTCCAACTTCCAAGACTTCTGATGGATGTTTTACACGCTTCCATGCAATATCAGTGATGTGCAATAATCCATCCAAACCTCCAAGATTTACAAATGCTCCGTAATCTGTCAGGTTTTTTATAACGCCCTTCACCACTTGTCCTTCATCTAGCGTTTCTAAGAGTTGGCTTCTTTCGGCTTGCAACTCTTTCTCAACTATTGCTCGACGGGAAACTACAACATTATTCCGGGGACGATCGAGTTTAATTACTTTAAACTCCAACTCTTTATGTTCCAAATATGCAGAATCGGTAACTGGTCTTACATCTACCAAAGAACCTGGCAAAAAAGCTCTCACTTCATCGATAGAAACAGTGAATCCTCCTTTCACTTTCCCAGTTAACTGTCCTTTTACTATCGTCTGGTGTTCGAACGCTTTCTCTAAGATTTCCCAAGATTTCTCTCGTCGCGCCTTTTCACGCGATAGTCTTGTATTACCATAACCGTCTTCTACAGCCTCAATTGACACATCTACACGATCACCAACATTAACTCCTACGTCTCCCTTAGCGTCTTTAAATTGAGATACTGGAATTTCTGCCTCAGACTTCAATCCAGCATCTACCGTTACAAAATCAGTATTGACAGAAACTACTTCAGCCTGAATTACAGCGCCTGGCCTCATGACTGCTTGTTTCAAGCTTTCTTCAAGTAACTCAGCAAAATTGTCAGACATATTATTTGGGTTCCAAAAAATGTTTGTTTATTCTATACGCTTTAGCAGCCTAGTCGAGTAGTCAATAAGCCATCAACCTGTCTATAAATTTCGTTGATACTTAGATTTGATGTATCGATACTAATAGAATCGGAGGCTGGCACTAATGGTGCAACGCTACGATTCTGATCTTTTCTATCTCGCTCTTCGATAAGAGTTAAAAGTTCGGGAAGATTAACATTAAAGCCCTTTGACTTCAATTGCTTATACCGCCTTTCTGCGCGAATTTCGGGAGCTGCTGTTAGAAAAATCTTAAGTATTGCCTCTGGGAAGACAGTTGTGCCCATATCTCTTCCATCAGCTACAAGTCCTGGCAACTGTCTACACTCTCTTTGTTGAGCAAGCAATAATTTTCTTACTGCAGGGATAGCTGCGTATTTAGAGGCAAGAACTCCATTTTTTTCGCTTCGAACTATTTGAGACACGTCCATATTGTTAACATATATATTTATAATACCAGAACCTTGAACTCTAAAAGTAAACGTATTTTTTTCTCCTACATTCTGTATTCCATCTAAATTATCTGGACTAATGCCAGATTGCTCAGCACAAAATGCGAAAGCCCTATATGAAGCACCGCTATCTAATAAATTCCAGTTCCGTTGATGAGCAATACTACTAGCTAACGTTCCTTTCCCAGTTCCGCTAGGCCCATCAATTGTAAGCACTGGAATACTCAAATTTGTCATTAATAGATTTTTTTCACTTAAGCTCGATACCTAACTCTTTGCAAGAGTAGATGAAGTTCGGAAATGATGTTGATATATTCTTACAATCAAGAACCTTGACTGGTTGGATGCTAGCTGTTCCTGCAATAGCAAAAGCCATAGCTACTCTATGATCTCCCTGGCTGTCTACGGTACCTCCGATAAATTCACCGCCTTGAATAATCATTCCGTCAGGTAATTCAGTTACTGCTATTCCAATTTCCCGCAGTCCGTTTACTACTGTGGCAATTCGGTCACTTTCCTTGAGTCTTAGCTCATTTGCTCCGGTTATAGATGTTTTTCCCGATGCAGCAGCAGCCGCTATCGCTAAAATTGGAAATTCATCAATAGTTGTCGATACTAATGCGGGAGGAATATCTATCCCATGAAGTTTGCTTGCTCGAATGGTTAAATCTGCAGTCGGTTCACCACTAACGCTCCTAAGGTTGTCTATTTCTATTTTCGCTCCCATCATTTCTAGAATCTGCAATAAACCTGTACGGGTTGGGTTCACCCCTACATTCAAAATATTTAATACGGAACCATTGATAATGCTTGCCCCAACTATGAAAAACGCCGCAGATGAAAAATCTCCTGGAACCGTCAGTTGTGTAGGTTTTAAGATCCCATTTGGTGAGATTTGTATAGAGCCATGATCAATCTCCACGGGATAATTAAAAACTTTAAGCATTCGTTCAGTATGATCGCGGGTTTGAATTTTTTCATATAAAACAGTTTTTGTGCGTCCATACATTCCTGCTAATAATATTGCAGATTTTACTTGGGCACTGGCAACGGGTAAATCATATTCGATTCCAATGATTTGGGATGAAGGCTTGATAATAATAGGAGCGAATCCATCTCGCGACGTCTCTATATTTCCTCCCATTTTAGCAAGTGGCTTTGTAACCCGGTCCATAGGGCGATTTTGAAGAGATTGATCTCCTGTCAACTCGCATCCAAATTTTTGCCCGATTAAAATACCACATAGTAATCGCATAGCTGTTCCGGAATTTCCCATATCTAAATGAGACTTTGGAACTTGTAACCCATTAATCCCAACTCCGTAAATTTCAAAACAATTTGACGTTTTACGGGTTATGCTCACCCCCATCGCTTTCATTGAAAGCATGGTAGCAACTACATCTTCACTCTCTAGTGCGCCATAAATATGGGATTTACCTTGAGCGAGGGATGCTAGCATTATCGCGCGGTGACTAATTGACTTATCACCTGGAATCTCCATAGCTCCATGAAGCGCGTTTGTTCTACCTACAGTTAATGTTGTCACGAGTATTGGACTGATTTAGATATTTTAATGCTTATTAAGTTGTTTAATACGTTCCCGCGTTTCACGAGCACGGTTAAACAATTTTTCTAATGCTGCACCGTCTTTTGCTTCTAAAATATCGATCATATGAGACAATGAATTCTGGTAACTTTCTAATCGAGAAACAATTTCATTATTGTTAGTGAGGCAAATATCTCTCCACATTATAGGATCACTCGATGCTATACGGGATAGATCATAGAAACCACCTGCTGCGAAATTTAAAGTGTCTTGCTGCTGATCCTCCTCATCTTTTAAAAGATTTACAAGAGTGTATGCCATCACATGAGGAAGATGGCTTGTAAGGGCCAAAAGCCGATCATGGCGTTCAGGCGACATACATATAACTTTAGAACCTACTAACTGCCACAACTCTTGAACTCTGCTTATCGCATCGACATCAGTATTCTGTTCAGGAGTTAATATCACTGTTTTTCCAACAAATAAATCGCCATCTGCCGCGGCCGGCCCACTCACTTCGCGCCCCGCGATAGGATGACCCGGAATAAAGTGCACATTTTGATCGAGGAAAGAATTTTTGAATGCCTCTGTAATTACTTGTTTAACGCTACCCACATCTGTAATTATGCATTCCGGAGCAATGGCATCCTTCATTAAATCAAACACGGCAGGCATGGCTCCTACAGGAGTAGCAATAAGAACTATATCAGCATGCGAAACTGCCTCATCGATATTGGTAGTCCATCTATCAATTAAACCAAGTTCTTTAGCTAAACCTAGATTCTTTATATTTCTTCCATAACCAACTATTTCTTCGACAGCTCCTCTATATCGAAGAGAAACTCCGAACGACCCTCCGATCAAACCAACTCCAATTATGGCGAGTCGTTTAATTTTTGTTTTTATAGACATGTTCTAATCATCATATTAGCAAGGTATATCTTTTATAGCAGCCTTAAGCGCTGTAAGAGCTCGTCTATTCTCTGTTTCCAATCCAACTGTTACTCGGATAAAATTGGGCATACCATAATTTGCTATAGGCCTTACTATCACTCCATTTTTGAGCATATGTTGAACGATTGGGTCAGCAGGTCGCTGCAAATCTATAGCTATGAAATTAGCTACTGAAGGAATCCAGGATAGATTGAGTATCTTCAATTCTTGGGTTATTTTCGCCATCTCACGTTGATTTAGGTCACAACTTTCCTGCACGAACATTTCATTCTCTAGGACCGCCATAGCTGCTGCGTAACCGAATGAATTAACGTTAAAAGGCTGTCTAATTCGGTTAAGAATTTCAGCAATTTCAGGGGAGGAAATACTGTATCCGACCCGTAATCCTGCTAAACCATATATTTTTGAAAAAGTACGGGTAATGATGAGATTAGGATAATTTTCTAGTAGTTCGATTCCATTAGGGTACCTTTCTTCTCGCACATACTCAAAATATGCTTCATCCAAAACAATCAATACATGATCTGGAATCGAGGCAAGAAACTTTTCCAAATCATTTTTCGGTACCCAGGTGCCTGTTGGATTATTTGGGTTTGCTATAAAAATCACTCGAGTGTCTTGATCAATAGAATCTTGCATTCCCTTTAAATCATGGCTCCAATTGATTGCCGGGACGACACTTAATTTAGCGCCCAAAGATGTGGCAATCAATCCGTACACCAGAAATGCATGCTGAGATATTATGATTTTATTCTGGCTTTGAACAAAACATTTGCCCACCATTTCTAATACATCATTTGAACCATTACCCAGCGTGATCTGTGACGGGCGCACATTTAATTTTTTTGCTATTTTTATTTTTAACTGTTGACCTCCACCGTCAGGGTAGCGTGATATTGTTGGGATAATATCCTGAATAGAGTTCCAAACATCCAGTTTTGCTGCTCGCGGATTTTCATTAGACGCTAATTTAATTACATCCGATAGGCCTAACTCTCGTTGAATTTGACCCATATCCTTACCCGGTTGGTAAGGTCTTAACGAACGAACTCCTGGAATTGCTAGAGACAGTGGGTCAAAAGACATTGTTCAATTTCTACTATATTGCCCGGGGATAGCATCCTAGTATTTTAAATAAAGCAGCTTCTTTCTCAATAGTATCTAGCGCAATGCCAACATTTACGTCACTTAATTTACCATCGATATCAATGAAGAAAATATACTCCCAGAGGCCTACTCTGGAAGGTCTAGATTCGATACGAGTCATGCTTATTCCATTATCTGAAAGTGGAGCAAGGAGTCGGTGCAAAGAACCAGCCTGGTTATGGCTCGAAAGCAACAAGCTGATTTTATCTGAACTGCTACTTTCAACCTGCTCTTTCGATATGATTAAAAATCGGGTGCTATTCTGATTCTCATCCTGGATATTTTGCGCGATTATTGGAAGCCCGTAAATTTCTGCTGCCGCTTCACTTGCTATCGCAGCGCTATTATTCGTAGTGCCTACTCGGCGGGCAGCTTCTGCATTACTAGACACTGCGATCCGGTGAGCTTGTGGAGCATGATGATTCAACCAGTGGCTGCACTGTGCAAGAGCTTGCTGATGTGCAAAGACTGTGTCGACATCATTTATACTTGACGATCGTCCCAGTAAAGCATGATCAATACGAAGAACAACCTCCCCTACAATCGATAGGGTAGTTGTAATTAAACAATTTAAAGTGTTGCTCACTCCACCCTCTGTTGAATTTTCGACAGGAACTACTCCAATCTTTGCTTGATCTTTTTCAACAGCACTAAACACCTCTTCGATGGTAGTGCAGAAGATTTGATTGACCTCCGTGCCAAAATGTTTGCGCACCGCTAATTCTGAATATGTTCCTTCGGGTCCTAAGAAGCTAATCTGCAGAGGAGCTTCCGCCGCTCGCGATATCGAAATTATCTCACGAAAGATATTCTGAACTTGAGTAGCAGATAATGGGCCCTCATTAATTCCTATAAGACTTTTGATTATTTGAGCTTCCCGATCGGGCCGATATATTGTTTTGTTATCCGACTGCTTTTTAGCCATACCAATTGTTTTTGCTAAGCCAACCCGTTTATTGATAAGAAGCAATACCTCGTTATCTAGCTTATCAATACGATTGCGTAACTTTTCGATTTCTTCTTTACCCAAAACTATGGTTCCCTAAGAATATGTTGTCACGATGTTAATTTCAGCTCGGAATCAGTCTCACTAACACAACGTAAACTAACTAAACTCTCGTCACCATCAAGGCCTACCAACTTGACACCCTGGGTATTCCTAGATTGAGTTGAGATTTCAGAAACTAGCGTTCGGACCAAGCGACCAACGTTCGAAATTAAAACTATTTCTCCTTCCCGACTTACTAGTTCCGCTCCAATAGCTGATCCGTTTCGGACGCTGCCTCTGATTGCAATAACTCCTTGGCCACCACGTTTTCTAATAGGAAATTCAATCAAACTTGTTCTTTTCCCATAGCCATTAGACGTTGCTACCAGTACATAAACGTCATTCGATAGGCTATTATTAACTGTCAATAATGAAATTACCGTCTCTCCTGTCTTTACAGTCATGCCCCTCACGCCACGTGCCGTGCGCCCCATACTTCTCACATCAGTTTCATTGAAACGAATTGCTTTTCCACTGGATCCAAACAACATGACTTCGCTAGACCCCGTTGTTAAATTTGCTGCTACTAATTCGTCCCCTTCTGCCAATTCTATAGCTCGTAAACCAACTGAACGAGGCCGAGAAAAGCTAGATACCGGACATTTTTTTACAGTGCCGTTCTGGGTAGCCATAAAAATAAAATGCCCATCGGTATATTCGCCTAGTCGCAAGAATGCTGTTATTCTTTCGTTTTCATCTAGCTGTAACAAATTAATTAGTGGTTTGCCTCTCGCATGGCGACCAGCTTGTGGCAATTGATAAACCTTTATCCAGTACACTTTTCCAGCATTAGAGAAACAAAGAATCGTGTCATGTGTATTTGCCACAAACATTGTACGTACAAAATCTTCATCCTTATTTCGAGTAGCAATTCTACCTTTTCCACCGCGGTGTTGAGATTGATAGTCAGCGACGGGTTGAGCTTTTGCATATCCTCCGTAGGATAATGTGACTACCATGTCTGTGGGCGTAATTAAATCTTCATCTTGTAAATCATAAATACCTTCGCTAATCTCTGTCTTACGCAAATCACCATATTTTTTTTGAATTTCAATCAACTCATCCCGTACAATGCTCATCAACCGTTGATGATTTTCCAGAATATTTAGTAATTCACTAATCTGTTCTAGGATCTCACCGTACTCCTCACGTATTTTATCTTGCTCTAGGCCGGTTAATCGATGTAATCGAAGATCTAAAATTGCCTGGGCTTGAATTGTAGAAAGACGGTACCCTTTAGCTGATAATCCTGTGCCTGGTTCTGCATTTTCTGGACTGGACAGATCAGAACCGAGCTCAGTGAGCATAGCACTGACAGTCACGGAATGCCATACTTCAGATTTTAGTCGTGTGCGCGCCGTAGCAGGACTATCAGCTGTTTTAATGCGTTCGATTATGACATCAATGTTAGAAAGAGCCACCGCTAACCCCTCTAATATATGGGCTCTGTTTCTTGCTTTATTCAGTTGGTAAATGGTTCGCCTGGTGATCACCTCACGACGATGCCTTACAAATTCTGATAACAGCTCCTTAAGGCTGAATAATCGCGGTTGATTATTAGATAATGCTACAAGATTCATCCCAAATACAATCTGCAACTGTGTGTGTTTATATAGATTATTAAGAACTATTTCTGGGATTTCACCTTTGCGTAATTGGATGACCATACGCATTCCTTTTTTATCCGATTCATCTCGTAAACCAGTTATTCCATCTAATCGTTTAGCGCGAACTAGTTCGGCAATTTTTTCGAGTAACCGTGCTTTGTTCACCTGGTAAGGGAGCTCTGTTACTATTAGACTTGCTTTATCTTTACCTTCCTGTTGCTCTATTGAAACACGTGCTCGAACATGTATCCTTCCTCTTCCAGTTGAGTAGGCTTCGGTGATGCCTCTTGCTCCAAAAATAATACCGCTAGTTGGAAAATCTGGCCCGGGAATGATCTTTACCAATTCTTCTATTGTTAAGTCAGCATCTTCAATCAAAGCCAAACAACCATTAATAATTTCATTTAAATTATGAGGTGGGATATTAGTTGCCATACCTACCGCGATGCCTGCGGATCCGTTCACAAGCAAATTAGGTATGCGTGTTGGGAGAACTAATGGCTGTATCTCAGTTTCATCATAATTAGGGCCAAAATTTACGGTTTCTTTGTCAATATCTTCAATTAGCTCATGAGCAATTCGAGCAAGACGCACTTCGGTATACCGCATAGCTGCAGGAGCATCACCATCGACAGATCCAAAATTACCCTGACCATCAACAAGTGGATAACGCAAAGAAAAATTCTGAGCCATCCTTACTAAGGCATCATAGATAGAACTTTCTCCATGCGGATGATATTTACCGATTACTTCTCCTACGATCCGTGCAGATTTTTTATGAGGCTTATTCCAGTCATTTCCAAGTTGCGCCATAGCGAAAAGTATCCGACGATGAACTGGTTTTAGCCCATCCCTGGCATCAGGTAACGCTCGACCAATAATTACACTCATGGCGTAATCAAGGTAGGATCGACGCATCTCCTCCTCTAAATTGGCTGAAATAGTTTCTTTCGCTATATCATTCATACGTGACCGTAAAAAAAGATATGCCACCAAGTTGGTGGTCTGTTAACGTTCCAGAAAAACACCTTGATGACAAAATTAATGATAAATCTCTAAGACCAATATTTTACCACGACACCATCACTCAGAGGGTCTTTTGGGCTATCAATTTTAAGGGAAGAACAGTATAAATAATTCTAATAGGTGGCGTAAATTATTAAAACTTTTGTTAGTTGATAGACCTTATCGCATTTTGACAGATTATCAAAATAGAGCCAGCCCAAGGCATTATTCCAATGGTTAAAAATCCATTAAGAATTAGAATTGTCCGAACATCAAATATCCGAGCGTAAGATTTGTTATGCCCTAGCGCATCAGATCTATCGAAATAGATCAGTTTTACGACGCGAAGATAATAAAATGCTCCAACAACCGTAAAAATTACAGATGGTATTGCAATCCACACCAATCCAGAACCAATTAGTGCCTGCAATATTGATAATTTTGCGTAAAATCCAATAGTAGGAGGAACACCAGCAAGCGAGAACATAAATAGTAAAAGCAAGAATGCTAACCATGGATCCCTCTCACTTAGACCTCGGTAATCATCTAAGTTATCTGCCTCAAATCCTTTGGATGCTAAAAAAAGAATACAGCCAAAGACTCCTATACTAATGCTAGCATAAATCAATACATAAAGTAGTGCTGCAGATTGGCCATTCTCATCGCCCGTTAAGATACCTAACAATACAAATCCCATATGTGAAATTGTTGAGTACGCTAACATCCTTTTTATATTTCTCTGCGCAATTGCAACTAAGTTGCCAAATGCGATGGACAGTAATGCGACAACAATTAACATTCCCTGCCAAACATCCAGAAATGATTCAAAACTAATAGCTATTAAACGTAAAAAAATAACAAGGGCTGCTATTTTAGTCACGCTAGCCACAAGCGCTGTAATAGGAGTTGCCGACCCCTGGTAAACATCTGGCACCCACATATGAAACGGAAATACTCCAAATTTAAATAATAATCCAACGAGAATCATAATCAATGCGAAAATTTGTGCGAGATCTCTATTAGATTCCTCAGTCATCAATCGGGTTATGCTCTCTAAGTCCAGACTACCAACAGTTCCATAGATAAAAGAAATTCCATACAATAAAATGCCTGATGCTAGCGCACCCAATACAAAATATTTCATTGCTGACTCAGTTGATTCTATAGATTTACTACGTAACGCTATTAAAGCGTACAGAGATAACGCCATTAACTCTAGACCAAGATAAAGGCTTATCAAGTGAGTTGACGACACCATAACCATCATTCCTAACGTTCCGAGCAATATAAGTGTAAATAGTTCGCTCCCATAAAGATCAGTTTCTTTAAAATATCGATACCCATAAGCTAAAATCAGAATAACAAGTACACATATCATAAATTTTGCGATATCTGAAAGGCCATCTTTTACGACTAGCCCATGAAAAGCGCTAGCGGACTCGTTACTGCTGAAGAGAATAATTGAGATCGCACTCATAGATAGCGCGGACAACGTTAAGGTAAAACTTAAATTTGTTTGTTTTAGTTTAGTGATGCTACCTACTATTAAGACAACACAAGCCATTACTCCTAGAAATAATTCTGGAAGAATGATCAACATGTTTATATCTACACCTTGGCTCATAATTTAGAGGAACTTGCTTGTTCAATAAGTTGGTTGACGGAAGCATGCATAACGTCGAGCATTGGCGCCGGCCATACACCAATCAAAATTACAAAAATTGCTAAACACATCAAAAACAGTGTTTCTCTTGTCCTGATATCTCCAAGCGCCGCAACTTCATTTCGCGTAATTGCTCCAAAAACGACACGTTTAACCATCCACAAGGTGTATGCGGCCCCTAATACTAGTGTTGTTGCAGCAGCGACCGCATACCAAGCATTTACCTTAAATGTAGCAAGAATTACAAGGAACTCACCGACGAAACCTGAAGTTCCAGGTAATCCGGCATTTGCCAATGCAAAAAGTACAAAAAAGATTGAAAATCTTGGCATAGCAGTAGCAATACCTCCGTAATCCGAAATCTCTCTAGAATGCAGCCTGTCGTAAAGAACGCCAACACAGAGAAACAGTGCGCCCGATACAAACCCATGCGATATCATTTGGACGATGGCGCCTTCCATTGCTTGCTCGCTAAAGATAAAAATACCAAGAGTGACAAATCCCATATGCGAGATAGATGAGTAGGCGATCAGCTTTTTCATATCTTGTTGGATTAAAGCAATAAATGCTATATAAATCACGGCAATCAAGGATAAAACAATCATCAAACTAGCTAACTCTTGGGATGCGTCAGGAAGTGTTGGTAAAGCTATTCTAAGGAATCCATATGCGCCCATTTTTAACATGATAGCTGCTAAAATTACCGATCCCCCGGTAGGCGCTTCCACATGAGCATCTGGTAACCAGGTATGTACTGGTACCATAGGTATCTTGACTGCGAAAGCAGAAAGAAATGCAAAAAATAGAATAATCTGCGTTGTTTTTTCAAGGCCTACAACATGAAACTTGAGCAGATCAAAGGTATTGCCTGCAGCGAAATGCAAGTATATGAAAGCTACTAACATCAAAAGAGATCCGATCAAAGTGTATAGAAAAAACTTTACCGCTGCATACACCCGATTTGGCCCACCCCATATACCAATAATCAAATACATTGGTATAAGCATAGCCTCCCAAAATAAATAAAAGAGTATTGCATCAAGTGCGCAAAATACGCCAATCATCAAGCCTTCCATTATTAGAAATGCCGCCATATATTGCGCTATACGTTCCTTTATCGATTGCCATCCTGCAATAATCACAATTCCTGTGAGAAAGGTAGTTAGCAAAATAAATAAAATCGATATTCCATCAATGCCTAAGTAATACTCAATACTGAACGCTTCGATCCAAGGGCTTCTTTCTACAAATTGCATCCCTACAACCGCTTTGTCAAAATTTATATATAAAAAGATAGAAGCCAAAAAAGACACAATAGATAAAAAAAGTGCTGTTAATTTAATAATTGGTTCACTAAGTTTGCTCCCTAGAGTAAGGACTAGGCTCCCACTTAGCACAGGAAACCAAATTAGGAAACTTAATAGCTGATTCTCAAACACTTTTTTTCTTTTTTATTGATTAATACACAAACAACCACGCCATTAGGGCTACGAGCCCGATAATCATGGAAAAAGCGTAGTGATAAACATACCCTGTTTGTAGTGATCGACATTTCCCTGCCAACCTTGTAATTAACCTAGCAGCCCCATTGACCATGCCGTCATCAATAATTAAACGATCGGCATATCTGAAAAAACTTTTGCCGACAGTTATGCCAACCCAAACAGCAAAACGCTCATAGATGTAGTCAAAGCCGTATTTATGTAGTAAAACTCGATGAATAATCGATAATTTTCCAGAAAAAGACGCTAGCCAATCTGGTCTTTTGATATAAAAAACCCACGCTATGAAAATGCCCGTTAAAGCTAACCAAAAAGGCATGGAGTACAAGAAATGTGACAACATATAAAATCGATCGTGAACCTCAGGCCCATGGGCATTACTGGTTGCGATCGAGCGACCAAAAAGAACATCCTCTGCTATATAGTCTATTAACATTATACCGGCCAAAGTTGAAGGTATAGATAAAATTATCAGCGGTATCGTAATAGTTCGAGAAGGTTCGCGTACATCACTTTTATGACTATTGCTATCCAGATTTCGGCCATGAAATACTTTAAAAATTAGCCGAAACGAGTATAGGGCAGTCAAAAATACCCCTATAAGTACACACAGATATGCAAAGTTTGCTCCTGCCCTTTGCGAAGCCCGTACAGATTCTATGATGGCATCTTTAGAAAAAAAGCCAGCAAAAGGCGGGATTCCAACTAATGCAAGTGACCCAATCAATGTAGTTACATAAGTAATTGGCATTCGTTTCCATAGAGCACCCATTCGACGCATATCCTGTTCGTGATGCAACGCGACAATAACAGATCCGGCACACAGAAAAAGCAATGCTTTAAAAAACGCATGGGTTGTTAAATGAAATATTGCGACGGAATAGGCTGAAACACCCAGAGCTACTGTCATGTAACCAAGCTGGGATAAGGTTGAGTACGCTACGACTCTTTTTATATCGTTTTGCACTAATGCGATAAGCGCCATTGATACGGCTGTGAAAGCCCCAATCACCATTACTACCGTCAAAGCTGTTTCTGAGTGTTCAAACAATGGAGACATTCTTGCCACCATAAAAATTCCAGCAGTTACCATGGTTGCGGCATGTATTAAGGCTGAAATAGGGGTTGGCCCTTCCATAGAGTCTGGTAGCCAAATGTGCAGAGGTACCTGAGCAGATTTGCCCATAGCTCCCACAAATAGTAGTAAACAAATNATGGTCATCCAACTCCATTTATTGCCGAATACCCCTACTGTGTGAGCCTCACTATAGTAGGAAGCGCTAGAAAAAACTGTGGTGTAATCAAGAGAGCCAAAAACCCACACTATAGCTGCAATTCCTAGTAGGAACCCCATGTCTCCGACCCGGTTGACCAAGAATGCCTTCAAGCTTGCAAAAGTGGCTGTTCCACGATCGTACCAAAAACCAATCAAGAGATAAGATACCAACCCGACTGCCTCCCATCCGAAAAACAACTGCAAAAAATTATTTGACATTACCAAGACAAGCATGGCAAATGTAAAAAGAGATATGTAGCTAAAGAAACGACTGTAGCCAGGGTCTTCACGCATGTAACCAATCGTGTAAATGTGTACTATCAAGGACACAAATGTGACTACTACCATCATTAGTGCACTTAATTCGTCGATGAGAAATCCAATCTGAAAACTTATCCCGTCACTGACTGCCCATGTATATATTGGACCATCAAACGTGGAGCCGTTTGTTACATCTATTGCGACCACCACTGATAGTGCACACGATATTGCTACAGCAAGAATTGTGATATTACGAGCCCCCGAACGTCCAATGATTTGGCTAAATATTCCAACACACAAAGAAGCTAGTAAACATAACATTGGTATCGCAATATATATAGACTCCATCAATGTTTCGCTCCTACCCTTGTAAGCGGTCTAGTTCTTGGACATCGATCGTGCGCCTATTTCGAAACACTACGATCAAAATTGCTAGACCAATCGCAGATTCCGCTGCCGCTACCGTCAAGATGAAAAGAACAAATACTTGCCCAGAGAGGTCTTCCAAGTAGAACGAGAAGGATACAAAATTCAAATTGATAGCCAATAAAATTAACTCTATCGCCATCAACATTACTACCAAGTTACGTCTATTTAAAACAATACCTACAATCCCAATAGAAAAAAGGATAGCGCCAAGAAATAAATAATGTGACAATGGTATCATTATTTGTCCCTTTGGCTCGTCTCTCTATATTTTTCCGATTTAATGCTTACAACGCGTAGCCTTTCCTCTTTTTTAACCTTAATCTGTTTAGACGGAGATTGATGCAGAGTTTTAGGCCGTCTCCGCAGTGTCAAGGCTATTGCTGCGACAATTGCAACTAATAGCAAGATCGCGGCAAGCTCAAAAGCATAAACGTAATCAGTATAAAGTACCTGCCCGAGCTCCCTAGTGTTGGAGTATTCGGGAGTGTGACCACTAGGACGGGGCGTAGTTTCTAGGCTAAACTTATCAGACAACATTACAACGCCCAACTCTACTATCATAATAATTCCAACAATTAGACTTAGTGGTAGAAATCGATTAAATCCTTCCCGCATTTGCTCAAGATCAATATCTAACATCATTACTACGAACAGAAACAGCACCATCACTGCCCCAACGTAAACCAATACCAAAACAATTGCCAAAAATTCGGCTTCTAATGTTATCCAAATACAAGCACCGCTAAAGAAGGTTAAAACTAGGTATAGCGCGGCTTTAACTGGATTACGCACAGTCACGACTCGTATTGCAGCAACCACCATTATGAGGGAAAAGAAATAAAATGAGATTTGCAGAAAAGACATAATCTAGTTTTTTCCTCTTCTATTCCTATCTATATGGTGCATCGAGTTTACGGTCTGACGCAATTTTGCTTTCATAACGATCGCCAATTTCTAATAGCTCTTCTTTTGAAATAATATGCCCTTGGCGTTGCTCAAAATGAAATTCATGTATATCAGTCAAGACAATTGAGTCAACCGGACACGCCTCCTCACAAAACCCACAATACACGCATTTAAAAAGATCAATATCATAGCGAGTCGTTCGTCTCGTCTTATCTTCTCTTTCTTCTGATTCAATAGTTATTGCCAATGCTGGACAAACTGCTTCGCATAACTTACATGCAATACAACGTTCCTCGCCGTTGCTATAACGTCTAAGTGCATGCAAACCTCGGAATCTTGGGGATTTTGGTGTTTTTTCTTCTGGATACTGAATGGTGATCTTACGCTTAAAAAGATATCGACTCGTGGTAGCTAAGCCCCTGAGTAATTCAACCAGAAACCAACTGCGAAAAATATCTCTAAGTCGATTCATATAAATTCTTATCGAAAAACAAATCCAAATGGTGTAAAAAATCTTACAGCGCCAATCAACACAATCCAAATAAGTGTCACCGGAATAAACACTTTCCATCCAAGGCGCATGATTTGGTCATATCGGTAACGTGGAAAAGTTGCGCGAAACCAAAGAAACAGAAAGGCTATTACTGCGAGTTTCCCTCCAAACCATATAACACTCGGTATCCATGTAAATGGCGCGATGGGAAGAATTGGATGCCAACCTCCTAAAAAAAGAAGGACGGTAAGTGCAGAAATCAAAATCATATTTGCATATTCGGCCAAAAAGAATAATGCGAATCCCATTCCTCCATATTCAACGTGGGGGCCGGCCACAATTTCCGATTCCCCTTCCGTTACATCAAACGGCGATCGGTTAGTTTCGGCCACACCTGATACTAAATAGACAATAAGTAGGGGAAGCAATGGAATGAAATACCACTGATGAATACCACCAGATTGGGCTAAGACAATTTCTCTAATATTCAATGTACCTGCAACCATAAGAACCCCCACTAGCGCAAAACCCATTGCTATTTCATAAGATACAATTTGCGCAGCGGCACGCATTGCTCCAAAAAATGCATACTTTGAATTGGAAGCCCATCCAGCAATAATCACTCCATAAACACCTAATGAAGTCATAGCTAGCACATATAACAACCCAGCATCAATATCTGCAAGCACCAATGTATTAGTAAACGGAATGACTGCCCAGGCAGCAAAAGCTGGTATTACTGCTAACATCGGCGCTATCAGGAAAAGATACCTATCTGCGTTACTTGGAATGACTATTTCCTTAAAGAGTAATTTAAGAACGTCAGCAATTGGCTGTAGCAACCCTTTTGGCCCTACTCTATTAGGACCGATACGAACGTGCATGTAGGCAAGTACCTTTCGCTCAGCATAGGTGTAGTACAAAACAGCCACAAGTAAAGGGACTATGATGCATACAATTTTAAATCCTATCTGTATGATGATCGGTAGAGCTACCCACAAAGCAATTAAGTCGTCAATCATATTAGTTGCCGATTTCTAGCCATATTCTTTCTGATCCACTCAACATCGCAGTCTCGGGGCGAGCCGTTGGAATATACACGCAAGTGTGAAGTATTCGTTCATCGGGTTCCACCGGCAAACGAATTGAACCTTCTTTGGAATGAACGGTCACTACTGTGCCGGAATTAATTCCAAGTTGCACCATTTTGTTTGGATGAAGATAAGCAGCACTTCTAAAATTGTCACGCGTATTTTGTAACGAATGCGCTCTACGAACTATAGGATCTGTTGAATAGATGGGAATATCAAAAATACACTCTAAAGNTTCTACTGGGTCATCTGCGCCATTAGATATTTTTTTCTTTTCGACAATCGGTATTGAAGGCTGAGCTCGGTGAAGTTTCACATTTTTTGGGATAGTCACCTCATTAGAGACCTCATCCACAGAAACATATTCAAAACCTTTCAAATCAAGCATATTTCCAAGAACGCGTAATATTTTCCAACCCGGTCGGGCTAACCCCTTTGGAGCAATTGCTGCTTCTGAGAATTGAAGCCGACCTTCTAGATTAAGAAAACTACCTGAATTTTCAGTAAAAGGAGCTAAAGGTAAAACAACATTCGCTGAACTCGGGATAGCTGATCGAAACATCGAGAAATTAAGGACAAAATCAGCCTCATGTAGTGTCTTCGCTAGAGAAGTAGGCGATGCATAATCTAGCATCGGTTCAAATCCAAATAATAGGAGTGCGCTCAAAGACGATCTAGTCATGTCAATGGTATTCAATCCTGGTTGTGTTATGGGCCCACCATTAACCTGCCGATGAGGAATGCATCCCGCGATCCACCCTGCCGCACTATTTGCATCCGGAAGTATGGCTATATGAATATCGCAATAGTGACCTATCCATCGTGCTATTGATCTAATTTCTGCAGCCACTGGAAGCCGGCTTGCAAGTTGTCCGATTATTAGAAGTTTTGGACCATTAGTAGCCGTCATGGATTGTGCAATATCTTCAGCATATTTTAAATCCTGTGAAGTACTCGGGTAACTTTCTAGCTCTTCTGGAGTTTCTAAAGACAGGGATTTAGCTAGCATGCGAGCTATCGCAGCAAACGCAGAAGCCATTTTTTTCGGCTCCACAACCCATTCAGTTGTTGTGTCAAAATTATTATCAAACAAGACGGGGTTTAGAGTCGCAATGCGTCCATCATTTTTGGATGAATGACGTAGTCTCAATGCTAGTAAAGGTAATTCCTTCCTGATATTAGATCCAACAATTAAAACACCCGACAACTTTTGAATGTCTGAGATATTGACTCCGCTTATTGGGTATATTGGGGCGAGCACATCGTCCCTAAAATCTAATTGCCTCAATCTATGGTCTACGTTATTAGAGCCTAATCCCCTTAATAATTTTTGAAACAAATAAAATTCTTCTAAAGTAGCAGTCGGAGAACAAAGCCCGCCTAATGAATTGCTTCCACTATTTTTTATGATATCTCGGAGTCGGTTCGCCGAAACCTCCAAAGCATCTTCCCAACTACACTCCTCCATGTGTCCCTCTTTTCTGATTAAAGGATTAATTAATCGATCAGAAGTATTAAGAGCTTCGTAACTAAATCGATCTCGGTCCGAAAGCCAACATTCATTCACAGACTCATTAGTCTTTGGCAGGACTCTTTTCACTTCGTCCCCGAGAGTTTGTATGATTAGATTGGACCCTAAAGCATCATGTGGACTGATAGAGAAAGTACTATTCATTTCCCACGCTCTCGCGGTAAACCTGTATGGTTTGGAGGTCAATGCTCCAACAGGGCACAGGTCAATAACATTTCCAGAAACCTCACTGTCGACACTTTTTCCCATAAAGGTTGTAATTGTCATATGCTCGCCGCGTCCAGTGGCGCCAAACTCACCTTCTCCAGCAATTTCCTGACCAAACCGTACACAACGAGTGCAATGAATACAACGTGTCATTTCAGTTTCAATTAATGGCCCAATTTCAAGATTTTTTACAGCTCTTTTGTTCTCTTCGAAACGGGATCCTCCGCTACCATAGCCAAGCGCTTGATCTTGCAATGGGCACTCTCCCCCTTGATCACATACCGGGCAATCCAACGGATGATTAATCAAAAGAAANTCCATNGTCCCTTTTTGAGCTTCGACAGCTACTTTTGAGGATGTTTTAACAACCATTTCTGAAGTCACTGGCGTTGCGCATGCAGGCAATGGTTTTGAGGCACCGTCGACTTCCACCAAGCACATTCGACAGTTGGCTGCAATTGACAATTTCTCATGATAACAAAATCGGGGTATGTAAATACCTGCTGCGTCTGCGATCTCAATGATCATCGACTCCTCTTCAGCCTCGAGTTTCTTACCATCTATTGTTATTTCTACTTTGCTCACNAGATACGATTAAGCATTACGCAGCTTTTTGATTTTTAATTATTGATTCAAATTCAGGTCGGAAGTATTTTAAGAAACTCTGAACTGGCCACGCAGCGGCATCACCTAACGCGCAAATTGTTCTTCCTTCAATTCGTGCTGCAATATTGTCAAGTAATTCAAGATCACTTTCGCGACCTTTTCCTTTTCGGATACGTTGGATTGTCCTATACACCCAACCTGTACCCTCACGACACGGAGTACATTGGCCACATGATTCAATGTAATAAAAATACGCGATGCGCTCTAAGACTGATACCATACATGCACTATCGTCCATCACAATAACGCCTCCAGATCCAATCATCGAGCCCGCATCTTGAAGAGAAGAATAATCCATGGAACAATCTATTATCTTGTCAGCAGGTAACACTGGCATCGATGATCCTCCTGGGATTACAGCTTTTAGCTTCCTGTCTGGAAGCAGACCACCCGCTAGCTCAAGTAGTTCGCGAAACTGAGTGCCTAATGTGACTTCATAATTGCCAGGCTTCTGGACATGCCCTGAAACGGAGAAAATTTTTACTCCGCCACTCCCCTCTTTGCCTAAATTATTAAACCACTCCGGGCCATTCCGGAGAATTGGTGGGAGCGATGCAAGAGTCTCTGTATTGTTAACAGTAGTTGGACGGCCAAACGCGCCAACTTGGGCTGGAAAAGGTGGCTTAAACCTCGGAAGCCCTTTTTTTCCTTCAAGCGACTCAAGAAGTCCTGTTTCTTCGCCACAAATATATGCACCGGCACCACGTTGACTGTAAATTTCAACATCTATACCAGAATGTTGAAGATTTTTACCAATTAATCCGGCATCTCGAGCTTCTTGTAGCGCATTTTCAAATCGGACCCAAGATTCATGGAACTCACCCCGAATATAGTTGTAAGCAACGGTAGAACCTGTAACATAACTAGCGATAGCCATGCCTTCGATCAACTGGTGTGGATTTAACCTCAAAATATCTCGATCTTTAAAGGTTCCCGGTTCACTTTCATCTGAATTGCATACTATGTATTTCTGGCCAGGAGTATCTTTTGGCATAAAACTAAACTTAAGACCCGAAGGAAAGCCAGCACCACCTCTTCCTCTCAGGCCTGATGACTTTATCTGCTCAATAAGTCCCTTGGGGTCTGGTTTATTTCGGAGTATGTCCCGCCAAACCGAATAGCCATAGTGTTTTTGATAAACTGAAAACTCCCATGGATCTTTCAAATCTGGCTTTGGAAGACAAACGTAACAAATACCCATAACCGTTTAGTCCAATTGCTCCAGAATGCAATCTAGCTTTTCTATGGTCAAATTCTCAAAATAATCATCGCCGCAAAGTAACATTGGAGCACCTCCACATGCGCCAAGGCATTCCGCCTCAAATAGCGTGACCTTCCCGTCATCCGATGTCTCGCCAAAATTGATGCCTAGTCGTTGTCGAAGATGCTCAACAATTTTATGCGCCCCTCTCAGCATGCATGAAACATTTGTGCAAACTCGAATACGGTGACGCCCAACCGGTTCTGTATAAAACATATCGTAGAACGTTGCTACCTCATAAACTTCAATGGGCTCCATATCTAAAAAATTGGCTACAGCTACTACAACATTGGGCGTAATCCATCCGGATTCTTCTTGGCAATAACGCAACGCCGATTTTACTGCTGCTCTTCTAGTCGGATATTTTGCAGCTTCTTTATCAATTTTGTCTTGCAGTTTCTGTGATAGATTGAACTCAGGCGTTATTTTCTTAGAAGTCACCTGTCAATCTCCCCAAACACAATATCCTGAGTACCTATTATTGCCACCATATCCGCTAGCATGTGGCCTCTACACATATCATCGAGCGACGCTAGATGAGCGAAACCTGGGGCGCGTATTTTCACTCTATAAGGTTTGTTAGCACCATCTGATATGAGGTAAATTCCAAACTCTCCTTTAGGTGCCTCAACCGCTTGGTATGTCTGTCCAATTGGTACACGGTATCCTTCTGTGAATAATTTGAAATGATGGATCATTGACTCCATATCTTCTTTCATTTCGGTTCGGGCAGGTGGTACTAATTTAGGATTATCCAACATGACCGGTCCATGATTTTTACGGAGCCACTGAATACACTGCTGCACAATAGAGTTTGATTGTCGCATTTCTTCAACACGAACCAAATAGCGATCATAACAATCTCCGGTGGTCCCTACGGGAACATTGAATTCCAGTTCATTGTATACCTCATAAGGCTCCTTCTTACGCAAATCCCACTCAATACCAGAACCTCGTAACATTGGTCCTGTAAAACCATACTGAAGTGCATCCTCTGGGCTAACGATACCTATATCGACTGTCCGTTGCTTCCAAATTCGATTATCTGTCAATAGAGTCTCATACTCATCAATTTTATTGGGAAAAGACTCTGTGAATGCCCATAGGAAATCTAGTAAAGATCCGTCGCGGTTGCGGTTTTTTTCTGCAGTCTTTTTTTTGTCTTTCCTTCTGCTAGACTCATACTTCGGCATTTCCTGTGGTAGGTCACGATAAACACCCCCTGGTCGATAGTAGGTCGCATGCATTCGCGCACCTGAAACAGCCTCATAACAATCAAGCAGATCTTCTCTTTCCCGAAATGCATATAGGAATAGTGCCATGGCGCCAATATCGAGGCCATGGGCTCCTATCCACATCAGATGATTTAAAATTCGAGTTATTTCATCAAATAAAACACGGATATACTTAGCTCGGATGGGTGGTTGAACCCCAAGTAACTTTTCGATCGCCAAAACATAAGCATGCTCATTACACATCATGGATACATAGTCCAATCGGTCCATATAACCGATACTGTGATTGAACGGCTTGCTTTCCGCAAGTTTTTCAGTGCCGCGATGTAGTAGCCCGATGTGAGGATCTAAACGTTCGATGACTTCACCATTCATTTCCATCACTACGCGAAGAACTCCGTGCGCTGCTGGATGCTGAGGTCCAAAATTCATTGTGTAATTACGAATCTCTGTCACCGTATCCCTCTTCGCGGATTATGCGTGGTACAGTTACTCTGGGCTCAATAGTGACCGGCTCATAAACTACACGCTTCTTATTTTCGTCGTAACGCATCTCAACGTGGCCGGACAGCGGGAAATCCTTTCGAAAAGGATGACCGATAAAACCATAATCAGTCAGGATGCGTCGCAAATCGGGATGCCCATCGAAGATTATTCCAAAAAGATCGAAGACCTCTCGCTCAAACCAGTTTGCTGACTTCCAAATATCCAAAACAGATGGAACCTTAAGTCCTTCATCATTCAACCAAACCAATATACGTGCCCGTTGATTGAAAGACACGGAAAGTAAATGATAAACAACAGCATACCTAGCGCCATTCCATGGCTTACTTCCTTCTCTACCAAAATAAAGATAATCCACCCCGCACAAATCAATTAACTGCTCAAACCTTGTGGATGGACTATCTCTCAACTCCAAAAGCAGCTCATATAAATTCTCAACTGAAACAGTTAAAGTCATTTCATTGGTATCGTAACTCACCTCAGCAAGATATTTCTCGGCTATTAATTCGATATTGGGTTTTAGAGTATGAACACACATAACATTAGATCCGAATTTAACGCGCTATTGTGTTCGTGCGACGAATCTTTTTTTGGAGTTGCAATACTCCGTAAAGCAGTGCTTCTGGTGTTGGCGGGCACCCAGGCACATAAACATCAACTGGGACAATACGATCACAGCCTCGCACCACGGAATAGGAATAATGGTAGTACCCTCCACCATTTGCACAAGATCCCATAGATATAACCCAACGCGGCTCAGGCATTTGGTCATAAACTTTACGTAGTGCTGGCGCCATCTTATTGGTTAATGTCCCGGCAACTATCATCACATCTGATTGACGGGGGCTAGGACGAAAAAAAGTTCCAAAACGATCCAAATCGTAGCGTGATGCTCCCGCGTGCATCATCTCAACTGCACAACATGCCAGACCAAACGACATAGGCCACATTGATCCCGTTCGCGCCCAATTGATCAGGTCATCGATCCTAGCAGTAGCCCATCCTTGCTCAAACACGCCTTCTATAGACATGAATATTTCACTCCCATTCCAATGCACCTTTCATCCATTCATAAATAAAACCTACAACCAGGATGAAAAGAAAAATAGCCATAGCTAAAAATCCATACATACCAACTTCATCTAACGCTACTGCCCATGGAAAAAGGAACGCTATTTCCAGATCAAATATTATAAACAGTATAGCAACAAGATAATAACGGACATCGAACTTCATTCTGCTGTTTTCAAATGCTTCAAAACCACATTCATAAGGCGACAACTTTGCAGAATCGGGTTTGTTTGGCCCAAGTAAACGACCTGCCAATATCGCAACAACTCCAAACACAAGAGCCGTCACTAAAAATAACAAAATAGGCAGATAGTTGCCCAACATTTTTTGAAAAAAATCGTCTTATTTAGATAGAGAGAAAAGTTAACGACATTTTAATTTCGCTAGCTATTATGGTCAATCAATTAAATTGAAAATGTTGGACCTAAAGTCACAAACCAAGCCAAACTTTGAAAAACGACCTGCGTGTTGACCTCATTTGCGATTTACATCAATGGTGGCCACGCCCGGACTCGAACCGGGACGGCTCGCGCCACCGCCCCCTCAAGACGGCGTGTCTACCAATTCCACCACGTGGCCGATAACCATTAAGCAGCTGTCTTAAGATAAGGGCTGCTATTTTTGCTCTCCACCTTGAGGAACACTAGGTATGTCAGACTCACCTACTGTGCCCTCGTCGGAAGGCGCCTCTAAAATAGCAGGTATATCCTCATCAGTTAAATCAACCTTTTCGGGATTTACCAGAGGCTGATCGCTATTTGTTATAACGCTAAGATCAGACTGACCTTCTTTCGTGTATAAATATGCCAAAACTAAGGTTATTACGAAAAATAGCAACGCAAGAATACCTGTAGTTCGGCTCAGGAAGGTCGCAGACCCACGACTGCCAAAAACTGACTGTGAGGATCCACCTCCACCAAAAGCTGCTCCAGCATCAGCACCCTTGCCTTGCTGAAGTAGCACAAGAACGACAATCGAAACAGTCGTGATTAGTAGAACTACGGTTAAGATACTTATAAGCATAATTTTGATGCTACCTCGCATATTGAGAGAAAGTCATCAGCATTGAGGGAAGCGCCTCCGATAAGGCCGCCATCAATATCTTTCTCATTGAATATTTTAGACGCATTATCAACATTTACACTACCGCCGTACAGGATACGCGTCAATGAACCGAGGCCCATTTGCTTTTGATCAAGAATATTTCGCAAAAAACTATGAATTTCCTGAGCCTCTTCCGGTTTTGCAGTTTTTCCGGTTCCAATAGCCCAAACTGGCTCATAAGCGATCAGGCTGTCCGGGAATATATCTACACCTGCAACGTTAATGACAGCTTGGATTTGTCGCTGAATCACACTCATGGTTTGTTCAGATTCCCGTTCATCAAGTGTCTCGCCAACACAGATCACTGGCTTTAAACCACAGTCGAAGGCAAGTCTCGCCTTCTTACCAACTGTAGAATTATCTTCTCCAAAAAGATGGCGTCGCTCCGAATGCCCAACAATAACAAAATCACACTGTTGATCAACCAACATTGATGCTGAGATTTCCCCTGTAAAAGCGCCAGTTGACGCTACTGCCAAATTCTGACCGCCAACGTGTATTCCAGACCCACCTACATGATTTATTACCTGTGATATTAAAATTGCAGGTGGAAATACAATCACATCAAGTTTTTGCAATGAGGGAGAGGCCCGATTATACTTAACAGATAGCTCACGAGCTAACTCTTTGGTCCCATTCATTTTCCAGTTTCCTGCTACCGTCAGTCGGCGAATTTCATTCTTCACGTAGGCATTACCGTGTTATTCTTAAGCTAAGTTAGTCATTAATAAAGAGATGGTAACGATCCAAAGTTTAAGTAGCAAGCCGGCCTAACCTTGGAACTCGAGCTAAAAGCAGAATAATTGAAAAAATTTATTAAATATACTCATGGTACGGACTGAGTATTCGCTATTAATTTAGCCAAATCGGCGCTAAGGGATGACACTAATGATTGATCACGACCTTCTACCATAACTCGGATTACAGATTCAGTGCCCGAAGGGCGCAAGATAACCCGTCCCCCATCACCTAATATTCGTTGTGTGTCACGAACAGCTTCCTGAACCACGCTGTTATTGATAGAGTTATTAATAAAAGCTGAATTACGAGGCACTGAAACATTAACAATACTCTGTGGAAACCTTTCCATTCCTGATGTTAGAGATGATAACGTTGAAGATCTCTCAACTAATGACTCTAGAACATCAAGCGCTGCTATTATTCCATCACCGGTAGTACTTTTTTCTAAACAGAGTATATGACCAGAAGTTTCTCCGCCTAATAACCAATTATTTTGCTTTAGTAGCTGGTATACATGTCTGTCCCCCACAGCTGACCGATCAAAGGGAATATTTTGTTCCTTACATGCCAGCTCTAGACCCGAATTAGTCATTGCGGTTCCGACAATCCCTCCAGACATATTACCATTTCGAATACGTGCTTGACTCATTATGTACAAAATTTGGTCGCCGTCGACAAGTTGTGATCTCTCATCAACCATGACTACTCGATCTCCATCACCATCAAGGGCAATCCCTAAGTCAGCTTGTGTTTTTCGTACCATATGTTGAAGGTGTTTAGGATTAGTGGATCCACAATCACTATTGATATTAAACCCATCCGGATCAACTCCGATAGCTATCACATCTGCTCCTAACTCTTCAAAAACAGGCGGCGCAACATGATAAGAGGCCCCATTTGCGCAATCCAGAACAATTTTAAGGCCACGCAAAGATAGATTAGGTGAAACACTGCTCTTGCAATACTCAATATACCTTCCAGGCGCATCCGGAAAACGCTCAGCTTTACCAAGACGGTTTGCAACTACTGTCTGAATAGGTCCCCGCATTAGTTTTTCAATTTCAAGCTCTATGTGATCTCTCAATTTACTTCCGTCCGGTGAAAAAAACTTTATGCCATTATCGTGATATGGATTATGAGATGCACTAATTACGATCCCGGCTGTAGCGCGAGCCGTACGGGTTAAATAAGAAATTCCTGGAGTAGGCATAGGCCCGATCAATGATATGTCCATACCAGCAGCTGATAACCCAGCCTCTAGTGCTGACTCCAGGAGATAACCNGACACACGGGTATCTTTTCCAATTACTATTTTTCCCCCTAACTCACCTCCAAGCACACGACCAGCTGCCCAACCAAGTTTGAGTACAGTTTCAGGGGTAATTGGCGGCTCTCCAACTTGACCCCTTACACCATCAGTACCAAATATCTTTTTAACAGTCTGATTACTCACAGGCGTCACTCCCGTTNTCTTGATTGTAAGTCTCTAAAAATTCCCAACTACGAATCAAGTCTCGAGTAAGAGAAACGTCATGACATCGAACCATTTTTGCGCCTCCCTGAGCTGCAATTAAACCCAGTCCCGCGCTAGACGCAGCGCGATCCTTACTCAAATCCCCCATTAATAAGCCTGCAAATTTCTTCCTAGACAACCCAACTACTATAGGAAAGCCCAATTGCGTGAACTTATCAATATTTTTAATGAGTTTGTGATTATGATCGAAGGTCTTTCCAAATCCAAATCCAGGATCTAGCATGAGTCGATCTGACGTAATGCCAATTTCTAAACACTCTTTTATCCGATCGACTAAAAAATCTACTACTTCTTCGACAATGTTTTCATATATCGGCTTATGATTCATCGTAATAGGCATGCCTTTCATATGAACCAAGCACACAGGGACCCCCAAAGAATGCGCTGTCTCCATAGCGCCATTTGTCCTTAATGCCCATACGTCATTTATCAATCCAGCGCCCGCCTGCACAGCAGCCTCCATTACCTCCGGTTTCGAGGTGTCAATCGAGATAGGGACCGTCAATTCATCTGCTAACTCTTTTATCACCGGAATGACACGTCGCATTTCCTCGTTTGCAGTTATTGGCACTGAGCCAGGCCTAGTGGACTCACCGCCAACATCGATCACATCCGCGCCTTGTGCCACCATATCCCTTGCACGTTTAATAGCGCTTAGGATGTCTTGATAACAACCACCATCAGAAAATGAATCAGGCGTTAAGTTCAAAACGCCCATTATAGCGACGCGATCTAATGATAGAGATCGACTACCACAAACCAAATCCACGCTTACTTAGCCTTAACGATCGCCTCAAACCGAATCACCAGCCGGGGAATCCATCTTTGGCTTTATTTCTGCTTGAGCGCCCGAAGCAGGGGGGTGATCTCCACCGCCTGTCGAAGATGAATCCTCGCTATTTGGAGCGGGCGGTCTAGGTTGTTTCCCATCCATAATTTGACTGATCTGGTCTGATTCGAGCGTTTCCCAATCTATAAGCGCTTTTGTCATGACTTCCACTTTATCTCGATTCTCTTCAATAATTTTACGTGCTCTACCGTATTGCTCTTCTATTATTCGGGTTATCTCCGCATCAACCTGCTCTGCAGTAGCATTGCTCAAATTCCGGTGAGTTGTAACGTCTCTACCAAGAAAAACCTCTGATTCATTATCTCCATATACTCTAGGCCCTAACTGATCACTCATACCCCAACGTTGAACCATTTTTTGGGCCAGTTCGGTTGCAGTCTCGAAATCATTAGCTGCGCCGGTTGTCATTTGGGACATAAACAATTCTTCTGCTATCCGGCCTCCCATCAAAACTGCAATACGAGCCAGTAAATGCTCGCGATTATGACTATATCGATCTTCTTCAGGTAACTGCATAGTTACACCAAGTGCCCGTCCTCTTGGAATAATTGTCACTTTATGTACAGGATCCGTTTGGTCTTTCAAAATTTTGGCTACAACAGTGTGGCCAGATTCATGATACGCCGTATTAAGTCTCTCTTCTTCAGGCATAACAATTGATCTTCTCTCAACACCCATTAAAACTTTATCTTTGGCCAACTCAAACTCTTCCATTGTTACTGTTTTCTGCCCAGAGCGCGCTGCAAACAAAGCTGCCTCATTGATTAAATTAGCGAGATCAGCGCCCGAAAATCCGGGTGTCCCACGGGCGATAATATGTGCATCTACATTTTTATCCAACGGTACTTTACGCATATGAACCTTAAGTATTGCCTCACGACCTCTGATATCTGGAAGTGGAACATGGACTTGCCGATCAAAACGGCCCGGGCGAAGTAAAGCTGGATCAAGCACGTCTGGCCTGTTAGTTGCCGCGATCACTATGACCCCCTCATTCCCATCAAATCCATCCATCTCAACCAATAACTGATTTAGAGTTTGTTCACGCTCATCATGGCCGCCGCCAAGACCAGCTCCACGTTGCCTACCGACGGCATCTATCTCGTCAATAAAAATTATACACGGCGCATTTTTTTTAGCTTGATCAAACATATCTCGCACTCTAGACGCNCCCACACCCACAAACATCTCTACAAAATCAGAACCAGAAATAGTAAAGAATGGAACTTTAGCTTCACCGGCTATAGCCTTTGCTAGCAATGTTTTACCTGTTCCTGGGCTACCAGTCATCAACACACCTCTGGGGATACGACCACCAAGCTTGTGGAATCGCGATGGCTCCCGTAAAAATTCGACTAACTCCTGAACCTCTTCTTTGGCTTCATCTACTCCCGCTACATCAGCAAACGTAATATTATTCTTATCTTCAGTAAGCATTCTAGCCTTACTCTTGCCAAAGCTAAGTGCACCGCGACCTCCTCCACCTTGCATTTGACGCATGAAAAAAATCCATACTCCGATCAATAATAATAACGGGAACCAACTTATAAAGATCTGCATAAGAAGCGACGGGCTTTCCTCTTTCACTGCACGTATAGCAACCCCGCCCTTAAGTAGATCATTTACAAGATCAGGGTCACCTGGCGAATAACTTACAATCCTTTCGCCTCCGTACGTTCGCGCTTTTATCGCACGGCCTTCTATTGTTACCTCTTCTATCCGGCCCTGTTTAACTTCCTCAAGAAATGTTGAATAGTTAACCTCTCGATCATTACGTGAATTCTGCGGCGCAAAGTTATTAAAAACTGCCATCAGCACCATAGCTATCACCAACCACAAAATCAGATTTTTTGTCAGATTGCTCATAAGTTTCTCAGGTAAATTACAGTTTTGTTTGAATTAAAAGGCGAGAAGTCTATTTGCTTATGAAATAACCAGTTCACTACCCCCAATTGTCCAGTTTTTTGGACTTTAAAACAACTATATCTCGAGAAATCCACTAAGTTCAACATTTATGCATGCCTTGGATTGCAGGCAATCAAAAAGAATTCCGCGCTTTCCGGACGAGAGGCGGTCGGCTTTCGCACCAAACAACGCTCGAACAGCCTCTTTGTTTCTTGTTGAAAATTTACAGTCTCGGTGCCATCAAACAACTTTACTAACAAACGGCCCCTTGGGCTAAGGCACTTTAATGCAAAATCTCGCGCAGCTTTTGCCAATTCTATGGAACGCATTTGATCAAAATCTCTCACACCAGTTAAATTGGGGGCCATATCTGACAATACAAGGTCTACCTTTCTATACTTTACCGCTTCCAATATATCAGCTTGGATGTTTATGTCCATAAAGTCGCCTCTTATAAAGGTCACATTAGCCAAAGGCTCCATTTGAAGCACATCTACCGCAATTACTATACCTTCATCTTTTATTTTTTCCCCAACTATCTGGGACCAACTGCCTGGAGCAGCACCTAGATCGATGGTTACTCCATTTTTATCAATTAGACTATCTTTCTTATCAATTTCTAATAACTTCCATGCTGCCCTAGATCTATATCCCGCTAGTGGGGCCTGATTTGCAAAATAATCTCTGTTTCGTCGAGCTTTCCAATTGCCTCTTTTAGTTTTACTTATCTTTGTCATGGTCAAATACTCACGCATTAACGGGCATGTTTTGCATGCCAACGAGAGTCAAGGGTTAAAAACCACTGGCCTTCATCTAACCCCAAGGTCATCATCTGGTGAATGCTCATCTCTAACGCATATCTAAATTTATTTCTAATCTGATAAAGATAATTAGCTCGCTCCTGGGTCTCAGTGCGCATAACCTTTAGTGAAATCATCTTCCCATCTTTTCTGAAAAATGCCAGGGCTAAGGGCGCTTCGACGTTTTGCATATGAAACGTTCTTCTCACACTAGACGGAAATACGAACAAAATTCCCCACTGATTAATTGATTGTTCGCAAACATATTGAAAACCAAACCTTCGTTGATCCTCATTAATCGCAAGCTTCACTAGTATTTCATATATTTGGCCAGAATCAGACTGAAGTGTTATGTAAGATTCCTCCATGCTTTCCCAACTTGTATTTTTATTCTCGCATGAATATATCTGTTGACTGATTAACGATGTAATAATGATAAAAACAATCTTCTCTGTAGTATGACGAATGGACACTATAGAGAGTCGCTTATTCTCTTTCTTACTTGATGTGCGACCTCTAATGCTCGAATGCCTTCCGTTCCAGTAACGAGCGGTGTCTTAGATTTTTTCACGCATTGAACAAAATGTTCAAGCTCGGCATCTAACGGTGGGCGCGGATCTACTTCTATTGTTTCAGCCACCATTTCCGAGAACCCCCCGTCAGTAGGAGCTCGTCCTGGGCGCATCAGATCGATTTGTTGATTCTTGAAGTTTAAACCCAAGTAGCAGGAACGACCAAATATGCGAATTCGTCTGAACGTCTGCTTTGAGACTCGGCTTGCCGTAACATTTGCTATTGCCCCGTTCTCAAACTCAAGCCTTGCATTTGCAATATCAACATGGTCGGTGATTACAGGAGTGCCTACTGCTGAAATATATTTTAAATTAGCGGAAACCAACGATAGTACGATATCAATATCGTGAATCATCAGATCTGTAACCACATCAACATCGCTAACACGCTCCACAAATTCGCCTAATCTATGCACCTCTATAAAACGAGGTTCATCAAGCTCTTGTGTCAAGCGAATGACTCCANCATTAAACCGTTCCGAATGTCCGATTTGTAAAATTACACCTTTTGAAGTGGCAGATTCAACGATTTTTCGTGCATCGTTAAGACTGTGTGCGACAGGCTTCTCCAATAACATTGGAATTCCATCCAACAGAATAGGCACAGCAACCGTGCGATGAAATGTAGTAGGAACTGCAACACTAACAGCATCTACTTTGTTTACTAGTGAAGAGCCTGGCTCAAAAATATCACAGTTGTGTCTAGAAGCTACTTGCTCAGCTCTCTTGTAATCAGTGTCTACTACACCGACTAAATCAACACTTGGCATTCGAGAATAGATTGCTGCATGGATAGCACCAAGATGCCCAACGCCCACAACACCTAGACGTAATTTTTTAATCATAGAGAGCGCCCAGATAATAGAGTGAGAGCATTGGGGGGCACAAACATATAAAAAAATAATGTCCTTCTGGTTTGTTCATTTTTTTGGTATTTTTTTGAAATAGTTAGCAATAAATTTTTTTCGGATGAGGTAGCGTATATTATTTTTATGCTGGCTATTGCTGAATATTGCTCACCAACGATAGTAATCTCAAAGTTGCCATCCGAAATGAGTTGTGGGCTAGTAAGCTACGCATATCAGAGGGCATTCAGCCTACTTTAAGTCCATTACGCCAAATCGTTTAAACATGATATAACATAGGTTGCGTATCTTTAAGCAAAAATTTTGTCAATGTTCGTTTTAAAGCTAATTTTCTTAGCCTGTCCAGATTATCACAAGCAATTTAGTTTGTTTTGGTAAATATCATAGTTAGACTAGAATCTATCCACGTTCCGAACAAACTTTTCTAAAACAAACTTGAAACAAGCAAAAATGCTAGACGATTTCCACATAATCTCTAAGGTGTCAGAATATCTGGATCGAAACTACCATCATGAAATAACTTTAGAAAAGGTATCTGCAGGCATCGGAGTGTCATACACCAAGTGCCGCCAAATCTTCCGAAGATGGAGTAATACTGAACCTCAAATATTGCTCAAATACTTAGCCAAAAAAAACTACCGTGACGCTCTTATTGATGGGAATATATCAATAACCAAAAAAGAATTTGGTTATCAACAAATATTCGACACTAGACATAAGTTCATCATAAATCTTCGAGTCATCGAAAGAAATCAAACTCTTGCTCATAGAAAATCTATGGTCATTAGATACCAATTTTTAGCGACCCGCTTTGGTCGCTGCCTAATTGGATTGGAATCCGATCAAATATGTTGGTTTTCTTTTGTCGATAATGATCAGCAAGCTATCCAAGCTATTCAACAATATTTTTCTGGAGCAAGACTAGCCTACATTTCCATGACTAAGGGGGACTCTATTGATTCATTTCTTGATGAATACAAGAATTCAAAAAGAAAAACCTTATCGCTTTCCCTATTTGGTAGCAAATTTCAAATACAGGTATTGAACGCTTTATTGAAAATACCCAAAAGCAGTTGTGTGAGTTATGGCAAACTTGCTTCCAGTATTGGTTATNTCCGATCCGCTCGGGCAGTTGGTAACGCAATTGGAAATAATCCAATCTCCTATCTTATTCCATGTCATAGGGTAATAAGGAATTCAGGGACTATCGGAGGGTACCGATGGAATGCAAGCCGAAAAGGTATAATTCTGGCTTGGGAATACGCTCAGAAGATGCGGTAAAAAATCCATCATGTAAGTAGTCATATAGTTAATTTAATCTTTTCTTAGATTAAAAAATAATATTAAGCATAACTATCATCACCAACAGGAATAAAGCAGTCATTATGCCGCCAGCGCGCGCAAAGTCTTTTATACGGTATCCTCCTGGGCCCATGATCAATGCATTCACCTGATGTGTAGGAATTAGAAAAGAGTTTGAGGTCGCTAAAGCCACGGTAAGAGCGAAAATAGCCGGATCACCTCCCACTCCAATCGCGATATTGATTGCAATTGGCACAAGCAAAACCGTTGCACCAATATTAGACATAATCAACGAAAATAATGTCGCGACAATAGCTATAACTGTCTGAATCACCCATACAGGAACAGTTCCTAAGAGTGAAATAATTTGTTGAGCAATCCATGTTGCTGTATTAGTGGTTTCAAACGCTATCCCCAATGGAATCAAACTTGCTAACAAAAATACGCTTTGCCATCCAATCGATCTGTATGCTTCATCAATCTTCAAGACACCGGTTAAGATCATAATCAACGCACCTACCATTAGCGCCACCGCCAATGGTAAATGTGTGAACAAAATAAGGCCAAGAGCTAAAAAAAATGATGTTAATGCATAGCCTAATTTATTCGGACGGATGTCTTCCCTAGGAAAGTCTGTTACTGCGACAAATTTACGATCTTCAGTAATGGAGCCGAAATTTTTCCACTGGCTGTGAAGAACAAGAGTATCACCCGCTTGTAACATCAGATCTCCAACATCATTATCTATAATTTCACTAATCCGGAAAACAGCCAACGCTGTCACGCCATAACGGCTCCTAAGGGAGATTTCTTTTATTGTTTTACCAATAAGCGTTGAATCGGGAGGAATTACAAACTCTGCAATCCCGGCTGCTGTGGTGCTGAGTATTTCCTTAAATACATCGAGTTCGGACTTCAACTCAAGACCGTATTCACTGCAGAATGAAATAACCGACCTATATCGTCCCATAATAGCTAACTCAGTTCCTAACTCGATCTCTGAATCACCTCGGGGAACAACAGTTAGTTCACCACGCGTTCTCAAAGCTACGATCCAACCTTCTCGACCTCCTTCCTCAATGTCAGAAAGATTAGATCCTATCAAACTACTGCCAATACTGACTCGAGCTTCGTAAACTTCACCCTCAATTCCATATACTTCACGAAAATATGTTAACGTACTTCCTGACTCTTGAGGTTTATCTTTAACTACAGGCAAGACGAAGCGGCCAAGTAAAATGAAGTAAAGAATGCCAGTCCCAACAAGCGCTAGACCAATTGGGGTAATAGAAAACAATGAAAACTGTTGCAGATCTAGCATTAGATTTTCATTTGACGACTCTATGAGATCATTAAGCACAATTAAAGGGCTCGATCCCACCATCGTTACTGTGCCGCCCAATATCGCACAAAATCCCATAGGCATGAGCAACCGGGAGACAGGCAACTTCGTTCGGCGAGCAATTCTAGAAACCACAGGCAAGAACAATGCCGCTGCGCCTATATTTTGCATAAAACTTGATATGATCCCAACCGAAATTGAAACGGTTGTGATGATCTTACCTTCAGTGCGGCCACCGTATTTTAGTATTTTGTTGGCTACTTGACTCATTACGCCTGTCTTATCAAGACCTGCGCCTATAATCATGACTGCAATTATTGCCATAACCGCGTTACTGGAAAAACCAACAAAAAGTTGATCGAGTGAAACTAATCCCGCATAACCAGGTATTAGTGCGCTAATGCCTAAAAGAACCATTGCTGTGATTGCAGCTACATCAACTCGAACTATTTCGCTGACAAAAAGGAATATGGTGAAGCCGAGGATCGCTATTAAAACCACCATTTCGCCAGTTAACGATACAGGATCTGTCAAGAACAACCTCAGTAAAGAGTGTGAGAATATGTTAAGACGTCACGACGAAACGTCTCTACAATAGTAACTATACCACACACGACTAGACAAAAAGCTCTCTAGTTCTATAGGCTCTAAAACAAAATTTGTAAGGATATCAAAAAACCTAGTGAATTCGATTAAATTCCAACCCGGATACTGGATTAGCCTTCTCTTGGTGATCCCAATGCTTAGAATCTTGAGCTTGCTCCCTTTATCGGTTACTTATCACCTAGGCACTGCTCTTGGTAGCATCTTCTACTTGTTGATCTCTACGCGCCGAGACATCGCCATAAAGAATTTGGCCTTGTGCTTCCCACACTACAAACAAAGCGAAATCGATGTAATAGCAAAAAATACTTTTAGAAATATCGCGAGAGTAGCTCTCGCAAGTGGAATTAACTGGTGGTCAAGCAAAGAACATATTCAAAAACTAATCCAAGTTGAGAACTTAGCATATTTTGAGGATGCGGTAAGATCTGGTAGCAACATTATTCTTCTAGCGCCCCATTTTGTAGCNCTTGAAATTGGTGGCATTTACCTATCAACTGTCTCGCCCATAACAAGCGTATATCAGCGAAACAAAAATCCTCTTTTCAATGCACTAACTATTCATGGTCGGACCCGATTCGGGGCGCTCATAACAGAACGGCAAGAGAGTACCTTAGGAATTGTGCGCCAGATGAAAAATGGTCATCCCTTATATTATCTCCCTGATCAAGATCCAGGAATTCATTGGCACCCTAAACAATCGGTCTTTGCCCCATTCTTTAATGAACAGGCGGCAACATGGACAACGCTGTCGCGATTAGCGAAAATTACCGATGCCATAGTTATACCCTGCAAAACTGAAATTCTTTCTAAAGGGAAAGGATTTAAGGTTACTTTTAGTGCACCAATAACAAATTTTCCAACTGGTAATCCATTATCTGATGCTGCTATCATGAACCAAGCGATTGAATCTCTGGTAAGAGATATACCAGATCAATACTTCTGGGTTCACAAACGCTTCAAGACTCAACCAGTGGGTGTTGCCAGTCATTATGAGTAACATTTCTGATATATCTCAATGAAAACAACGTCTGATGCAGTTCTCTAAAAAAAATAAAAAGGCCTGTCCCAAAAAAAACTGATGCTGCTAGCAGCTTTAATAAGTAAATATCGTTAAAGCTTGAATTAATGTGATTCTCAAAAAGTATCGACAAAGTAATTGCCGTAACTAACATTGAAGCAAACCAAAGAAGAAAATCTTGGAAATTTGGCATTTTTGTAAACCTTATATATTGACATTCTATGCATAATGTCAGATATAGTGTCTCATGATGTGAGCCAGTAAGGTGTAATAATAAAAAACTATCTCTTTACTAATTACTTTATCTATCAAAGACGGGTTTCAAAATACGAAATCGTTTTCTGTAAACCTGCCTCTATATTTATAGTAGGGCGCCAGTTAAGCGCATCATCTGCGAGACTAATATCTGGTCGACGTTGCACTGGATCATCTTGAGGCAGAGGATGGTAAGTTACCTTAGAGGTCGATCCAACCATATCCAGAATTTTCTCGGCAAGCTCCTGCATAGTAAATTCAGTGGGGTTGCCTAAATTGACTGGCCCATGAAAATTTTTCGCACTATCCATTAGAAGAATTAATCCAGAAATCAAATCATCAACATAACAAAATGATCGGCTCTGACTGCCGTCTCCATAAATAGTGATTGGCTTATTCCTCAATGCTTGGACAATAAAATTAGACACCACACGCCCATCATCCTCGCGCATTCTTGGCCCATAAGTGTTAAAAATACGCGCAACCTTAACGTCAACGTCATGTTGGCGGTGATAATCAAAAAATAATGTTTCCGCGCAACGCTTTCCTTCGTCATAACACGCCCGAGGACCGATAGGATTCACCCTGCCCCAATAATCTTCACGTTGCGGATGTATTTCAGGATCTCCATAGACCTCACTTGTAGAGGCTTGCAATATAGTAGATCGCGTCCTTTTAGCTAGACCCAATACATTAATCGCCCCATGAACGTTTGTTTTCACTGTTTGAACAGGGTCTAGTTGGTAATGAACGGGAGATGCTGGGCAAGCTAAATGATAAATTTGATCAACTTCTACATAAAGAGGGAAAGTGACGTCATGCTGTTTAAAGTCAAAATTAATATTTCCTGCAAGATGCTGAATGTTACTCTTCCTGCCAGAAAAGTAATTATCGACGCACAATACCTCGTAGCCGTCCTCGACCAATCGATCGCATAGATGCGAACCAAGGAACCCTGCTCCGCCAGTTACTAGTATTCTCATGCTCTCCTCTAAGTGAATGTTATCGCCACATAATCACGGTGCCGGGGAAAGGATTCGAACCTTCGACCTACGCATTACGAATGCGTTGCTCTACCAACTGAGCTACCCCGGCCCTTGATTCAGCCAGTTGATTTTAATCGAATTACTATTTGAACCCCAACAACACTCTTCCCAACCGGCAATTCGGGAATGTTTATAGAATCAACCTCACCCATTCTTATATCTGTAAGCTCTCCGTTATCAACATCAAAGAAATGGTGGTGCGGCGACGTATTGGAATCAAAAAAAACTTGTCCAGTTTCCACGGTTAATTCGCGCAACAAGCCTTTTTCCACTAGCAAACTGAGTGTATTGTACACAGTTGCTCTTGAGACTAGAATCTTTCTCAGCTTTGCCTCCTTGTACAATGTTTCCGCGGTAACATGCTGATGTTTTTCTAATGCAAGTCTTGTTAGTTGTACTCGTTGCGACGTCGGTACTATTCCTAAGTCTCGAAGAATCTTGGCGCTTTCAATATCGGTCGCGATCTTCATTTTTGCCTTCTTTACCAGTGATTATAGATGTGACTAATAGAAATCTATTCTAATATCTGATCGGCTATTAAACCACTTTCAATTGACTAGGCAAGGAAAAAGTTACGTTCTCAAGCACTCGAGCACGCTCTTTTTGTAACGCTCCACCAAAACTTTGAAGTCGCTCGACTACCTGCTGAACTAAAATTTCAGGCGCCGATGCTCCTGCCGTCACACCCGCTGCCTCACATCCTTCTAACATATGCATTTTAATATCCGAAGCTACATCGATTAAATATGCCCGTATCCCCAATCTTTCCGCAATCTCTTTTAGTCGATTTGAGTTAGAGCTCATTATAGACCCGACTACAAATACAACATCGCAAGTTTTTGCTAGCTCTTTGACAGCATCCTGTCTATTCTGTGTTGCATAACATATGTCGTCTTTGCGCGGAAACACAATAGCGGGAAAAGATTTTTTTAATTCATTCATAATTAAACGGGTATCGTCTAGCGATAATGTGGTTTGCGTAACGCAAGCTATTTTCTCATGGTGACTTAGAGGTAATGAATTTATATCTTCAATATTTTCTATCAGAAATACTCCATCACTAACCTGGCCCAAGGTTCCCTCAACTTCGGGATGCCCATCATGCCCAATCAAAATAACCTTATAGCCATCCTTCCTAAAACGTTTTACCTCGTTATGCACTTTGGTAACTAAAGGGCAAGTTGCATCTATCACCTGTAAACGTCTACTTGCACCTTCCCTGTGTATAGCCTCAGATACCCCATGCGCACTAAAAATTACTGTCTGTCCCTCCGGCACTTCACTAAGCTGATCAACGAATATTGCTCCTTTTCCCTTAAGTTTTTCGACAACATAGCGATTGTGCACTACNTCATGTCGCACATAAATAGGACTGCCATACTTCGCTATAGATTGTTCAACAATCGTTATAGCTCTCTCTACTCCGGCGCAAAACCCTCGTGGACTTGCAAGTATTATTTTCATTTTTTTGCCAAGCTAATTGTCTCAAAATTATCAACGTTATTTTTCAAGATGACGTACATTAGGATCATATATTTACAAAGTCAAACAACTAAACACCCTTATGATTTTCTCGATCTTTGACGAGCACATGAAATATAAGTATTAAAACACCGGAAAATATGGAAATATCAGCAAGATTGAAAGCCGGAAAGTACCAATCTTGATAATAAACTTGAATAAAATCTATAACATAACCAGCTCGAATACGATCTATCATATTCCCGATAGCTCCAGACAATATAAGAACTAAAGACATCTCATACCATGGCTCAGAACCGGCAGATGCAAATAATCTGATGACAATTAGAAGAGAAATGATTATTGCAACACCAACAAAAACGGCCAACTGCCAACCATTGGCATCGCCTAAAAAACCGAATGCGGCACCACGATTATGTACTAACACAAATTTTAAAAAAGGTAACAAATCTAAAGCCTCTACATCAATCAGAGCGCGCACCATAAATGATTTACTATAAAAATCAACGCTCACTAACGCTAGGAAAACTGCTGAATGCAAAAACAAATTTTTGCCCTTTTTAGTCATCAATTTTTCTGGACTTAAACCAGGATCTCGCATCAACGACATCTTTTTTAATTTGATTTGTTAAATCCTCTGAGTTGTCAAACTGGCGCTCATCTCGAAGCCAGTCACAAAACTCTATTCGAATGCGTTTCCCATAGACATCTCCTTGATAATCAAAAAAATGTGTTTCCAGAAGAAATTTCAGGCCTGAGACTGTAGGTCTTGTACCAATATTTGCGACGCCTTTTACTGTCCGATCTGTCATTCCTTTTGCCAATACAGCGAATACACCTCTCAGCGGCGTATCATTCGGCTTTAAATGAATATTAGCCGTTGGGATTCCCCACTGTCGGCCCCGCTGATCCCCATATGCTACTCGTCCACTTAAAGAATATCGCCTTCCGAGCAGAGTATTCGCTAAGCCTAGATCTTTTTTCTGAAGCGCCAATCGAATACCGGAACTGCTTACACGTTCCCCTTTATATTTTAACTCATCAATAACATTGACCTGAAAAGCCGCCGTTAGTGCCAATTCGCGCAACAGATCTATGGATCCTGCTCTGTCCTTTCCAAACCGGAAATCTTTGCCTAGTATTAGATACTTAACTCCGAGTTTTTTTACGAGAAAATTGTTAACGAACTGTTGAGGTTGGACCTTAGCAAAACTTTCATTAAATTTAATACATAAAACTTTGTCGATACCCTCTTTCTCGAATAGTTGGATTTTTTCTCGAAAAGTTGTTAAACGTGGCACCGCCTTTTCCCCAGAAAAAAACTCCCAAGGATATGGCTCAAAAGTTATTATGGTACTAGCTAAGGATAATTCAGATGCAAGCGATCTTACTGACTGAAGAATTGCCTTATGCCCTAAGTGAATACCATCATAGTTTCCAATCGAAATAACCGCCCCATCAACATAAGGTATTGCAGTATGAATTCCTCGGATTATTTGCATTCTTTTTGGTGACAAAATGAATATTCAAATATTTTTTTCTCTAATATGCCCAGTGTGGGGCAATTTTCTCAATGACATCAGATAAACTTTGTCTAACTCGCATCGGATCCTCGGAGTCAACAAAATATGCTATTCTGATTTCTGGATATATCCATGACAAGTATCCATCGCCCGTATCAAATTTGACTTCCCACAAGGATAGCGCGACAAGCCCTAATCGCTCCATATATGAGATCCAACCACGCACTATATCTTCATATTCCTTTGCCAAACTTTTCTTCCTCGGATCGCAGGATAAAAGTCTGCGGTAATTTGATTGAATGGGTTCAAGTTTACTATAGGCTCGCTTGGTTAGTGTTTGCACCTCAGGCAGAAGTGCTTGTGCTTCCGATAAGCAGAATAATCTAACCATTCCAGGGTTTCCAATTTGAGGTACTGAGCACGTTTCCATATCCGCACTTAATATCCTGCAGGTTTCCGCATTAGTTCCCAAAATCGAACTCCAGTAAAGTACAACATAAGCAAATAAATAGCGGTCCCAATTGTTATCCATTGAATAATCGATACTACCCTCCATAACATATTAAGTTCATTCCAATTAGTAAGATGATTGCCAAAATATTCTAGAATAAACCCCATTACCAATACTGCTAGCATAATTCGGCATAAGTACGTTAACCATCCCCTCATTGGCACATAAATTGCTCTTTTTCGTAACCAGAAAAATAAAAGTATTGCGTTTGCATAACCGGCAATTGAAGTAGAAAGGGCAAGACCTACATGTTGCAGTGGTTGAATTAGCGCTAGACTAAAAACGATATTGACTACAACTGCTATCACCCCAGCTTTTACTGGCGTTTTTGTGTCCTTTATAGCGAAAAATCCAGGAGCCAAAACCTTAATAAGTATGAAAGCGAAAAGCCCATACGAAAACGCCACAAGACTTCGTGCTGCCATAGTAGTATCGAGTGCGTTGAACTCTCCATATTGAAAAAATACCATTATAAGAGGTTGGGCTAATATTCCAAGGCCTACCGAAGCGGGTATCGCAATAAAACACGCCAATCGTAACGACCAATCTAGGGTTTCCGAAAACTCCCTAGAAGCCTGCTTGTTGTGATGACTTGCAAGAGCAGGGAGAGTCACTGTAGCTAAAGCGACTCCAAAGACTCCCAAGGGGAATTCCATTAGTCGATCCGAGTAGTAAAGCCATGACACGCTACCTGTCACTAAAAACGAAGCAAGTATAGTATTGATTAAAACATTTAACTGCGCAACGGATACCCCAAACAATGCTGGGAGCATTAGATTCCAGACCTTTTTTGCACCTTCCTGCGCAACTTTATCTTTTTCTAAATTAGCGCGTATTCTTGGTAAAGGTAATCGACCCTCCATGCGCAAGAATGGTAATTGAAATCCCAATTGGATGAATCCAGCAATTAAAACTCCGATACTAAGTGCAATTGTTGGATTTTCAAAAATTGGTACGAAAAAAATTATGGATAAGACAAGACACACATTCAACAATGCTGGAGTGATTGCTGGAATACTAAAACGATCACGTGTATTGAGTATACCTCCAGCCATAGCAACTAATGAAATAAAGAATAAGTAGGGAAATGTATATCTTAATGCGGTGACCGTCGTTTGAAATTTGTAGGGATCGTTTTGAAAGCCAGGTGCTAGTATATTGACAAGTATCGGGGCGCCAAGAACACCCGCTACAGTAACGATAAGCAATATTAGGGATAAACGACCCAATATAAGCTCAAGAAATATCTTAGCCCTTAGATCACCACCCTCGGTTTCAAATTCTGAATAAACAGGTACAAAAGCTGATGAAAAGGCGCCTTCAGCAAAAATTCGACGAAAAAAGTTTGGTATTCTAAAGGCTACAAAGAATGCGTCAGCGAACATTCCGCCCCCTAACAGCTGTGCAAATGCAATATCTCGGCCTAATCCAGTAATACGCGAAAGGCCGGTCATAGCACTAACGCGCGCTGTAGAGCGAAAAAGTCTCAAAGACATAAATTTCTCTATCTAAATGTCCAATACACTTCGTTTATCTACCGACACATTGACATAATGTCCTAAAATCACAATAATCACGCCCTCGTTCAAATGTTAAAAACTAAAAGGAACAAATTTGGCTAATTCTCCCCAGGCCCGAAAACGTGCACGTCAGGAAAGTCGAAGCCGGGCGCGTAATATGGCGCAACGCGCAAAGGTTCGAACCCAGATAAAAAAATACCTTAAATTGACTGAAGATAATGATATTGACGCCTCACGCGGCGAGTATCGCAAAGTTGCATCGCATATCGATGTCGCAGCCCGCAAGGGATTACATCATCCAAACAAAGCAGCACGCCTCAAGAGCCGTCTCAATATACGCCTAAAAAATATTAGTTCCTCCACAGGATAGTTTTGAATCCAATACCGGGATTTTATATCAAGTAGAAAATCCTGGTTTTTAGAGTTTTTCTGCTACTAGATTAGTTCAAATGTACTATCTAGCAACGTGCCCTGACTCAGACCAATTCACTTTTCTTTGAATTTAAATATGACATAATATCTTCCACCAACCGGTCACAACCATCTCTAGTGTGTGCTGAGATGATATGTATAGGCCCGGTCCAACCTAATTGGTTTTTGACCTCCTGAGCCATTATAGCGATTTCGCGCTTCTCAAGAAGATCACACTTATTTAGTATGAGCCATCTAGGCAGTGTCGACAATTTTTCATCAAAAGCTTCAAGCTCATATTCAATTGACTTGCAATTTTCTACAACATCGTTAGGCCCCACACTTCCTATATCTAATATGTGAAGCAGTAAGCGCGTCCTTTTCAAATGCCGCAGAAATCGAGTTCCCAATCCAACGCCCATAGCGGCTCCTTTTATTAGACCTGGAATATCTGCAACCGTGAATCGCTCGAACTGATATTCTGCAATACCCAACTGCGGATGGAGTGTGGTAAAAGGATAACTACCCACGAGTGGCTTAGCGTTTGATATCGAACTAAGCAAGGTAGATTTACCTGCATTGGGCAGGCCCAATAGTCCAACATCTGCTAAAACCTGTAACTCTAACCGTAATTCCCTTCCTTCTCCAAGATTTCCAGGAATTATCTTTCTTGGGGCTCGGTTAGTGCTCGATTTAAAGTGAGCATTGCCGAGACCGCCTTGGCCACCATAAGCAACAGTAACTCTATAGCTATCACCAACCATGTCAGCGATGAAATCATTGGATCCGACATCAAAAACTAAAGTGCCAGGCGGTACACTTATTTCGCAGTCTGAACCTCTCGCTCCTGTGCAATTTTTGCCGGAACCTGGCTGGCCATTTTTTCCTCTAAATTCGCGCGCATAGCGAAAGAGGGAAAGATTATTTATTTGAGTATCAACAACCAATATAACATCACCGCCGTTGCCGCCGTTGCCGCCGTCGGGGCCACCTTTTGGGAGAAATTTTTCGCGACGAAAACTCTGCGATCCGTCACCACCACGACCTCCCTTTACACTAATAATTGCCTCATCAACAAAGTTCACTTAATTGAACCTACTGAATAGCGCTAAATAAAATAAAGCCCCGCGTATTTTGGCAGGGCTTCTAACGTAAATGACTTTTTTGTTTATACATTTTCGTCCACAGTAACCCATTTTCTACTCTTAGGCCCCTTAATACTAAATCTAACTTTTCCCGCACTCAAAGCAAACAAGGTATAATCCCGCCCCATCCCAACATTTTCACCTGGATGAAATTTAGTCCCACGCTGTCGTACCAATATATTACCAGCACTAACAGACTCACCTGCATAACGCTTGACACCTAAACGTTTGGATTGCGAATCTCGTCCATTTCTTGAACTACCGCCAGCTTTTTTGTGTGCCATGATTTACGCCTCTGCAATAAAACTAGTTTCAATTATTAAGTTATAATATCTGTGATTCGAAGCTCAGTAAATCCTTGGCGATGACCTTGCTTACGGCGATATTTTTTTCGACGCTTCATCTTAAATATTTCGATCTTTTTCATCCTTCCATGACCCAAGACTTCTGCTTTCACACTAGCTCCTTTTATTAGCGGATCACCTGCTTTTACAGATTCATCAGCTGAAAGTAAGAGAATACGATCAAAATCAACAGTTTCGCCAACAGAACATTTGAGTCTTTCAACTTTCAGGTTAGAACCAACGCTCACCCGGTACTGTTTTCCACCGGTCTCAAGTACGGCATACATATTTTTGGCTCCTAGATTAGCTCTCGTCAAGATAGCTTTTTAATTGGCATAAACAACCTTAGATCGTGGAATTCTATGAAAATCGCAGACATCGGTCAAATTGTCGGCTAAGATAGTCTCAAAACAAAGTACTTAAGAAATGAATAGGTGAAAAATTTGTACGCTATTGAACAAAAACGACCATCAATCCCAAAAAAGCCAGTTAGCCTTGTAGAAATCACTAATCCGGTATCTGAAGATCTGATCTCAGTAGAGAGGCATATAGTAGAGCAACTATCATCAGATGTAAAAATTATTCAAAAAATGGGAGCATATCTAGTGTCAGCAGGGGGGAAGAAACTACGCCCCATTACTCTTTTGCTTGCAACAAAGGCGCTTAACTATCGCGGAACCGATCACATTACACTAGCAGCTGTAATCGAACTTATCCACACCGCTACCTTAATACACGATGATGTAGTAGATAAATCTCAACTGCGTCGAGGGAAAGAAACTATCAACGAAGTATGGGGAAACGCAGTAAGCGTCTTAGTGGGTGACTTTATCTACTCTCGTTCATTTGAAATGATGGTAACTGTAAATCGGCTTCGTGTGATGGAAGTGATGGCATCCACTACCAATGCTATAGCTGAAGGCGAAGTAATGCAGCTAAATTATACAAATTCGTCAGAAATTGATGAGCAAGCTTACCTAGCTACGGTCGAGCGGAAAACAGCGCGTTTGTTTCAGGCTGCAACCCGGCTTGCTGCCATTCTTGCTGCTGCTGATGCTGCATCTGAAGCCGCTCTCATGGCATATGGTTTTAATATTGGATTAGCGTTCCAAATTTCAGATGATCTCCTCGACTATAGCCAAAAACCNACCATCATTGGAAAAAATCCGGGCGATGATCTTGCTGATGGAAAGTGCACTTTACCTTTGATCCACGCTCTAAAACACGCTTCTACCCCGGCTAAAAAGTTGATAAAAATCGCAATTGAAAATGGAGATCGCACTAAGTTTAATGATATTCTTGAAATTATTAAATCGACAGGATCAATTGAGTATGCATCAAAAAGATCAACTGACTTTGCCGCAACAGCGAAAACTAATTTAGAGCTTTTACCTGATTCCGCGTTTCGTGAGGCGCTATTTAAGCTTGCAGATTTTTCCGCTAGACGAATTTATTAAACTCAATGCAATTTTTATTTTTATAGTACTGTTTATAATAGGTTATTTTTAGTCAATTTAAATATTTAATTAATGGTCTCGGGGTGTAGCTTAGCCTGGTAAAGCGCTACGTTCGGGACGTAGAGATCGGTGGTTCGAATCCACTCACCCCGACACTTAATTTTCTGTCCTGGAACAGGAAAATATTAAGCACTAATGTTGCCACGCTAGGCATCAAAAATGGAATTAGCTACAATTACAACGATGACATTAGATAACATATCAACTGNTGAAATGAATGTTCGACAAGATCTAGCGGCCTGCTACCGACTGTTTGTACGCTACGGCTGGACTGATCTTATTTTTACGCACCTCAGTGCGCGAGCCCCTGGGCAAACAGATCAATANCTAATTAACCCTTATGGTTTACTTTTCGAGGAAATTACGGCATCGAGTCTCGTAAAGATAAATTTCGCGGGTGATTTAATATCAGGAACTAATTCCTATAGTGATGCAGGGCACGCGATACATAGCGCAGTTCTTAAAGCGCGACCTGACGTTAACTTTGTTTTGCATAGTCATACCCGAGCTGGAATGGCGGTCTCATGTATGCAATGCGGTATTTTGCCCCTGACGCAACAAGCCAATGAAATTAGCTCATTGATTGCGTATCATCCTTATGGTGGAATCCCGCCTAATGACCCAGAAGAGTGCAATCGTATAGGTCGAAGTCTTGGAGATAAATGGTTAATGGTTTTACATAATCATGGCCTACTTGCAGTTGGCAGAACTATAGGAGAAGCTTTTTATTTACTGTATTACCTTGAAATTGCGTGCAAAGTACAGATTGATGTCCTTAAGGCTAAAGTAGATACTGTCCAACCTCCTAAGAACGTAATGGAGATATTGGCAAAACATGGGCAACCACCAAAAAAGAACACTCTAAAAGATGCTGAAATACTGTGGGGTACACTAGTCCGGTCCCTAAGAAACGATACTTCCTATAAAAAATAATTGTCGAACTCTATGTATCACTAACCTATTTCTGATAAAGACTAAATACGCATAATTAATCGAAAAAAATTGATCCAAACAGGAAAATGTTCTCATGACTTCAATCTTTATAACTGGAGGTAACAGAGGTCTCGGACTTGTTATTGCTAAATATTACGCAAAACAGAATTGGCATGTTCATGCATCGTTCCGTGATAATAATTCACTAACTGAATTGTTACACTTACAAAAACTTTTTCCCAATACTGTTCGACTTCACCAATTAGATGTAAGAAAAAGTTCATCAGTAGAAGCTGTAAAGGAAAAATTATCAGGTATCCCTATAGATATATTGGTGAACAACGCAGGAGTTAGCATTGATCGAAACGATACATTTGGACACCTAAACTATGAAAGCTGGAATGAGGTACTAAGCGTCAATCTTTTTGGAGCCGCTAGAACGACAGAGATGTTGCTAGACAATGTAGTCATTGGAAAGAAAAAGCTTATTACTTTTATATCAAGTGATTTAGCCTCTTTAGAAAATCATGACGGAAGACAACTATACTACTATCGTACCTCAAAGGTAGCCCTCAACATGTTGATGCGCACTCTATCGTTTGATCTTGCAACAAAGAATATAGTTTTATTTGCGTTTCATCCAGGATGGATGCGAACTGATATGGGGGGAGAAAATGCAGTGATCGATCCGGAGCAAAGTGTATGTGGCCTTGTTAACCTTATTAATATCGCAGATAAATCTATGTCTGGAAAGTACTTTGACTGGAACGGTAAATCTCTTCTCTGGTAGATTTTTAGTTGACAACTAAAAATCTTTTTCTACTTAACGGGGATCTTGATCGTGCAAAATACTCGATGATATTTTTTCAGCAATAGCCATAGTTGGAAGATTAGTATTAGCACTTGGGATAGTCGGCATAACAGATGCATCAATCACGCGGAGACCTTGAATACCGTGAACTTTACATTTCTCATCAACTACAGCGTATTTATCATTTCCCTTACCAATACGACATGTACCACATACGTGCCAACCGGGCCAAACCGTTGATTTAACCCAATCAGCAATGTAATCTAGATCTTGCTCCATTCTTTTCAAATCAATTCCTCGGGAGAATTTAAACCGGTGCATAGCCCTCCGAGAGACACTGCTCGCATCTAAAAGAGTTCGTGCGGCGGCTGTCTTCAGCCAATTGGATACATTTGGAATCATAAGGCTTCTAACCTCATCGTTGTATCCAGCTGGGAACCACATTGTGGTAACTTTCTGCACATCAGATGATCGCATTATCCTGGTCATCAGCTGGAATACCTCAACAAGCCTTGTTAAATCTCTTTGATCACCTAACATATTTAGATCTACAAGAGGCTCCACCGATGCATCTTGAGATCTCAAACGAACAGTGCCTCTAGAATAGGATTTATTCACAATGCCCAAGAGAGTGCCGAGGCTCTTGCCTAAGGGATGCCACCCAGCACTGTTCATTGGCATCAAAAACATATCACCGTTTGCGCAATCATCTACTTTAGACGAAAATCTAGTCACAAATGATGAGTGCCTCCGTTGATGAACAGGCATGCGCGCATCACCTTTGAGATGAGCTGCAAGAGAGATGGAAGGATGCTCCATAAGATTCGATCCAACCCCTGGAAGATCGGCAACAATACTAATATCATGGCTATTCAAATGCTCCCCGGGACCTATTCCTGAACGCATTAAAAGCGCAGGGGAATGCAATGCTCCGGCGGATATTATCACCTCCGATGAATGTAGAACTGTCAATTTTTGGCTTCCCAATATCTCTACGCCAATTGCTCTTCTACCTTCGATTAACAGCTTAGATACATAACTATCCGTAAAGATTTCGAGATTCGTGCGCCTGCGGGTCGCCGCATCGAGGTATGCTGTCGATGAAGACACTCGACGGCCATATTGATTCGTCATAGGCATTGGAAAACAGCCATCATAATCAGTACCATTAAGATCCTCATAAAAATTAAACCCTTCTCTAATCGCTGCCTTTAGAATAGCTCTACTGTAATGACCCCACTCGTGCTGAAAGATGCGCCTAACAGGAATTTTTCCGGCATCTCCGTGTTCGCTGCCTCCAAAATCCAAATCGCGTTCGGTTTTCTTAAAAAATGGAAGTAAATCTGCATAACTCCAACCTTGTACCGCGTAGTCTGACCATTCATCATAGTCTGATACCAGTCCCCGAACTGCGAACTGTCCATTTATGCTAGAACCTCCTCCGACTACACGAGCCTGCTCATATCGGGAAGGTTTGGAATTTGGATCCAGTTGTGGAGAAACATTGTAAACTCGAAGTTGGTTCCAGTGAAAACGAGGATCAAAATATGCCAAGCCAGCATGACTGTCCCATATTATTTCCGGGGTTTTCTCTGGAGGCAGGTCTGGGCCAGCTTCAATTAAAGCTACAGTGATAGAAGGATCTGAAGATAGCCTATGCGCCAGTATTGAACCGGCAGATCCTGCCCCAATGATTAAGTAATCATACATAGTTTAAAATAGCTAAAAAAGGATAAAGCTGACATTACTCCTTGCATGGTAAGGGATTTTGGCACAACTAGGCATAATTGCAACGGTAATTAGATTGAAAGAAAAAAAAATAGGCATTATCGGAGCAGGAATTGTTGGAGTGATGTGCGCCTGTTTCCTCAAGCGGGAAGGATATGATGTCACTTTATTTGATCATCAGCGGCCCGGCTCAGCAACTTCTTTCGGTAATAGTGGGATTATTTCACCGGGCGCAGTTGTACCCATTGCAATGCCAGGTATCATAAAAAACATACCTAATTGGTTATTTAAATCTGACGCCCCTTTATCAATGCAATGGACTTCACTACCAGAATATCTCCCATGGATGATTAGATTCTTGATTAACAGCCAAGAAAGTTTAGCCAGAAACAATTCTTCCGCGTTGTCCGCTTTAAATTCTGAATCTCTCGATTTATTAAAGCCGCTTCTGACTGAAGCAAACCTTAACAATCTTGTAGAACAAAAAGGAATGCTCTACGTGTATAAAACTGAACAGGAATATCAATCTGATAAGCTCGCTATCGAACTACGTGAGAATACCCGATTTACATGCAACCATATCTCTGGGACAGAGCTTAGGGAACTCGAACCAAATATTTCTAAACAATTTTCAAAAGGAGTATTTTTTCCTGAAGTTAATCACACTTTGAATCCATATAAACTAGTACAACAATTGACCGCTTATTTCCTTCAACTAGGAGGCAGCTACTTGTCCAAAAAAATCGTCGATATAACTACAACCAATGAAGGGAGGGCACAGCTAACTACAGATAGTCAAATTATAGAGCAAGATTTATGTGTGATTACGGCAGGTATATGGTCAAAAAAACTAGTGAAGCGTCTAGGGTATAAGATCCCGCTAGTTTCGCATCGGGGATACCATATTACCGTTAATGATCCCGCAATCAATCTTAACACTGTGATTTGCCCAAGTGGTTATATGGCTACGATTGTCCCCATGGAAATGGGGATAAGAATTGGAGGGACGGTCGAACTAACTAATATGGGTAAAGGATTTAACCATAAAAGAATACGTGCACTTCTAAATAATTTAAAAAATACTTTACCTCTTATTAACACCGATAAAATGACAACATGGATGGGTGATCGTCCATGCACTCCAGATAGCTTACCTATAATTTGTCGAGCTCCAACACACAGATCTTTTCTTTTTGCTTTTGGTCATGGTCATCAGGGGGTTCTAAGCGCGCCTAAAACAGCACAAATCATTACTGACTTAGTCATTGAGCGCAAACCTAGAATTAATATGAATTTATTCGATATCCAAAGATTTACATAATTAGGTTCAGCGAGCCTCTGGTGATAATCCAAGTTTCAATGACATTGGCATTTCCTCATAGATTAAGTCATCACCCTCACGAAACCGCGTTTTCCAAAACTCGCCTGTTGATGGCTTCATCGGAGACCAAGGATCTTTTGTTTCTTGCCCCTTCTTAATTGCACGTAGTTTTTTAGTTTCATCTAGACTAATCGCGAAAGAGTTTTCCTTCAATACCACTCCAAAAATTTTTTTAGCAGCTTGAATAGAGACATACTCGTTCTTAACTAGATCTTGAACTGATTCCGGGCTACGATCCAAAGGGCTACCGTAACCTCCACCTCCGGTTGTGATGGTTACATAAGTTTCACCCTCATAAAAAACAGCTGGATTTGGATGAGCCATATAAAAAATACGCTTTCCTTCACTAGTTTCTTTATACTTGCAACCACCTATACCAGGAGTGCCGCCTAGCAAGCCAAATGGGGGATTAAATGTCCCTTCATACTCAAATTTCATGTATAAAATCCCTCCGTAAGGTTTGATGAATGTTTCGCATCCATGCCCGCCGAGCCATTTTCCAACTCCTGCACTATCTGTGAGGAACTCGTTCTTTTCAATAAAAAGTGGCTGCATCAGCTCTACCATTTCAACTGACTCAGTCTGCATTCCGCCCAAACAACAAACACACTGCGTAAGCGGCCAGCCATCGTATCCTTTGGATGCGCCACCTCCCGAACACGCAACTAAAATAGATGCGGCATACGGGACTGGCGGAGTGACCCTGTAGTCATCTCCCATAGAAAGACGTTGTTGACAGCGCCCCCAACCAGCAGGTATGCGATCGGGAACAGCTAAGGACAATGCCTTCCACGCTGTTTCAATAAGAATATCCCCTGGATTTACTGTTCCCCACCAAGTGCTCGATGGCCATTTAGCATTCGCTACCGAACCTTCCGGGGCTGTAACCGTAATGTGGCGCATACAACCTTCGTTGCGTGGTATCGTGGGATCAATCGTAGTCAATATAGGAATACTCCCGCATGCTCTAAGTGTGCTTAATGTGGCATTACAATGTCCCCCTGCTTGGGGGTCACTGTCGGAATAATCAACATAAACCCTATCCCCATCGATGGTCACTTTGCATGAAACCTTAATGTTATGTGTACCTTGGCCATCACTATCGATCCAACCTTCTGATTGAAAGACGCCGTCTGGAAGTGCGCGTATCTCATCAGCAGTACGTCTAGCTGAATATTCGATCATTTCGAACAAAATTGGCCTCACAAACTCTACACTGCTATCTTCTACTAACGCTGCTAGCCAAGTGGAGCCTGCTCGCACAGCTCCAACCATAGCTCGAAGATCAGCTTCTAACCAATCGGGAAGCCTAACATTTCGTAAATAGAAACGAACTACACTTCTGTTTTCCTTACCTTCATTTACAATGCGTATTGGTGGAATTTGAATTCCATCCTGCCACACATTAGTCGAGGCGTAGCCAAAGGAAGCTTCGCCAGTATTGTTCTGATGAGCTCTAACAACTGTCCAAAATAAATGCTCTCCCTCACAAAAAACCGGCTTGATAACAGTTAAATCGGAGTTATGTGTAGTTCCCATATAAGGATCGTTCATCATGAACACATCACCATCATTAACATCATCGCCGAACTCAGTCATCACCGCTTCTATGTTGAGAGTGCCCCCAACCGTATGCACGGGTAGTGCATCGTTTTGATATAACATCTGTCCATCACTAAGATAGATTGATGACGAATGATCTCGCGCAATAGAGATTATTGTGCTTCGTGCACCATTCTGTAGAACAGCTGTCATTTCTTTAGACGCTTCCCCTATGGAGTGAAGCAAAACCGAGAAAGTTACTGGATCGATGCCATCACTTAAAGAATTATTGCGATTTTGGCTCATCGGATGCTCAATGTATGTCAGAATCCTGAAAAACTACGATTCATGTTACTTCGGAATGTAACTTCTTTTTGCCCGGAGATTGTCCCATGATAATCATGCTTAAAATCTGATCACTTGTCACCTCGTTTGCTTGGTGAGTGCCTACGACCCGCCCTCCTGCCATAACAGTGATTCGATCAGACATCTCAAACACCTGATGCATATCATGACTAATTAGAAGCATGGCGATACCTTCTTCCCTAAGTCGAACCACCAATTCTTGAAACATTGCGGATTCACTTGGACCCAGTGCTGCTGTCGGCTCGTCCATGATTAATACTTTTGCATTGAAATAAATTGCTCGCGCAATAGCGATTGACTGTTGCTGTCCTCCCGACAAACGAAAAACTGGCTCTTCAATTGCTTTGAATTTAGGATTGATACGGGTTACTACCTCGCGGGTATCTTTAAGCATTCGCTCATTATTTACTCTGCCAAACCTCGTAATTTTCTCTCGCCCAAGGAACAAATTTGCTGCCCCATTTAAATTTGGCGCAAGAGCTAAGTCCTGGTAAAGGGTTTCAATTCCATAGGATTGAGCGTCTCTTGGATTATTGATGTTCGCTGGCTCACCTGATATGAAAATTTCACCGGAATCCATGACATAAGCCCCGGATAAAATCTTTATCAACGTCGACTTACCTGCACCATTGTGCCCAACAATACCAAGCACTTCTCCTTCATAAGCCGCAATTGACACTCCATCGACAGCTCTAATGCCACCAAATGCCTTATGTATATCACGCATTTCAACAAGTGGTGTCGAATTGGTATTATTTGATGCCATTTGTGGTCAATAAAAAGATTATGGTTAACTTAAAGTGTGGGTCCTTCGCAAATGAATCATTCTTTAATTTGGCTTGATTGCTTCCAAGCATCTTTAAGTTTTTCAACACTAAAGTCTGATCCACGCGCCACATCCAAAATAACTTTCTCTCGGCGGAGCATCAAGTCTAAAGCATCAATAATTTCGGCCACAACATCCTCTGGAATCACGACCGCACCGTGCCTATCGGCATGAATAAGATCATTATCTTGAACTACCATTCCATGAACATTAACCTCACAATTCCAATCAACAATATGTATGTATGCATGTGACGGCGCAATGACTCCTGCTAACAATTGAAAATTGTCTGCGATCATGTCGAGATCACGAATACTGCCATTGGTAACGGCCCCAACACATCCTAAAGCCTTATGACAAGCAGAAAATACCTCTCCCCAAAACGCCCCGTAGCCCGGTCGCTCGTCTAAATCTTGTACAATTGAAATTTTAGGAGATTCACCCTGATCAAGGTAGTCAAAATAACTATTCCGAATTTGCAAATACTCTTCCGGTGAATATTTTGAAGGCTGTTTCGCTCGCATCGTCGCGGTTTTTGCATAACCAACAATCGGTTTCATATCCGGTAGGAGGCAGTGTAAATGCTCAACCGTATAACCATAACCTCTTCTAGAAGGTTTGGCCATTTCAATTAAGTTACAAATAGTCGGAGTATCTATTTCTCGTAATGCGTTTATCTGTTCTTTCGTGATTTGGTCACTCATAGCACTCACCTCTTGTTATTTATCATGAAATAATAATATTTTTTATATCAAGTTAGAAACCAACCTAACGCGCCTCGGGTGAGAGGCCAAGTTGCAATGCAGTTGGAGTGGTTTCTTGAACTAGCTCATCACCTTCGCGAAAGCGTGTTTTCCAAAATAATCCTTCTCCGGGACCAACAGGTAACCAAATCGAACTAGATTGCCCGAGTCTCTTATTTCTTCGGCAGGAGGCAGTCGCTTTTTCGTCAATCTCAAGAGTACTTTTATCTAGAATAACACCGAATGCGGATTCCGCAGTTTCGATCGAAAAATAACCATCTCTAACCAGGTTTTTCACTGATGAAACTGAACGCTCCATTGGATCACCGTATCCACCTCCACCTGAACTGATGCAAACATATTGCTCGTTTTCTCTAAAGACGTCGGGCGAGGGATGTGCCATATAAAAATAGCGCTTTCCGTCAACTGTTTCCTTGTATTTGCAACCACCATTGCCCGGCTGACCACCAAAAAGGCCGTACGGAGGATTAAGCGTGCCTTCATATTCAAATTTCATATACAAAAGCCCATGATAGGGTAAAACTATGGTTTCACACCCATGGCCTCCAATCCATTTGCCTGCACCAGCCGAATCAATTAAAAATTGATTCGCTTTTATGAACAATGGTTGCAGTAACTCTACCATTTCAACCGATTCACTCTGCAAGCCCCCCAGAGCGCAAACACATTGGGTTAAAGGCCAGCCATCATA
>PBJL01000004.1 GCA_002721105.1 Acidiferrobacteraceae bacterium | reverse complement strand
ACTAATCTATTCACATCCCCTGTGTTGAAAACAGCTGTCACTTTTGGAAAATTTTCTCCACCAATATAACCCGCTTTTGCAAGTAGGGAGCGAGCCTTTTGTGGGTTAAATTTCAAACCAATGTTTTCGTTATAACCAAACATTCCTTTAGGTATCCAGGATGATGCTGGAAGCTCTCCGCCTTTCAGAATTTTAGGCATCAAGGATCTGTTGATAGAGTGCGCCAGGGCCTGCCTGACCAAAACATTGTCGAAGGGGGGTTTTTCAATATTAAAACCATAATAATATCCTCGAAGCTGAGGTTTGTTTCTATATTCCGGACTGTTTTGATAGTGAGGTATGGCAATGGGAGGCAATTCAATGTAATCCAGCTCCCCTGTTTCATAAAGTGTTAACGCTGTTGTGGGTTCCTGGACAACAAAAATATGGACCTTTTCAATTTCTGGTTGTCCTTCATAGTGTTTCGGATTCGACTTTAAAACCAGTTTATATTCGTGCTCCCAACTTTCCAACAAATAGGGCCCATTGGTCACTATGTTGTTCGGTTCGGTCCAATCGTCTCCATACTTTTCAACGATGTCTTTACGAAGTGGGAAGGTAACCATAAAGGTTGTAATGCTTGGAAAATAAACAACGGGTTTTTTAAGGGTTACCTCGAGAATGTCTGCAGCGAGAGCTCGAACGCCTACCTGATTCGGATCCTTGAGTTTACCTGTGTTATATTCAAACGCATTTTTTATATCAAAAAGAAAGTAGGCGTATTGAGCAGCAGTTGCAGGCTTTAAGAGACGCTTCCATGAATATTCAAAATCCCCCGCGGTTACTCTTTTCCCATCACTCCAGAAAACATCTTTCCTTAAATAAAAAGTGATTGTTTTACCTTCATCAGAATACTCCCATTTTTCAGCGATGCCCGGTATGGGTTTCAAATCAGAATTGTACTGAGTGAGCCCTTCCATCAGGTTAGTCAAAATAGTGAAAGAAACACTGTCAGTAGCAAGAGACCAGTCCAGAGTTGGCGGCTCATTTTTAATAGTCATTCTGAAAATNGAAGNNGCCGANNNTGGGCTNTTNGAACANCCNGANANNANTAAAANAAAAANNNAGGTNNAAACCANTTTTGNAAAAANTTTNGGNNNNCAAANGNGCATNAAANCAANGAAAANTTAGGTTAATTTACTGATATTGTAGCCCAAAATTAGTTCAATAGAATGCGTTTCTTATTTCATTCAGAAATCCCTTCATCGCGGGCTGTTTTTTATATTTATGAAGAATTTACACACAAAAATACAAAATTTCCCTAAAATTAGGCTAATGACAAATAGAATTAGCGTAAATCGGCATTTATCCCTTTACTTTTCAAATCACATTTATAAAATGAAAACTTTTAATTTTAAACAGATCTCAAATGGCTGAAGACATCTCCTATATTCGGAAATGGATAAAGAGAGGATTGAGCAAAAATAAAAAGATTCTCGATTTTTCCAACAGGGGAATTGACAACCTGATAGCGGAAGAACTGGCGGAAAATGTCGCACTTCAGGATATTGAAGTTTTATATTTGCATACAAATAAAATTAAGGACAAAGGCCTTGAAGAACTGGCCAATTCTGAAATTTTTGAGCCTCTTAAAGAATTATGGATTTATGAAAATAAAATTGGAGACGATGGAACAATTGCTTTGGCAGAATCAGAAAATGTACTCCAGTTGAGGTACTTGAGTTTATATACGAACAAGATTGGAGATAATGGAGCGGTTGCACTAGCTAATTCCAAAAGTTTAACAAATCTGGAAACCCTTGATTTATCGTTCAACCGGATTGGGGATGTGGGTGCGGAAGCATTAGCAAATTCAACCTGCCTGAAAAACCTGAAAAATTTAAATCTGGACGCCAATCGCATTGGGTTTAAAGGAATGCAGGCTTTGGCAGAACTTACGGGATTAAAAAGTCTCGAATCATTAAATATCACTTATAATCTGGTTGATCCCCGGGGTCTAGCCCTTTTGGATGATTCTCCACGTTTGCAGAATCTGGGGAAGGTCAAAACAGATTTGCTAAAGGCTGATGACTGAGGTATGCCAACCACAAAAAAAATAAATAAAGAATCTAATTTCATACGAAATTTGAACAAACAATTGGTCCGAAAAGATCCTATTTTAAATTTGAGCTACGAGCGAATGGGAGACGCAGGTTTGACATTTATCTGTCAATCAAAAGATCTTTCTCATGTAAGAGAACTCGATTTAAGCTGGAATCAAATTTCTGATAAGGGGATGCAAAAGCTTGCCGGTTGTAATTCGATTAAAAAATTGACTCGCTTGATTTTGAACTCAAATAAAATTTCCGATAGCGGAGCTAAAAGTCTGAGCGCATCCGGGAATTTTCCCAAACTGAAATCTTTAGAATTAGCATATAATTGTATTACCCAATTCGGAGCTTTGAATCTTGTAAAATCCTCTCACCTGAGGAACCTGAACTTGCTAGACCTGGAAATGAATCAGGTCGGTAAAAAAAAATCTAATGAATTTCCTGACGGGACTTCAATTCCCGATCTTAAAATTCTAAATCTCCGAAAAAACCAAATTGGAAATGATACCTTAAAGGACTGGGCTCAGTCGGGAGGATTTGAAGGTTTAAATCATTTGAATCTGGGATGGAACAATATTTCGGATACCGGTGCAAAGATTCTAGCAAATTCTCCGACCCTGAGCCAATTACAAGATTTAATTCTTGATTCAAATCATATCGGCGATTCTGGCTCGCTCAGCTTGGCGCAATCCAGAAACCTGATCAATCTTAAAAATCTCAATATGGCTGACAATAATTTTAAATCCAGTGGTGAATCCGCATTATTGAATTTAAGGACAAGGAACCTTGCAAAAAAAATCACAGAAGATAAAAGTCTCAATTTGAATGGTCTTTATTTAAGAAACAAAGATATTAAAGCGTTGTCTTTACATCAAAAACTCGAAGAAGTTTTTTCCTTATCACTGCGGAATAATCTTTTCGACTATCAGGGTCTGGGTGAGTTGGCCGTTTCGCCTTTTGTTAAAAATATAAAATATCTGAATCTGATGGACAATTTTATTGGAGATAAGGGAGTTTTTCTTTTAAGCGAATCGAATTCCTTGTCCAACCTTGAGGTATTGAATCTGGAAAATACATATCTGTCCTCGCTAGGGATATTGGCTTTATCTCAATCACCTTATTTAAAAAACTTAAAAGAATTGAATTTAAATAGGAACTCAATCGATGAAAAAGGGTTTCAATCACTTGCAAATTCTGCAAATTTTAAAAATATTAAAGTCTTGAAAATCTCAGAAATTTCAATAAGGGATGAGGGCTTCCAATCCATTTTAAATTCCAACACTTTAAAGCAGCTTCAAGAATTAGAGATGGCGGGAAATTTTCTTTCAAAGAAGAGCTTGTCGAAGCTTGCAAAATCCCCTCTTCTTTCCCACTTAAAAAAAATTGATCTCCGCAGAAATCATCTCAATGAATCTGACCAATTACTTATTACACAGTCCCCTGAGTTTGGCAATCTGGAATCATTTCGGTTTTGATTTTGAAATTAGGTATTTCTTTCAATATTTGGACTTCAAGAGCTACGTGAGCTAAAACAAAATCCTAAACTTTAAAATCTTCATTTTTTAATATGGATTGCTTTATTCGCTAGTGTTAGTCTTCGGCACATAGTGCTTTATAAAGTATAAGCCTCTTGTGTTTCAGCAAAAAATCTTGAAAAAATAGCAAATGAACCTTTTTGAAGTTTTTGAAATTTCAAGAATAAACTATCCCAATTCAATTTGTTTGGTTGTAAATGGCAAATCCTATACCTATGCAGAAATGGGGCATTGGATTGATCGAATCGCTTTTCCCTTGAAAAATACAATCGGGCCTTTTGTAGGGATTTATGCCCACAAATGTTTTTCTGCTTATGCTGGAATTTTAGCGGTATTGAAGGCAGGAAAAGCGTATGTCCCCTTAAACCCGAAATTTCCGGTAATTAGAAATCAGGAAATCATACGATCCGCAGAATTGGATATTTTAATAGTTGGCACAAACTACCAAGCTGAAATGTCTGAGCTGACTGACAGGCTAGAAAAACTCCAGTTGATTTATCCGGAAAACCAAAGCAGTGAAATTACTCTTCGGAATTCCAATCACTCAAAAATCTGTGCGGACAATTTATCTCAACATATTGAAAACCCCATTACTCCCTCCAAAGATGGATTCGCATATATGTTATTTACATCCGGAAGTACCGGCTCACCCAAAGGAATCCCTATCGCTCATTCTAATGTTATTTCTTATCTGGACTATATGAATGATAGATATTCCCCAACCCCTGAAGATAAATTTTCTCAGACCTTTGATTTAACATTTGACTTAAGTGTTCACGATATGTTCCTGTGCTGGAAAGCAGGCAGTTCCCTTTATTGCATTCCGGATAATGTCCTAATGGCTCCTGCAAAATTTATCAAGTCTAACGAATTAAGTATTTGGTTTTCTGTCCCTTCATTAGCTCAAGTATTAAATCGTTTCCGAATGTTAAAAAAAAATGTGTTCCCAACCTTAAAATATAGTTTATTTTGCGGGGAGCCTCTATCATCAACGTTGGCAGAGAAATGGCAGGAAGCCGCCCCAAATTCAATTGTAGAAAATATTTACGGGCCTACTGAGGCAACTATTGGAATAACACATTACACCTGGAAAAAGGAAAAGCAGGCAAACAAAACCCATAATGGGATTGTTTCCTTAGGTCATTGTTTTTCGACACAAAAATATGCCATTATTAATAAAGAAGGAGAACAGGTTAAACTTGGAAAGGAAGGCGAATTATGCCTTTCGGGATCCCAGGTTTCTTCTGGGTATTGGAAAGACCCAAAAAAAACAAACGATCAATTTATTCTATCTTGCTTAAATGACAGTAAAAAGGAAGTAATATGGTACAAAACCGGTGATATAGTAAAAGAAGATGATGAAAAAAACCTTTACTATATAAACCGGAAGGATTTTCAGGTAAAAATCAGAGGCCACCGAATTGATTTGGATGAAATAAATTATGTCATTTCTCAGTTTTTTCAATCTGACCAGGTTGTATCAATTCCATATCCAATTTCTGATGGCATTGCTGAAAACATTTTTACATTTATCTGCACTGCCAATCAAAAAAGTTACCTCGAGGTAAGAGAATATTGCCAAAAACACCTGCCGAATTATATGATCCCAGAAAAACTTATTTATTTGGATTCTTTTCCCTTAAATTCAAATGGAAAAGTTGACCGACAACAGTTGAGTCAACTTTTATCAGAAATGTGAGATGGACGAAAAATCGATTCAAATCCAATTGTTGGAGATTTTAGAACCAAAACTTGCACCTTTCAATATAACTCCCGGGGAAGTTGGACTGGATGAAAGTCTTCTGGAACTTGGAATTTTAGATTCTATGTCCTTCTTAGATTTTATAGTTTCACTAGAAGAAAGTTTTGAAACAGAATTGGATTTGAGCGAAATGGAACCCACTGAATTTTCAACCATTCAACAACTTTCTAAACTTATAATTAAAAGTCGCAATGGAAGTTGATATTTATTTAGCATCAAAAAATACGTCTTTTTCAACTTTTCAGCAGGTAGAGGTATTATTTAAACAATTATATGAAGGCATGGAAAAACAGGGCCTTAGTTTAAATTTACAAAATAACGGGCCCCAAATATGGATAAGACAGCTTAAAAAATCATTAGGAAAATTTCAGGTATTAGTAATAGCCGAGGAATTGGGCAGTGTAATAGGTTTTGGAGTTGGTGCTATAAGGTTGGCGCCAGATTATTTGGAAATTAAAAAAGTAGGTCTGATTACCCATATAAATATAACCCCAGAAAAAAGAAGAAATAGAATTGGAAGAAAAATTGTTCATGAACTGGAGGCATGGTTTTCTGAAAACAAGGTAGATTCCATTGAATTAGAGGTTCTTGTCAATAATGAATCTGGTGAACATTTTTGGGGGGAATTAGGCTATCAAAAAAATTTAATCAAAATGAAAAAAATAGCAGGAAATTTCAATTGAAAAGAATTAAAGAAAAAGTTGAAATAAAAAAAGCATTCCCTGAAGATTNTGAAGAANTAATTAATGTAATAACGAGCGTATTTGATGTAGGGGGAAATGAAAAAGAGCAGCACCTCAAATCAAAAAATAAATTTCAATACCTATTTAAAAATAACTGGCACTTTGAAGAAAACCATATCGNCTATAAATTAGAAGGAATTGATGGAGAAATCCTAGGTTTTTGGTCTTGCATTTTTTCTGTTCGCAAAATAAATGGAAAGGCACACAGAGTTTGCAATTTTTCTACTTGGGCTGTTAAAAAGAACTATCGTTATTGCAGCTTGCTACTAACCAAAGCTGTAAATGAACTAAAAGATTTTTCGTTAACTATTCTTTCTCCTGACGAAACATCTCTGGAAGTTTTCACAAAACTATACAAATTCAAACCTCTTGAAGAAAACCTAATAATTATCCCTCTCCTTCCACCAATCAGGAGTTCAGGAAAATCAAAATTCATCTTTTTTTCTGAAAAGGACTCNCCCCCGCCAATGTTAAAAGAGGAACATAGACAACTTTTTATTGATCATTGCAAGTTCAACGCCAGTTTCTTATTAGTTCATGAAGGAAAAGATTATTGTTTTTTAATTATAAAAAAAAGGGAAATGAAGCACTTACCTTTTTCATATATATATTATATGAGCGATCCCAAATGCTTTTTAAGACACGTATCTGAAATTCGATATAGTGTAAACAAGCGACTTAAAACAATTGCCTTAATAGGTGAAGAACGAAGATTCCAATTTGGACGACCCTTTTTTAGTTTCAAAAAATCCTTGCCACGGCCATTTCTTTTTAAGTCTAAAGATTTACGCCCTGAAGATTTAGATGGCTTATACTCAGAATATTTTTTAATTAAAAATTTGTAACTTGTGGGTCTTGCTTCATTAGAATGTTTTTCCGGTTTCAAATTTCCTGTTCAAATATAAATGAAGGAAAACCAAGTGTATTCCAGGATTATTAAACGAGCGACTGCTAGACTCCTTTTTCCATCTCTATTCCACACGAGAAGTCATCTCCTTTCAAAACCATTTTATTCAGGGGTTGGGAGCATACTAATGTTCCATCGTGTTTGCCCTAAAAATTCATATCAAAGAATAAGAAATAATTCAGGACTTGAGGTGACCCCCGAATATCTGGAAAAAACAATCTTATTTTTACTCAAAAATAATTACAAAATCATTCCTATTGGCCAAGTCCAACAAATTTTAAATGGAGATTATATAAGAAAAAAGTTTATAGTATTTACCTTTGACGATGGTTACGTAGACAACTACCGGTTTGCTTATCCAATTTTTAAAAAATATGGGATCCCCTTCACTGTATATGTGGCGACTGATTTGCCAGACAATAAGGCAATCTTATGGTGGTATTTGCTTGAGGACCTAGTTTTAAAAAATAGCCAATTAGATTTTGAACTCAATGAAAAAAAATATCGATTTTCTTGCCCCAATTTTTGGGAAAAAGAAGCAACTTACCACGCAATACACAATTTAATACTAAATGGTCCCCCGGAAGAATTAACGGAACGAATAAGACAAATAATAGAAAAAAATAATATAAACCTGTTTGATAAGACCTCAGAGATTTCTCTTACATGGGAACAAATCCGTGAGATGCACCAAGATCCCTTGGTAGAAATAGGAGCGCACACGATTCATCACAACCCTTTAAATCAGCTTTCTGATAGTATGCTAATTAAGGAAATGGAGGGATCTCGCGACAAAATTGAGTCGATGACAGGACACAAAGTAGAACATTTTTGTTATCCCTTTGGAACCCAAAACGAAGCTGGAAATAGGGAGTTTGATTTTGCAAACAAGTGTGGGTTCAAAACCTCCACAACTACTCGTATGGGAAATATATTTCCAGAACACAGGAATTTGCTACAACAGCTACCCCGTATTACAGTAAACGAAAAAAGAGATAATGGGAATATTAATTATTTAAACGTGTGGCTAAATGGGGCCTTACCTTGCATTATCAATAAGTTTAAACGAGTCGTTTAATCGGAGAAACTTTTTTTTATTTTTTAAAGGGGCTTTTGGGAGGGGTATATAGACCTATCATGCTTTTTAAAAAGTGAAACAAGGCTTCTCCAGGGTTTCCTCCGAATTTTTTAAAAGCATTCCACCGAATTTGAAGGCCTTCAATTCTTATTGCTTTGCTGTTTTTACTCGAGGTTGACAGTTCGTGCAGACGGATGGTGCTCAACTCATTTCTAAGAATATAGGCTTCTCCAAAATCAAGTATTCTGGACCATAAATCGTAATCCTGGCCGAATTTGAATTTTTCCCTGTAGCCTCCAGACTTAATAAAAGCCGCCTTTCTAAATACTACTGTACTGTGCGCAAATGGATTGAAACAACTCATAGATTTTCTAATGGACTCGTCATCTTCAAGACCATGCGTTGGGTTATCTATATAGTCCATTCCTAAAAGCACTTTGAATTGGGATCCACAGAGGACAATCTCGGGATGCTGGTTCATAAAATTAATTTGTTTTTCAAGTCTATAGGGATTTGAAAAATCGTCAGCATCAAGGCGCGCAATAAGTTCACTGCTTGCCATGTGAATTCCCTTGTTTAAGGATCGCGAAAGACCCTGGTTCTCCTGATGCACTATTTGTAAGCGAGGTTCGGTATACTGAGACAGGATTTCAGCAGTTCCATCAGTGGAACCATTATTTAGAATGATGTATTCGAAATCCTGAAAGGTCTGGTTTAGAACACTGTCCACGCATTCTTTTAAATAAGCTTCACCATTATAGACAGATGTGACCACGGAAATTAGGGGCATGGATCAACGGATTATAGAGAAATTTTGAATGGGCATCATGTTTTCCATGTATATGGTATCTGATCTGAGTCTGAGGGCAGGGATTCCATTCTCTTAGGATTATTTGGATAGTTGGCACAATTGCAAACGAGAGCACCTTTTCCATCGAGTGATTGAATTCCATACCATAGCATCGGGGGAATATGAATCAGGTTGTAATTGTCTGGACGTCCAATCACGTATTCTTTAACTTTGCCATATGTGCTGGAGTGGGGCCTAGAATCGTAAATAACTAATCTGATTTTATTGATAGGAACCGCGAGGTTCTGGGTTTTTTCTTTTTGCATCTTCCATGCCTTAACAATTCCTGGTAATATTTCGCTGAAGTAAACCTCACCGAACTTTTCATACAATTCGAAATCGTTTCTCATCATATGCAAAACAGCTCCACGATTGTCAATTATCTGCCTCAAAGGCTGAATAACCACTCCTTCAATTTCTTCTGATTCTTTCATTGGGCCTATCGAAGGTTTAACCGTTTCGCCTTTTCTACATACTCTTCAATTTGGTCGCTAGTGGTATTAGAAATGGCAGAAGTTTTCTGACTATAAAAGTCCTGATACCACTTTCCTGTCATTCGAGCAGTTTCAGAAAAGTCCAAAACAGAATTCCAGTTTAATATTTGAAGTGCCTTATCGCAGTTGAGTTTTAGTAGCGTTGCTTCGGGCTTGGAAGAATTTACTTCCTGTTCAAATTTCCATTCGCTGCCAGGCCAATATTTGGCAATCTCAACAATCAGATCCCCAACCGATTGGTTTACTTTTGCGGTGGGACCAAAATTAAATGCTTGGTTTTTAACCTCGGGATCCCCCTGCAATAATTTTTTTCCCAGGGCAAGATAACCATTTAAAGGCTCCAGAACATGTTGCCAGGGCCGGGTTGCATTTGGGTTTCTTACTAACACCTTTTCTCCCTTTGACCAGGCTCGGACACAATCAGGAACTATTCTGTTCCTAGCCCAGTCGCCTCCCCCTATCACATTACCCGCACGGGTCGTAGCAATGGCTGGCCCTTTATCTCCAAAATAAGATTCCATATAAACCTTTGAGATAATTTCTGCGCAAGCTTTTGAAGCGCTGTAAGGGTCCTTTCCTCCTAGTCGATCATTTTCACGGTAGCCCCATAACCATTCCACATTTTCATAACATTTGTCGCTGGTTATTAATACGATTGCAGCAACCGACGAGGGGTCACGCATGCAATCTAATAGGTTCAGAGTTCCTAAGGAGTTTGTTTCAAAGGTAAGAATTGGGTTTTCATAAGATTCTCTTACGAGTGGCTGGGCAGCCAAATGAAAAACGATATCAGGGTTAAATTTGTTTAGAGCTTCTTTAAGGAAGCGTTTATTTCGAACGTCGCCCTGAATATGTTCAATTCGACTGGCCAGATCCAATGCCTCAAAATGTGAGGGCTCTGTTGGCACATCCACAGAATAACCAGCAACGGTCGCCCCGAGGTCTAAAAGCCAGGCACATAACCAGGAGCCCTTGAATCCTGTATGCCCTGTAATTAAAACTCGTTTACCCTTGTATAAATTTTCAAACATACTTTTTTTAGTTCAGCCTACTAAGCATTCCAAAATGCTTTTCCATTTTTCCATAAATCATTTAAAAATAAAGAATCTCGATACGTATCCATACAGGCCCAATCCCCTTTATGGTGGTAAACCATTAATTGCCCATCTTGCGTAAGTTGTCCTAGTGGGCCGACTTCAAAGTCGCAATCCTCATCTGAACTAAGGTAATCAAAGATCCCTTTTTGAAAAACAAAAAATCCTCCATTGATAATACCTTCTTCGATTTTTGGTTTCTCAATAAAATCAAGAACTTTTCCTTTTTCAGACTTGATTTGACCATAAGAGGATCGAGGACTAACTCCTGTAACGGTTCCGATTTTTCCATGATCTTTATGAAATTTGATCAAATCCCTTATATTAATATCACTAACACCATCGCCATAAGTGATCATGAAGTCATCATCAATATATTTTTGTATTTTATGTATCCTCGCGCCTTTAAGGGAGTTTTCTCCCGTATCAACCATGGCGATCTCCCAGTCTTCAATCTGGTTACTCTCGTGTATGATGATTTTTCTACTCTGCCCCAATTTTACCGTTACATCATTACTATGAAGCATATAGTGATAAAAATACTCCTTGATCACCTCTCCTTTGTAACCTAGGCAAAGAACAAATTGGTTGAACCCGTGGTGGGCATAATGCTTCATAATATGCCATAGAATAGGTTTAGCCCCTATTTTGACCATGGATTTAGGACGAAACTCTGTTTCCTCACGTAACCGGGTGCCTATACCACCACACAAAATAACTACTTTCATGAAAAACCTTTTAATTAGAATTTGTAAACATGTTTAATTTTTTTACTTGTAAATTTTTCATATTAAGAAAAGTGTTCGCTCGATTTCCTTTTCCATATTTCCCGTTAATTGGAATTCAGTTTTTTGTATTTTTTCTATATTGTATTGAACCGGATAATGAACCTCATTATTATTTTTTCCCAAAGTTTTAATAGAATAGATTCCCATATCTTCCTTGCATAAACTGATGCGATTTTTTTAGCCACATCCGAAATTGAAAGGGAACAGTTTCCTCCTAAGTTATTCAGTCCATCTTTCCATTTATCTGGGATCGAAAAAAAATGTTCAACCGAAGCTGCAATATCATGTAAGAGATATAAAATCACGATGCTGTTTGCCAAGGGAGTTCGATTTTGCAAACAAGTGTGGGTAAAACCTCCACAACTACTCGTATGGGAAATATATTTCCAGAACATAGGAATTTGCTACATCAGCTACCCCTTATTACAGTAAACGAAAAAAGAGATAATGGGAATATTAATTATTTCAACGTATGGCCAAATGGGGCCCTACCTTGCATTAACAATAAGTTTAAACGAATTGTTTAAAACCAATTAGTTTTCAAAACAACAAGAATGCGAAGCTCAATGAACTCATACTATCTTTTCAACTTTTGCCACCTGCTGATCGAGGCCTTTAAAAAAGACAACATCCTAGTCAATACTAATTGATTCTATTTTTTACAAAATTTCACCATTTTCTAGAAAACTCCTATCAGTTATCGTAAGCTTTCCATTGAACCTAAATAGCTTCTTTTACCATAGCCTTTTATCCTATGGGGAAACCGAATTTGACAAATAAAATCAATATGGTTTTTAAAAGTGTAGTAATGAAAGCCCCCTATTTTATTGATTTAGCTAAGGTTTTCTAGTATAGTTTTTTTTAATTAAAAAATTAATTTCCTTATTATATATAACTGTAAGAGAGAGTTTGAATTAATGGAAATAGGATGTGTTTATTCAATCGAGAACTATGCCTCTATTGATAAGCCAATGCGATCTCCAATGGAAATCCCATTTGGGATATCTATAATTGCAACCGTATTGAAAGTGGCAGGCCATAGCACTGATTTGTTTGTAGTTAGTCCTGTCACTCCCCTTCGAAAAATTTTAGAAAAATATATTAAAGAAAAAAGGCCCCGGTTGTTCTGTTTATCTGCTGTATCCTCTCAGTTTCCAGCTATTGAAAAGGTCGCTGCCCTAGTAAAGGAAATAGACCCTAGTGTTTTTGTTATTTTAGGTGGGCACCATGCCTCCTTGGCCCCCGAACAAGCTATAGAATGTGTAAATTTGGATGCTATTTGCATTAGTGAGGGAGACTCAGCAGTTCTGGAATTGACCCGACAACTTGAGGCAGGAAAATTTCCATCGTGTATTCCTAATCTTTGGATAAAGCATCCTGAAACAGGAAATATTGAAAGAAATCCCACCGCTCCCTTTAATGAAGAATTGGATACCATTCCTCACGTTGACCGTACCCTTTGGGAACGTTGGATAGCAAATCCCCATGAGGAAGCTTCTATATTAGTTGGGAGAGGCTGCCCTTATAAATGCACATATTGTTCTAACCATGCAATGGAAGAATTGGCTGAAGGCCAATATGTTCGCTATCGTTCCTCGGAAGACATGATTTCGGAAATTGAATTTTTGACCCAACAGTATCCAAGAATGAAACATATCTACTTGGAAATCGAAACTGTTGGAGCCGATATCTTAAAAGGAATTGACTTGTTTGAAAAATTAGCCAAATACAACAATTCTAGAAAAGAAAAATTAGCCTTTAGAATCAATTTAGCTCTTCATTCCAACTTTGTTCGGATTGAAGAAAAATATAGGAAGTTTCTAGAACTTTGTCAAAAGGCAAATGTTACTGCCCTAAATGTTGGTTTGGAGTCGGGATCTTTCAGAATACGCCGCGAGATCCTAAAACGCCCTAGATACACCAATGAAGAACTCATTAAATTTTGTCGAACAGCTAGAGAATATGGGGTAGCGACCTCTCTTTTAGTGTTGATGGGTGTGCCTGGAGAAACTTTCGAGGATTACCTAGAAACGGTCTCCGTAGTACNTAATCTTCAACCGGAAGATGTCCAGCTTTCTATCTTTTATCCCTACCTTGGTACAGATTTATACAATATCGCAGTTGAGCAGGGAGTTATACCTGCTGAAGGAACAGAGCCTAGCAATGAAAGACATCGTGCNACNTTAGATCTTGACGGTTTTCCAAAATGGCAGGNTCAATTTGAATTTCTCTTTTTCTGGTATCGCTCCTTCAAAGGGCATTGGCCAATAGACAGGATTTTTCTTAAAATGGTACGAGCTTTTCTGTTACGGTTCACCAACCTCTCGGCAATCGCGCGGTACCTAATTGTAAATAACCGCTTTTGCAATTATATTTTTAAAACTTACATGGATGGCGCTAAAAAAGTCACCGGCATAAAAGAAGAAAAAATCGGCACACTTGCTTCCTACCATACTGGCGAACTATAAAATCCTGACGATTTTTTTTACAAATAAAATCAAGCTTATATTTTTTTCATTCAATATTTTTACTATTATCTTCCGAATCTAGATCAAAAAATACCGCAACCCGGAAGGTAAAAATTAAGTAATTAAAATTTTTAAAAGAATGTAAGCTTTAAGGAAGTTCATACTTTTTCTCAAAAAAATTAAACCTTTGTTGTTTTGCTGATGATGGAAATTTCTATTTTGGGTAAAAATTATGTCCACAAAATAAGCAGGTGCGAAATGGATACTGGCAAATTTGTAGATGGTAAAATTTTATTATCTTTGTTTTCTCTACAAATATAAGATTCACAAAAATGCTCAATGACAAATTAGATAAAATTAGTCCCGCCAAACAAATTTTCCCCCTGGCTGACAGCGAAAAACTTAAATTAAAAATTCCCCGATTAAAAAATCTGTACAATTTTTTATCCGAGGTGGCCAAAAGTTCCTTTAATGATACTTTTTTGTTATCAAACTCAGTGTTATCCAAAAGCGACTTATCCCTGCNNGCCTTGGACAGNTATATTGNANAAAAAGATTANGNANGTATTTCTNTTTTCTTTTCTTTGAAAAAAATATTCATGTATTTTTCCAAAAGTTTTGGCTGGCTCCTTATTTTTTTAGCCCAAAAATTTGCTCATAAAATATCCCGGCAAAAATTTACTCCTTCCCCTGATAAACCTATAACAATTATAGATATCTACCTTAACCCTAAAGATATTGTTCGGAACGGTAATCTGAATGACAGGTTTTTTCCTGGCCTAGAGAAAATACTGGTTTCCAGGGGATTAAATTATGCGTATACCCCAAAATTATCCGGAGGTGAAAATCCTTGGTTATATTTTAAAATGTTTTTCCTCCTAAAAAAAATCAATCGCCCGGTTCTTTTCAGTTTTCAACTTTTAGAGACATCAGATTTTTTGAAGATGCTGGGATTTATTTTTATATACCCATTAAAGTTAATTAGAAAAATCAAAGCGTTAAATGACACTTATAATCACAAATTCCTGCGGTTTTTTCTCTGGAATACTTTCGATCATACAACTGTAAAAAGTTATATGAGGCAACTTTTTGGAAACCGTATATCTGGTCTGGATATTCCCGCAGGTAAATGCATCAGCTGGTATGAAAACCAAGCCCAAGACAAAAATTTTTATAAGGGCATACGATCCAATCATCGAAAATTTCAAATTTATGGAGCACAGCTTTATCTGTGGCCAGGCACCCTTTTAAACCTTCATGCAGATGAACAAGAAATTGATTTTGAGGTAACTCCTGATCGCATTCTGGTGAACGGGCCATACTACCTCAAAAAAGATAGCCCCCTTAAATTTGAGGTTGGGCCTTCAATGCGTTATTTTCGATTATTTCAGACCACGTTAAACGTAAAAGATAAAACAGACCTGCTTATTTTATTGCCGGTTTTTGAATATGAGATAGATAGGATATTACAAATGGTTGAGGAAGCTCAACTTTCCGCCACGCTGTATGTAAAGTTTCATCCCGACACGAACAAAAATAAATATGCCCATAAACTCCAGGGGAAAATGCAAATTGTGAATGAAGATATCTATTTTCTTTTTGAACGTGTGTGTTGTGTAATCGGAAAATCTACGGGAGCACTTTTAGAGGCTACTAGCCTTGGAATTCCCGTAATAAACGCAGAAACCGGATCGGGAATTAGCCACAATTATCTCCCGGAGTTTGGAAGGGGAATCATCTGGGAAAATGCCTCAAACGGAGCAGAAATTGTGAAATGGGCTAATATTTTTAAGAACCTAGTCATCGACCAACCAGAATTAATCTATTCTGTCGCTGAAAAACATAAAGAAATGTTTTTTTGTGAACCCACGGATAAAAGAATCGAGGAAGCATTCGATTTAGCCAATCCTAACTGCTGATTTAAAATTCAAAAAAATATTTTGAGACTTTTTTCCCACTAATAATTTTTATCTATAGCGTTAATATCTTTTTTGTAGCATAATATTTTTAAATTTTTTTGATGACAGAGGGCCCATGGGTATTAGAGTACTTTTCGTTTATCCGAATACATACGGCATGAATATGCTGCCACCTGCAATCGCTTTATTTTCTGCTCTTTTGAAGGATCATGGCCATTCTGTTGATTTGTTTGATGCAACCTATTATCAAACGAACCATGGAGTTGATTCTGATGGGACCAAAGCCGAACGGCTAAATGTTGTTCCTTTTAGCCCCAACGAAAAAGGGATCAAAATGCGAGATACGGAGTGGTCCGATGACATCAAAATTAAAGTCCAAACTTTTCAACCCGATCTGATTGCCATTTCCACTACAGAAGATATGTGGTTGTTGGGAGTTAGAATGCTTGATGAAATAAAAGAATTCATCACTTCTCACAAAATTCCAGTTATCGTTGGTGGAGTTTTCCCAACATTTGCCCCAGAAATTGTGATCAAACACGACCTCGTTGATATGGTGTGTGTAGGCGAAGGGGAAAATACCATGGTCGATTTATGTAATCGTATTGAAAAAGGCGAGTCGTGGGATGATGTAACAAATATTTGGGTCAAGAAAAAGGATGGATCTGTTATAAAAAATCCAATCTCAGATTCTTTCAATATTAACTATACCCCCATAATTGACATTGACCTTTTTGAAGAACAACGGTTGTATCGACCCATGGCGGGCAAGTGGTATAAGATGATGCCCGTTGAAACCATGAGAGGATGCCCTTATAAGTGCACCTTCTGCAATTCTCCAGATCAAACCACGTTTTATAATGAAAAAACAAATTCAAGGTTTTTCAGAAAAAAAAACCTTAGCCTAGTTTATAAAGAATTAAAGCATTTTAAAGATAAATATGGGGTTGAGTATAACTACTTCTGGGCAGACACATTTCTATCCTGGAATGACAGGGAGTTTGATGAGTTTTGCGAAATGTATGCCGATATAGGGCTTCCATTTTGGATGCAAACTCGACCCGAGACGGTCACCGAGTATAAAATCAAACGACTCGCGAAGGTTGGCCTACATCGCATTTCTTTCGGGCTGGAACATGGAAACACTGAATTTCGCAGGAAACTCCTAAAACGCGACTGGAAAAACGAAGCTATCATTAAAGCATTGAAAATACCTGCGCATCATGGTGTCCCTTTCAGCGTAAATAATATTACCGGCTTCCCAACTGAAACCCGTGAACTAGCAATGGATACGATTGAACTGAATCGACATATTGATTCACACAATCAAAACTTATATTCCTTTGTTCCTTTTCATGGAACTCCTCTACGCAAACTATGTGAGGACATGGGACTTGTCAATCCTACAACCATTACAAAAGCTCTTACAGACAAGCCTATGCTGGATCAAAAGGGTTACACACCTGAAGAAATAGAAGGCTTACAAAAATGCTTTGTCTATTATGTAAAAATGCCAAAAAGCCGTTGGAAAGATATAGAAAGGGCGGAAGCTAATACCCCCGAAGGCGAAAAGATTTTTAAAGAGCTTAAACAGGAATATATCGAAAGATACCTAACCCCAACCCAACCTTCCTTAAAAAATGAGTCTCACAATTTTGCTGATCTTGAATATGGTATAGAGCACAGCAATTAGAATTTCTGTACTGTGGGAGTTAGCATTCATATTTAAAAATATTTTAAACAGACCAAGAATTTATAAACCGTAGCTACTGATTCGACGGAAAACAAAAATTAACAAAATCGCTTATAGCGTTATAAATATTTTTATGGGTTTTCAAAAAGGCGAAGAAAATTTAGGAAGGGATTGGGACGGGTTAGACTGGTAATTGGCACAAACGCTGAGCAGATGGTTTTTCAGAGTTATTAGTTAAAGATTCATTTTTTCGAACCGGTTGGCTATATCTAAAAATTTTTCCCTCATAATTGGTAATCACCACTTCATCATCTGTGTGTTCAATAACACTATTAGGAAGAAGCCGGACTTTTCCTCCACCTCCAGGAGCATCAATCACAAAATAAGGAACGGCCATGCCCGATGTGTGCCCCACAAGGTCTTTCATAATATCGAGACCTTTTTGAACAGAGGTGCGCAAATGGTCTGTGCCTTCGGTCATATCTGCCTGATAAATATAGTAAGGTTTAATACGATTTTTCAATAATTTTTGCATCAATCTCTTNATCGTANCCGNNTCNTCGTTGACCCCTTTTAACAATACAGTTTGACTNCCNANTGGNATCCCNATNTNAGCCAGCATNNCACAAGCTTTNTCAACTTCNNGAGTCANNTCTGAAGGGTGATTGAANTGCATATTNAAATANAAAGGATGNTATTTTTTNAAAATNGAACANAGNTTNTCAGTNATNCTGGCTGGNAGNGTNCCTGGAACNCGAGTNCCAATTCNAAGNATCTCNAGATGGGGTATTGANCGNAACTCACCAAGAATACGATCGAGCTCTTTATCAGGTACAAGAAGAGGGTCACCGCCAGACATAATCACATCTCTAATTTCCGGATGGTTTCGAATATACTCAATTCCTTGTCTTAAAGTTTCCCGGGTAACTATTCCTGGAAATCCAATTTTTCTTTTCCGCGTACAAAATCTGCATACAACAGGGCAATGATTGTTGATCATCAATAAAACAC
>PBJL01000016.1 GCA_002721105.1 Acidiferrobacteraceae bacterium | reverse complement strand
TATCGTGGGATCAATCGTAGTCAATATAGGAATACTCCCACATGCTCTAAGTGTGCTTAATGTAGCATTACAATGACCTCCTGCCTGGGGATCACTATCTGAATAATCAACGTGAACCATATCACCATCGATGGTCACTTTACATGAAACCTTGATATTATGTGTCCCTTGCCCATCACTATCGATCCAACCTTCCGATCGAAATATTCCGTCTGGAAGTGCCCGTATTTCATCAGCAGTACGTCTAGCTGAATATTCGATCATTTCGAGCAAGATTGGCCTCATAATCTTTACACTGCTATCTTCCACTAACGCTTCCAACCAAGTGGATCCTGCTCGCACAGCTCCAATCATAGCCCGAAGATCAGCTTCTAACCAATCAGGAAGCCTAACATTTCGTAAATAGAAACGAATTACACTTCTGTCTTCTTTTCCTTTTCTGACAATGCGGATTGGTGGAATCTGAATTCCATCCTGCCACACATTAGTTGATGCGTAACCAAAAGAAGCTTCCCCAGTATTATTCTGATGAGCCCTAACAACTGTCCAAAATAAATGCTGTCCCTCGCAAAAAACTGGTTTAATAACAGTTAAATCGGAGTTATGTGTAGTTCCCATGTAAGGATCATTCATCATGAACACATCACCATCATTTACATCATCCCTAAACTCGGTCATCACCGCTTCTATATTTAAAGTACCACCTACCGTATGCACAGGTAACGCATCATTTTGATATAACATTTGTCCATCGCTGAGATATATTGACGATGAATGGTCTCGAGCAATAGAGATGATTGTGCTTCGAGCGCCGTTCTGAAGTACAGCTGTCATTTCTTTGGATGCTTCTCCTATTGAGTGAAGCAGAACCGAGAAAGTTACTGGATCGACACCCTCACTTAAAGAATTATTGGTATTTGGATTCATCAAATGCTCAACCTATAACAGGATACAAAAAAATATGGTTCACGTTACTTCGGAATGTAAGCTTTTTTTCTCTGGAGATTGCCCCATGATAATCATGCTTAAAATCTCGTCACTCGTTACTTCGTTTGCTTGGTGAGTGCCTATGACCTGGCCTCCTGCCATAACAGTGATTCGGTCAGACATCTCAAATACCTGATGCATATCATGACTAATTAGAAGCATAGCAATACCTTCTTCCCTAAGTCGAACCACCAATTCTTGAAACATTGCGGATTCACTTGGACCCAGTGCTGCTGTCGGCTCGTCCATGATTAATACTTTTGCATTGAAATAAATTGCTCGCGCAATAGCGATTGACTGTTGCTGTCCTCCCGACAAACGAAAAACTGGCTCTTCAATTGCTTTGAATTTAGGATTGATACGGGTTACTACCTCGCGGGTATCTTTAAGCATTCGCTCATTATTTACTCTGCCAAACCTCGTAATTTTCTCTCGCCCAAGGAACAAATTTGCTGCCCCATTTAAATTTGGCGCAAGAGCTAAGTCCTGGTAAAGGGTTTCAATTCCATAGGATTGAGCGTCTCTTGGATTATTGATGTTCGCTGGCTCACCTGATATGAAAATTTCACCGGAATCCATGACATAAGCCCCGGATAAAATCTTTATCAACGTCGACTTACCTGCACCATTGTGCCCAACAATACCAAGCACTTCTCCTTCATAAGCCGCAATTGACACTCCATCGACAGCTCTAATGCCACCAAATGCCTTATGTATATCACGCATTTCAACAAGTGGTGTCGAATTGGTATTATTTGATGCCATTTGTGGTCAATAAAAAGATTATGGTTAACTTAAAGTGTGGGTCCTTCGCAAATGAATCATTCTTTAATTTGGCTTGATTGCTTCCAAGCATCTTTAAGTTTTTCAACACTAAAGTCTGATCCACGCGCCACATCCAAAATAACTTTCTCTCGGCGGAGCATCAAGTCTAAAGCATCAATAATTTCGGCCACAACATCCTCTGGAATCACGACCGCACCGTGCCTATCGGCATGAATAAGATCATTATCTTGAACTACCATTCCATGAACATTAACCTCACAATTCCAATCAACAATATGTATGTATGCATGTGACGGCGCAATGACTCCTGCTAACAATTGAAAATTGTCTGCGATCATGTCGAGATCACGAATACTGCCATTGGTAACGGCCCCAACACATCCTAAAGCCTTATGACAAGCAGAAAATACCTCTCCCCAAAACGCCCCGTAGCCCGGTCGCTCGTCTAAATCTTGTACAATTGAAATTTTAGGAGATTCACCCTGATCAAGGTAGTCAAAATAACTATTCCGAATTTGCAAATACTCTTCCGGTGAATATTTTGAAGGCTGTTTCGCTCGCATCGTCGCGGTTTTTGCATAACCAACAATCGGTTTCATATCCGGTAGGAGGCAGTGTAAATGCTCAACCGTATAACCATAACCTCTTCTAGAAGGTTTGGCCATTTCAATTAAGTTACAAATAGTCGGAGTATCTATTTCTCGTAATGCGTTTATCTGTTCTTTCGTGATTTGGTCACTCATAGCACTCACCTCTTGTTATTTATCATGAAATAATAATATTTTTTATATCAAGTTAGAAACCAACCTAACGCGCCTCGGGTGAGAGGCCAAGTTGCAATGCAGTTGGAGTGGTTTCTTGAACTAGCTCATCACCTTCGCGAAAGCGTGTTTTCCAAAATAATCCTTCTCCGGGACCAACAGGTAACCAAATCGAACTAGATTGCCCGAGTCTCTTATTTCTTCGGCAGGAGGCAGTCGCTTTTTCGTCAATCTCAAGAGTACTTTTATCTAGAATAACACCGAATGCGGATTCCGCAGTTTCGATCGAAAAATAACCATCTCTAACCAGGTTTTTCACTGATGAAACTGAACGCTCCATTGGATCACCGTATCCACCTCCACCTGAACTGATGCAAACATATTGCTCGTTTTCTCTAAAGACGTCGGGCGAGGGATGTGCCATATAAAAATAGCGCTTTCCGTCAACTGTTTCCTTGTATTTGCAACCACCATTGCCCGGCTGACCACCAAAAAGGCCGTACGGAGGATTAAGCGTGCCTTCATATTCAAATTTCATATACAAAAGCCCATGATAGGGTAAAACTATGGTTTCACACCCATGGCCTCCAATCCATTTGCCTGCACCAGCCGAATCAATTANAAATTGATTNGNTTTTATNAACAATGGTTGCAGTAACTCTACCATNTCAACNGATTCNCTCTGCAAGCCNCCCANNGCGCANACACATTGGGTTAAAGGCCAGCCATCATANNCTTTTGANGCGCCGCCNCCAGANCCNGCAACAAAAATTGATGCTGCNAANGGNTGTGGTGGATCAACNCGATAATCNTCNCCCATNGATAATCTNTGCTGAATTCGTCCCCANCCTGCGGGNACTCTGTCAGGCGCTGCCTGCGCTAATGCTTTCCATGCAGCTTCAATTAGTTCATCACCAGGATTAGTAGTAGACCACCAGGTGCTAGCCGGCCATTTTCCGAGTGCGACCGTTCCTTCCTTAGCAACAACTTCGATATGCCGCATACAACCTTCGTTACGCGGAATAGTAGGGTCAATAGTAGTCAATATTGGAATACTTCCATTTGCTCTCGTTGACGCCAACGAAGAATTGCAATGACCACCAACTTCTGTGTCACTATCAGAGTAATCAACATAAGCCATATCTTCGTCAATAGTCACTTTACAAGCGATACGAATATTGTGNGTNCCNTGCCCNTCACTNTCGATCCAGCTTTCGCCANAATAAACTCCNTCGGGNATTGCCCGNATCTCAGCTGCNGTTCGCCGATCNGAATACTCAATCATTTCGTTAACGGTNGGNAGTACCGTATCTACTCCATGTGTTTTAGTCATTTCAATCAGCCTTCTTGCGCCAATTCGGACTGAGCCAACCATAGCTCTCAAATCTGCTTCTAGCCACTCAGGCAGACGAACATTACGCAAATAGAATCGAATTATGCTTCTAACTTCTCGACCGGAATCAAAAATTTTTACGGGTGGTATTTGAATACCATCTTGCCAAACGCTGGTAGACGCATAACCGAACGCAGATTCTCCTGTATTATTTTGATGCGCGCGTATAGATGTCCAAAAAATGTGTTCTCCTTCATAAAAAACTGGCATTATTACAGTTAGATCAGAATTATGAGTGGTCCCCTTATAGGGATCATTGATCATAAAAATATCACCATCATTGATGTCATGATCAAATTCTTCAATAATTGCATCGATATTTAGGCTTCCGCCTACACTGTGAACTGGTAGCGCATCGTTTTGATAAAGCATTCTTGGTTCGGAGGAATATATAGAAGCTGAATGATCACGAGCGACGGAGATAATTGTGCTTCTAGCGCCTCGCTGAAGCACATCTGTCATTTCTGCCGATGCAGACCCAATCGAATGTAAAAGAACCGAAAAAGTAGTGGGGTCAATATGCGATGGAAGACCAACTTGTTCGGTTTTAGTCACCATAGTATGTTGCCTATATTTTTACAATTAGACATCTAATTCTTTCCTAGGCGATAATCATATCCTGTTCTATTAACCATGACACGGTGCCCAGGGGCGATCACAATTCCTGATGTTAATTCTTCGATCACTGCAGGCCCTTTCACAATATGCCCNGGTAAAAGTTTAGTGCCATCATAGATGGCAGTATTCTGTTTAGTGGTCTCAACTCCAAAATAAACAGCGCGTTGTTCTCTCATGGCCTCAGAAGCATCTGTCTGTGCCAGTGCTACAGTTTCTTCCACGTCTATACCACTTTCAACAATAGCATTGAGACGCCAATGAAAAAAGTTTACCTTATCATCAGGCATCTTAAATGTGTAAATTCTCTCATGCTCTGCATCAAAGAATGATCTAAGATCATTGATGTCTGAAAACCGTCCTTTTGATAAAGGTACAATCAACTCGTGAGCTTGACCCCAGTAAGCAGCATCATAAAACCACTGGAAACGTACACCTTCTGTTGAAATACCTGATAAATTTAGGTCTGAAAGTGCTTGCGTCTCTAATTCACTAAATAGTGAATTCACTTCATCTAATGAAATTTTATCGCTATCAGCCGCGTGAGTTCGAGTGTAATCAAACGTAACATCCACTACAGTCATTCCATACGCACTATACCCTCCTGCTACCCGAGGTATGATTGCGCGATCTATTCCTACCTCTTCTGCTAGTGCGCCCACGACGATTCCGCCAGCCCCTCCTCCTGCAACAAGAATTGTCCCACGAGGATCCACCCCACGCTCCACCGATACTGATTCAATTGCCTTGACCATTTTAAAATTTGCTAAACGAATTATTCCCGCTGCCGCATCTATTACACTGAGGCCTAGCGGGTTAGCTATATTCTTTTCTATTGCCTGAAGTGCCTTAGAGTGATCTAGTGAAAATCTACCTCCTAGGAAGGTATCGGGATGAACATAACCAAGAACAACAAACGCATCAGTTACAGTGGGATCNACCCCCCCTAAACCATAACAAGCTGGACCAGGTTCAGCGCCAGCACTCCTAGGGCCGACAGCCAAAGCTCCTCCAGGATCAATAAACGCTATACTTCCACCTCCAGCTCCAACTGAGATAATGTCGGTAGCGAGAGAACCTAACGGCATTCCAGCTATTCTTAAGTCACGGGTAAATGTTGGTAACCCATTTCTAATGAGGCCTACATCAAAACTTGTTCCGCCCATATCTACACTAATCGCATTAATATCATCGCGACTAAAGAACTCACTTGCAACCTGAACTGCAGCAGCAGGTGCTGCGGCAGGCCCAGAACCAATACTTTTCGACGGGATTTTTAAAATATGCTCAATGGGAGCACTTCCGCCATTGCATTGAATAATCAAAGGTTCCGATTTAAATCCATGCTCCACAAGATACTTGCGAAACCGATCAAGGTATCCGGCTACCGCTGGGTAGGTATACGCACACAAAACACTGGCAGAAGTTCTATCCCACTCTCGTAACTGAGGCAGGACATCAGAACTAAGAAGCACTGGCACATCTGGTAAATGCAATCCCAATAATTCTCGAGTCTTCTGTTCGTGAATTGGATTGACTTGTGACCATAGATAAGCGACTGCTATCGACTCCACGTTTTCTTTTTTAAAAAGCTCAATAGCTCCTAATATGTCGGCTTCCGCGAGCGTGTCAACTTCTTTACCGCTGTAATCGATTCGGCCTCCAATTCCTAGACGTAGATAGCGAGGGACCAATGGTTGTGGTCGCTCCATACGAAGGTCAAAGGGATCTGGCTTCGTTCCGTCCATAAACTCCAACACATCTCTGAACCCTTTAGTTCCGAGCAACCCTGTTACGGGCCCGTTTCTCTGAATTATGGCGTTAGTCCCAATCGTGTTTCCATGAACAATGCGTGCACATCGGGAAATTAATGCATCTTCATCAATACCCATCTCCTGACATACCACAGCAATACCATTGGTAATGCCTTTAAGTGGGTCCGAAGGTACGCTCAACGATTTATACACTTGAACGTCGCCTGTAGTTTCATCAGCGACCGTGATATCCGTAAATGTTCCCCCAATATCAATACCAATTCGCAACGACATGTGATCCTCCCGGACGCATGCAAAAAAGTTCTACAAATCTAGTATTCTCACCCAAAGCCAGCTTGGGATTTCTCATTCTGACCAGATGAAGTTCTGACACTAATCGTGACAGTTATCAAAAGGATCGCTCCAATAATCAATGGCTGCCAAAACGGTGATACACCATTGAGATTCAACCCATTCCTAATAACTCCAAGCAGAAGTACGCCGAGCACAGTGCCTATAATTGTGCCGTGACCCCCTCCTAGACGGGTGCCTCCGATGACCGTTGCGGTAATGGCATCGATCTCAAGGCCAATACCCGTAGTAGTCANAGCTGTTCCGGTTCGCGCTGTAAAAAGAAGACCTGCTACTCCACCAAAGGCCCCGATTAATGTGTAACAAAAAATAACCACGATAGAAACTGGCACGCCAGCTAACCTAGCAGCCTTCTCGCTACCGCCAATAGCATAAACCCAACGTCCTAACTTGAAATATCGTAAAACTAGCCAGCCAATCACGATTGCTCCGATGAAAAAGAGTCCTGCTATTGGAAAATATCCCCAACGACCCAATGCAAGTGCGGTGATCGAATAAGCATCTCCTTGCACTCTGTGTATAGTGCCTTCGCTGGAAATTAGAACAATACCTCGCAATAAGCTTGCCATTGCTAATGTAACGATCAATGGATTGATGCCTACTTTGCTTACCAATGTGCCATTGACGGCACCCAAAGCTGCGCCAGTTCCAATGCACGCAATGACTCCAAGCCCCATCATAACAGGATGTCCGTCTCCCATTATCAAAACAGCTACCAATCCTGTGAGTGCAGCAATCGCTCCTATAGATAAATCGAACCCACCCAATATCATTACAACAGTCATACCAATTGCTGCTACACCAACCATCGACGATTGTGCCAGTATATTTGACAAATTCATTGGATTTCGGAAAGTTTCATTAGTAACAAAAAGAAAGATTGCTGGCAAAAGTAAAGCAATCATGAATCCATACCGTCCCAAAAAAGCGATAACTTCTTTCCGGGTAACGGGCCCTCTTTTGAGAAGGCCCGTCACATTTTTGCCTGTAACCACTTAGTGCTACCTCATCGCAGTTGTTGTACGCATTTAAAAACCACGACCTTTGCAGGAAGCATAATTTGCTGTCGTACAATAATCCATTGGTGGATTTTCAGCAAAAATTGGCAAAGTTTCAAAATCACCCGCTGCATTCATGGCCACAAGACTATTTATGAGAAGCGCGCCCATGATGTAGGGATCTTGGAAAACCGTTCCATACATATCACCACGCCCAACAGCCTCTTCCTCAGCTTTACACATATCAATTGCGACAAACTGAATCTCGTCACGACCCATGCGTTTTGCCCAATCAAGTGAAGGTGGAACCATGCAATTACCCATACTATTCACAATATGAATGCTTCCTTTATCAGGAAATCTCTGGAGAACATCCTGAAAACCAGTCAAAGCTTTGTCTGGCAGCCAATCTGCTGTAACGTGAACCCATTCGATATCCGCTCCAGTACTATCAAATACCTCGGTCATACCCTGCATACGTAATCGGTCTGGGGAACCACCAGCTGTCCCTCGAAACATTACGATGCGAGCGGTGCCATCTATATTTGACTCACGAATAACTTGGAGCATTAGTTTCGCAGAACGTCGTCCATACTCAACGTCATCGACGCCAACATAGGGCGCACCTTCGATTTCTCCAAGAGCTCCAACTACTGGAATACCGGCCGCCCACGCTTCTTGAACAGCAGGCATAATTCCGGCAACATCAATCGGCGCGATGCCGATTGCATCAACACCTTGCACTACAAATTCACGAACATTTTCAGTTTGAACCGATGCATCCCATTTCGGATCACTGATTATAAGATTTACGCCAGCAGCCTCCGCCGCTTCTCTCATAGCCTTTACTAACGGAACAGCAAACGGTGTCGAAGATACATCCCAAACCGTCGCTCCAATCGTAAATGCATGACCATCTGAAACAGCCTGTTTTTGTACACCAAAAAAAGCAACTAGTGCTATAACGCAACCAGTGAACAACGATTTACGGCCTATAAAACTCATAATTACCCTCCTTGTCATTTAGGGTTGTTCAATCACCCTCTAAAAGCGGCATAATAACTAAAGTCTAACCTCATAGTCACTGTACACCCGATCTTGGCCTAGGCTTTCAGTTGAAAACAGTATTACCAAGACCAATGTATACTATACCTCAAGTTAGGAAATCAAATAGCACCCTCCTCAACAAAATATAACTAGCTATAAAATAAAATTGTCGATATAAAATTAACAAGTGTCAAAACCAAAGCCGCCACCATTTTGATTCTGGAGAAACGAACAAATCATGAAATATACTAATCTTGAGTTATTTATTAATGGAGAATGGCTATCTGGCGAGGGCCGAAAAACAGAAACGGTTCTAAATCCCGCTACAGAGGAATCTCTTGGAGAACTGCCTCATGCTACAGAAACCGACCTAGACAATGCTCTGGAAGCAGCTAAAATCGCTTTTGATACTTGGAAAAACACTTCACCACTTACAAGAGCCAATATACTTCGAGATGCTGGAAAACTTTTAAGAGAACGTCAACAGTCAATCGGTCAAATATTAACTCTTGAAGAAGGCAAAGTATTAGATCAGGCTGTGGCCGAAATTGTTTCATGTGCGGAAACTTTAGAATGGTTTGCAGAAGAAGGTAGACGTGCATTTGGACGAGTGATTCCTGCTCGAGATATCGGCCTGAACCAAATGACACTTCCGGAGCCTGTTGGGCCAGTCGCAGCTTTCGTTGCCTGGAATTTTCCTGGAACCAATGTTATTCGGAAAATTGCGGCGTCTCTCGCTGCGGGATGCTCATGCATCATGAAAGCTTCTGAGGAAACGCCGGGAACCTGTATAGAAATCGCTCGAGCTTTAGATGACGCCGGATTACCTAAAGGAGTATTGAATTTAGTATTTGGAGTGCCGGCTGAAATCTCAGAATATCTTATAGACTCTCCGGTAGTTAGAAAAGTATCGTTCATCGGATCAATTCCAGTCGGTAAACATCTAACTAAACTGGCTGCTAGTCATATGAAACGCACTACAATGGAATTGGGCGGCCATGCTCCGGTAATTATTTTTGACGATGTCGATGTAGAAGCAGTAGCTAAGCAGGCTGTCGCGACTAAATACCGAAATGCTGGACAAGTCTGCATCAGTCCTACACGGTTCTTTGTTCACGAAAATATTTACGAAGATTTTGTAAATTGCTTTACCGACTTAGTCAATGAAATAACTGTTGGTAATGGCTTAGAATCAAATGTTCAGATGGGGCCACTCGCTAACCATCGGCGACTTGATGCCATGGAATACTTCGTCGAAGATGCTCTTAAACAAGGCGCTCGATTAACAACAGGCGGTGAGCGCATTGGTAAAAACGGTTATTTTTTTCAACCTACAGTGTTCGCTGATGTCCCAGACTCCGCACGTATAATGACGGAGGAACCATTTGGTCCAATCGCGCCCATTCAAAAATGGTCGGATATTGATGAAGTCGTTGATAAAGCTAACTCACTACCGTTTGGCCTAGCTGCTTATGCATTTACTAGCTCTGCCGCAAATGTTCAATTAATCAGCCGTGCTCTTGAAGCAGGAATGGTGGGCGTAAACCACTTTGGTGTAACTGTTCCAGAAACCCCGTTTGGAGGCGTCAAGGAGAGCGGGCATGGATATGAATGCGGAAGCGAAGGTCTAGAAGGATACCTAGTGACGAAATATGTATCACATAAGATGTGAAATAAATATGGGCTACCTCAATACGAAGTTAGTGATTCCAGAATTTTGACATTTCTGAGACCGTCTTCACCAGAGACCTCTGGGTTATTTTTATAAATAATTGCGTCTACGAAATTAGCAATTTGGAGCTGGTAAGGGTCTAACGACTCGAAATAGAGGTTACGTTTAGCCATCCGAATAGTGCCGTCTCCAGTTTGACCTAATGTATTTTCACAATGTGCGTATCCATCCGTGCCGAGAATTTCGGAACGCGTTGGTCCTGAAGAAAGTACTGAGGAGTAGAGCTGGGCCGTTGCACCCGACGTGAATAGAAGTGTAACTGTCGCCGATATATCTAGATCGACATTATCATTTGCTCGATGGATGACGGCATCTGAATCCTTAATATGGCCACATGTTGGCATTAAAAGCCAGTAAGCCCAATCGATTAAGTGTGTTCCAACACCAGCTAGACTCCACCACCTACCTAGAGTTGGATTGGTATGCCAATCCAATTGCGCATTAGCTTTGAATGACCAATGGGCTCGCAAATGATGAATAACTCCCAACTCGTTTCGCTGAATTACATCTCTCAATTCTCGATGACCTTGATGCCATCGGGAATGATAGCCTACTGCTAACTTAACATTGTGTCGATCACATGCCTCAATAACAGCCTCTCCATCTGATATTGAGGTTGCCATCGGCTTCTCCACAAAGACATGCTTTCCTGCTCGAGCGGCTGCAATTGCTTGTGGCGCATGTAATGCATCAGGAGTAGCTATTAACACCGCATCGAGTTTTGGATCTTCCAAAAACTTTTTTTGGTCAGAAAAACCAGGTTCTCGTGATTGCGCTTTATGATGAGCTGAAAAGTAATCTGCCCGACTTTGGTTTCTGCTAAGCACGCTCCAAAAAATAACATTATCAATCTTACTGAGGGCTGGGACCAAGAACTCATTACTTACCGCGCCCGTACCAATGACTCCAATTCGGATCATAATAGTTTTCGTTTAGAAAACAGCTCCTCGCGCTGTAACTTTCCAGATTGCCTCAACAACTTCCCCCCTTAATCCGACGTACCAATCGTGCAAATTTACTGTAGGATCACAGTGGCCCGGAATTAATCTAACTTTTTCGCCAAGTTCGTATTTGCGATTCGAATTCGATAAATCAAGAACGCCATGCTCATCTGATGGTCGATGATAATTAACTGTATCATCATCTGCTACTAACGGCATGCCGCAATCGAAAGCTAAAGATTTGAGACCAGCATCAACTACAACTAAATTTTTTTGGGAAACGCTCATTACAGTTGTATATACAAAAAGGCTATGCTCAAAAAGAGAGGTCTGCTTTCCATCGATATTCTCGTTCCTACCATAATCGGCATCCATAAACGCATAGGAACCTACCTGAAGTTCAGAAAAGACGCCACTGGACCCTTCGAATTCCCAGGTTCCAGTACCACCACCAGTAACCGTTGGACAAGAAATCCCTTTACTATTCAATAATTGTATTGTGGTATCAACGCGCTGGCATACATCATCAATAGCGGATTTTCGCTCCTCAAAGGAACGTATGTGCTGAATTTTCCCCTGATATGCATGAAGGCCACCAAAAGAAAGACTGGAAGCATCTAATATATCTTTAACAAGATCTAATACCGGTTCGCCAGGCAATACGCCGCAACGATCTCCGCCTACATTCACTTCCACAAATATAGAAATTTGAACACCCTGCTCTTCGGCACATCTATTTATTTCTGCGATATTTTTCGAATCATCCACACAAATCGCGATCTTTGCTCGGTTCGCTAATTCAGCAAATCGTTTTAATTTATTTGTTCCCACTACTTGATTGGTAACTAAAATATCTTCAATACCTCCATCGATAAGCGCTTCCGCCTCCGAAACTTTTTGGCAACACAAACCAACCGCACCACGACTGATCTGTTTTTGCCCAATATCTGCGGATTTATGCATTTTTGCATGCGGCCTTAACTTAACTCCTAAATTTGCCGCATTTTCAGCCATTACATCCAAGTTTGATTCAAGCTTATCAAGATCCAGAATCAATGACGGGGTGTCGATTTTCCATAAAGGCATACCTATTTCTGCTGGGGCTTTTTTGGGCATATGATTTTTGCAACTCCTTTAAATTTAATGAACCATTAAACCTGTGGTCCGATTTGCGTATACCACGCAACTTACCATAATCCTACTCTTCTAGGATAGATGCATTCTCTGTTCAATCTATTTTTCCAAAAATGTTCCTTCTAGCGTAGCAGTAATGATCATGGCTCCAAGACTCTTTTGCAGACTATAAAGCATTTTCGATAGCATCAAAACTGAGCGATATTACTATGAGAAAAATTCTATTCTCCAGATAGTATTTTGAAGATGGAAATTCTAGTAATTTAACGTGAAACAATATAATTGAACATTGTATTTTGAAGCCCTTTTTTCAATGGCGTTCGGGATTTGACGTGAAAATTAGCATTGTTCAAAAGTTTTAACACTGTTCTAGCTGCAACCTGATCCTTTTCATCAATTTCGACCAAAATTGATTCTAAAGTTGGCTGCCGCAGTGTTTCATACGCACCACGGAAGATTTTGGCTTCGGTTCCGTCTACATCGATCTTAATAAAAGTAGGTATCGGTAAATCGAATTTTTTGACCATCTCATCAATAGTGAAGGTAAGAGAACGCTGGCTTGATATGAAAACACGGTCACCCAAATTACCATTTTGGTCATCAACGCTGTGTTCTGATGTTCCCGCAAGTGTACTAGTAAGGTAGAGATATCCAATGTTTGTTTGGTCTGACAAAGCTATACAAAAAGGGGATATATGGGAATCTAAATCATTAAGATGTATATTTTCCACCAAAACAGAGTATGTGCTAGCCATAGGCTCAAACGAGACAACCTGAGCACTCCTTGCTTTAGCGGCATACAAGGAAAAACATCCAACGCTAGCCCCGATATCCCATAACATACCTCCAGTAGGGAGCGCATTTAACCATTCTATCGTTTTAGGCTCTTTGGTAAACATCGTTTTTGCTCTTATCCATGTTTCACGAGTAGGTGTAAAGTATTTCCAAGTATATTCTTCATTAGAAACTTGAGTTGATGGCCGAAACTTGTGGTGAATACGAATTGGCGCTGTTCTGACTTTTTCTACTCGTTTTTGCGCCAGTGAAGAAAGTCTATTCACTGCTTTCTGCATCATAGTCCGGGATTTATACTTCATAAGCATCTTTCATCTCTCGGTACAGGAATCATTGTTATCGATTTGTCTAATTCCGAAAAATATTTTTTATGTTAAGTTATTGCAATACTAGCTGACTAGATTTGAATAACTCAAAATCTCACTCGAAAAAATAATTGTACAAGCATTTTTCACCTTTTAAAGAGGAATATTCATATAAAGATAGGCTGCCTACTTGCATTATTTCCAAAAAGTTTAAGTCTTTTATGGATTTTATAACTTCTGAAAGACTTTCATATGAGGTATCGTGGAATGCGAGAGTTGTTTTTGGAAGCCAATCTAAATCTTTCTCATAATTTAAAATAATCTCTTTTTTTTTCATATCATATAAAACAGTGGAAATATGGTCTCTTAGGTGTTTGAGCGAGCGATTTAACTGCCAACGGATATGGATCACGGGGGTGTCGCGCACAAAAATCCCGAGTCCATTGCCCTTCAAGCCAAATTTTTCTACCTGCTTTATGTCAAAACATAGGCTATCCCAAAATTGTATCGTATCGAAAATAGTTAACCCACTGACAAGGGTAATATGTGGACACTGGCTTAGGGATTGCAAATAAGACACTTCAAACTTATTAGACAAAATTGTCATAGCCGTTTTTGCTTCTTTTAGCATTGAATCAGATAACTCTAACACTATGGCGTATTGTTTGTTGTCTTTCTCCATGCTGTCGTAATCTGTGATTAACGATCCCAGGTATTGTATTTAAGGATACACCACACCGCCGAGACTCCATCTCGCCAACCTATTTTTTTTCCTTCTGCATACTCTCTTCCAAAATAAGTGATTCCTACTTCATAGATACGTAAGCGTTGGCCATTTTCTTTGCGGTATCTAGATATCTTTGCTGTGACTTCGGGCTCGAATCCAAACCGATCTTCTTTTAGTTTAATATTCTGAATGACCTCGGAGCGAAAAGCTTTATAACAAACTTCCATATCGGTTAAATTCAAATCTGATAGGACATTAGAAAAAATCGTGAGTATACGATTACCAACTGAATGCCAGAAATATAAAACCCTGTGTGCTTGACCTCCGATAAAGCGTGAACCAAAAACTACATCTGCATCATCATTTTCAAATGGAGCTAGAATTTTTTCGTAGTCCTTAGGATCATATTCAAGATCTGCATCTTGAACCAAAATAATGTCTCCTGTGGCTTTCTCAATCCCAGTTCGAACCGCGGCTCCCTTGCCTTTGTTAACTTCATGATGAAATACGGTAATATTGTCGTTTTCAGACAAACGGGAAATCTGCTCGGAACTCCCGTCTGTAGAGCCATCATCAATCAATAATATTTCTTTTTCAAATGGAGCACTCTGGACTCGCTCAACTATATGGTTAAGTGTGGCGGTTTCGTTGAAAATTGGAATAATTACGCTAAGCTTCATTAGTGTCCATTGCCTCTATCAACTATCTATGGTTCTCTTTAATCTTGACGTGTATTATACGCTTCAAACACAAAACTGGATCTATGCCTGTATTAAGGTATCGATATATCGTTTCCACATAACCTATTTCACCGTTTCTACTACTAACAATGCAAGCGCGTATTCGCTATTTATCATTAAATTTTCGCTGGTTAAAAAAACAGAAAATCCAGATCCTTTTTTTAGCATTTTTTGTCCTTATCAATTTAATTCTCTTAATCTCTGCAAAGCCTAACAGTGTTCAAACATCGGCATCCGGTGACACGTACATGTTACATCCCGGCTACCTTGACGCCTCCGATGGACAACGATACTGGGGTACTGCTCTAAACCTTGCAGAAACAGGTCATTTTTTAATGCGGAACGAGCAACATCTTGGAAAACATCACGATCCACTCGAAGATTCATTAAAACCTTTAAGTCGAGCCGGTCCATTACCAGCCTTACTATTTGCTGGGCCGATAAAGCTTTTTGGCCTTGACAATGCTATTTTCTTCATAGTGGCAGGACAATGCTTTCTATTATGGCTAATGAGCCTTGCCACACGAGGGTTAGCTGAGCCATTTAAGGCCAACAAGAATCTTGCTCAGGCATTAGTCTTATTTAATCCCAATCTTATTGGCATAGCTCATCACGCTCAGAGTGATCTGATTTTTGCAGCAGTTTTGACTTTCCTCTTACTGTCAATATCTAAATTGATAGATCGCCCATCGCTTGTCTCGCTAAAGCATGCGGCGTTGATTGCCCTTTTGGCCGGACTCTTACCTCTAGCTCGCCCGATGGGTATTTACTGTATCGCTCTTTTGCCACTTTTTTTGTTATTTTCTTTATCTCTAAGACAGCGACTCATGCAAATTGCTTGGCGAAAAATTATGTGGCTAGGTACCCTGGCAGCTGCAGTTGCTTTAATTATCCTAACTCCATGGGCAGTTCGGAATTACATGGTTTTTGAAGACTTTGGGCTCACACAAAGCAGTGCGATTCAAGCTCAATACTACTATAGAGCATTAAAGCCGTTCGGTCTCCCCGACTCTACCCCCGAAGTTATGGCTTATCTTAATAAACATGGGCATGATCCTTCGTGTCTAAATTCTGGGGAACCTGGCAGTGGATGCGAAAAAGCTATTCGCAACGCTTATATGAATCTCATATTTAATGCGCCAAAAACAGTTTTGGCACAAGTGCAAATCACCGCAGCTATAAGAACATTACTTTCGGGTGGTACCAGAACAATTACTGATTACATCGGACTTGAACATCCCCAAGAACAATATGATCAACTGATGAAATATGATCCCACTAGTTTGTCGAGATTCTTGTTAAATATATATAAGATTAATCCGGCATACATGATTTTATTTGTCTTAATTACAGCTTTTCCCCTTGTTACACGTGGTCTCGGATTAATTGGCATCATAAGGACTGTATCAAATCCTCGATGCCATGCCCATTTGCTTTTTCATCTTATGATGATATCTCTATTACTTCTACTTTATGGCCTTCAAGGTTGGAGCCGGTTCAGAGTACCAATGGAGCCCATTCTAATGATTTTTACAGCAACAGCATTTGCGAAACTAGTTCACCGGGAATCTGCCATTGACCATTGATGCAAAAAGAGCATTTCTAGATGATAACAAAGAGATCTAGCCATAAAAATTGAGTTAATCGACGAAAATTGGCTCGGGGCATGCGATTAATGCCGTTTCAGGACCAAAGGCATGGATGCTCCAGACATCCTCATCACAAATACACCCCTCAGATTCAGTTACGCCGTTGAAATATAAATGATCGGGCATTAGAGTGTCACAAAACAAAGGGCCGGTTCGCAACAATCCTTCTACATATTTTCCATAATAGCTAGCTGTATACATTTCCTCGAGCGTAAACTCAGACCCTTCGAGAGAACTAATCTTTCCCGAATACATCTCAATCGAATCCATAGTTCTTGTATTTTTTGCACCCGCTAGTTTCGTCTTAACCAAATCAGCATGGCTAAAGTCAGTTCGATCTAAATTAGTAGCATTTAATTCTGCGGCAAATAGGTTCGCACTTCGCAACTTAGCATTTTTAAAGTTCGCACCTGTTGCCTCGACCAATTTCATTCCTGCCATAGATAGATCTGCTCTTTCTAAATTAGCATTACTAAGATTAGCTTCCAATAAATCAGCGAGAATTAGAATAGCATCGGTTAGATCAACATAACTCAGATCGGCACGATACAAGTCTGTATAACTCAAATCCGCATTTTTTAAAATTGCACCTCGAAGATTAGCGCCCCTTAGTTTTGCTCTTTTCAGATCTACCCCTGAAAGATCTAGACCCGACAAGTTTGCTTGGGTTAGGTTGCAACCTCGACATTCACCAGTGGCCTTAAGTTTAACCAGATCCTTAGCGTCCACAGCCAATACAGCCGAGCTCAAAATGAAAAGGGCGTACAAAAGAAAGAAGCGGGCTAAATAATGGCTATTGGTACCAAGTTGGAAGCGGTTATTTCTCAATTCGATTAAACTTTCGATTCGGGATAATATACGCCGTTAATGGTAACATTTATTACAGAGAAAAAGATGCGATGAAAAATATTAAGAAAGAACAACTACTTAAGTTGCCTAGTTACGGGGTATGGAGTGCGGCACTTACCCCTTTAAATGCAGATCTTTCTATTGATCATGGACAATTAGTAGCTCATGCGCGTTTCTTATTGGATCAAGGTTGCCATGGGATAGGTCTATTTGGAACCACCGGAGAGGCCAATTCGTTTTCAATACAAGAACGAATGGAAGCCTTAGAATTTATTCTGAAAAATGGATTATCAACTGAAAGCTTTATGGTAGGAACCGGCTGTTGTGCGCTATCAGATACTGTGCAATTAACCCAGCACGCTATCGATCATGGAATAACAAAAATCCTTTTACTTCCACCTTTCTATTATAAAAATGTTAGCGATGATGGGCTTTTTAATGCCTTCGCTGAAGTGGTAGATCGCCTAACCTATGAAAAATTAGAAATTTACTTATACCATTTTCCTGCGATGTCGCAAATTCCACTATCGATTAACTTGATTACGAAATTATGTGCAGCATTACCGGACGTAATTGCAGGAATCAAAGATAGCTCAGGAAGCTTAGACCACAGTCTGGAACTAGCCTCTAATTTCCCTACCCTATCGATCTTTCCTGGAAACGAAACTCATCTTCTTGCGACTCTAGGCAATGGATGCGCAGGTGTAATATCCGCTACAGCAAACGCTAATGCCAAAGGAATACGACAAATTTTTGATGGCTGGCTAAATGAAAACACCGAAACACCGACCTTACAGGAACATGCGCTCTCTATTCGAGAAACTTTCGGGCGTCATGCATTAGTCCCTGCACTGAAAGAATATGCCCACTGGTCATCTAAAAACAAATCCTGGTTAAGAATGCGTCCTCCATTAGCACCTTTGTCGCCTGAGGAGAGCAAAACTTTACATACCGAGCTCTCCGCGTTATCTATTGCGCCCAAATAACCTTGGTTATGTGGTTGTCAAAGAGCATTTGATTATCACTTGAATAAATCATAAAACAAAGATAAATCAGGCAAGATTTCGATATTTTTGGGTTACCTTTACTCTTCGTAAAACTGTACAATAAGCATTACTTCGGTAGATGACATAATTAAAGTAGACTCTGTATGCGCTTTAGGCAGCCCTTAATTTAACTAGTCCTAATATTGATACATAAAACAACGTTAACACGAATATAAGCATTCCTAAAACAAAAAATTTAGAGCCGAAACGAACAACATTGGCTAAAACCTCAATTTTTCATAGACTTAGCTCACCATCTAACTTCTACCATCTGGCTGGAAAAACAGTGCCATGGGTTGGAATCCTCAGTCTCCTCTTTTTTGCTTATAGTCTTTATGGAGGACTAATAGCAGCACCCCCTGATTACCAACAGGGAGACAGCTTTAGAATCATCTATGTGCATGTTCCTTCAGCCTGGCTGTCTATGCTTGTTTACGGATTACTAGCAACTTGCGCTGCTATATCATTAATTTGGCGAATCAAGGTTGCTGACGCGCTTGCCAGAGCAATTGCACCAATTGGAGCATCATACACTTTTTTAGCACTAATCTCTGGATCTATCTGGGGAAAACCAATGTGGGGAACTTGGTGGGTTTGGGACGCTAGACTAACTTCAGAATTAATTCTATTATTCCTTTATCTCGGATACATCGCACTGCAATCAGCCTTCTCGGACCGTCACACAGGAACGCGAGCAAGCGCGATACTTGCTATTGTTGGTGTAGTAAATCTTCCTATAATTCACTACTCTGTTGATTGGTGGAACACTTTACATCAAGGTGCAACAATAATGAAACCAGAAGCACCATCGATGCATATCAGTATGCTAATACCACTGCTCACTATGGTCATAGCATTTCATTTGCATTTCATAACTGTCGCTTTATTGCGAGTTCGCTGTGAACTTTTTGAAGCAGAAAAACGAAAACGTTGGGTTAATAATTTAGCGTGAAATTATGAGCATATCTGAGTTTTTTTTCATGGGAGGTTACGGTAAGTTCGTCTGGTCTTCATACTTAATTGTTTTCATTGTTCTTATAGTAAATTTATGGCTTCCCATACGACGTCATCGTCGACAATTAAAATCTATAATACATCGAGAAGACAAAAAACCTAGTCAAAATGACTCCTCGGCGTAAGCAACGCCTAATTGTTACCCTGACTATCGTAGTTGGGACGATTTTTGCTATTACTTTCACGCTACTTGCGCTCAGGGAAAATATTGATCTCTTTTTTACACCAACTGAGGTAAAAGCGGGTGATTCGCCAACCAATACAAGATTTCGGATTGGAGGGATGGTAGTACCGGGGAGTATCGTGCGCTCTTTGACTGGACTCGATGTAAAATTCGATCTTACTGACACCCTAGAAACGGTTACGGTTAAATATAGTGGCATCCTGCCTGATCTATTTAGCGAAGGCCAGGGTATTGTAGCTCAAGGTAATTTATCAACAGATGGAATCTTTGTAGCAGACCAAGTCCTTGCAAAACATGATGAAACTTATATGCCGCCAGAAGTTAGTGCAGCAATTGAAAGCGCCCAAAACCAGGAGTAACAATGGTTCCTGAAATCGGTGTTTTTGCTCTCGTAGTTGCATTGTGTTTCGCTGCCATTCAAAGCTTTCTGCCTCTAGCTAGCTCATTCGTCGGATTACCCGACTGGCTAAGTTTTGCGAAACCTGCCGCCTATGCGCAAGCTTTATTTATATTGGTGGCTTACATCTGTTTAAGTTGGTCTTTCGTCAACTATGATTTTTCAGTTGTTTATGTTGCGCGGAATTCTAATTTAGCACTCCCCTTAATTTACCGGATATCTGGGGTATGGGGAGGGCATGAAGGATCAATGCTACTTTGGATGCTGATTCTTTCGGGATGGACAGTTGCCGTAAGCTATTTTAGCCGGACAATCCCACTTGAAGTGGTTGGAAAAGTACTGGGTATAATGGGCTTGATTAGCATTGGCTTCCTTTTATTTCTGCTATTCACCTCGAATCCATTTGAACGTCAGTTCCCCGTGCCTTTGGACGGATATGATCTTAACCCTTTACTTCAAGATCCAGGGTTAGCTATACACCCTCCAATGCTTTACATGGGATATGTGGGTTTTTCCGTTACATTTGCGTTTGCAATTGCAACTCTTATAAGTAACGATTTCAATACATCCTGGGCGCGCTGGATGCGAACATGGACAATAATGGCGTGGGCATTCTTAACAATCGGAATTACCCTAGGTAGCTGGTGGGCATACAATGAACTTGGTTGGGGTGGCTGGTGGTTTTGGGATCCAGTTGAAAATGCATCATTCATTCCATGGCTCGTTGCAACAGCACTTATTCATTCCCTGGTAGCTACTGACAAACAAGGTACATTTGCGGCATGGTCATTACTGCTCGCCATTTTCACTTTCTCATTATCACTTCTAGGTACATTTTTAGTACGGTCGGGAATCCTCACGTCAGTCCACGCTTTTGCGACAGATCCGGCAAGAGGCATCTTTATCCTCGTTTTTTTAGGACTAATAGTCGGCGGATCTTTGCTCCTCTATGCCTTTAGAGCTATTACAATAAAACGCTCATCAAATTTTAGTTGGCTCTCCCGCGAAATGGCATTGTTAGTGAATAATCTTCTCCTAGTCATTGCCGCTGCAACTATCCTTCTCGGCACACTCTATCCATTAATTCTCGATAGTTTAAATCTTGGAAAAATATCTGTAGGGCCACCTTATTTCAATTCCGTCTTCATACCGCTTGCAGCTCCGCTAGCGCTGCTAGCCGGTATCGGAGCAATGGCTCGATGGAAGCGCGATAGAATCAAAAGGCTTTTCTCAATACTTTGGATCCCCCTTGCTGTAAGTTTCTTGCTAGGAACTCTTTGGCCACTAATCAACGGTTTAGGCTATTCATTCATAGCTGTTATTGGAGGAACATTTGGCCTTTGGACTATCATGGCGTCATTGACAGGATTGATACATGAATTATTTTTTCGTCAACCCAAAAGTCAATTTTCACGCATACCTAAAAATATTATTGGCCAAACACTGGCTCATGCTGGAATTGGTGTTTTCGTTATTGGGATTTCTTTTTCATCGGTCTATACTGTTGAAAAAACATTACGAATGATGCCTGGAGAAAAACACTCAATACATAACTATCAATACCACTTTGAAGGAGTGGAACAACGAAAGGGTGTAAATTACTATGCGCAAGTTGGCACTTTTACAGTACTAAAAAATGGTAAAGTGGTTGCCCACCTGTATCCCGAAAAACGCTTCTACACTAAACAAAACAAGCCCATGACCGAAGCGGGTATTAAATCCATGGTATTTGGGGATCTTTATGCTGTGCTCGGGGAAAATCTTGATCAGGATGGAACATGGTCGGTTCGGCTCTACTACAATGCATTTATTTGGTGGATTTGGTCGGGTGCATTGTTGATGGCTTTAGGAGGCCTTCTTTCACTAATATTGCGAAGTGCCCATCGAAGAATTACTCCAATCCTTCCCCATAATTAGAAATTTTAATGAAAAACACATGGTATCTCATCGTTAGCTTAATAGTTATACTAATATCTGCTAACTCATCGGCAAACCTAGATTTTTATTCCTTCCCCACACCTAAATTGGAAGAGCGATACCAGCATTTAATTAAGGAACTTCGATGTTTAGTTTGCCAAAACCAGAACCTAGAGGATTCTAATGCAGATTTAGCAAAAGATCTAAGAAAGAAAACATACGAAATGCTGATAGCTGGCCGATCTGATTCAGAAATCATCGATTTCATGATTGCTAGATATGGTAACTTCGTTACATACCGGCCACCGTTTAGTCGAACAACATTCATCCTTTGGTTCGCTCCTGCATTATTGATGTTTGTTGGAGTTATTGTCTTGTGGCGTGTAGCACTTCATTCTAAGCTTGCAAGAACAACAATTGACACGAAAAAGAATTCGAAAACCGAATAGAATATGACGCATTAAGCTATAAATGACTATTTTTTTAGTAATTTGTTTGATCATGATTCTAGTTGCTATCAGTCTTATTTTTTCAGCTGTTAATATAATTTTTGTAACTAATAAGCGAAAAATCAACTACACGACCCAAAAACTCTCTAAAAAGTTTAGGCCATCTTACCTAGGCTATACCGCACTTATCCTCGCTTTCTTAATCCCGACGATTTCATTCATCATCTATAGTCAAGTTGGAACTCCGACAGCGATACACTCTTTGCAGCAAAAAAAAATGTTGGTTGAGCCTTCTGAAAAGTACGATGCAAACAACTTAAGTTCTAGCGAGAAAGAAATAATCAGGCTTCAAGAGCATTTAATAAGCAATCCTAACGACCTTGCCTCATGGAATTCACTCGCGGACATCTTAATGTTGGATGGAAAATACACTGCAGCTAAAAAAGCGTATGAGGTCATGCTTGTTCTAGAAGGCCGAAAACCTCACATTTTGATCGCTTATGCTGACGCCATGGCAATGTCGATGGGTGGAGCGTTCCAAGGTGAGCCAAATGATATATTGCTTGAAGCGCTGTCCCTCGACTCAATGCAACCACAAGGACTATGGTTGGCAGGCGTCGCAGCTCATCAAACTGAAAACTATCAAAAAGCTCTCTTCTACTGGAATCAGCTCAAATTGTTATTTGATGAAACAGCAGATCCTTTTAATGATCTCCAGCGAATAATTGAGGATACAAGGCAACTCTCTCTGAAAGAAAGTTCTAAATTAGAAAACGCTCAATTGGATTCTAACGGCATTAAGCCCAACGATATGAGTATACAAATAAAAATCAACATCGACCCGAAACTAGTAGTTTATCTAAGTGGGAGTGAAATATTGTTTGTCTATGCCTACACAGATGGTTTGTCACGGCCTATTGCCGCAAAACGTTTGACTGTTGGACAATGGCCGATAGAATTAACTTTAGATAAGCAATCAATGCTTGCTGATACATCCTTTTTGAGTCTTGAATTCCTTGAAATTGGCGCCCATATCTCTTTTTCAGGAAATGCAATCTCTCAATCTGGAGATCTCAAAGCTAAAACAGTTAGGATAATTATGCCGGCTACGGAAGTTATTGATCTAACAATTTTAGAAATACTGCGCTGAAAAATAACGAAATAGCAGCTAACTACTTAGTACCATAAATGCGGTCTCCAGCGTCTCCCAGTCCTGGTAAGATATACCCATGCTCATCCAATCGATCATCAATTGATGCCGTATAAGACTCAACGTCTGGATGCGCTTCATGGAGAAACTCAATACCTTCTGGCGATGCTAACAAACACACGAATTTGATATTCGTTGCCCCCGCCTCCTTTATACGATCGATCGCTGCAATCACTGAGTTTGCAGTTGCTAGCATGGGATCTACCACAATAGTAAGGCGCTCACTAATATCTTTTGGTACCTTAAAATAATATTCGACCGCTTCAAGGGATTTTGGATCTCTATATAACCCAACATGTCCTACTCTAGCAGATGGCATGAGATCTAACATACCATCTAGCAATCCATTTCCGGCCCGTAATATAGAAACAAAGCAAAGTTTTTTCCCAGACAAAACAGGAGCTTGCATCTCTTCCATTGGTGTATCGATCTTTACTAAGGTTAGAGGCAAATCTCGTGTAACTTCGTACGCAAGTAAAGTTGAGATTTCCCGAAGTAATTGGCGAAAAACTGCCGTCGACTGATCTTTCCTTCGCATCAATGTTAATTTATGCTGGATTAATGGATGGTCTACCGTATAAATTCTGTCATTCACTACGCCCTCTTTTATTTTTTTATTTTATAAAATACGTTAGTTAATAATCCTTTAGAACCAATTAATCATGTGAAGAAGGTAATCCCATTAATGCTTTATCCAGACGAGTTAGGCCTTCCTCAATATCCTCTCTTTCGATAATTAGAGAAGGAGCTAATCGTACAACATTTGCGCCTGCCACAAGAACAAATACACCTTCGGCTTGAGCAGCATTTACTATTTCTCGCGCACGGCCTTTCCATTCTGATGTTAAAACCCAACCAATTAGAAGCCCCTGGCCTCGTATAATTTGAGCGCATCCAGATTTCTCACCGATTTTTATAAGACCCTGAGTGATCCATTCTCTTCGCTTGATTACACCGTCAAGAACTTTCGGTGTGTTAATTGTTTTTAGCGCTGTCAAAGCTACTGCACATGCTAGCGCATTTCCCCCATAGGTACTACCGTGTGTTCCAACAACAAACACATCTGAAATATTTTTTGTTGTTAAAGTTGCGGCAACAGGGAACCCGCCGCCAAGCGCTTTAGCAGTCGTTAAAATATCGGGCGTCACTCCATAGTATTCATGAGCATACAAATATCCAGTACGGCCCACCCCTGTCTGTACTTCATCCATAATCATTAACGCATTATTTTCATCACACAACGATCGAATCAATTCTATAAATTCTGTCGTCGCGTTAACTACGCCACCTTCACCCTGTATCGGCTCAACCATGATGGCACATGTCTTATTTGAAACAGCAGCACGCAATACTTCAACATCATTAAATGGCAAATGTTTAATCGACCCGGGAAGCGGTCCAAATCCAGTTCTATAATTCTCTTGCCCCCCTACTGCAACCGTAAATAAAGTTCGACCATGAAATCCATTATTAAAAGCTATTATTTCATCTTTTTCATCTCCAAAACGATCATGTGAGTAACGACGTGCTAACTTCAAAGCTGCCTCATTTGCCTCGCCACCAGAATTTGAAAAAAAGACCTTATCAGCAAAAGTAATCTCTGTTAAATGCTGCGCTAACGCTAAAGCCGGTTCATTAGTTAATAGATTAGAAACATGCCATAACTTTTTACTTTGCTTGATTACAGCGTTTACTAGGTCGGGGTGCGCATGTCCTAACGCATTTACAGCGATCCCACCGGCAAAATCAATATACTCTTGACCCGCTTGATCATACAAACGAGATCCTTTGCCTGACACAGGGATTACATCAACTGGCGCGTAATTAGGCATCATATAATCATCAAAAAAGGCGCGGGTGATATCGTTCATAGCATTGTTTTTTTCCTTAAATTCAACATATGTTCCCTGATGATACTGCAGCGGCTAGGGAATAGCAGACAAAATTCTCAATAATCGGAGAAAATTAAGTAATTGTCGGGTTCGTNANCAGTGCATATACTANGGTTATGGGAAGTGCTTTGCCCATTAACCNTTAGACAGTACCAGAGGAAAAAAGAACTATGAAAAAATTNCTAATCGCCGGNNCAATAGCGCTNGCNCTATCNACCACGGCACANGCNGCAAAAGTCGGAATCCTCATGGGTTTTACAGGNCCNATTGAATCNTTGACTANNGGCATCGCGGCAGGNGCNAANATTGCAATAACCGAAGTGAACGCNGCTGGCCAGTTACCTCATATTGATATCGTGGAAGCAGACACGACTTGTGTTGATGCAGGCGCCGCTACGACATCAGCCATGAGATTAGTCAACTTCGAAAAAGTTAATGCGATTGTAGGCGCGCTCTGTTCAGGCTCTACCATTGCTTCGGCAAACAGTGTAGCTATCCCGAACGGTGTAGTGATGATCAGTCCAGCTTCAACCTCTCCGGCTATTACTGGCCTTGATGATAACGGACTCATCTTCCGAACAGCCCCATCAGATGCAAGGCAAGGACAAGTCCTAGCCGACCTGCTGATTAGCAAGGGAATCAATAATGTTGCCTTATCTTATACAAATGATGATTATGGAAAAGGCTTTGCAGACGCCTTTCAAGGCGCTTTTGCAAATGCTGGTGGAACAGTAGCACTTTCGGCTGGCCACGAAAACGGAAAAGCAGACTATAGTGCGGAGGTCGCGGCGCTTTCAGCGACTGGTGCAGATCACCTTGTTGTGCTTGGCTACTTAGACCAAGGTGGGAAAGGCATTATTGACGAATCAATTAAATCGGGTGCTTTCTCAAGCTTCTCCGGTGGCGATGGAATGATTGGACAATCTATCGTTGATGCGTTGGGCGATGGCATTGNAGGTATGATCGGAACAGCGCCGGGCGGTGAAAATCAGGGAGCTGAAATGTGGAAAGCAGTTGCTGCTGCTAACGACCTTGCTATCGACGGCCCATTCCAAGGAGAAGCGTATGATGCCGCAGCTCTCATTGCGCTTGCTATGGCCGCTGGCTCAGCAGATCGAGCCGGAATAGCCGGTGCGATACATTCCGTCGCAAACGCGCCTGGCGAAAAGATATACCCTGGTCAACTTGCTAAAGCCCTAGAAATAATCATGGGTGGCGGTGATGTTGATTACGAAGGAACTTCGATGGTTGAGCTCAATGACGCTGGCGATCCTCCAGGATCATACCTTGAATATGTCGTTTCAGACGGAGCTTGGAGCGTAGTCGGTTCTCTATAATCAAAATTAAATACCACTGTTTTTGGTGAATAACAAGAAAGGTCCGTATTCCTGCGGGCCTTTCTTATTTGCGTTGCAAGGTTTCCGGAAGAATTCCCCGAGGTGCATAACGGAGCACAATTAGTAGAACGAAACCCATCACCAAGGTACGCATTTGTGGTGNCCGCTCGATCAGAATTTGTGCTGCTTCACCCTCACTATCAAAGACGTAATCACCTAAAAAATTAAAAACCCAATAAGCACTTGGCTCCGCTTGTATCCAAACAAACCAAATTAATAAGCCTCCAATTACTGAACCCAAATTGTTCCCACTGCCACCAACGATAACCATCACCCAAATTAAGAAAGTAAATCTTAATGGGTTATATCCGGCTGGTTCAAATTGCAAAAACAAAGTTGCCAACATAGCTCCTCCAACACCTAAAAGAAATGATCCAAAAATGAACACCTGTCTATGCCGCATAACAACATTCTTGCCCATGGCGCTTGCAGCTTCTTCGTTATCTCGTATTGCCCTCATCATTCGCCCCCAAGGGGAATGCAGCGCTCGAGCTGCGAGCCATAAAAAAACTATTAAAAACAATGTCACAATTATCAGAAAAGCTAATTTATTCATTAATAAACTTGCCTCTACATCTAGATTGTAAGGCGCTAGCTGGAGCGCCTTTACCGTTGGCACAAGGGAAGGCAAGCCAGTCACATTTAATACACCACGTGTTAACCAACCTTCATTTTTTAGCAACGCGATCACGATCTCAGAAATACCAAGAGTGGCGATTGCAAGATAATCCGAACGCAACCCAAGTGCGATTTTGCCGATAATCCATGCTGCCAGTGCAGCTAACCCACCACCCACAAACCAGGCAATGATTATTGGAAAGTCTAACCCGCCAAGATACTTACTATTGTCGCCAAAACCAGTTGATTCGATTACACGAATTGCATCATCAAATCGGCCGCGAAATAAGATTAAACCAATAGATAGTACAACCACAACAAGAACAATCCTGATCCAGCTTGGAACTCGGTACCTTAATAATCGATTCATGAGCCATGCCACTAATGCACTCATAGCGCCAATTACCCATGCTATTCCGATCTGTTGTTCCGCAACTAGGCGTCTGGACAAGTCCAACTGTAGAGCAGTTATTGATTTCTTCTGATCTTCCGAGCTCTTTAAAAGATCTTCCAAACCAATCTGCATAACATCACTCACCCAAGGCATTGAAATCAATACGCATGCAATCGCACCGATTGCTGCAAAACCCATGACACCTGCGTTAAAAAGACCGGCATAACCCCACTGTATATTTAAACCAAGGGCCATCACGGCTGAAATTAATCCAATAGTTAGAATGTTCAACGCTAATGACCAACCCTGTATCCAACCTGTCAATACAAATAACAGTAACAATATTCCGAAACTTATCCAGTAGCGCTGGTTATTCATTTTCAGAAAACCTTTCCACGAAAAATTCCAGTGGGGCGAAATAACAAGACGATGACAAGGATTAGGAACGAAACACTGAATTTATATTCGGTTCCAAGTAATTGCAGATTACCCACGACTTCTAATTGTTCAGGCAATAAGTAGTTCGCGACCTTCTTGTAATTAGCGGTGATCACAATCTCACTGAATGCGATCAAGTAACCTCCAATGATCGCCCCTTGAGGATGTCCAATACCACCGACAATTGTTGCTGCGAAAATTGGTAGCAACATTTGAAAATAAGTGAATGGTTTATACCCCTTATCGAGTCCATACATTGTGCCAGCTACTGCCGCGAGACAACCTGCAATAGTCCAAGTGAAAAAAACAACTCTCTGGGGGTCAATTCCTGATAATAATGCTAACTCCTCATTATCTGAGTATGCTCTCATTGCTTTCCCCGTGCGAGTTCTCTTGAGGAAAAAATATAACCCCAAGAAAATGACCACCGCGGACACAAATGTCGTCACTTGAATTAAATCTAAACCAAACCCCTCCGCAAAGCCGGTTGCTGCTTTAAACTCTCTGACTGTAAAAAAAATGAATTCGGGTTCGGTAACCTGAACAATATCTTCTTTAGTTGAAAAATCGGTCTTTATCCGAACAGCTCTTTCTCCTAACTGCTTGATTAGACTTGAGACATTAATGCTCTCTACAGAAAAAGTCTGCTGCGCATTAAATACCGACAGCTCAGGGCCTTTTATCAAACGGGTTAGCCCATTGAGTAAGAACATCACTCCAATGGATGCCATAACAAAGACAACAGGAGGGCTTTTTACCCTGCGGTAGTATTTATAGACAGTTTGATCAAGAACGAGAGCAAGTAAAACCGTCAGGATCATTGCGATTGGTAGAAATAACAGGCCCGCAGGAATAGGATAAGAAAAATAACCGAACCGATTTAGTAATTCCACACCTATAAGAGAAATCATAGCTCCAAAAGCCATCATATCTCCATGCGCAAAGTGAGCAAAACGTAGGATTCCAAATATTAAGGTTACACCAAGCGCACCTAACGCCAATGTAGATCCATAAGTCAACGCTGGTAATATCAAGAAATTAAACATCCAAAGAAAAGCATTCGCTANATCAACAAGATACTCCATNANATTAGCCNCCCAAAAAACTTCGGCGCACTTGCGAATTAGCTANCANCNTCTTGCCGGAGCCNGTGTGACGNTTTTCACCNTTTACCAATANATANCCNCNATCTGCAATAGATAGGGCTTGGCGTGCATTCTGNTCCACAATGAGAATNGCTATATGAGNTTCTTTAATNTCTAAGATTCGGTTNAANAATTCATCCATCACATTAGGAGAAACTCCNGCTGTTGGTTCATCAAGCATCAAAAGAGTAGGATTAGTCATCAATGCTCTACCAAATGCTAATTGNTGTCTTTGTCCTCCTGACAATTCACCTGCNATCTGNTGACGCTTTTNCNGTAAGACTGGAAAAAGNTTGAATACNTCATTTATGCTNTNCGTTANATTNTCTCGGCGTAAAAANGCCCCCATNTCCANATTTTCTTCTACNGTAAGNCTNTGAAANACATTATTACTTTGAGGNACAAAAGCCATNCCATGTCGAACTCTCTGTTGNGGNGCTATTTTTGAAATCTCTACTCCATNCATTTGGATNGATCCNTTATGNAANTCAATCATTCCAAAAATNGCTTTCATTGCGGTNGATTTNCCAGCGCCATTTGGACCNACAATCACAACTATTTCTCCNCGATCNACTTCAATNGTNCAGTTTTTNAATATATCTGCNCCACCGTATCCTCCNGACATTTNTNTAGCTTTTAANAGTGTCACTNGNTGCCTCNCTNANTCGAGTTATCCGNNATNAATTANTGGTGATTTACTCTTTTTTTTGCNCCNAGATAAGCNTCGATTACAGNTTCATTNTCTTGAACCTCTCGTGGNGTTCCNTCCATNAGCANNGCTCCCTCTGATAANACTATAACGTGNTTACANAGACGACTAATAAACTCTAAATCATGCTCTATCATNAAAAANGTGTACCCCNAGTCTCNATGCANNTTTATAATNATNTCNTCGATATCCCTAAGAAGNGTCCGATTNACTCCNGCTCCAACTTCATCNAGCAAAACTGCTTTCGCNTCNACCATCATNGTNCGNCCNAATTCGAGTAACTTTTTCTGACCNCCAGAAAGGTTTCCGGCTAATTCATTCTCTACCTGNCCCAACTTAAGNANATNAAGAACATCACGAGCTTTTTCTANATTTATNTTTTCCTCATNTTGGATTNGCTTCGGNNTTATCCANGATGAAAGNAAACTTTCTCCTGTTTGATTGCCCGGCACCANCANAAGATTTTCCAGANCNGTTANTTTTCCNAACTCATGCGGTATTTGAAATGTNCGTAANAGTCCTTTATGAAAAAGATCGTTGGAAGTCATTCCTGTNACATNNGAACCATCAAANNANANTNGNCCAGAAGANGGCTNTACGTTGCCAGANATCAAATTAAATANNGTNGTTTTNCCTGCNCCATTTGGNCCGATNAAGCCNGTAATAGANCCGGNNCTGATATCTATNNTNACATTATCNACAGCAGTNACNCCACCGAAATTNTTNCTGATCTGNTTTACTTTAATCATTAGGCANGCTCCACACTACGATGAAAAAGTNGGTANTATTNGAAATNAANNGATGNATCTNAATGTAACGATTATNANAATNATTTAAACATCAATTTCTTAAAATTCTAAACNGAAAATATTNTTCAGNCATNCAATNNNTCNNTCTNAGNAGAAAATTCAAGAAGCTTCGCTACCTCTATCGNAGATAATTCTTGAAACNTTCCAACTTTCAGATTCTTTGGGAGTTTGATTGATCCATAGCGAATCCGGATTAGACGACTTACAGTGCAACCAACAGCTGCCCACAACCGTCGAACTTCCCGATATCGCCCTTCACCCAGGACAACGTCATACCATTGATTCTTACTTACTCCGCTATGAAAACGGACTATTTTGAAACTGCACTTTTTGTTGTCTAAGATTATCCCAGATTTTAGTTGCTCAATATTTTGTTTTGATACTTTGCCATATATTCGACATAGGTACTGTCTCTCAAGTCCATACTTAGGATGCATCATCTTATTTGCAAGATCGCCATCAGTAGTAAACAATAGTAATCCTTCTGAATTAACATCGAGGCGCCCCACTGATACCCACCGGGAATCAACCAAATGAGGTAGGTTCTGAAAAACGGTGGGCCGACCAGCTGGATCCACTCTGGTGCAAATTTCTGATTGCGGTTTATGATACATCAAGACACGAGGATATCTTGCATGATTAGGCAATTGATCTATGATCTTGCCGTTGACGACTATTTTGCTATCATGATCAACTTGACACCCGAGTATTGCCACTTCTCCATTTACGAAAACATGGCCCTCTCTAATCCATGATTCCACCTCGCGACGAGAACCAACACCTAAGCGAGCAAGGTATTTTTGTAAACGTTCGGCCAATATCTCAATAATTCACGTTCGAAAGACCTAGTAATCCTGGGGTTCTTCCGATAATCCACTGGAAATTTGGTCTGTGGATTCAACGAGTCCAGCATTATCAAGATCTAATAGCTTATTCCTATTTAGGGTTAAATTGCTCTGTAAATCATTTGCAATCTCCACTATCGCTCTCGGGTCGTCTAATGTTGGCAAATTCTCTAAAGAACTCAGACCAAAATAGCTCAAGAAACTAGGAGTCGTAACATAGAGTGCTGGATGCCCCGGAACTGATCGTACGCCATCTTGTCGGATCCATTCTCGCTCTAACAAAACGCGCATAATATCGGTTGTGACTGTAACTCCTCGAATGTCTTCAATATCTCCTCGAGTGACTGGCTGTCTGTAGGCAATTATAGCCAATGTCTCTAGCATAGCTCGCGAATAGCGAGGGGGTCGAAAGTCATGTAATCTTCGAAGCCATTCGGCATAACTAGCTCGCGTCTGGAAGCGATAACCATCCCCGGTTTTAGTTAATTCGACTCCCCTATTTTTATATTCTTCAATTAACTTATGTATTCCATCCATAATTGCATCATTAGATGGTCGATTGGATTTTGGGAAAAGAAGTTTTAACTGCTTAGGGGAAAGTGGCATCTCGGCTGAGAATAGCGCTGCCTCTATGACATTACATAATTCTTTATTGGATTTATCCATCACTTGGCTAATTTTACATAAATAGGCGCCAGATTCTCGTTTTGAGTGAATTTAAGCATTCCGTCACTTACTAATTCAAGAATAGCAATGAAACTTACAACTAGGCCCATTCGACCTTCATCCGACGAAAAAAATGTTTCTAGCCTTATGTATTCGCCAGTCTTTACCTGGCTGAGGATTCGTGTCATTCTCTCGCGTACTGACAGTGCTTCCCTAGTAATTTGCAAACTGCGACGTCTTTCGGAAAGTGTCATAGCTCGATGCATCGCTTTGACAAGATCAGCAAGCTCAACTTGAGTCTCAGGCTTCTTCTTGTTTGGATCATAAACGCGCGCATAAGCAAGGTAAAGATCACGATCAAGTCGTGGCCTGGTATCTAAATTTTGAGCCGCTGCACGGAACCTCTCATACTCTTGCAATCTGCGTACGAGAGCGGCTCTTGGATCCTCCGAGTCCTCATCATCATCATCAATTTTAGGCAATAACATTCGTGACTTAATTTCAGCTAATGTAGCTGCCATAACTAAGTATTCGCCAGCGAGATCAAATTTTATTTGCCGCATAAGTTCAATGTACTTCATATATTGCTTTGTTATATCTGAAATTGGGATATCCAAAATATCGAGATTTTGTTTACGAATAAGGTACAACAATAGATCTAGTGGGCCAGAGAAAACTTCGAGTATGACCTCAAGTGCATCCGGCGGAATATATAGATCTTTTGGCAGGAAATTAGAAGGCTCGCCGGAAATTGAAAAATCAGACTTGTTATCCACATCTGTATGAGGTGATAATTTTGATTCGTTCATTCCAATAACTAAACGAGAAGTGCATTATGTTGACCCGTAATTGTATGATTATAAACGATCTGGCTTCGCTAAAAAGATATTTCCATCGCTAGAATTATTTATTCACCATCTTCTAGCTTGAACACTTTCTGGTCACGACATCTAGCTGCAAATGTCGAAATTGAACCATATTTAGGAATAGTAATGTTACCCTCCAATTCCATCAATGGCTTCATCACAAATAACCTATCTATAATTCGGGGATGTGGCAAAGTGAGCTCTTCAGAAGAAATTACGACTTGGTCATAAATTAATAAATCAAGATCAATTATTCGAGGCTCATTCCGAACCTCGCTCCTTACCCGTCCTAAAGAGTGTTCAAGATTTAGCATCTCAGTCAATAAATCGTGGGGCTCAAGCGTAGTTTTAATACGAACTACAGCGTTAATAAAATCTGGCTGTAGAATTGGTGAAATTGGAGTGGTTTGATAAAATGATGAGACTTTTTTAACACTAGTGTCCGGCATTGTGTCTAAGCCTTGAATGGCACGCTTTACTTGGATGTCGGGATTATGCAGATTTGCCCCAACTCCAATCCATGCCGATAATCCCAAATTATCCATTGGTTTCTATTGGCCCTCTATTATTGGCATTTTTGATACGAAAAATTCATTTAAAGTAACTCTCATTTTTAGGTGAGAATCCATAATAACTAGCAAAACAATACGATACTCCTCGCTTGTGTTACATTAATTATGAACCAGTTATAGCTCCCTTCGTCTAGCGGTTAGGACGCCAGCCTCTCACGTTGGTAACAGGGGTTCGATTCCCCTAGGGAGCGCCATATAATTATCTATCAACGATCGTCACATTCAAGGTAATTTCTCGTGCTTTTTAAGAACCCCAAGTAAAACAATCAATAATAAAGCAACGCTCATTAAAATATTTAAGCTCATTGAAAACATTCCTGTGAAATCATAAAAAATACCAAGTGTGATCGGGCCGGCGACACCACCAATTTCCGCTGCTGTGAAAAATAATCCACTAGCGGTGCCGGCACGATTTTCACCAACCCCTTTGATCTCGACTAATGTAAGAATAAGCACTGTCATCATAGTAGATCTCCCTAAACCATCCAGTAGAAGGCCTATTGTCAATGGGATTCCTATTTCATTCCTTAAAAAAATCGTTGCCAAACATGTGCAAAGAAATAAAACTAACAATATCTTAATCCGTCTTTTTGGTATTGCCAACCGAGGAATTATCAGCGCGCTGATAATAGAAACTGCGACCGGTATCGCCGCCCATACCCCTGCCTCATCTATAGGCAATCCATTAAAACGGAGTAGCTCTGGCAACCAATTACTTAATCCATGGGTAATGAATAAAACACCTATACCCATTATTAAAACTATTCGAACCGATGGTATTTGCAAAAGAGCTGAGGTTACACCTTTGTTGTTCGAGAAATTCACCTCTTTTTTTTGCTCGTCTTTTGTAGATCTCGCAATTAGAATCCATATTAATGCACTAGCAAGAGCAAACCATCCCCAAAACCTTAGTACTAACTGCCAATCACCATCTAACCAAGGCATTAACACTGAATTCGTCATAGTCAATGAAATAATAGCCCCAATACCCGGTCCTGTTATATAAATGCCCATCGCTATACCTCGCTCACTCCGGTCAAACCATTCTGCAACAACCTTTGGGGCTCCGGTAGAAATAATCGGGCCTCCGAGCCCAAATACACTGACAAAAAGTAAAAGCTGAAGGTAGTTATCGACGATACTTCTCCCCAACAAAGATACTGAAATCAGCAACCCTCCTATCGCGAGTACATTGCGACTCCCAAATCGATCCAATAGGATTCCGGAAGGGAGTGCAGCAAGAATAAATACAAATTGCCATGCCCCTAAAATTACACCCATTGCGGAATGCTGAATATCAAGATCAGACTCAATGACTGCAACTAGTGGTGCTAAACTAGTAGCGCTCACACCAAAAGCTACATAAAGTAACCATACTCCAGAAAGAATTAACCACCGATTAGATTTTTTCAAGACTTTACTGTAATTGCTTACTAATTTCGAATCTCATCTACGCTCGAGTACACTAGTATTGAATTGAGTACGAAAAATAGACCTTGTGGATAACAGTGGCATTAGCAACTACTATTGATAATAATTTTCATCCGTCTTTGTTTATTATCCTTAAGCATTTGCAGTACGCGAGGCAACTCTGATAGAGGCTCAATATGAGTTACAAGTGGGCTTAGCTTAATCATCTCTTTTCTAACTAAGTCAATCGCTTCTGGGTAATCCTGGCTCCTCGCAGCACGCGCATTAATTATATTTAACTCTTTATAATATAGTTGATAAAAAGGGAATGAGCCTCCATTTGAAGTATGTATGCCGTACGCCATAACTCGGCCTCCAAAACGCGCTAAATTGAGAGCTTCAGAAAAAATAGAAAGTTGGCCAGTACATTCAATTATCAAATCGGCTCCATGTCCAGCCGTAAGTTTTCTAATACCTGCTTCAGCTTCTTTTCCTGATCTATAAACTGCATCGGCGCCTAAGGTTTCTGCCATTTCATGTTTCCAAGAACTAGTAGTCACACAAATCACTAGACGCGCGCCGCTTAGCTTTGCAAGCTGCATATGTAAAAGCCCAGTCACACCAATACCCATAATTACAACAACTTCATCTTTGATAATCTTTGCTCGTCTCTGTGCATGCATACAAGTTGTTAATACTTGTATAAGTGATGCATCTTGGTCATTCACAGAATCGGGCAAACCATAAATATTGGTAAATGGGACTGTGACATATTCTCCGAAACCACCTTGCTTATCGCGTCCCAACAAAGCTCCGTTCTGACAAAGATTTGTCGCTCCATTTTTACAATAGAAACAATCGTCGCAAAAAAGAACTGGGTCCACAATAACTCGAGAATGTTTTACTTCCATACCATTGGGTCGTTCCAAAACACTCCCTACTATCTCATGACCCATGACCAATGGATAGTTAGTTTTAATTTGCCCCTCAAAAATTTTTAAGTCTGTACCACAAATTCCACCATAACTAACCTTTAGTAACACTTCATTCTCTTGCCTGTTAGGTGGATCTGTTTGAGCCGCCTTCACTATATGAGGCGCAGTTAATATCATCGCTTTCACTATTCTCTCCTAGATTCTTGGGTGCTCTTTACACTTAGGACTTAGTGACAAATGTATACACTCGCAATGCTTAGCAATTAGGCTTAATTTTCCTATGAAAATAGAACTGACATCTTTCGATATCACTCACTTTACTTCTCTATATGTACATCCATTAGAAATGGCTCATTCTCCATCGCAATTTCGTTTTCTATTAAAGTGCCGCATCCGGGGCATACAAACTGACGAAATTTTGGTACATCGTCTATAAAACGATCAGGCTCACCAATTAATGGATTTGAGTCAGAAACATGACGCTCAACTTGGATGCAGTGCTCTTTATAGTTTTCGCCTAATGATCCAATCTCTGTATTGCATTTTGAGCAGCAATATACGGCTGAAGAGTCCACGGTTCTCAAATTAATATTTTGTGTGACTTCCATTAGAAGATCACCATTTGCTTTTTTGGTTTTTTTTGAATGACCTTTTAATCGGTCAGTTCGTATTTCAGTTCTAAGATTTACCGTAGCAATTTCATCGAGTTCTCCAGTATCTTCATCAATTACTGCGCCATATATGTCCCGAGCACCTTTGATTGAAACAGAGAAATTTTCAATATCATCCTTGATCTGGTCTACATCTCTATCTAAAGGGTCGCCAAATCCTCCAGCCGCACTACAAACAACAGAATAAACATCAGAGACTGTTTGCTCAAAGTTGACTTGACGAAGCTGGAGCACGACCGATTCTCCACTCACTTCTGAGATATCATCAATCAATTTCTTAGACTCCATCCTCTGTTGAATATCCGAATTCTTAACGTATTTATACTCATTGGTTGTTCCTGGATACCCGCCCATCATTCCGGTGGATGTGGGAGTAGCATTTCCTGAAGAAAGTGTATCTTGCGTGATCAAGGGGGTATTGTGCGGTATAAAACAACTTTCAGCAGATAACCCACCACGAAATTTTCCTGCCCCACCTGAGTCAGTGACTTCCTTTCTATAGAGAAATAACACAGGGAAATCTTGCTCTGTATGTTCAATATTTGGCATTTTGCATATAGGTGTCCGGGCTTGTCCTCCAGTTGAGATGCCATCTGCATGTGAAAATGCTCCAATAGCTCCTCCGATTGGATCAACCAATATATAACCATATTTTTCACCCCACTGATCAATTCCTCTAAAAATTGTCGCTGGCCATTGGCTTGTTCCGCCGATACAGATAATATCGTCTCGCATCTTTTTATCGCTATAGATCATTTTTGATAAAGCGTTATATGTAGGATATAAAGATATCTCCATGGCTTGCACCGGCGCCGTGGAAACTGAGGCAGGATGCCGCGCGCATGTAAATGTTCCCAACGTCGGATCGAAGTCAATATGCCTGAGAGCACCTCCAGGTGCAAAATTTTGATCCCAACAGAGCAGCTGATTAATAGCGACTATCTGAGAGCCTCGCCAACCTGAATATGTGGCATTCATCGCTCCATCTTGGGGCGCTGTTCCTTCGTTTTCGAAAATAAGACGACTGCCCTTTTTTGTAATGGTGAGCACAACTCGATAAGTTTTTCGATCACCTGGCCTGCAACATTCTACGTAAGTACGATCTCTCCAAACACCGTCAGGGAGTCGTGCCATTTTTTTAAGGTAACTTTTTTCGCTATCTGAAATAATTTTTTTCATCACTCCCTTGACGGTAGTTGGCCCATACCGCTGAATCAGTTCTAACATTCTGCCGCGCGCAGCAGTATTTCCGACCATCTGGGCACGAAAATCTAAGGCCACCATTTCTGGCTTTCGGGAGGACCGGAGGTACACCTCTTCGACATCTTTTCGGATTTCTAAGTTTTCGATAATCTTAATTGGGGGTAAACTGATACCTTCATCAAATGCGGACTCGGCTGCTGGGCAAAAACTCCCTGGAGTTATGCCGCCAAGGTCGTATTGATGCAAACAATTTGTTATCCAGGCAAATAATTCTCCTTCCCAAAAGACTGGACATATGAGCATCACATCTTGCTGATGTGGCGCACCAACCCAAGGATCATTTGCTAAAAACATGTCACCATCAGCAATGCCAGGATTATCACTTCGATATTGAAGAATCCATTTGACTTGTGTATCCGCTACACCCGACATGTATTGCATGTAAGGGCCGACATAAACAAATTCTGCATCTTCGGTCATGATCGTAGGATTTAGATCCAATGCGTACATCGCAATCGGAGATCCTGAAATTCGTTGTATATTTCCTCCATGTTCCTCGTTTATATTCCAAAGAGCATGTCGGATAACTTCAAAAGTTACTGGATCGACTTCTGTATCGTAGTTCGAGTGTAATTTTAAGTGATTAGAATATTGTAGCGTCTCGCCTGGCACATAAGGATTTGTCATTCCGTCAAATATTTCGTTAGGTAATTTTGAAATCTTTTTCATTTCACTTGCTAGCATGGATTGGTCCTCGCTTTTACTCACCTATTAAATTAATCTCAAAGTTTCCGAAAGCGTCAACTTTTCCGATTCTTCCTGGGTGAATCACCACTGTTGTGTTCGAGGTTTCCACAACGGCCGGCCCCGTAATTTGATTGCCTGGCTGTAAGTGCTCACCTACATAGGTCTGTGTATCGATAAGCTTGGCAAGCTCCGACCAATAAACTGGCCGCATTGGACCAAGAGCCTCATCAACAATATTTTCAGTTAAATTTGGTGATTGTCGTACATCAGGCTTTAGAGTTTCTGCCGAACCTCTGACTCTGAAGGTGACTGCTTCGAGCCGGGCCCATGGTAACGATGCACCTTTTCCATAGATAAGTTCATAATTTTCAAAAAAGTCATCATGAAGCTTGTCTACGTCGTCAATATTTAATGAGTCAGATTTTATACCTATTTCTACTTCGTTAATCTGGCCTTTATGACGCATGTCAAGGGAAAATTGAATGCGCTGCTCAGCTCGAGAAATACCTTCCTCCTCCAACTGACGATGGACATGATCCTGCAAAGATCGAAAACGATTGTTTATGGTCTCTGGATCAAATGGTGAAACCATTATTTCGACTTGCTCCATAATATGCAGAACATTAGCTGAAGCTGCGCCAAACCCGCACCAAGTTGAAGCAATGTTACCTTGTGGAACTATCACTTTTTGCACACCTAACTCAAATGCAAAAATACCGGCATGCATAGGTCCAGCTCCACCAAAAGCAAATAATATAAAATCTCGGGGATCGAATCCTTTTTGTATAGTCATTCGCCTTATTAGATCTGCCATTTGAAATTCCGAAATTTTTACTATACCTGCAGCAGTCTCCATCAGGCCTAGACCTAATTTATCTCCTATGATTTCTATTGCTGTTTGAGCTTTTTCTCGATTTAACTTTATAGTTCCGTTCGCAAACGTGTCAGCGGAAATGTAACCTAAAATTAAGGCTGCATCAGTTACCGTAGGAATACTTCCGCCTTTGTCATAACACACCGGGCCTGGTACTGCTCCAGCGCTGTCAGGCCCAACACGTAGTGATCCAGTCGTTGGATCTACACGAACTAAACTTCCACCACCATTACCTACCGCTTGAATATCAACTTTTGGTAGGAAATATTCATATTGATTTACGTTGCTTACATATGTAAAAGCCGGTTCGCCATCCCAAATAAGGCCAACATCAAAAGAAGTTCCTCCCATGTCGGTAGTGATTATATTTTTATATCCAGTGAGATCGCTGAGATATTTAGAACCAGTAACACCCGATACGGGTCCGGAATCAAGTGTCAGCAGAGGCGCTTCCATTGCTCTTTTCACTGACGTAGTGCCTCCGCCACATTGGGTAATTTGCATTGGATTTCTATAACCAAGTCTCTTGAATTCAGTATCCAACTTCTTTAGATATGCAGATGTCACAGGTCCAACATAGGCATTCAATGCAACAGCAGTGGTTCTCTCATATTCGCCCCATTTCGGAACTAATTCAGAGGAAAGTGTTACAAATAAATTTGGCGCTTTTCTCTGAATTAACTCTCGTATTCTTTGCTCATGGCTAGGATTTTTAAATGACCACAGCAAACAAACAGCGATTGCATCAACGCCTTGCTCTAACAAACGATCGATGGCTATTTCTACTTCGTTCTGGTTTAAATCAACAACTACATTTCCGAAACAGTCGATCCTTTCCGAAACTCCTTCGATCAATCGTTTTGGAATTAAAGGTTTAGGCTTTGAGCTCTCCGGGAAATGCACTACCTTTCGGAGGTCTCGACCACTTAATCCTCGCGAACCACGCATAATGTGAATGACATCGTTATGGCCTTTCGTTGTAATGAGCCCAACTTTAGCTCCTTTTTTTTGAATCACAGCATTGGTACCCACCGTGGTTCCATGAGTAAGCAACTTGGTATTGCTACATATCTCTTCTAAATCGAGACCAAGACTATCTGATCCTCTCCTTACTGCATCAATCATGCCTCTCGAAAAATCTGCGGGCGTTGATGGCGCTTTAGCGGTAGTGACTCGCCCTTCCTCATCGATAATGACACAATCAGTGAATGTGCCACCAATATCCACCCCAATCAAATAAGAAGTCAAATTTTTTTGCCCTCATGTATCGTTTTATAATTCATCTAGCTACTCTATTCTTAGAACTGTGGTGATCTCATATACCTATAAGGAGGCCTCCCAATCTCTTTTTATCCTTTTTACGGCCTAGAAGCAATCTTTGAGCATATGCGAGTTGCCGTGCTGTCGATGATTAATTAACAAAGTGATGCAAACTCACCTATGCTCTCATACGCACCCCTTGGCAGTCGAACAAAGGCCCTTTACGGACTAATGCCTTTCGCCGATCACCAAGAATTTCTATTTCAACTTCTCTATTCTCTGAAACCAAGGGAATTGGCAAAAACCCTAATGCTAAAGACTGCTCCATATTATGAGAAAAACCACCCGACGTTGTAAATCCGACTACATTATCATCCACCCATATAGGCTCATCCCCATGAACATCTGCATCATTAGCATCAACAATGAAAGTGCATAATTGCCTCTCAGGACGGACTTCCTTTTCTTTCAAGGCTGCAGATTTACCAATAAATTCTCCTTTTTCATAATCAACAAAACGATCAAGTCCAACTTCCCCTGGCATGTAATCAGGTCTATATTCTTTCATCCATGCGCCAAACGATTTTTCTAATCTTAAGCTCATCATCGCTCTCATACCAAAAGGCCTAAGAGACATGTCAGCGCCTGCTTCTGTCAGTACCTCAAACAGGGCGACCTGATCCTTTTGGTCGACATAAATCTCATACCCCAAATCCCCGGTATATGAAAGTCGTTGTATTTGAGCCTTAAGATTACCAATATCGAATGTGTCTACCGTCATGAAAGGAAAAGCGGAATTTGACACATCCTTAGTTACAATTTTTTCTAATAAATTACGTGATTCTGGTCCGGCTATTTGAAACCCTAACCGTTCGTACGAAAGATTTTTCAGACCAATCCCCGACTTGGGAAATTGCTTAATGAACCATCGCGTATGGTAAGCTTGGGCATTGAATGATGCTACCAGAAAAAAACTATCTGGTGCCAGACATGATACCGTGAAATCCCCAATTAATTTTCCGTTAGGGCTTAACATTGGATTTAACGCGACACATCCTAGTCTAGGTATGCGGCCCGCCATCACATAATTTAGCCAATCACGCGAGTCAGGGCCCTCGACCTGATATTTAGCAAAATTATGTATTTCATTAATTCCCACACCATTACGGACAGCGTAGCATTCTTCCCCGACAGCCGTATGCGCATTTGAACGTCGGAAACTGGGAATCTCTTCTAAAACTGCCTCTTTCGGCGCAAAATAATTTACCGCCTCCATACCATAACCAACGCCGAAAACAGCACGCTTTGTTTTCCAAATACCATAGGCAGGCGTAACGTCTAACCCTCTTGCCGCTGGAAGCTCCTCGTTGGGATAACTAATCGAAAATCGCCGTTGATAATTCTCGCGAACTTTTTTGAGGGTATAGTCTGGAGTGATCCACTCACCAAAACGCGCTACATCCATGGCAAAAATATCTCTTGATGGCTCACCATGAATCATCCATTCAGCGAGTACGAGTCCTACACCGCCGCCTTGACTAAAACCTGCCATAACAGCACAAGCAGTCCAATAGTTATGAAGATTCGGCACAGGGCCAACAAGCGGATTTCCATCTGGCGCAAATGTGAATGGGCCATTAATTATGTTTTTTATGCCTACTCTTTGAAGTACTGGATATCGATGAAACGCCGCTGCCATCGAGCTTCCTATTCGATCAAGATTGTTAGGCAGAAGTTCATGCCCAAAATTTGTAGGGGTCCCGTTAACAGCCCAAGCTCACAATCTTGTTCGTAAAAACCAATAACAAGCCCGCGGCCTTCCTGGCGCAAATAATTCTCCCCTGCAGGATCAATAACATGAGGTAACTCGATATCTCTTTCAAAAACGTCCTTGGTTTCTTCGGTAACTAAATATTGGTGCTCCATTGGATGCAATGGAAGATAGACTCCGGCCATCGCACCAACTTCTCGCGCCCATAGACCAGCTGCATTTACCAAATGCTCCGCGTAGATTGTGCCATCTTGAGTAACGATTTCCCATTCACCACCCAATGTTTGATTAGTTTCCAAAACCGGATTATGTAAAATAATCTCGGCACCTTTAAATGAAGCGGCCTTCGCATATGCATGAGTTGTACCTGAGGGGTCAAGATGGCCATCTAGTGGGTCATAAAGTGCACCTACCACTCCATCTACATTAACGATCGGTGCTAAATTTGCAATGTCTCCAGGACTTACTATTTCGGTGTTTAATCCCATGTAGCGGTGCTTTGCTCGCTCTGCCTTCAAAAAATCTAACCGATCTTGTGTAGTTGCGATCGTTAGCCCGCCCACAGAATGAAGTCCGCAAGATTGGCCTGATATTTCCTCAAGTTCTCGATAGAGCTCAATCGTGTAACCTTGTAGAGCTGCCATATTTGTATCCGCATTTAATGTATGGAACCCACCAGCTGCATGCCATGTTGAACCGGATGTCAGTTCTGACCGCTCTAACAACAAGACATCCGTCCAACCCAGTTTAGTTAAATGGTAGAGGACCGAACAACCAACTACCCCCCCACCAACAACCACAACTCTCGCGTGAGACCGCATTGCATGCCCTCCTTAGATAATTAAATCACAACAGTAACCCTTAATGATTACATAATATAATTGGGATAATTGGGAGTCGCTATGACTGAACTTGCTTAGCCAAATCAGCATTAATGCGGTTATCTACTCTTAACATTATGCTCACCCTAAAATGTCTTTTGTCGATGCTGCAAGGATATCAACTATGTCATCTATTGTAGTCTCGGATGTCACTATAGGTGGTGCAATGAAATAGTTATCCCCCCTAACTCGGCTGAATAGGCCTCGTTCTATGGCTTTTTTATTAATTTGTGCTCCGATATTCGCACTCACATCAAAAGCCTCTTTAGTTTTTCGATCCTCAACATATTCCACAGCACACATCATGCCCAATCCCCTAATATCTCCAACATGGCTATGATCATGCAAAGCGTCCTTCAGTTTCGTCAGTAGTCGACTCCCCTTTTTCTCTGCTTGACCAACAAAGTCTTCTTTTTCAATTATATCAAGCATCGACAAAGCCACAGCACATCCTACCGGATGTGAACTATAAGTGTAGGCGTGCATCCAAGGCGACTTACTACTATTCATGACGGACGCGATCTCATCGCTCAAACCAATTCCACCTAACGGGAAATAACCTGATGTTATGGCCTTTGCAAATTGAATTAAATCTGGCTGCACATCCCAATGCTCAAGTCCGAACATTTTTCCGGTACGCCCGAACCCAGTGATTACTTCATCAGAGACCAATAACACCTCATATTCATCACAGATTTCCCTGACTCGACGAAAATAATCATCCTGAGGCACAATAACTCCACCTGCACCCTGAACTGGTTCAGCCAAAAACATAGCTACAGTCTCTGGCCCCTCTGCCAAGATTTGTTTCTCTAGTTCTTCGGCTGCGGCGATGCCTTGACTCTTGGAAACATCATTTGACTTATATCGATAAGGATAGGGGCTTGGAATATGACTAAACCCAGGAATCCGGGGTTCGAACATTGGCCAATACGCAGAGATTCCTGTCGCGCACATAGCAGCTAAAGTGACCCCGTGATAACCCCAGATTCTCGAAATAATTTTTGTTTTTTCCGGCTTCCCTTTCAACTTCCAATAATATCTAGCAAGTTTAATGTTGCTATCGGTTGATTCTCCACCGCCAGAGGTAAAATAGAAATGATTAATATTTGGATAAGTTATTGCAGCCAAGCGCTCCGCGAGCTCAATTGCAGGGAGATTAGTGCTGCCAATATAACCAGATGCATAGCCCATTTTTTTCATCTGGGTCGCTGCAGCCTCTGCCAACTCTACCCTACCATTGCCGGCCGTGTTATTCCACAATCCAGATAAACCATCAATAAAGCGATTTCCATCAACATCTTGAAGAAAGGATCCTTCACCACTATCCCATACTTTTCCGCTGAGATGTGCAGATGGCGCATGCAAAGGGTGTATAAGATGCGAGCTGTCGCGCTTCAGTAAATCAATTTCTGACATTACTACTTCTCCTCTTTATTATTCTTGATTTAAACATCGTGTCCGAAATTTGAACATAAGCCCTCGATCTCTTTGTACTCCAAATATCATAACGGATTAAAATTCAGAAATTGTAAAAAATTTGCTATTTTCCTTGGTTTTAAATAAATATCGCTTCATAAAATATTCGTTGATAGTAAACTGATATTACTTTGATTCCATCATATTAGCCGCGTTTCTCTAAGATCTTGCCTATTTGGAGCAAAATATTTTTTCTTGGGTAAAATTAATTTGACATGGTTTACTTAGGTCGGCAATACTGGAAGACTAGTGACAGCGCAAAAAACGTAAATCAAGCGCTGTTTTGAGAATTCAAAAAAAAACAGATTTAACGAAGGAGGAGTACATGAAGGATCTAAAGCGTTTGAATTTTAAAACAATAGTGACCGCGATCTCCGTAGTGGGGATGATGAGTGCTTCAGCGGTATCCGCAGGCGAGGTGAAATTCGGTTTTATGTTGGGATTTACAGGGGACTATGCGGCTTGGTCGCCTCCACTCGAGGATACAACAAAGCTTGCGGTTGAAGAAATCAATGCTGCTGGAGGAATTTTAGGGCACACTCTTACAGTTATCAAAGAAGATAATGAAAGTAAAGTCGGACCTGGTGTCCGAGCAGCGCAGAAATTAATCAACATAGACAAAGTGCCGGTTATCATCGGTCCAGAATCAGACATAATTGTTGCACTTCAAGATATGGCTTTAGATAACCAAGTGCCGGTTATAACCTCATCGGCAGGCACAGAAGCAATTAACGACAATGGCGGAACGGGAAAATATATCTGGCGAACAAACGCATCCGATTCGTTCTTAGGTATCGGGGCAGCTAAAGTAATGCGCGACGTATTAGGTTATAAAACAGTTGTCCAGATCATAGAAAATTTAGAAGGCACGCAAAGTGCGGCTAACTCTTTTGGGAAAGCCTTTGAGCGTTTTGGTGGAACAATTGTCAAGAAGATAATTCTCACCCCAGGACAAGCAACCTATCTAAGTGAAATTAAAGATGCCGCTAGCGTTGAGGCTGACGTAGTATTCTTGGCCGCAGCACAAGTAACTGGAATTAACGTGGTAAAACAGATTTATCAACGCGGTTATGACTTCAATATGTGGGTTGCCCAAGAATTGTTGACAGAAGATTTCATTGCCGGTGTTGGTAATGAAGCAGCAGAAGGAATTACCAGCTGGACTCCGGGGCAGGACGAAACCACCGATACATGGGGTGTTTTCTCTGATGCTTACTCTGCTATGCATGGTGAGAAGCCGCAAGGTGGTTGGTATCAAGCAGAAACTTATGACGCATTCATGGTGACAGCGTTAGCAATGATTGCCGGTGGAGATACCACAGGCGAAGCTGTCGACTCTAATTTAGCAATGGTAGCCAATCCTCCTGGAGTGCGAGTAACAAGCTTTGCAGAAGGAGCGGCAGCACTGGCTGACGGGAAAGATATTAACTACGAAGGACCTTCAGGTAGCGTCGATTTCAACGCTAACGGTGATGCAGGCGCCCCAGCAGTTAAAGTCTTAAGTGTCAAAAGCGGAATTTGGGAAGTAGATCAAATAGTTGACGCAACCTCCTTTCCAGCAAACTAAGGATCTAGCTAAATTATCCTGCTTAAAAGTAGGTACAACAGCGGTGGCCATCATACATGATGGCCACCGCTTCGTAACTTGATTTGATTTAATCGTTTATGTGGCTCAAAAACCAATAGTAATATTTAGAAACCAGCTCTCTATGACTCATGGAATAACAATTAGCAATCTTACATCCGGCTATGGAAAATTGCCGATTCTTAATAGCGTTTCTCTTCAGGTTAAACCCTCATCGATCACCACAGTAGTCGGGCCGAATGGAGCTGGAAAGACTACACTTATTAAAAGTATTGTTAATTTAGTTTCCATAATGTCTGGCACAATATCCTTTGGTGAAACTGATATCACCGGCATGGAGACACATAAAATAATTGATAAAGGGATCGGTTTTGTTCCCCAAACATCAAATATCTTTCCTAACCTATCTGTGCATGAGAATCTTGAATTAAGCATCCGATCCGGTTCCGCGGATAAAACGAGAGAAAGAATTAGAACTATCTATGACAAATTCCCCCGTCTAGAAGAAAGATCAAAACAGCAAGGAAAAACACTAAGCGGTGGGGAGCGACAAATGCTTGCAATTGGAAGTGCGTTGCTTGGTGAACCAGATTTGTTAATCTTAGATGAACCGGTCACTGGTCTCTCGCCACAACTTACAGAAGAAGTAATCAACAGTATTGTAAAGATCAACAATGATGGAACTAGTATTCTGTGGGTGGTGGAAGAGAATCCATTACAAGTTCTAGCTGTGTCCGATACGACATTTATTATTCAAGCTGGCGCCGTTCAATCAGAAACAGCTCCAAGTGAATTGATCAACTCTCCCGATTTCAATGAGATTTTTATGGGTATCTCATGAACAGCTCGAAAATTTATCTAAAATCAATCGATAAAAATGGATATTCAGCATTGAAACCGAATATTAACAACGGAAATATAGAAATTATCGATTTCTTCAAAAACCAATTTATCATTCCTAGGGGGATAATAAGATGCTGGACATAATCGTTTTTGGAACGATATCGGGCAGCATCATATTATTTGCGGCCCTTGGATTTTCGATGATTCTGAAAACAGAAGGATTCATTAACGTTGGTCATGGACAAATGTTGATGCTAGGAGCCTACTTTGGCCTTTTAGGCAATAAAATGGGGCTTCCAATCGTCCTCGTAGGCATCCTCGCTGCGATCTTATGCGGTTTGGTGGGTATGCTGATCTTTGTAGTGTTTATATCACCCATAAAAACTAAAGGAATATTGGTTTGTCTATTCACTTCAGTCGGTGTCTCTTATTTGATAAATGGTGTGACTGGTGCTATTGCGGGTAAAGGTGTCCAAGCATTTGATCTGCCTCCAGTCAAAGCAATTTCGATCTCTGGATATCCTATTGCTACACCCTACGAAATTATGGTCATTATTTTCGGCATTGTGGCGGCGTTTTTAGTACATGCATTTTTTAACTACACTTTGATGGGAAAATCTATTAGGGCAGTTTCAGACAATCAAGATCTAGCTAAACTCCGAGGATACAATCCAAGAAAAACATCTCTTCAAGTTTGGTTTTTAGCTTCTGCGCTGGCTGGGATTGCAGGCGTGTTTACAGGTCTAATTGGATCAGTTCATCTAGGCATGGGGTGGTCAATGCTTCCGATTATTCTGGCTGCGACTGTTTTTGGCGGAATAGGAAGTATTTATGGGGTAATGGCTGCAGCATTCATAGTCGGAATTGCCATGGAGATTGGCATCCTTGTGCTGCCCGCAAATTATCGATCAGCCATCGCATTCGGTCTCATTGTAATTGTAATGCTAATACGACCCGAAGGGCTCAAGAGTATCTGGGATTCAGTGATGCTCAACTATAGAAAAAAGGAGTCATAAAAAAATGGAAGGAACACTTCTATTCCTCATGAATATCCTAACCGTAGGAGCTATTTATGCGATCCTCTGTTTAGCGCTGAACTTCTCTGCTGGTATCGACGGGCTCTGGGATCTAGGTCTGGTATCTTTCTTTGGCATTGGCGCATATACGTATGTTTTGCTAACTGCCCCAGAAGCCGCCAGTTATCAAGATTATATATTAGGCCTCAACTTACCGATTTGGTTTGGGGTAATTGTTGCCGGGCTACTTGCTTGGGTATTAGCACTTCTCGTAGGTTTGCCCGCACTTCGATTAAAAAGAGAATACTTTTTAATTACAACTCTTGCCCTTTCAGAAGTGCTAAGGCAGATCTACTCCAACGAGCTTTGGCTAACAAATGGTGTCGCAGGAATGTACAATATTCCGCCCCCATTTCGAAATGGAGACTTAAGTCCTACGAGTGCTAGTTTTTTTCTATTCCTACTTTTGATTGGCATATCACTGCTGACTCTTTGGCTAGTTCGTCAGTTAACAACATCATCTTTCGGGCGATCACTCAAAGCTCTCCGAGACAACGAAGATCTCGCTAAAACAGCAGGAATCAATCCATTTACATCCCATATCACATCATATAGTTTCGCTGCTTTCTTTTGCGGGCTTTGTGGGGCGTTTTACACCTGGTATACGACAATAATCGTTCCGTCTATGTTTACGCCAGATGTCACCTTCTTTGTGTGGACCGCTCTGATTATTGGGGGACTTGGCAATACGTGGGGAGCATATCTTGGTGGCTTTATCTTCATCCTAATACAAGAAGGTTTGCGCTTTCTGCCAGTCTACGGTGAGGCCGCAACAACCTTTACATCCTTGCGTGTCGCATTAGTAGGTCTAATTCTTATTTTAATTCTGAGAATTCGTCCGCAAGGTCTAATTGGCGAACGACCCTTAAAAACCAGATCACTGACGAATTAGGACGATAGACTATGGCTGCTCTGCTAACTGTAGACAATATTTCGAAAGCATTTGGAGGTGTTCGAGCCGTAAATGATGTCTCCATCGAGGTGGAGAAAGGCGCAATAGTTGGTCTAATAGGAACAAATGGTGCCGGCAAAACAACCCTATTTAATATTATTAGTGGCTTTCTCGCTGCAGATAGTGGGCAAGTGAATCTAGAAGGCGAGCAAATCACTTCTCTAAAATCCCACGAAATAGCGCAAAGAGGCCTGGTTCGAACGTTTCAGACTCCAATTGGTTTTCCTAGGATGACAGTTTTTGAAAATATGCTTGTTTTCGACAAACAAACTAAACATCACTTTCGGCGAAGCATCTCTCCTTTTGGAGCTAATAGGAAAATACCGGAGGATGTAAAAGCTAATATCGCAAAGAATCTAGATTCAATCCAATTGGGCGATCAGCATGACACTTGGCTTCAAGACCTTAGCGCACCTGATTTAAAACTGTTGGAATTTATTAGAGCAGTTCAGTCTGACCCAAAAATACTGTTATTAGATGAGCCAGCTGCTGGCGTTAACGTCGCTCTACTTGAGGAGCTAGAAAAACAAATTAGGGCAGTTCGTGATAAGGGAGTGACGTGCTTAATCGTCGATCACAACGTAGGCTTCATATGCAGCATATGTGACTATGTCTATGCAATGGCAGACGGAAAATTAATATCAAAAGGCGAGCCAAACGCTGTTGTGGCAGACCCAGCCGTAATAGATTGTTATATTGGGTCTGGGGGGGCTGCCCAGCAATAATATATTAGGCATGCCCTGTGGAATCGTCATGCAATTATCCTCGATAGATTGATTTACACTATGAGAACTAATGGCGTAGAAACTACTCATACCGATCGGTTGTATCTTAGCCCTGGAAAAATAGGCAATCTAACCACCACCAACCGATTAATTCGCGCGGCAACTTCGGAGACAATGGCTAACGAAGATGGAAGTATCTCGCCCTCGTTGGTCAATTTCTATTCTGCACTTGCCAAAGGAAAAGCTGGTCTACTAATCTCTGGGCACATGTATATAGACCAGCACGGGCAATATCTCCCCAAGCAAGTAGGTATACATAGTGACAATAATTTGCCAGGACTTTCATCTCTGACAGATGCTGTCCATAAATACAATGGCGCAATCTTTGCTGAATTAAGTCATGCCGGAAGCCAATGCATGATGCCCAATCTTCAACCAATAGCTCCGTCGGTAATTCCGAATGCAATTTTTGATAGGGTGCCAAAAATGATGTCGGTAGATGACATAAACGTGACCATTGATGGATTTGGTAACGCCGCGAAACGAGCAAAACAATCAGGATTTGACGGGATACATATACATAGCGGGAACGGCTATCTTTTGAGTGAATTCAATTCACCACATGCAAACCGTCGGGATGATGAGTGGGGCGGCGATAACGAAAGAAGGGATAAACTTCTACTAGCAGTATATGAAAGAATTCGTCAAGAAGTTGGAGAAAATTTTCCAATTACGGCAAGGATTGGTATTACTGACTCAATAGATGATGGATTGGAGGAAGGTGAAAGTCTTGATCGAATTAAAAAGTTAGAGGCAATGGGTTTGAATGGGGTGGAAGTATCCTATGGTGTCATGCGTTCTTATCTCCAAAATATTAGGCCTTATGTCGCTGTTGGCCCAAAAAGAGCCTTGAAAGATAAACTATTTCATCGAATTTTGTCTCAGGGAACTCCAGAGGCTTACTACCGGGAATTTGCACGCTCAGTGAAACAACACACTCAATTACCCGTGATCTTAGTGGGCGGAATCCGTACAACAGAAACTATGAATGATCTTATATCTTCTGGCGACACTGATTTTATCGCCATGGCTCGCCCTTTTATTCGTGAACCGGACCTGCCCAAACAACTTATTGATGGTCGAACAGGTCTCGTCGATTGTGTTTCTTGTAATATGTGTTTGATGCATGAAGGAAAAGATAGTCTCCGGTGTTGGCGAAAACAATGGCGCACAATGTTTTATCATGCTTACTGCCGGTTTTGGCGTGACAGGTAGAATATAAAAATCTCAACAAGACGTTATTGACGTCTTTATAAATCAGCACTGGATTTATGAAGAGAGCCACTTGCCCCCAGTTTTCATTAAAATTTTTATCCAGTATAATCGATGCGCAAAGCAACTCTCGTAAGACAGGTTGGTTTTTTACCAATTAAGGAGGACATTTAGTAATGGAAGCAATTATCTCAGATGCACCGCAACCTTTAGCAAATTATACAGAGGCATTTAAGGTTGGAAATTTAGTGTTTGCCGCTGGCCAGCTGGCTTCTGATTTCATATCAGGCGTGCCGCAAGGTGCAAAAATTAATAAGGCATTCCCGTTTTATGGATCCGACATAAAGGAACAAACTCGCTATATCCTAGAAAATCTCAGAACCACTTTTTCAGCAGCTGATTCATCGTTAGAGAATGTTGTCAAAGCGCAAGTGTTTCTGACTGACTTAAAGGATTTTAATGCCTTCGATGAAGTTTGGCGCGAGTTCTTCCCCGCAAACCCACCTGCACGGACCACCCTCGAAATACCTCTCTTACTAGGAGCAGGTCCTGATCAACTAGTTGAAATTGATTTAATCGGGCATACTAACGCAGTTAGTCATGATGTAATTAAGTCTAGTGCACCACAACCACTCGCTAATTATACGGAAGCCTACCGAGTTGAAAATCTTGTTTTTGCTGCGGGCCAATTAGCTTCCGACTTTGAAACTGGAATCCCATCTCAGGCAAAAGTCGATCCAAATTTTCCATACTATGGCTCAAATATCAAACTTCAAACGCGTTATATTCTTGATAATCTCAAAAAAACTTTTGATGCAGCAAACTCCTCTCTTGCTAACGTGGTAAAGGCGCAAATATTTCTAACCAACCTGAATGATTTCAATGCTTTTGATGAAGTCTGGAAAGAATACTTCCCTGAAAATCCTCCTCCACGTACTACAGTAGGCGTGAGTGGTCTATTGGGCACTGGGCCCGATATGCTAATCGAGATTGATCTCATCGCTCATACTCATGACACAACACACACCATATGTAAATCAAATGCCCCGCAACCAAAAGCAAATTATTCGGAAGCTTTTATCGTCGATGGTATTCTATTCGCTGCCGGTCAAGTTCCTTCTGATTTTGTAACCGGAGTACCTAAGGAAGCAAGTATTAATAAGGCCTTTCCTTTCTACGGTTCAGAAATTAAACGGCAAAGTGACTACACTTTAAAAAACCTCACTACAACGTTTGAAGGTGCAGGCACTGGTCTTGACAAGGCCTTTAAGGCACAAGTTTTCTTGACAGATCTTAAAGACTTCAATGGCTTTGATGAGGTGTGGAAAGAGTATTTCTCAGGCAATCCACCAGCACGCACAACCGTCGAAACAACGGGGCTATTGCTTCCTGATGCCTTGGTAGAAATAGATCTAATTGGTAAAGCTGGGTAAATCAAATACTTATAAATCCAACGATACCGATTAATTTGAAACCTAAGTTAGAAAATATAGCGTATCTAAGGCAATTGAGCTCCATGTTATGAGCTCAATTGCCAGACTCCCACGCAGCAGCTTGAACTCTCTCTGGTGTAAATGGAGTCTCTCTTAAGCGAACTCCGATTACATTTGAGACCGCATTTGCTATGGCGGCGACAGTAGGCCCTTGCATGGTCTCACCACAACCAAGAAAAGGCATTCCCGGTCTATCAATGAGTATAGTTTCTATTGTTGGGATTTGACTGTAAGCTAATAACTTATAAGTTTCCCAGTCTTGACTTCGAATCCCCTCCTTATCGTAAAGAACTTCTTCCCCTAAACTCCAACTAAGTGATTGAAGAAATCCACCTTCTAACTGACACCTAACACCAGCAGGATCAATAATTTGTCCAGTATCACCGCCTAAAAAAGCTTCGCGACAGTGTATAGTGCCATCATCATCAATTTCTATATTCACTACGACAACAGCGTAGCTTCTATGGTTATCATATTGCGCGAATCCTAGCCCCGTACCAATGTTTTCATTTCTACGATTATCGTGCCAGTCTGCCACATTGCATACCTTTTCTAAAAGTTCCTTCGCCCGCTCATCTGAAAGATATCGCAATCGCAATTCCAGAGGATCCTGATTGATTTTTTCAGATAATTCATCCATAAAAGATTCAATCGCAAAGACATTTGTGTACGCGCCCAAAGATCTTAATGCTGATACTCGTAAAGGTAATGGCTCTACCCGATGTAGGTTGATATTTCGATTTGGAATTTCGTATAACGGGATTGCATTAAACCCTAAACCAAGATGAATATTATTCCACGGTACTGTAGTTTCCGGTTGCGGAAATGAGTCTTCCAAATGCCAAGATGCAAGCAATTGGGAACCATCTAAATTAGGGCCAGGACGTTTCACGTGTGCATCACTATAGACATCATAATTCCAGTAAATTAAATTATTGTGCTCATCAAGACCAGCCTCAATCTCCACCAACATGGCTGAGCCGTAGGGTTCCCAACAATGCTCATCCTTTCGACTCCATGCAACTCGGATCGGTGAACCTATGCAGCGACATGCCAAAAGAGCTGCATCTAATGCAGCATCATCCGCCCCGTTATGGCCGTAACACCCTGCGCCAGGGAGATGAACCACTCGAATATTCTGAACATCTAGTTTTAACACAAACGAGATCGCATCTCTGAGGGGATAGACTCCTTGACTGTGAGTCCAAACAATTAGTTCATTATCATCAAATAGAGCAATTGCACAAGAAGGGCCTATGGCAGCATGCATTAAATATGGACGCTTATATCTAACTCCTAGTGTTTGCGTTGGGTGATGAGTTAAATCCTTAGTTAATGGTTGGTTCTGATTCTTATGAACTTCTAAAGATATACTCCGCCTTGGTTTTTGCAATAATTGATCTTCAATGGGGATACTTGATATGTCACTTTCCTGCTTCCACTTCGCAACACTCGCAAGCCGGTTAGACGCCTTCAATACCTGGTATTCATTTTCTCCAGTTACAGCAAGGAAGCTACCATCTCGAATAACTTGCCTTACACCCGCCATTGACTCGACAATATCTATCTCGACACTTTCCAAGCGTGAGTGATAAGTTGGTGGCCGGACAATTCGCGCATGAAGCATATCGTCTAAAATAAAATCGTGGATATAACAGAACTCACCGGTCGCAATTTCTAAAGATCTTTGGTAAGAGAGCTGATTTTCGTCTTCCACGAGCAAACTTTTTTGATGCAATTTTAGTTCTACATCAAAATTAATTGACTGATCTATTCCGTTCTCATCAACAAGATCCCAATACGTTACAACTGAGCCATCGAGTCTGTTTGAAATCACACCGTCGTCTACATTTAGGTCTCCAATGTCGCAAGCAAGTCTATCCGCAGCCATAGTAAGTAGTTGTTTCTTCGCAAAAGCTGCGACGTATCGAAGCGCCGTACCTCCGATCTCCATTGAACAACTAGCAGCTGTATAGCCTTCATCCGGTGTTAAGCGTGTGTCCCCGCAAAGTAGATAGACTCTCGCGATATCTACCTCGAGCTCGAAACTTACAATCTTACGAAATGCGGATGTAATTCTTTGGCCAATCTCGACTTTTCCTGATCGAACATCTACCACACCATCTTCTGTAAAACTAATCCAGTCATTAATTTTAGGATAAGCTTCTAAACTTTCATTAATCATGGTATCAATGTGATTCGGAAACTAGCTTTTCGACTGCTTTAACAACGTCATGATGCGCACCACAACGACACAAGTTGCTCGAAAGAGCATCAAGAATCTCTACTCGCTTTGGTTTTTTATTTTTAGCCAATAATGCCTTAACAGCAATTACCGTGCCGGGTATGCAATACCCACATTGCCCTGCACCCTGCTGCGCGAACGCTTTTTGAATTGGATCAGGATTAGATACAGTGCCAATACCTTCAATAGTTATAATTTCTTTTCCCACTAAACTTTCGGCCGGAGTTGAACATGAAAATTGTGCTTCGCCATCAATAAGAACATAACAAGCTCCACACTGCTCAAGGCCGCACCCATATTTGGCGCCTTTTAATCCAAGTTCGTTTCTGAGAACGTAGAGAAGTGGAGAGCCCTCTTCGATCTCTACAGCACGATCTCTACCGTTCACTCTAAGCATTAGATCTATCACCTAAAAACCTCCGAAAGATTTAATATCATAAGTTACAAAGCACTTTTTGATACCGACTGCCGTTGGTCGGACAAATTCTCCTATATCTTAGGGATGATCGGTATCAAGACACTGGATGGTGACGATGCCCCCGAATAAATCGTTACGTTGGTTCCAAAAATTGCCGGCGGCCGATCTCGAGGATCATCATGCAAGAAAGGGCCGCATCCTTTTAGCTCATTTTTGAAATTTGATAGTTTTGCTCCTCCAGTATCTCCAGGATACTCATAATCGCATCCGCGTATAGTTACGGCAAGCTGGTAGCCTTGAGGTACTACAACACTTGTAGGCCATATCTCAATGTCTAACTCATATATCTCACCGGGAACCAAAGGCTGTTTCTCATCATGAGAATGATAGGGACGATACTCTTCTGAAAGAGTTGGATCTAATTTACGGTGCGATGCTCGTAACCATCCTTGTCCAATAGGCGTGTGCGGATCAATTGCACCTTGAAACACTACTTCTCTTGTGTCATCTGGAGAAAACACACGTAAGACAACAAAAATATCTGCATCGATTGTTTCTGACGACACAAACAATTTCATTGATGAGGGTCCAGTTATTTCAGTATCATTCGCCATTGCGTCGGAAAAAAATGAAACTCCATCTCCGTTAGTTGAATAGCTAATTTGACCTTCTGTTGAAGGCTGATCAATTAATAATTTGTTATTGGTGTCCAAATACATTCTTGTCCAATTTGTTCGCTCAATAGGCCATTCATTCTCATGACGCTCAATAAAGCCATCTAGAGTTCGAATCTGAAGCTGAACTGAGGGTTGTTTGTCCCAACCATTATTTTTCCCTTTTAAATAATAATCTAAAAATCTTCTTTGCAGCTCCACACCATAATCAGTATAAAACTCAGTCCAATGCTCAATGCCATGTATCTCTAACCATTTATCTTTGGATGCAGCTCGCACGTAAGCTTCAGTATTTCCGCGTAAATGAAGGCCTTGCCCTCCCCAATTGGCGGCAGTGAGCATTGGAACTTCTACCCTGCTCCAATCTGGAGTTCTTTCTTTATAGTAATAATCAATGAGAGGATGATTAATTATCTCAGATCCAAAATCTGTCCTATTTCTCTGTAAGTCGTCCTCAGCCATCGTAACGGGGCCTGAAATTAATTCGCCAGTATTTGGGTTCACGCCCCCCCGCTCACCCCATCCATGCTGTATTGTCTTAACCTGCATGTCATACCAATTTGCCCAAAAGGTTGACAAGATACCGCCATGATGCGTTGCATCCCGATACCAATCCGCTGAGCCTTCCCAGGAAATCATTGCCGCGAGATGCGGAGGCTGTCTTGATGCTACTGGATATTGCGCCATTGCGTAGTACGAAACTCCGGACAAACCAACTTTACCGTTACTCCAAGCTTCTGTGCCCGCCCACTCTATACAATCATAAAAGTCTTGTATTTCTCTCGGTGAAAAATGCTGCAGGTAACCTGGCGAACGACCACAACCGCGGGAGTCTACACGTATGCAAATATAGTCATAAGGCACCCATTTTTCTGGGTCAACAACTTCCCAATTTTGATACTTATTGGTAGAACCACGAGTAACATCTGGGTGCTCTTTTTCCATTTTCTGCCAACAGCTCGGATAACCTGTTTGAAATGGCAACCCTTTAGCATACGGGCCATATGTAAGAATAACGGGATATTGACCCTCTTTAGGAGGACGAAATATGTCTGCCTTTAAAACGAGGCCATCATCCATAGTTACTGAGACATCCCACTCAATCCACATCCCATCTTTTTTATCAATGTTATTTATCATGTTTTGCTGCCGTTTCAGCTATTCTAATTCTCACTTCGGAGGCACATACGCGATCATATCTAACAAAAAATGGCATCCTGGAACTAACAATGGACCTCCGATGGCTAATGTCGTGCTAGCAGCACGCTTTCCCTCTGGAAGAAACTCGAAATATGCATCAATAGATTCTTGAAAGTAGTTGTTAAAGTCATCGTGAAAACATATTCTATTACACACGTTTTCAACACTCGTGCCCGCCTCTTCGCATATTGCTGCAACATTTCTCATGAGGTATTCCATCTGCATCCTTCCTGGATTCCCGTAATAAGGAAATCCTGGCTCCCGTAAACCCTCTTTAGCTACTCCTTTTTCATCTGCCGCCATTTGTCCTGAAAGAAATAGAAAATCCCCCGCTCTTATTGCTTGCGGTTCATGTGTAAGAGGCTCGGGTGCATCACTTGTCTCAATCGTCTCCTTAACAAGTTTAGAATCACCTGATAAGCACTTGGGAGCAATTTCAACGCGACATCCACTGCCGCCTAACCCCATGTATGGAACCACGCACCGAGCCGGTGGATCATTTGGGAACCAATATTTCCACACCTCTTCAAAACCAATAAAATCTTGGGGGTCGGGGATATAAACAGCTGCTTTGACCATTTTCTCTAGCGACGTACCTGCGGACTCTGCGATTAATTGCAATTTTTTTAATTGGTACTCAGTCTGTCGTCGAATTGGAATGTCATACCAAAAATTCGGATTTGTTCTTGCATCTAACGCAACAGAAGAATCCTCACCATAACGCTCAGTTCGACCATAATCTCCCTGCCAATCAGTTGATAGCTCGCCGGAAAAAAAGACCCAGTCGCCAGTTCGTACCGCCTCTGAATAACCCGCAAGAGGTTTAGGTATGTCAGGACAAGAGATAGCTTCTTTGGTCTGCCCTTCTTCTGGGATTATCGCGATTAAATTCACCTCAATTATGGTGTCTTTTACTAGCAGCTCTCGGATACCCATTCCAGTGCTTGCGGGTCTTTTGTCAAAAATATATTTGTTTCTTTCTTCCAAATAACGAGTGATGTTGACACCAGACCAAGAAGTGCCCTGCTGCCAATCAGGTGGAGCTGTGAACCATTGAAAAATACGCATTGCATCAGCATAAGAAGAGCCAGCTGCTTCTAGAGTTTTGCCAATATTTTCCATTATGTATCGGGACTGCAGAGTTAAAGGGTGCTCATTGAATGGTAGCCCAGGATTTACCCGTGCTTCGGGAGCAACGCCGGTCTTAAAATCAGAAGCGAGCTGACCCGCAACAAAAACCCAGTTGCCTGCTTTCACTGCTGGCGCGTACGGCATCTTTGGATTGGGTATATCTCCAGGCCAGATTTCTGTCTTTTCATTGACTTTCATTGTTTCACATCCTTATTCTATTTTTATAAGTTTATCGGCACAAAATAACTCGCAATAATCCTCAGCCTTAATTTGACTGATCATGCGTTTTTCGAAAAAATTTTTTCCGGTCTTCTGGTTTACTTATAGAAACCCGGCAACATCAGCGATGTCCGTAATTCCAACTAAATCTGATGGAAGGGTTTTTCCTTTTCTAGCATAATATTCCGCAAGCAGTGCTGGCGAATCAACAACCAAACCTAAATGCAGAGATACAATCTTTAATGCCGAGTTCTCAGCGTCTTCAGAATATCCACCGACGACATCCCTAGCGATGATTACTCTGAAATCTCGATTGGCGGCGTCAAACGCGGTAGATAAAACACAGGCATCTGTCATAACTCCAGTTAGAATTACATTATCAACATCAAGGTTACGGAGCAGGAACTCCAAATCCGTTGGGACAAAACTGGAAAGCCTTTTCTTAGTGCGGACGTAATAGTCGCCCTCCACCTCTTCTGTCATAAGATCTAACCATTTGGTTCCCTCCCAGGAATGCTCGTCCATCAAATCATTATCTTCTACGTATAGATAATAGAGAACACGCCAGTTCGCCATTCGATTTCGCTTGAGGGTGTTGAGATCATCAATACCGCCATGGCGTTGCCAGTGCTGGACATGTATTACCGGGATACCTAAAGTACGACATTCAGCCTGAAATCGATTATGGGCCGGTATTCTTGCTCTAGCCCTAGGTGTTGCAAGCGTCAATCGATCATCAGGCCCAACGTGTCCCCGATGCATATCAATTTCAATTACGGCTGTTCGATTCGGGTCTAACCATTTCTCGAAAGCGTCATTAAAAGTGGGGACACCAGCGGGGAGGTCCATTTTTTTTTGACCTTCGATATAACAATACATCGGCGTTTTCATAAGATTTATTCTCCCCGCTGTTTAGGTAAGTCCTAATAAATTAAGTACTAAGAACAGCCAATAGCACTTAAATCTACGCTTCCACCTGAATCAATAGCGCCTATGGTGATGTCGCCTGTTGTTTCATCAGGAATAATAATTTCACCAGAGCGAACTTTCCGGACGATATCATCATATGTTGCAAGTTGATCTGCTGTAAGTAATGCCTTGATATTGCTATATACAGGAGCCGAAATTTCTGGATTATTTGTCGCATCAAAGTCTAAAAATCCAGCGTCTGGAATGCCGCCAGCAGCTCCAGCCTCGATTGCGCTTTTAGAAGCAAATGTCAGTCCGTGAATTGCCGATGTTAAAACAACATTCGGTCCTAATGATTGACTCTCATAGTATGACGGAATCACCCATACATCACCCCTACCTTGGCCACGCGCTTCCTTAGCAGCCTGTACGATTCCAAGTACTGCAGAGTCGGTTGGTGCCATAATCACATCAGCACCTGCGGCATACACTGCCAACGCAGCGGCTTTCGATATACCAGTGTCAGTCCAAGTATTTATGTACTGCTGAGAAAACTGTATATTTGGATTTACGCATCTAGCTCCGAGATGAAATCCCTCAGCTTGTCGAGTCAGTGCTGGAAAAGCAAATCCATTTAAAGAGCCTACATGCCCTGTTTGGGTTACCAGTGCGGCTAACGCGCCTGCCAGAAAATTTGCGTTGTGTTGGGCAACATCAATCCAACACAGATTCTTTGGTTGATTGGGTGGGCCCGTTGCATCACCGGGATGATGTGGCGCTAAACAAAATTGAACGCTTGGGAATTGCTGAGCTAGGGTAATTGCGGGATCCACCATCGCACCATGGGCAATAAGAACCATATCATATCCTTGGGATGCAAAAGCAGCTCCTTGCTGAAGAACAGAAGCGGGGTCATTTAGCAGTTCTACAGACTCAACGTGGATGTCACTATTCCCTGCCATGGCAAGTTCTGCTCCATCAAACCAAGCATTTGACCATGAAAGATCCGTCGCAGTTCCAGGATAAATTAAAGCAACTCGATATGCATCAGCGCTCGCTGCTAACGGGAAAAATGAAACCAATAATCCTAATGCAACAACCGATGTAACTGTAATCTTAGTTTTGTATAACAAAATCCTTAAAAAGCTCATACATCTATCCCCCTTCTATCATTTAATTATGTTAACGTTTATGAAGTTTTTTATAACTGCGCTTAGTGTCACTTAACAAACAACATATTGTCAATTTTTTTTGACAGTATGATAAAAATAGAACCAACCATATTGCAATTAGGCTGAATATCTACAGTCAATGGAAAAACTAACGTCCGGCTCTCTTGTAAGGAATGCCTACTGCCGCAGGATAAGTTGAGCCTGGCGCAAAAACAACTGCGACCACGGTCATTACATACGGGAGTGCCGTCCAGAATTGCGGAGGAATGCCTGACAAAGTATCTAACCGTCCACCTAAAAATTGGAGTCCTTGAGTTAATCCAAAAGCAAAGGCGAATATTAGGACTAACATAGGCTTCCATCTGGCAAGCACAACAACTCCAAGCGCTATAAACCCGCGACCTGCTGTCATGCCAGGAACAAATCCACCAGATGTACCTAGCACCAAAGCGGCACCGCCCAGAGAGGACAATATCGATCCCACGATAACAGCGGGATATCTTAGTCGTAATACATTCAGTCCTCCAGATTCAGCAGCCAAGGGCCTCTCTCCAGCAGTTCTCGCATAAAGGCCCCACCAAGTCCTCTGCATTGCCCAATAAACAAAAAACATAAACATTAATCCCAAATAAAACATCATATTTTGCTGGTCGATAATTGGGCCTAACCATCGAAGGTCAGATATGACCGGAATCTGTGTTGCAGGAAGAGTTGGTCCGACTTGCCCTCCCAAGAATAAACCGTGCAGTGTTCCTGTAAGTCCAAACGCAAAAATATTGAACATAAGACCGGTGACAATTTGGTCAGTGCCGCGATAAACATATAAAAAAGATAAAACAATGCCGCATGCGATTCCGATAAACCCACCTGCGAGCAAAGCAAGATAAGGATTGCCTGTTTCAATTCCTACAAATGCAGTGGTGAACGCGCCTATCAGCATAACACCTTCGATGCCAATATTCAGAACTCCGGATTTTTCTTGAACGAGCTCACCGAGCGCAGCTAAAAGAAGAGGCACAGCAAGTTGAATTCCGATAACAAAAAATGCGATAAATATTGCTTCAGTGAGCATCAGGATTTTCCGGATACTGAAATCTTATTACACCGGTCAGCATAAGTAAGACAACAAAGGTAGCAACAATGATTTCTCCAACCGCAGGAGATAAGCCTGCACCAGCCTGTAGACTATTTGATCCGACTCGTAATATCGCGAACACCACAGCCGACCCAAGAATCGCAATTGGATTTAATCTCGCTACCAAGGCAACACCAATTCCAATATAACCAAAATTCGCCGAAAAATCTTGTAAAAGGGCATGATCTCGGCCTTGAACTATTATGGCGCCTGCCAAGCCAGCCATAGCGCCTGCTAATAGAAATGTCCAAATAGTAATGCTATTAGTTTTTATTCCGGCAAGTTTGGAGGCTCTACTATTAGCGCCAATCAATCGGATTGAAAAGCCCAATCTTGTTTTACTGATAACAACCCAAATTATCAGCGCGGCAAGTACCGAAAAGAAAATTCCGATATCAACAAACCATCCTTCGAAAGGTCGGGGCAGTTTTGCAGTCAGCAAAATTGTTTTTGTTCGTTGAACAAAACCGGCTGGAAACACATGAAATATAACCCAGGCAGCTAATGCCATAGCGACAAAATTTAACATTAACGTGGTAACAATCTCACTTGCATCAAAATTAGCCTTTAACCATCCAGGAATTACCGCCCAGACTGCGCCACTTGTCATTGCAAGAAACATGACCATAGAGATTGCGAGCCATGCTGGCCATTGCTCGGGCACCAATAAACCGATGACAGCTGCAGCGATCGCCCCTACTGTCATCTGCCCTTCACCACCAATGTTCCATAATCTAGCTGAAAAAGGAATAGACGCCGCCAACGCGGTAAGTATTAGAATGCCAGAAACAGTAATCGTTTGAGCTAAAACCCATTTATTCCCAAGAGAACCTAGCACTATAGTTTTTCCTACGATAAAAGGGTTAGCTCCCAACGCTAATACAAGTACTGCCATGGCAATCAATGTACCGATCAAAGCCAAGATGGATCGAACCCAAACTGAATCCCCTGAAGCCAATTCCTTAAATGCCAAACTCACTCTCCAAACGGTACAAAAAAAACCTTAATCCAAGGGTGTAATCAAAAGATCTACAAGTCATTATGTTATTAGTCAGAAAGATTTAACAGGCTTCTTGCATTACCGCCTAAAATATTAATCTTCTCTTTCTCTTCAAGTTCTGTCTGTGCTGTGACGATTTCAACCGGATGCTCATAACCCATATCAAAACAGTAATCACTGCCCAACATAACGCGGTCGGCGCCCACTATGCGAATTAAATATGCAAGCGCTTCCTTCGAGTGGGTAATTGTGTCGTAATGGAACCTTCTAAGATAATCAAATGGGTGTTGGTCGCGATGTGCTAGTTCAGGCCTCACTCTAGACCCATGATCTAATCTGCCGACTAAATATGGAAAAGCTCCTCCAGCATGGGGCAAACAGATGTTTAGCTTTTTGAATCGATCCAATACACCACCAAAAATAAAACTAGCGGCTGCAATCGCAGATTCAAAGGGATTGCCAAGTAAGTTCTTTAAATAATACGGGGCCAGGCGCTCTGGATCTACCACCTGTACAGGATGCAAAAATAAAGGGAGCTCATAATCCTCAAGTCGTTCATAAATTGGAAAAAATGCCTCGTGATCTAAATCTCGCTCTCCCACGCGAGTAGCCGAGTAAACTCCTTTTATACCTTTAAATTTAGCGATTCGATCAAGCTCTTGGCAAGCGAGAGCGGGCTCATGCCATGGCAAAGTAGCAAATCCAACTAAACGGTCTGGATACTTTTCATGTGCGTCAACACAGGCGTCGTTGTACGCTTCCGATAATTGAAGCGCAAACGTACCGTCCGCAAATCCCACCATTGGGATAGTAAGTGACAATGCATGCACTCCAACACCAATATCGTTCATTTCTTCTACTCGCAGATCAAGGTCAACAAACCTCCATTCCAGTGGGGGTATCAATTGAGGTCCTGCTTTGATAATAACTCCCTCGGGATTCGACATGTCGCAACCCGCTGAATGGGCTGCCCCATGCTTTTCTAAAAGACGAAGATAACTTTCTGGATAAAAATGGGCATGAATGTCAATTGCCCCATCTGAATTAGTCATATTTTTTTTCTCCACAAAAAACATGTGCATTGAAACACAACATGCCATTTAGACAGGCTATGTTGCAGTTCATTTTGAGCCGCCAGCCATTGCCAACGCTAGCTTCTCCCCTTTGACTTCGGCCGCCAAACCCTCCAAAGTTTTTCTGCCTCGATAAAGCACTAAAACTCGGTCGGATAGTTTAAACAATTCTTCTAAGTCTAAAGTAAGTAACAACACTGCGCCGCCCTTATCTCTTAATTCTAAAATTCGCTGATGAACATAATCGATTGCGCCAACATCAAGTCCCCAGGTAGGGTTGTCAGCCACTAAAATGGATGGATGTGTTGACATCTCACGCGCCAATACAATTTTTTGTTGATTTCCGCCTGACAAACTACTTGTTTTAACACTAGGGTCAGGAGGTCTGACATCATATTCCTTTAGTAGCTCGACGCTATCACTTGCAACTTGACCCCATTTAATTAGACCTATTCGAGAATATTTACCCGAAATAATTTTTGACATAGCAATGTTTTCGCCAATAGTCATGTCTAAGACAAGCCCAAGTCCTTGACGATCTTCCGGGATAGCGCCTAAGCCTGCCTTTCGGCGCACTATCGGAGCTGATTCAGTTACATCTCTTTCTTCTATAAGAATATTCCCTTGATCCGGAGTTTTTAAACCGAACAAGCAGTCAACTATCTCGCGCTGCCCATTCCCTTCAACGCCAGCAATCCCAAGGATTTCGCCAGGTGCTACGTGAAATGACAAATCGTCAACGGAATTAAAGTCGCCTATAGTTGAATGTACAAGGAGATTTCGAACTTCTAACGCTAATACCTCGTTTTTATTATTATTTTTTCTTCGCTCAGGAAGTTGGATTCTTTCTTGCCCTGTCATAGCATGAGCCAGTGACTTCTCATCAAAAGAACCTCTATCCATAGAAGTGACTCTTGTACCCTTCCTAAGCACTGTCACCCGATCAGCAATTTCAACGACCTCCGCCAATTTATGCGTCACTAAAATAATAGAATGGCCGGAATCCCTTAAATTAGAAAGAATCATCAACAAGTTTTCAATCTGTTTTGGCCCAAGCAAGGAAGTCGGTTCATCCATGATCAAAATTTGCGCTCCCCTATACAACGCTTTTAATATCTCAACGCGTTGTTGAAGATCGGTTGGAAGACTTCGGACTTCGGTGGCTGCATCGATCGGCATATGTAGTTCCTCAGCTTTCCGATTAACTTCCTTCTCAATGTCCCCTGCTCGAAAACTAACATTGGTAGCCTTTCTGACGCCAAGCATCACGTTCTCTGCAACAGTAAAGGAAGGGACCAAGGTGAAATGTTGATGGACCATCCCAATCCCATGCTGAATGGCGTGCAATGGTGAGTCAATTTTTACCTCGTTCCCGTCTAGCTGAATTGACCCTCTGTCTTGACGAATATGGCCAAATAGTATATTCATCAAGGTCGTCTTTCCTGCGCCATTCTCCCCAAGCAAAACATGGATTTCTCTACTCCGCAAATCAAAATCAACTTCGCTATTCGCGACAGTGAAGCCAAAATGCTTCGTAATGCCTTGCATTTTGACTATATTTCGAGCATCAGACATTATCGATTAATCCTATACTAAAGTTATAACAACGTCATTAGACCGATGGATAATCAGGAATATCAGTCACACGCAACGCAGAGTTAGCCATAATCTCTGTAATTTCTGGCGGATCCTCAGCATGATCTCCTGCTAGGTAAGAGCCAAGCGCGCGACCACGTTGTACGATAAACCTGCCGACAGTACGACGAGCTTTTTCCCATTCTGCCAATGCATCTTCAAGCACTTCTGGTTTATTTAGTTTTTCACCTAAAAGGCGTGCATCTTCGGCTACTTTGGTAACGCCCATACCTACATGCGGCCTCGCTGAGAACGCAGCATCCCCCAACATTAGTAGCCTATCTTCTCTCATTCGGTCGCTAATTAAATCATAAATTGGTTGAATTAGCGGTTGCTGTGTTTTTCTTACCAACTCGGCGAACGCTGTGGGCATATCTCTTTTCGCATCATCACATATGGCATCGATCACGGATTTCCTAATCTCATGTGGCGGTATACCGCCATCGTACTGAACTCCAGAATTTCCATGCAACCATTTTTTTAAAAGTCCTTCTTTTGGAGCGGGTCGATACCAAACATAATTCACTGACCTTTCTGGAGAATGTGGCCTGGACACTGGGTAGGTCAACAATTGTTGGCGATGGGGAAGCGCGAAAGCAAAATTATCTCCCAAGATCTTGAGCGTATCATTGCTCAACTCATTTGCCTTAACTATTCCGCGCCATGCTACATAGCCGGCATACTCTAACTTTGCTTGAGGGTCAACATGATTTCTATGCTCGGAATGAATTCCATCTGCAAATATCGCAATGTCAGCTTCTATTTTACTATTGTCTTCAAAATAGAGAATCGCTCCGTTTCCTGAGTTAGCCGCTCCTACACAATTGCTCCCTAAAAAGTATTCGTTTGGCTGTAGTGCATCAAACAATAGATTAAATAGCCATTCCCAACTAGCCATTACTTGAGGATAGAATTTTTTTGCTATAATAGAGCCGTCTTTATCTTGGACGATTCTGTTATTTATTGTGATTCCAAGTGGTGCCTGTTTGCCAATACAGGTGTGAACCATTGCTTCAAGTTCCGGATAAGTTACGATGCCCGCACCCCGACCCGATAATGGAGTTTCAGTGCGTTCGTGGATACTTATCTCCCAACCAGCTCTTCTCAAAAAATGACCAACAAACAAGCCACCTAGCGAACCGCCAATGATGCATGCCCGCAACGACATAATCAATCCAATGGAAAATTTAATTCGATCTGCACGCCATTCGGATCTTCAAGAAAGATCTGCTGCAGTGGTGCCTTTGGGACGCGTTCCCTTCTCGCTGGAACGCCGGCTTTTTGAAAACGATCCAAAAACTCATCTATGTTATCTGCATTAAACGCCACATGCGCAATGCGGCCGGTACCTTTTTCATGGCCTTTCGCGCCTTCTAGTACATAATCTGATGATTTCGTTCCCGATGTGTCTTCGTCACCTGGATTTCGTATACTCTTCAGTAATGCCAGATGAATGCATGCAGAATCTCCTAAATACAACCAATACCCTGGGAATGGAAAGTCTGGCCTCCAACCAACATGTAACCCAATCAGATTGACATAGAAATCATGCGAAGCCTGTAGATCTTGGGTAAAGATTAATACATGCTCAAATGTCTTTAGGCTCATTTTTATCCTCCTTTTTCACTAAACTTACCTTTATTCTAGTTGTATAAGATTTACTGCACTTTTGATTCCTCGGCTACCGGCCCTTTATCTTTCAACAGATCATACACTCGATTGGGTGATAATGGCAGGTGATTCACAACGGCGGTACTATCAAGCGCATCGCTAATTGCATTTGCTACAGCCCCGCCGACTCCTGTGATGCCGCCCTCTCCTGCACCCTTTATCCCTAAGGGATTTGTTTCGCTAGGTGCGTCCTCTCGTATGATCACTTCCACATTCGGTACTTCAGTTACGGTAGGCATTAGGTAGTCCATGAAACTTGTTGCCAAAGGCTGAACCCCTTCGTCGTAAATAAACTCTTCTAACAAAGCTCCTCCGATGCCCTGTGCCACACCTCCTACTATCTGCCCTTTAACCAATAAAGGGTTGATGGAGCGACCAACATCATACGCAACCACTATCCGCTCTAAAATCACCATTGCAGTTTCTTTGTCAATTTTTGCTACGACAAGATGAACACCATAAGGATAAGTCATGTGACTAGTATTGAATTCGCTTTGTACAGAAAGAACTTTGCCTCGATCCCCAGTTTTAGTGATCTCGACTGATGCCTCCTTTACTATCTCTGAAAAGGTCATATGTTTAATGGTGGAATCATTGCATTGAACCACACCATTATCAATTATCACATTATCTGGATCTACCTTTACCATTTCACAGTAAAGATTCAATATCCTATTCTTTAGTTGGTTTGCAGCAATGTGAACAGCTGAGCCTGTCATAACGGATACCCGAGACGCAAATGCTCCCATCCCTCTGGTGATTCGATTTGTCTGACCATGAATCACCGTAATTTTATCGAAACAAATACTAAGCGCGTCTGCGCAAATTTGCGCTAGTATAGTCTCCACGCCTTGCCCAACAGATGCGGTTCCAGTTATAACTTCTAGGGCTCCAGTTTCATCAAGTTCGAGCAGTACATCATCGAAGGGACCCAAGCCACTTTTTTCAACAAAATAAGCTAGTCCTAAACCGACCTGTTCATCTTTCAGTCTTCGTGCATCTATCTCCTGTCGGAGAGCTGCATAATCGACGTGCTCTAGCAACTTGTTTAGCAAACTTTCATATAAGCCCGAGTCGTAAACAACATTAGTACCAATCGCATCTAATTTACGATCAAATGGCATTGCTTGGGGAGGTATGAAATTAGCTCGTCGAACGTCGACGGGGTCCATTTTCAGTTGTTTTGCTATTTCGTCAATTAGCCTCTCTCTGACAAACGTGCCTTCGAAACGACCTGGCGCACGGTAAGTGCCGGCAGGAGTCTTATTGGTTAAGCGAATATGGCCCACACTACGATAAGAGGGAACTATATAGGGCCCAGGCAACATCGAAGCTGTTAACTCAGGGACTGTAGCAGCGTGAGTACGTACATATGCTCCTTGATCAGCCCAAAATTCATCATCAATTCCAGTTATGAAACCTTTCTGATCAACAGCTGCTCTAACTTTATGAACTTGGCCTCTAGACTGATTAGCCGCGATCAAATGCTCCCTACGATCCTCAATCCACTTGATCGGTTGCTGTAATCGGATTGCCGCCAAGCATACCAATACATCTTCAGGGTAGATTTCGCCTCGAATGCCGAATCCACCACCCACATGCCCTTCATACAAATGAATGCGTTCCGACTGGATTGATAGCAGCTTAGCTAGCGAATCTCGATTAATATGAGGAATCTTTGATGCTCCGTATACTTCTAACAAATCCTCATCTTTTTTGTAATTGGCGATAAGTCCCCTTGTTTCTAGTGGACTTCCAGACTGGCGACCAACTGCCAATTCCATTTCAACTACATGATGTGCATCTTGGAACGCGGTTTCAACTTCTCCATACGATTTCTCAATTAAAGCTGCCTCGGTACCCAAAACATCATCAAATTTTCCTTCGGGGTGAGCTGCGTCGACTGTCGGTGTTAATTCCTCTATATCCGGAAAAACCATTTCAGCGGCATCTTCCGCAAGATAGGGGTCTTCAGCGAACACTGCTGCTACCGGTTCTCCGACATATCGCACAAAGTCCTTGGCCAGTATGAATTGTCTATAATCCAATAAACTTTCGATGCGAACCTGTCTAAAATCAATCGGCCCAATACTGCCTACGTCATCACGCGTCCATACAGCTTTTACCCCAGGCATCTCTTCTGCCATCTCAGTTTCAATTGATACTAATCGTCCAAATGCCAAAGATGACCGGACGATTCGCATAAATAATTGATTACTTAGTGAAATATCTCCGGCAAAGTTCCCGGCGCCTTGTAGCAAAGGGAGATCCTCTACTCGTAGAACGCTCCTCCCAACATAATTCATTCTCTAGGTTTTTCCTGCAATGACTTTACCGCGTCAACAATATTCTGGTAACCAGTGCAACGACACAGGTTTGAAGCGAGAATATTTCGAAGCTCTTCTTCTGAAATGTTTGGTTTATTCTCTATAATGCTGGTTGCTAGCATCAAAAAACCAGGGGTGCAAAAACCGCATTGCAACGCATGGTGCTCCCAGAATGCCTTTTGTAAATCATTCAACTTGTCCCCATTTGCCAAACCTTCTACAGTCCTTATTGTCGCTCCTTCGGCTTGAACCGCAAGCATAAGGCATGAGCGCACTGGCTGATTGTTAACCAAGACCGTACAAGCGCCACATACGCCATGTTCACAGCCTAGATGTGTTCCGGTTAAGTTACAATTTTCTCGGAGAGCGTCAGCCAAAGTACGTCGAGGCTCCAAATTTATTTCATACTCACTGTTATTTACAACTAGCTTAATATCAACCTTCTTCATGATCCAGATTTCTCCCCAGCTTTTCTCAATAGATCTCGAATTCTTTTAGGTGTCATCGGCGCTTCCATAGGATTTACATTGAATGATCGAAGCGCATCTGAGACAGCATTAATTACTGCGGCTGGCGCTCCCATAGCACCGCCTTCCCCTAAACCTTTAGCTCCTGTAATAGAGGAATCTGTAATCGTCTCTAGGTGGATTATTTCAATGTGCGGTATCTCTGTTACCGTCGGTGGCAAAAAATCTAGCAACGATGCTGTCATTAAATTTCCGTCCTCAGCGTAACAGATTTCTTCATACAGTGCGCCTCCGATACCTTGGGCAACACCACCCCGCACCTGTCCATCTACAATCTTGGGATTTATTAATCGCCCTGCATCCTCAACAACGACATATCGCTCTATATTAACGTGTCCAGTCTCTACATCAACTTCCACAATAGCCGCATGACATGCATTTGAAAATGTACCGGGTGGATCATATGTTGCTCGAGCGGTGAGCACATCTCCATCTTCGGTTACGAACATATGTTTCTTATGATAGTAAAGACGTGCAATCTCTTTTAAGCCTACGCTACTACCTTCCTTAGCTAGCTTAACTACACCATCTTCTACAACTAAATCTGTTTCTGGAACTTTTAGTATTTCAGAAGCAGCATACTTAATGCGCTTTTTGAGCTTTCTAGCGGCCAAAACTGATGCTCCGCCGGATATGACTAACGAACGACTCGCGAAAGTTCCCCATCCATAGGGAGTCAGATCGGTGTCTCCATGAATAACCTGTATTTCATTAGGATTAATTCCTAATTCATCAGCCACTAACTGAGACAAAGTGGTTTCTAATCCCTGCCCATGAGGTGATGCTCCGATTCTGAGATCAACGCCTCCCGAAGGATCCATTGAAATTTCGACAGTCTCGTAACCTGGCGTGATCTCCATCGATCGCGCAGCAAATGCAGGTGTGCCATATCCCGTTCGCTCATTGAAAACAGAAAAGCCTACGCCCAAGTAATTACCCAATGCTCTTTCTTTCTGCTGCTTTGCGCGAAATTCCTCCAAATTAATTTCCGTCATCATTCGTTCTAATGATTCTTTATAGGAACCTTCATCATATTCAAGCCCAGTTACAGATCGGTAAGGAAATTCCGTAATCAAATTTCTTAACCGAATTTCCGTTGGCTCTATCCCAAAACGTTGGGCAGCTGTATCCATTAAACGCTCCATGGTGAAGATAATCGAGGGGCGAGATACCCCCCTGTATGGAGACATTGGACAAGTATTAGTGGAGATTGCCCGTGCTCTAACAGAGATTTCTTGAAAATTATAGGGGCCTGGTATTTCAACCATAGCCATTAGAGGTTCAACACCGTAAGTCACGGGGTAAACTGAATAAGACCCAACGTTACATCTTATGTCCGCATCAATTGCAAGTAATTCTGCGTTGCGATTGAACGCTGCTCTAATTTTGTGCTGTTGATCTCTAGAATGGGCCGACGACATCAGATTCTCCCGGCGATCTTCAATCCATCTAACACTCCCTTTTAAGTACCTAGAAAGCCAAACCAACATTACATACTCAGGTATAAGTGATAACTTTTGTCCAAATCCACCTCCAACATCTGGAGCAATCACTCGAATCAAGCGTTCAGGTATTTCAAGTGAATCCGCAAGGCCAGTTCGCAGTACATGTGGCATCTGGACGGACGCAGTTAGCGTGATTCGTCCGACACGTCGATCAAACTCAGCATAACCACCTCTAGCCTCTAGAGGCATTGCTGCCTGCCTATTAGACCGAATATCAATTTCAATAACCTCGGCAGCCTCTTCGAAGGTGCTATCAAAATTTTTCGTCTGCATGCGCCCATCTACTAGCACATTTGTATTTGCTTCGGGGTGCACAGGCGCAACACCTTCTTCCAATGCCCGATCTATAGTCAATATAGGATCTTCAGGCTCTATATCAAAGAAAACTTGTTCAGCCAAATCTTCTGCTTCTTCTAGAGAATCTGCCACTACGGCTGCCATTGGTTCGCCCAAATAAGTAACTCGGTCGCCTGCTAGAATGGGTTGATCAACGCTTATGTAATCTGGTCTATTTAAAACTGGGCAAATTGGTTTAACATCTTCGATGTCTAAAGCTGTAAAAATTAATCCTTCAGGAGGGAGCTCAACATTTACGATCCGACCTGAAGCAAATGGGCTCCGAACAAAACGAACACTTTTTGAGCCCGCTGATATATCAGCAACAAAACTTGCTTCGCCGCGTAACTGAACTGGATCGCGAGAACGCTTAAGCTTAGAGCCGGACCAAGTCATTGATCCAACGTGCGTTCCAACGATCTGAACGTTAAGGTTCGGGCAAGATCTCGTCGAAATTCAGAATCACCATGTATATCTTCCATTGGATTCACACTTTGGGCAACTATCTCGGAAGTTACTTCAAATAAATCTTTAGATGGAGCGGCGTTCGCAAGATTCTCTTCCGCGGCGAACACACGTATTGGATATGACTGCACTCCTCCAACAGCTACCGAAGCTCTCTCTATTTGATGCTGTGAATCCAGCCACATAATTGAGAGCACCATTGCAAGTGCAAAATCACCGGTTCGTCGACTTATCTCCATGAACCCATAGCGTGCATTTTCCCCTAATAATGGAAGATGTACCTCAACTATAACCTCATTCGGAGTTAGCGCAGTTTGGAATCCCCCTTTAAAAAATTCTGACGCTTTGACCGCTCTTTCACCTTGGCTGCTCCGAATGATTATATCCGCATCTAAAGCAACCGCTAACAAACACCATTCAGCTGCTGGATCTGCGTGCGCCAAGCTTCCAGCAAAGGTCCCACGAACACGAATCGGCCAATGAGCGAGATGTTGGCACACGGTAGCCAATAGACTGCCTAATGGGTCATCTATTACAGGACTTTCAAATGTTGCATGTCTTGTCAATGCGCCGACTACTAATTTATTGTTCCGGACGTTTAGCTGATTTAACTCTTCTATTAAATTGATATCAATTACATGTTCAGGACGGGATAATCTGAAATTCATCGATGGCATTAAACTTTGACCACCGGCCAAAATCCTTGCGTCATGACTATGGGCCTCTAATAGCTCTAAGAGCTTTGAAATAGTCGTTGGTTTATGATACTCAAACGGTGGCGGTTTCAATAAAACCTCCCATTAACATTAACTTTCATATTTTTTAGGCATACTGACAAAGTAAAGCCGTCAAAATAATATCCAACATAATTCATGTTTGAGATCTCGTTATCAGCCTTCGAAGCCAAGCAAACAAGCCTCGCGCTATCAGAGAAATGCCACCGATTTGTTTTGGTTTTTCTATCTCTGACGTCGATTGACCAGCCAACACAGCGAGTACTTTTTTCTCAAGACACTCTGAAAACTGGCCCATAATAATATTGGCAGTCTCATTTATAAGCCCTGTTCGACCAAACTGGGCAATTGCGCCTGATAAAGTTAAATCTACCTCAATATCAACCCTGGTTGCATCCTCGACGGGAGACAATCGATATTCCATTGCCATACGTGTGCGACTTCCACCTCGCTTGTCTACACCCTTACATTTTAACTTCCCGACTTTGTTCTCAAAATCGTTTTCCAATTGTGCCTCGCCATCAAATGTGACATTAAAAGAACCGATTCTCAAACTAACCGTTCCAAAATAAGTCGAGCCACCATCATCTCCGGTTATTTCACCTCCAGGAATACATTCTGCCACTTGCCGCAAGTCTTGAAAATAATTCCACGAAACATCACAAGGAACTGGAAGGTTAAAATATTGCTGTATTTTCATCCGCTAACTGTTCCTAAAATAATGTCAATTATCTACGCCAATGACCTGTCGGATTGTCTTGCTTAATAGCATTAGCTGCATCTCCAATAGCCTCAACCTCATCTCCAACACCATCAAAACATATGATTCGGCATGGGCAAGATTCCAAACCATCATAACGCCATGGGAAAGCACCTATAACGAATCGTTGATTCAAAGCTAACTCAATATCGCCACCCACATTTTCTGCATGTATTAAACCCTCTTGAAAGGCATAATTATGAAATGGAAAAATATCTTGAGTAACTTTTCGACCAGAAAGTCTATGTATGTAATCAAACTCTCCAAAAAATTCACTGCAACTCATCCCGATCTTTTTTTCAAACTGCTCTGCTAAATCTGGGCGCATCATCCTAATCGATGTATTCATCGCATGATCACCACTCCCGCAATCAACACCAAACCATTTTATTTTTTTGTCTAGCATCCAGTTGAGGAGTTCAAGCCCACCTCCGGGATGCATACAAAAGTACTTAATCAAATCCTGTTGAGGCTGGCCCTCATAATGCTTATGAAATCCAGTATGGATAATGAGTATATCGTTATCCTTAATTTCAACCGATGCTGATTCGAGCATTTCAGGCGTTATCACTGCCCAATCATCCATATGCTCAGATATATCAACAACAGCTCCAGGCCCACACAAAAAATCAAGCGGGTAAGATCCCATATCACCTTTAATATCCGCTGCATGCATAGCGCCATCAATATGGGTTCCGACATGCATTGCGGTATCGATGCGTTGGGCCACTATATTCTTGCTTTGCAAATTTTGAGCGTAATACATTTTATTGCCCGAATACCCGACCCATCCAGGCGTATGTATGCTCATCATGTGAGAAAGATCTATCATTTTCATTGGTTAGCTCCCATTTTGGTTTTCTGCGCTGAAATTTTGATTTTATTATAAAAAGGCCAAAAACAAACCTAATTACTACTAATGTACCTTCCAAATTAATATGTCTTATTGTCGTAACTCATGCCATATACATCTGTCCGTCGATCTTTTCGAGGTGTAATCAAAGCTGAACGTGACTGTGCTCGTATTGTTTNATTAACATCAATTTCCGTCATTAAACTTTCTTCCTTTTCACTTGAAAATGGCCCCATTAAAGTTTCACCGCTAGGGCCTAACAGTAGAGAAGACCCCAACAAAACAAATTCAGACTGGTCGCCAACTTGAGATGCACAGCCAATGAAAATTTGACTTAGATTAGCTTGTAATTCTGCACCTCTAGCTTGTGGACAATATCCATCTTTATCCCAGTGTAACTTATCAAAGCCGGCAGTCCAAGCAGTAGGTACTGCGAGAATTTGCACACCACGAAGAGCCAACAGTCGAACTACTTCGGGAAATCGTAGATCATAACAGACGCAAAGCCCAATGACGCCAATTGGAGTATCAGAAATAGGCAATCCCAAGTCCCCCGGTTCGAAGATTTCCTTTTCTCGATCAAATAAATGAAGTTTACGATAATGTATTAGTGGCCCGGTTGGGCCAATCAGTATCGCAGTATTAAATAATACATCACCAACGCGCTCCGTAAATCCACCGGCTATGTAACCATTGAAATCATGAGCAACCTTTAACCAGCTATTCAAGGTTGGGCCATCAAATTCCTCAGCCGTTTCAAACTGGCCATGCCTATCAAGAAAATAACCCTGCGCGATTAGCTCAGGCAAAATAACTAAATTTGCTCCTTTTTTAAAGGAATCTCGCAAAATAGTTTCACACCGCTTTCGATTGCCGACAGGATCTAAAGGCGTACCTGTAACCTGAGAAATTGAGACAGTAACGTTCAAAGTTGATCCAACCTCAAGAATGAAAGATTTGCCAAGAAAAATTCCATTTATTCTCAGTTACCGGTCTCTGCTCAAGTTCTTTTATGCTTTGCTTCAGACAGCAAACGCCGATACACAAGTGACGCGGCATCTGGACAACGTTGATGAAACTCAGCATTGATATTATCTTGTATTTCGACTGGCAGCTGCGACTCAACAACTATGCGATCCTGATCCATAATTTCATCGAATCCTTCTGCCATCACGCTATCGGAAACATCAAGTGAATGATTTCTGCCAATAAAACTAAATATTCTAGTTTGACAATCCGAAACTGGAGTCGCAATGAAAGTCAAAATAGTAACATCTCCTTCTTGACTTGCAGTTTTTTCTGACCAGGTAATTCCCTCTCCCTCTGCAATCACCGTTTTTGTATCATGCAAAACAAATGGAAAATGCAGGCTATAGTCCCGCTTTAAGGCTGTATCTTCATACGCGTACTGCATGCCGTCTGTAGTCTCAAAAACCTCATATGGCTTGATGATCGGTCCATCTGCTAACTCTGTATATCCTTTATGGACAAAATTAAAGTGAGAAAAATCCATAGCAGCCTCAGTCGCACGTGCAGCACTTGCATCCCACATATATGTACCGGGGGAGAAAGTGTGGTAATCCGGGTTTTGCCATGCGTCACGCGGCCACGATGGGAATGACTCCGGTGTCGAGCTCATCGCAACCCAAATTAACCCGTACTCTTCACGTGCATTGTAACAATTAACTCGAATTCGTTCGGGTATAGCAGGTGATTCTTCTGGTAGTGCAGGAATATGCACGCACTTACCATGGGAATTAAACTGCCACCCATGATACGGACATGCTATCTTCCCATCCGTCACAACTCCGCCAGATAGAGCGGTTCCTCTATGAGGGCATTTGTCTTCCATAGCTACCACGCCATTGCCACTTCTAAACACAACAATTCTTTGCCCCAGAAGCATAAACTGAGATGGTTGATCTCTAACTTCTCCAGACAATCCTACTGGATGCCAATAACGCTCCATCCAACTGTTTGACATAACCGACTCCCTATTCCCCATTCGAAGAGACGTGATGGTTGAATCCAATACTAATTATAGTTTATTGTAACAAATATTCTTGACATTCCTAACCGGTGATGTTCCACTTGAATCACTACAATAGTGTTTTAACCTAAGATGCTATGGTCAAAGAGCGTTGGAACTATTCGATAGTAATCTTATCTTTTAATTAATGAAATTTGGTACATATCATTGCAAGGAAAAATAGCCCTTGAGGAACACTTCTCCATCGATGAAACTATCGATGGATCGCTCAGTGTTTTCCCAAAAATTCTCTGGCCTGAGATTACCAACCGACTCACTGACCTCGGCAATCGGGGACTACAATTGATGGATACGCATGGCGTTCAAACCATGATTCTATCGCTGAATGCACCCGCTATTCAATCCATACCAGATCCCTATCAGGCATCTGAACTAGCGCAAAAAGCAAATGATTTCTTGGCCGATATTGTCTCAAAAAATCCATCACGTTTTCTTGGGTTTGCGGCACTACCGATGCAGGATCCTGAGCTAGCAAGCCAAGAATTAGAAAGATCCATCAATGAATTAAATTTCGTAGGATCCCTGGTAAACGGTTTTTCGCAGGTGAATAGTCCTGATTCAGCCGTTTATTATGACCAACTGGAATACCGAGAGTTTTGGAGCACCGTAGATACACTCGGGCGACCTTTTTATTTACATCCCCGTAATCCAATCCCAAGTATGGCTCAAATCTATGATGGTCATCCTTGGCTATTAGGGCCCACATGGGCTTTCGCGCAAGAAACTGCAGTCCATGCGCTCCGTCTAATCTGTTCTGGTCTCTTCGATGAATTTCCAACACTCAAAATCATATTGGGCCACCTTGGTGAAGGAATACCAGGACATTTATGGCGCATCGATAATAGGGTTAAATGGACGAATCAGCCGCCTAGATATCCAGCTAAGAAAAAAGTTTTGGACTATTTTCTAAATAATTTTTACGTCACGACATCCGGTGTTTTTCGCACCCAATCCTTGGTTAATACCATGGTAGAAATTGGGGCTGATAGGATTTTATTCTCTATTGACTGGCCATTCGAAAATATCGATCATGGAGCAGAATGGTTCGATAATGCCGAAATCAGTGATCTGGATAAAATAAAGATAGGAAAGACGAACGCAGAAAAGTTATTCGAGTTGTGACAATTTATCGCAACGTGAATTCGCTAATGTAGATCAAAAAGAACTAAGAATGACAACTGAAATCACTTCTGAAACATTTCCGCAGTTGGTTCTCGAGAAATCAAAAACAAATCCCGTATTAGTTGATTTTTGGGCCGATTGGTGCGCACCTTGCAAAATGCTAATGCCTTTACTCGAAAATATTGTCTCAGAATACGCGGGTAAAATCGATTTGACAAAAGTTAATACTGACGAAGAGCAACAGCTAGCCAGTAGTTTCAACATTCGAAGCCTTCCCACGGTAAAACTGTTTAAAAATGGTGAGGTGGCGGATGAATTTATGGGAGTACTGCCAGAAGTTGCGATAAGAGACTTCGTTGAGAAACATGTTGATCGACCGGGCGATACGAGCATAAGAGAAGCTAAGAAATTAGCTGAAAATGGGAAGATTAACGAAGCGATTCAAACAATTCAAACCGCGCTAAAACATGATCCTGGCTATGACAAATTACACTTGATCCTGGCAGAGTATCAACTCGATGCTGAATATTTGGAGGACGCTCGATCAACTTTCGGTAATTTTCCGAAACATCTCCGCGACGATTCAGCAGCGCAATCGATATTAGCCCGTATAGAATTATCAGAAATCGCAGGTGAAAACACCGATCTATGTGCATTAGAAGCATATATGATCAATAATCCTAAGGATTTTATAAAAAAAGCTCAACTCGGTGCGGTATATTTTTCGGCTGGCAACTATTCCGCTGCTATGGAGCAGTGGTTGCAAATGGTACTTATCGGGGATAAAGATGCAAAGGAAATTGGTCGGGAAAATTTAGTACGAACTTTTGGAATCTTGGGCAACCATCATGAGGAGGTGCCTGCGTACCGAAGGCGTTTAGCACAAGCTTTGAATTAAAAAAATATCTTTACCTGTATTTTAAATCGAAGACAATGGCTAACCACGCGGATGATGCGAAGCATGTAAGGACTGGAGTCGCGCCGTTGCAACATGAGTGTAAATCTGTGTCGTTGACAAATTCGCATGCCCCAGAAGCATCTGAACACTCCTCAAATCCGCTCCATGATTGAGTAGGTGAGTAGCGAAAGCATGTCTAAGTGTGTGGGGCGAAAGGTGCTCACCAATTCCTGCACGCTTACCATAATACTTGATCAATTGCCAAAACCGTTGTCGGCTAATTGGGCCGCCGTGTTTAGTTATAAAAATACTATCTGACGTTTTTCCATTTAATATGGCGTTTCTCGCGCCATCTAAATAAAAACATACCCAATTTAGACACTCCTCGCCTAAAGGAACAATACGCTCATGTTGACCTTTGCCGATCACTCGTACCAAGCCTGCTGTTTCGTCTAATTCCGAACGAGTCAGTGTAACCAATTCTGACACACGCAAACCACTAGCATATAACGCCTCTAGCATTGTTCGATCACGAATTCCAAGTGCCGTATTAGTGTCAGGAGCCTCTAGTAATTTTTCTACAGCCCTCTCTGACAAAGTTTCTGGTAAATAGCTTCCTACAATTGGAGATTCAACATCAGATGTTGGGTCTGAATCTATTCTTCCTTCCCGATTCATATACTGATAAAATCGTCTAAGGCTAGATAATCTTCGTGAAGATGATCGAGCGGCTACTCCATTGGCGACACAGTACCCTAAGTAATTCAAGATCTGGGCACGACCTGCTGTTGATAATTGATATTTACTTTTGTAAATCCAGATCGCGTACTGCTCTAGATCTGAACGATATGCTGATAGAGTATTTTGACTAAGTCCTGATTCTAACCAAATCGTATCAAGAAATTGATCGATCAGGATCTGATCATTTTTGTTAGGCACATGCCTACCGCTCTTCATCATCGAATGCCAACCGCTCTCTGCAGATTTATCTTTTGAAGCTTTTGTTGCAATTGGAATCGACGAGTTTGGTCTTGGCTTTCCTCAAGCAATGTTTGGTAAATATTGAAGGCATCGTTAAATAAGCTAGCATCAACTAACGCCTCCGCAGCTCTAAATCGTGCACTTTGACCCCATAAATCACTATTCTGATTACCTATTTCGGAAGATTGAAGAAAGAGGTCTGCCGCTTGAGCAAATTTTTGTTGGCCAATCTGCGATTCACCCATCCAGAACAGTAACTCCCTTTTTTGTCGTAAAGAATTAGTGAATGGCTCCACTGACTTAAACAAAGTCATAGCAAGATCATGACGTTCAATGGTTTGCAGATCAAATACCACTTGCAGATACTGATCAAGTTGGGCCTCTTGCAATTGGTCATGCCTTTCTAGGATGTTCAATAATCGATCTGCTCCTTCCACACTGCTTCCCGAAAATATTTCGAGTCGTGCAATATAAAGCTCCCAGGCCCAATTAGTGAATTCATTAGGAACTACATTGATTGCCCTAGCTAAATTCATTGCAGTTTTATAGTCTCGCGCTTCTAACGCAAACCTCGACCACGTTAGTAAAAGATTTTGACTGACTGGAGGAATGCCGCTAATCAGGCTGCCTTCATCATAAAGATAAGAAACTAAAGCATACTGGCGTTCCTTCAGCAATAAGCCAATTAACCCCTCATAAGCCCCTTTACGAGCATCTATGGATACTTCTTCTTGCAACAGAAAGGCATATATTGATCGCGCAATGTCTGCGTTCTTCGACTGAATGGATTTGGCATACTCAATCCAACTAAGATAATCACCAACTAGAAGATTGTTAGCATTACCCTCGTTCACTGCAATTGCCGAATATGTTTTTAACAGGACTTCTGTAGTAAGTTCTGGCAACATCGACAACTCTGCAACATTGGATCCAAGGAGGATTTCCTGCATTTTTAGGCGGACCCTAAGATCGCTAGCCATTCTTGCAGCTTCGGCAATAATACCCATTCGAAAGTAATTTAGTTCAAAAGATTCAATTGGCATTTCCCCAAGGCTAGATAAATCTTCAATGACGGTAACAGGTTTTATCGATCCTTCATAGAGACGAGCTAATTTAAGCATGAGTCGTGCTTTCAAATTTTGTAATCCAACAAGCTGTATAATGGCTTTTGAAGGTTCTCCGATTTTAATCAAGATCTCAGCTCTCAAAAGATTCCATTCAGTGTCATCTGGAAGATATTCTTCCTGGTACCGTATACTTGCGTCCGCAGCATCCATCAAGAAATCAGACTCAATATAATTTCGTATCAGTATTCGTCTTAAGCGGGAAACGCGCATTGGGTCTTGAGCGGTCATCAAAAATAATTTCCGCAAACCAACTCTCGCTGCTAGGAATTTGCCTTGCTTCTGTTGAGTGATTACTAAGCGCTCTAAAACTTCATATAAATTATCTTCAGAAACAAGACTCACTAGATTTTCTAAATTCTTTACTAGTCGATCATATTGTCCATTTTCAGTCTGGACTTCCCATAACTCTCGTTGCCATTCAAACCACTCTACTTGGTGTCTCTCAGGAGCGCTTTCTATCAAAAGCGATTCCGCTAATGATAGTGCGCCTGCCTGTCGAAGCTCACGTATGCGCTCAAGATTAATTTCAAAATCGGAGGATAAAGGTCTTATGGAAATATTCCTATCTATACCTATTGAAGATTTAGCTACCGAAAAATCTTCATCAAGATTACTTGGTACTGACGTAGGGCTAATAGAAGTCTGAAAATTAGTCTCAAAAGTCAGGTTGATTGACTCATAATTACCATGATTCGAATCATCAATTGCTAAATTATTTTCCCCAAGAGCTACCGTTGATATATCCGCAACAATGATCATTGCCAAAGTAATGCTCAGTCGGGCAAACTGGGCCATAAACTCCCCCGCGTTGGACAGAATAGCTAGGAAACTTTTTGTTTAATGCGGGCAGATTTACCAGTACGACTGCGGAGATAGTAAAGTTTGGAACGCCGAACATCACCGCGCCTTCCAACTTCAATTGATACTACTAGCGGGCTATGCGTTTGAAATACTCTTTCGACACCCTCACCGTATGATATTTTCCTAACGGTAAACGACGAATTAATACCACGATTACGCTTAGCTATAACCACACCTTCAAATGCTTGAAGTCTCTCGCGTTCTCCTTCCCGTACCTTTACTTGAACTCGTACCGTATCACCTGGACCAAATTCAGGCAGATCATCTCTCATTTGTTGATTTTCAAGCTCTTGTATACTCGTAGTCATCTCAAGCTCTCCTTTTCTTTATGTTCCTTTTGATATGCATGCAACAACTGCTCTTGTTCCTCATTTAATTTCGCCATAGCAATAAGATCAGGCCTCCGCTTCCATGTTCTTCCAAGTGCCTGCTGTAACCTCCATTTTCGAATGGCACCATGATCGCCTCCTAACAATACCGAAGGTACTACCTGACCACAATATTTCTCTGGTCTGGTGTATTGAGGCCAATCTAACAAACCTTCACTGAATGACTCTTCTCTCACTGACTCTTGATTGCCAAGCACGCCAGGCAAACATCTTGCTAGGCTCTCAATTAGCACCATAGCGGGTAACTCGCCGCCAGACAATACATAATCACCAATTGATATTTCTTCATCAACTTCTTGATCAATTAATCTTTGATCAACACCCTCATATCGGCCTGCTAAAAATATTAAGCCGCGTGCCGTAGCTAAATGTTTTATTCGGTCCTGAGTTAATTGAGCTCCTTGAGGAGTCAAATAAATCACCCGACCACCAATATTCTTTTGGCGAGCTTTATCTAATGTTCGCTTCAATGGATCAGCAAGCATAACCATGCCAGGGCCTCCACCATAAGGTCTATCGTCAACACGATTATAACTATCTTCCGTCAAATCTCTTGGGTTCCAAAGATTTAAGTCTAAAGCTCCTGTTTCTATGGCTCGCCTAGGAATCCCACAACATTGAATAGCGCCAAACATTTCAGGAAAAATTGTTATTATATCTAAACGCACTCTTCTACCTGTCCTAATAATCGAGTTCCCATTTAACCAAAACTAGGTTCCTTCTGAAATCAACTTCTATCACTACATCTTTTGTATATGGAATGAGGCGCTCTTTTTCCCCTCGCACCACAAAAACATCATTCGCTCCAGTTTCTATAAACTTTTCAATAGTGCCAAATTCATGGCCATTGTCATTAATAACTGCCAACCCTTCTAACTCATGCCAATAAAACTCACCGTCATTTAATTTTGGCAACTGACTTTGTTTTATAGCCACCTTAGTTCCAATTAGAGTCCTTGATAAATCGCGGTCATCGAAACCCTCAAGGTGAACTACAAGAGTTTCTTGATGATGGCGACTGTTTCGAACTGACGTTTCATTCCACTTACCATCGCGTTCTATCAACCAAGGATCATATTTTAATATATCGCCTCGCTTTCTAGAATAATCAAAAACTCGAACCTCTCCGCGCACACCAAAAAGTCCAGAAATTTCGCCGAGGATTATGGGAGCATCAAAAGCTCCTCTATTGTGTCCTTCTGAACCCAAGGAAGAATATATATTTTTAGCTATCCAACATTTACGCCGCTGAAACTGCCTCGCTCTTTTTTTGCCTCATTAGGTGTGCAACACGTTCAGATGGTTTTGCACCATTCTTAATCCAATATTCGATGCGATCCTCATTCAAACGGATTGGCTCCTCATTCTCATTGGCCATCGGATTATAAAATCCTAATCGCTCAATGAACTTCCCTTTAGGCTGTCGCCTTTGATCAGACACTACGATTGTATAGAACGGACGCTTTTTAGAGCCTCCCCGAGCTAATCGGATTATTACCATTTCTACCCTCCCACTACCGCTTACCGGTATTACTAGTGCTAAATTGTTGGGTAGTTTAACATAATATAAACTTCTTATTGGCAGATGTCAGAATATCCTTTAGGAAGGAGGCAGTCCTGAAAAACCGCCTCCTTTTAACTGATCCATCATCTGCATCATTCCTTTTTTATTCTTCGTTTTCTTCATTACTTTTTGCAGTTGTGTAAACTGCTTGAGCAATCTATTGACTTCTTGCACCTGCCTTCCTGACCCAGATGCGATGCGTCGCTTTCGCGAGCCTTTTATCAATGCTGGATGTCGTCTTTCCTGAATTGTCATTGAGTCAATAATTGCGATCAAAGGTATTGTCTGCATCTGGCTAGCTTGATCAACTGCTGCCTGCGGAATATTTCCAATACCCGGGAGCTTGTCGATCATTCCAGCAAGCCCTCCCATGCTATTCATCTGCTCTAATTGGTCGCGAAAATCATTAAGATCAAAAGACTTCCCCTTTCGAATCTTCTTTGCAATCTTTTCTGCCTTTTCTCGATCTACTTTTCGCTCTACTTCTTCCACGAGACTCAGAACATCACCCATTCCAAGAATCCTAGAAGCTATTCGGTCAGGATGAAATGCATCTAACGCATCCATTGCCTCACCAGTCCCAACAAACTTTATCGGGCAGCCGGTCTCATGTCTAATTGATAATGCTGCGCCACCACGGCTATCTCCATCGATCTTTGTTAAAATTATTCCGGTAAGGTCGAGCTGCTGATTAAATACTTTTGCGCTATTGATGGCATCTTGGCCGGTCATGCTATCGACTACAAACAATGTCTCAACTGGATTAATGGCCTCATATATTTGACTTATCTCTGACATCATTTGAGAGTCAACATGTAATCTCCCCGCAGTATCAATTAGCAACACATCGGACCCGCGTAATCGTGATTCCTCCAAACCATGATTAGCAATTGCAATCGGATCTTTAGATGCGTAGGAGCAATAATCCACTCCAACCTCTTTTGCTAACTTCTGTAGTTGGTCAGCGGCAGCAGGTCGATAAATATCGGTACTAGTTACAAGAACTCGCTTACTTTGATTGGTGTATAGGTATCGAGCTAACTTTCCGACCGTAGTAGTCTTTCCTGCGCCCTGCAGTCCAGCAATCAGAATAACTGCTGGTGGGCGAGTTGATAAATTTAGAGCATCATTCCTTTCCCCCATCAATGCAACTAACTCATCATAGACAATTTTTACTACAGCTTGCCCAGGCGTTAAGCTACGCATCACTTCTTCACCAACTGAACGACTTTTGACCCTGTCAATAAATACCTTTACTACAGGCAATCCGACATCAGCCTCAAGGAGCGCAACTCTCACATCACGAAGCGCTTTATTAACATGATCTTCATTTAGGCGNCCTCGCCCTCTTAAATCATCAAAGGTATGCTTAAGTTGATCGCCTAGCTCTTTAAACATAATGGTGCTTTAGTTGAGATTTGGTACCTTACCGTACACCAATTTTAGGGGGTTAATGTCACACATAATCAGAATAATCACACAGGCACGTTACCATGTTCAGTCTGTTTTGTCAGGCTATAAGTGCCCAATTGATCATGTTTTAGGTAATTTACAGACACTGAATTATATAGATTTTAGGACATAGAATTCAAAAATTATGAATATCAACAGTTTCTTCGCCATTTCGGCGCTAGCGGCCGAAAAATGACGTTTCGCTGAAAAGTCTTTCTGTATTAAGCTCGCTTGCAACTTATAATATCTATAAATCAGACAAGCTTCTCGTAGTAATTCTTCTTGATGTTACCAACTTTCTTCATTAAAAAACGATCAGTGCCCTTAAAAACTAACAACGCAATTAGCCTTATTATTGTGCGCATCGATGAATGTTCGTGACTCAATTTTAGCTTTTTCGGTACCAATCAATTGGGGTCTTGGCTTCACATTAGCCAAAGTCGGTCTATCTGAATTTCCGCCATTATTTTTGATGGGGATGCGCTTTTCCGCAGCAGCGCTCACCTTGCTCTGGTTTGTTTCCCTACCCAAAGGCTATTTCATCAAAATTTTTTGGATATCACTTCTGGGTTTTTCAATCCAATATGGCCTAACATTCACCGGCCTTTCAATGATTGATGCGTCCCTCGCGGTAATCGTAGTACAGCTAGAGGTGCCATTCGGAGTATTGCTAGCTATTTTATTTCTTAAAGAAAAGCCTGGCGGAAAAAGCATTTTAGGCATGCTATTGGCTTTTGGGGGTATATATATCCTGGTTGGTCAACCTAACCTAAAGGATCAAATATTTCCCATTCTGCTCACTGCAAGTGGTGGCTTGATGTGGGCCGTAGGTCAAATTATGGTGAAACGCTTCGCAAGTACCGTGAATAGCCTATCTTTAGTGGTGTGGGTAGCAGCTTTCTCGGGCCCGCAATTGATCATTGGATCATTTTTGTTAGAAACTGGTCAATTGTCAGCTGTGCAAGAAGCTAGTTGGGTTGGTTGGTCTACCGTAATCTACCTTGGATTGATAATGACAGGCCTAGGTTATGGAGTGTGGTACCGAATTTTGTCCCGAAATCCCGTCTCACAAGTTTTACCCGTACTTCTGATTTTGCCTTTTGTAACCATCATAACGAGTATTATTTTTCTAGGGGAAGACCCAACACTATCGGTTCTATTGGGAGGAGCCATAATCTTATCGGGAGTGGCGCTAATTATGCTAAATACAAACTCTACTAAAGCCAATGAAAATATGCCATAAACAGCTTTCACAGAGCATTCACAGACCAACCTGTATCTCTTACCCTCTATGCCACGAGTAGGAATAAACAACATTTACTCTCCACTCAAACTATAATCTTTCACCTTAGAGAACTAGAGAGCAAGAATTATGATGCGTCGCCTAATAAAATGGCTTTTGGTTGCAATTGTGGTCGTTGGAATTGGTGGTTTCATATTTTGGCAAAGTAACAAACCGAGACCGATTTCAGTAACCGTTTCAACTGCTGATTCTGGTATTGTCGAAAGAACCGTTGCTAACACCCGCGCCGGAACAATAAAAGCGTGCCGTAGAGCTCAGTTATCGCCGGGAACCGCCGGGCTCATTGCTGCATTAAATGTACAAAAAGGCGATTTTGTTAAAAAGGGTGATTTATTGATGTCCTTGTGGAACAAGGATCTAATGGCCGAAATGGAATTATCGCGCGCTGAATCACAGTCTGTCCAAGCAAATGCAAGAGCTAGCTGTCTAACAGCCGAAGTTGCTGAAAGAGAAGCAAATCGCTTGTTGAAGCTTCAGAAAAGCGGTTCTGTTTCTGAAGAACGAGTTGACAGAGCTGTAACTGATGCATCAGCCCGAAGAGCAAGCTGTGACGCTGCCAAAGCAAGCGCTGTGGTTTCTTCTTCACGTATTAATCTTATTCAGACTCGATTGGAACGAACGCAGTTGGTTGCACCATTCGATGGTGTGGTTGCTAATTTAAAGGGTGAACTTTATGAATATGTAACACCATCGTCGTCCGGAGTAGCAGGATCCTCTGCTATTGATCTCATTAATTCCTCATGTTTCTATGTGGCCGCACCAATTGATGAAGTAGATGCACCTAGAGTCCGACTTGGTCAGTCAGCACGAGTGACGCTTGACGCTTTTGGTACCCGGGAATTTACCGGGATCGTAAATCGTATTGCACCATTCGTCGTAGATCTTTCTGCTCAAGCCAGAACCGTTGAAATCGAAGTGGAGTTAACCAACGCTAACGATCTGAAAGAATTGCTAGCTGGCTATTCAGCGGANGTCGAAGTGATACTTGATACTCGAAATTCAGCAGTTCGAGTACCTAGCGAGGCTGTACTTGAAGATCAATATGCCTATGTACTTAATGGAGATACCATTGAGAAACGCGACGTTATGATTGGCATATCAAACTGGGGTTGGACGGAAATCGAAGATGGTATTTCGTTTGGCGAATTGGTTGTAACATCCGTTGATGTTTCAGGATTATCTGATGGAGTTATGGCAATCACGGAAGATATGAACTTACGTGGAGATAGATTCTCACAATGATCCAATTCGTAAATATTTGTCGTGAGTTTCAAGTTGGAGAAGAGCGTGTTAAAGCTCTTCGGGAAATTGATATGCAAATTAAGGATGGTGAGTACGTGGCTATAATGGGCCCATCTGGATCCGGCAAGTCAACTATGCTTAATATTCTTGGGCTTCTGGATCACGCAGATGGAGGCCAATATTTGTTGGACGATGAAGACACCACCTCCTTGACCGAAAAAAAGAGAGCTGCGCTTAGGCGGAGAAAATTTGGATTCGTTTTTCAAAGCTTTCACCTAGTACCACGAATGACAGCTGCCCAAAATGTCGAACTGCCACTTAACTTAGATGGAATCTTGCCTCGAGAGCGCCGCCGCCGAGTCGGTGAGGCTTTAGAGGCAATGGGTCTTTCTGATCGCGCAAATCATAAACCGAATCAATTGTCGGGAGGACAAAGACAGCGAGTGGCAATTGCGCGAGCGACAATTATGCAGCCAGGCGTATTGCTAGCAGATGAACCTACCGGAAATCTTGATAGCAAGTCAGGGCACGACGTTATAAATACTTTAGAAGCTCTTAATTCAAACGGTATAACTCTTATAGTCATTACTCATGATCCGGCATTAGGTGATCGGGCACAACGTCGTGTTCATATGCGTGATGGCTTCATTGAAAAAGATACCAGTAACTTCTGACCTACCCAAGATGAGAGTCCGCGATAGTTTTAGTTTTAGTTTACGAGCCCTTAATGGTGCTAGAACTCGAACATGGCTAATGCTTGTCGCGCTAGCTATCGGGGTCTCTTCGGTGATATTACTAACTGCTATAGGTGATGGGGCACGGCGTTATGTAAATGACGAATTTATGAACCTCGGAAGTAATTTACTAACTGTCATGCCCGGAAAATTGGAAACCACTGGTGGCCAACCTCCTATTCTTGCTGGAAGTTCCGTGAAACTGACAATAGAAGATGCGATCGCACTGACCCGAAGTCGATCCATTCGGAACGTAGCCCCAATAACTATGGGTGCGGCACCTGTTTCCTATCAACAACTTGAACGGGAAGTTGATGTAATTGGTTCCACCGCGAGTTTATACAAAATTCGAAATCTAGAGATGAATGTAGGTCGATTTTTACCGGTTGGTGATGCATCGCGAGGCCAGGCGATCGTAGTCCTAGGTGCTGAATTAAAAACCGAGCTTTTTGGAAATAAAAAAGCGATTGGAGAGCGCGTGAGAATTGATAGCCAAAAATTTCAAGTAATTGGTGTCTTAAAGAAAGAAGGGCCAAAGGGAATGGGGATGTCGCTATCAGATGCAGCAATTATTCCGGTAGCCACGGCCCAAACTTTATTCAACACTGACTCGGTGTTTCGAGTCATGGTTCAAGCAGACGGTCCAGCTGCAATGGCGCGAGCTGAAAAAGCGACCATTGACATACTCCGAGCAAGACATAATGGTGTCGAGGATGTCACCGTTATTAGTGCAGATGCAATGCTTGAGACTTTTGACACAATTCTTGGAACACTCACGGTCGCTGTAGCTGGTATTGCATCTATTTCTCTTGCTGTGGCTGGCATTCTAATAATGAATGTTATGCTAGTATCAATTAGCCAACGAACTAATGAAATTGGCCTTTTAAAAGCTGTTGGGTCACCTAATTCTCAAATTCTCATTATTTTCCTGCTTGAGGCGATTATGCTAGCAACGCTAGGCGCTATAGCTGGTTTAATACTAGGCTACACAATTGTTCTCGTATTAGCGGCAGCCGTACCCAGTTTTCCAATCTCGGTGCCCTACTGGGCCCCAATTGCAGCAACCTCTACGTCCCTCGGAACCGCAGCCTTGTTCTGTCTATTGCCTGCACGACGAGCTGCACGTCTTGACCCTGTTGAGGCTCTCACAGGATAAAGCGAGTATGCTTGGAATAGACTACATTCGTATGTGTTTATCCTCTGTATTTTCTAACCGGCTTCGTAGTAGCTTGACAGGCTTGGGCATTACCGTTGGAATTGCTGCAGTCGTTCTCTTAACTTCAATCGGAGAAGGAATTAATAGATATGTAGTAGGTGAATTCACTCAATTTGGAAGCTATATATTATCAGTGTCACCTGGTAAATCAGGGACATTTGGTATGTCAGGAGCGTTGGTAAATACGACCCGACCTCTCACATTAGCTGACTCTGACGCGATATCACGCTTAGCTCAAGTGGAAGCGGTGAACCCCTATGTCGTAGGAAACGCTCCAGTTGAATATCGAGAATTTTCGCGCAGAACAAATATCTATGGTGTTGGATCCGGCATGCCAGAAGTTTGGACATTAGACACCTCAATTGGGAATTTTCTACCTGAAGATAATCAAACAAACGCTCGTCCATTCGTTGTTCTTGGTTCAACCGTACGTGATGAACTTTTCGGGCAATCTAACCCACTGGGAGAAAAAGTTCGAATCAATGGATCCAGTTTTCGAGTAATTGGGGTGGCGGACTCAAAGGGTAATATGATGGGTATCGATCTTGATGATACTGTGTTCATCCCAGTATCTTGGGCTCAGTCAATGTTCGATCGGGAAGGATTGATGGCCATTGACATAACATACACGCCTACTGCCAACCTTGAAAAATTGTCAGGCCGTGTCAAGTCAATGTTGATACAACGCCATGGATCTGAAGATTTTACGATCCAATCGCAAGAAGAGATGATATCCACTCTCGATTCTATACTCAGCGTTTTAACCTTTGCTGTCGGGGGATTGGGAGGGATCTCTCTACTCGTTGGCGCGGTTGGAATATTGACGATTATGACCATTGCAGTAACAGAGCGAACAAATGAAGTTGGCTTATTTAGGGCGCTAGGAGGAGGACGAGGTCAAATTCTAGCTCTTTTTCTAGGCGAAGCAATGGTTTTGGCAGCACTAGGAGGCGTTGGAGGCCTTATCATTGGCGCAGGTGGCGCCTGGGTAATCGGTGCATTAATCCCGGCTCTTCCAACACACACTCCTTGGNCTTTTGTTATTGCAGCAGAATTAGTAGCTACAGCCATCGGCCTTATTGCTGGCGTAGCTCCGGCCTGGAAAGCGGCGAACCTGGATCCAATCGATGCACTACGCACCGAATAAAACTTCCACCCCACCAATCTGTGAACATTCTTTACATATATGGACACTGCATCTTCCCAAACTGAGAAAAAAATTGCCTGAATATACCCTTGCCCTCTCCCAAGAAGAGAGAAAAAAGGTAACAAGATTTAAAGCAACAAATGATCAAATATCTTACACGTTAGTGCGAGGTGGACTCCGCTTTATCCTTCAGAAATATTTAGATACTCCTGCTAATAAGCTAGATTTGTCAGTTAATTTATATGGCAAACCCAAAATCAAGGCGACGGTCAGCTCTACACTGCAATTCAACCTCTCTCACTCAGGAGATTATGCAATATATGCAATTACAAAAAATAGTCCGGTCGGTGTTGATATAGAAAAAATTCGCATTAGAAGTCCTGAATACTTGGAACGGCTCGCATATCGATTTTTTTCTAAAAATGAGTCTAAGTTGATTGCAAATACACCCGAGACTGAAATAACACAACTCTTTTTTTCCCTATGGACTAAGAAAGAAGCATACACAAAACAACATGGTTTCGGGCTGCACCTTCCGCTATCTAGTTTCAACGTTAATATCAGCTTGCCCTCTCAACCAAGTGTGGTAAATACCGTTGTTAATCGATTTTCCCTTCCGATAAGTCAAGCATGTGATCTCCCATCGCCAAAAGGATATTGTGCAGCTTATTCGATAGCCGCAACCAAAAAATTAAAGGTGGAACATTTCAACAAATCTTAGATCATAAATTTCCCTTACCAAATTAAAAAAGCCAATTTAAATGATCAGCTTTGGGTGCTGCCCTCGATAAAACCGCCACAGTCACATATCAACAGTACCTGCAAGAATAATAGAGATTATTTTTTGTTAGACAAAATATTTCAGTACATGCGCCATGTGAAAACAACTCCGGTGATTGCTACTAATGCAATTAGAGTCAACTTAAAACAAGTCATTACCTTCGATTCCGCATCAAGAGAATCAACACCTATAGTATCTTCTCGCCATGGAATACGCATAATAGGCCAATAGAGGAGCATGAGAGTAGACCAAGTAAGAACTGCCGACCATAAAACATCCGATAAAAAATGGCCTCCCGCTGCGATTCTAGCAATACCCATCAAAGATCCTAAAGCTATGGATATTGAAAGGGCGATAATTGCTCTTCTTGGATATCGCCGACGCCAAACTAAGTAGAACATAGCGACAGCAAATGCCACTGAACAATGGCCACAAGGAAATGAATTACCCACCTGACCTGGCATTAATGGAGGAACATATAGCTCTTCTCCGCCAAAGACCTGTACTTCTCGAGGTCTCGGTCTATCCCAATTATCTTTAAAGAGTGCATTTACCACCAATCCAGGCCCAACCAATACTGATAGAAATATAAACATGCCATATAAACGAAACCGCTTACGCTTCGTCTTCAGTATACCAATCGAAAGAACCAAGAGCCCTATCAGTCCTAGAATAACCGTAAGCCACGGTGCCAACCAAAATAGGAAGCTAAAAATACCAAAATGCTCAAGTGGCCAACCACTCAAAGAGCTCTCATCAACAAAAAATGCGTTTGCTACGGTAATGTCTAGCGGATACAGCCAAAAAGGTATCGTAGAGATCATGCTCAATACGATCAAACCTACTAATTCAGGTAACCAATGCTTGATATAAGTCAAATCTTATCTTTCGCTCTGTTTTCTTAATTAAAATTATGAAAAAGCCTAGCTTTGAAAGCCATAACAAAAACTAATCCTGCAACATGAGAGTGCGTTATTTCAAGCCTCATAAGTGTTTGATTATATGGCGCGCCCGGAGAGATTCGAACTCCCGACCTCTTGGTTCGTAGCCAAGCACTCTATCCAACTGAGCTACGGGCGCACACAATTACGCCGTTACCGCAAAATTCTAACACGCAAGTCCCAATTTAATTAGTATTCTTAACTCAAAACTCTGAACACAGGCTAATTTATCCGTTCATCATCATTAATCGAAAATTTGACGACAATTAGATTCGCGTGCCAACATAAGAAGAATAACTGAAATAGCTAGCCAAATTAACAAAACGCTAAAACCCGCTCTATATGCAACGAAATCATAGGTTCTAATATCACTGACCATTCGACCATCCCATACTTGATCTAGAACTGCACCCGCCAATGGCTGTAACAACATGGGGCCACACATCACACCAGTATTGACAAGCCCTGTCACAGTTCCTGACAAATGTATTGGGACGGATTCTTTGGCCAATGCGAATCCTAAAATCATACCTCCTGACGAAAACCCAGCGAAAAATAGCAGAAATAGAAGAATTGGTAATGGTAACTCAGGTATCAAAAATATAACTGACCAACAGATCAGAGCGCTTAGCGAGCCAATCAAATATGGTCTCTTACGCCAGGCGAGCCTTTCAGAACAAAGACTAAAAAATGGCCCGCTAATTGCCCAGGCCAACATAACACCGGAGCAAATTGCCGCAGCAATTCTTGGGCTCAGCAAGTATACATCAACTAAAAATGGTACTCCCCATAAGCCAGAAAAAGTTAAAACAATACCGGTTAATCCTCCAGGCGCCAAGGTCATTAACCAAGCATTCCGATACCGGATAATTGTCCGAAGCTGCAGCAAAATACTCTGTGGAACTTTTTTCGGAATACGGCTCTGAAAAGACAAATACCCTTTCTCTGTAGGATCATCAGTCAGAGCAATGAATGCAATCAGGGAGATAACTAACCCCAACAGGGAAGACCAGGCGAATATAAGACGCCACCCATAAATCTCAGATAACAACTGCAATGGAACTCCGGCAATGATTGCTCCAATCATTCCTGCAACCAATAAAAAACCTGCAGATAGTGAATAGTATTTTGGCTGTAGCCAACTAGCAGTGAGTTTTAATGTTGATACAAACGCTACGGCTACAGACCCTCCGATTAAAAAACGTCCAATACCCGCCCAATAAAAGGTCGAAGCAAACGACAAAAACAACGTTCCGATAAAAGCAACNATACCACCATAAATGATTAGTTTTCGTGGGCCTATTTTATCTACAAGAATACCGGTTGGTATTTGCATAGCAACGTAGGAGTAAAAATATAGACTTGACAATATACCTAAAGTTGTCGCGTTCAAACTGAAATCATAAATAAATTGCTGGCCTAAAACGCCAGGTGCTACGCGATGGAAAAATGCCAACAAAAAGAACACCGCACCAAGACACCAAATAAACCAGCTTAATGTGGCTGGCGGATATCTAAATTTTTGATTCAAATTGGTATACCTTTTCCCTCATATGGTTCTAATACCTATTATGCAATAGTGGTTGATCTATATCAGATAACCTAAATTTATTGGCGATTATTAGGGAGAAGTCCAATATAGTAAGGCCCCAAAAATGATGGCTCTTAAGTAATTTTGCATGTCGGCAAGTAATCCCATACCTTAGCCTAGAAAACTCAAATAGCCGTGCCCCTGACCTTCAAAAGGTGTAGCCACATTTCAGTTAGAGCTATTTGAGCCTTGGGAGACGAACTAAACGCAGATTTTATTCGCCCTCTAAGAAGGTTATATCTGGAGGAGCAAGGACTCCAGCATCTTTCTGGATTTGTTGCATTTCTGGCCTTGTAAAGAATGCGATAAATGCTTCCTTAGATGGCGCCGTACCTATTGCGATGGGATTATCCGGGTCATCAATATTTTGATAAGCCTTGGCATCTATACCAGCTGCTTGCCTGCTGCTTACATCAGCATCAAACTCGGCTTTCCAATTATCAAAGTCTGCAACTCTCAATGAAACGATTACGGTTACACTCATATTTATTATCTCCTGATTGTTAATTTATCCTTGATTATAGGATTTTTGTGCAGTAGGACTTGATTTAGGCAGTGACACTTGTTTAATACCTCCATTTTTGGAGCTTTATAAGACCCATTTTTACCCTGTGTATCGCAAGTCATATCAGCCCCACAATAGGAACGAAACCTGATTCCTCTCGTGTCCGTAAGCTACTGCAATTAAAACTAGCTAAAGGCTAAATGTGGTACAGTTTCCTAAAAACCCAAAATGCCTCACGCTCCGTGAGGCATTTTTTTGGGCAAGAAAGTACTAAGTTACGGCCTTTTTGGCGGAGAGGGAGGGATTCGAACCCTCGAAAGGTGTTAACCTTTACTCCCTTAGCAGGGGAGCGCCTTCAGCCGCTCGGCCACCTCTCCGATGTTTGAAAACGGCATATTTTAAACGTTTTTTGATTNTATGTTTATNCCGATTTAGAAAGTGTNGCACAAANTGTNGCACATTTTATTTAATTCTTACAACAACCCCCAGTTCNCACGGTAGGTTTCGAACTGGCCTGTCGAATCCGAGTTCTCCGGATAGACGTGCGCTTTTAGTTTATCAGCCATAGCCGATTGCGGCACTACATATATAGTAGACGGTATTGCAATTCATATGGTACAAAAGTGGGCGGGTCATTCCAAGATCGAAACGACACTCGGATACTTAACATGTCAACGAAGCTTACGAATACCTCGAAATGGATAAGATGCTTCAAACAGAATCAGCCAACGAGAATATCGTCGCATTGGACGAAATTAGAAAGGCCAGTTAAGTAAGGAATTAGACAAATGGATTCAATGGGAAAGTACAAAACAGAATGGGGTAAAGAAGGTTACTTAGCAATCGATCACCTGTTATCGGCAGAGGACCTGATCAAGCTTCGGTATAGATTTGACGAGTTCGCCAGGCAAAGCGAGGGTCTCCGCAAGAGCACCGATCGATTTAAGATGACCATTTTTGAATCTATCCCCGACCCATCTGCTATTCAGGGAAACGTTCTCCAGTTGGTTGCAGAACCGCATGAACTTTGTAGCGAAGTAATGGATTTGGCCAGAGATCCTAGGATACTTGATATCGTTGAAATTGCGCTGGGACCTAACATCCAACTCTATTATTCCCAGATATTTATGAAACCTTCAAGCATAGGTAATAAGGCTCCTTGGCATCAGGATTTAGCTTTTTACGCGCACACGCGGGCAGATCTTCTCAATGTTCACATCTACATAGACGACTCGACGGTGGAGAATGGCTGCCTTCGGATCGTGCCTGGAAGTCAAAAGCTAGGAATATTGAATCATTTCAAAGATGGTGTTTTTACAGGCGAGCTTCAGGGCGACACCAGCCAGTATGATGAGCAGGAAGTTGTNCTGCCAATGAAGGCTGGTGGTATGGTTATGTGGCATACAATGACACTGCACCGTTCTTATCCNAACAAATCGACCAAGCAACGCCGNGCGCTAGTTCTCGCATATAAGAATCCTGAAGCCCGCTTGTTGGGGGGCGCCTGGAATACCTCGGCGGAAGTGCGATCGGTCGGCTTGATGGTCAGAGGCCAGGACCCAACCGGGCAATTACTGGCTGCGCATTAAATCTTTCACTGAGGGATCCCCAATCCCTTCCGTCGATCAGACTCCCGCCCCCAACGGATAGATTCCTCGTAATTCGTTTCTCGCTTATAAGCCGATTCTTTAAAACCGAAACTGGTGCGACACTAATTTCAGAGTGACATTCCCGTGCAACCAGAATCTCCTGATGNGCCATATATATTTGAACAGCTGATACTCGATGATCCTTCTTGATGTTATCTGTTTGATCCAGAATTAACCCGCTGTCCATCAGAGTGCTAATTAGTGTAGAGGATAGGTTAAATGATATAATTCCACCCCGATGACCTCAAATTAATAGGAATGACCTTAATAGGGCGCGAGCAATCACTAGACNGCATCCGGTTGAAAGGTCGGACAAAAACTAAGGTCAATAATGCCTTAGATTCAAAAAAACTCGTCGATAAAGCAACAGATTAATGACGCCTCCGAATAAACAAGCAGGACCACTTTGTTAATTATCTTATGAGCCATCCGATAATCGCAAGGGAAGGATGGGCAATCATAGCAGGAGCCATTTCGATTGCGGCAGGGGTTAATTATTTTTCGAGCTTTTGGTGGGCGGCGCCCTTTTGGTTGTTAGTAATACTTACATTTCAGTTTTTCCGTGACCCCGAAAGACAGATACCTCAGCACGACCACGCAATTGTCGCACCTGCACATGGCCGCATCGTGGCAATAGAGCCGGCTCATGATCCATATCTTAATCGGGAGGCAATTAAAGTAAGCATCTTTATGAATATTTTCTCTGTACATTCAAACCGGGCTCCGGTGGAGGGAATCGTCAAAGGAAGATGGTATAAAGCCGGGAAATTTTTTAACGCAGCACTGGATAAAGCCTCGAAAAAAAATGAAAGAAACGCAATATGGATCAGAACCAAAGAGGGGCATGACGTGACTAGCGTCCAAATTGCTGGGTTCGTGGCCAGAAGAATACTTTGTTACGTCACAGAAGGTCAGCCAATATCTCGGGGTCAACGCTACGGATTTATCCGATTTGGTTCCCGTTTAGAAGTGTACCTACCCTGTGAAAGTCGTATAGAAGCTCGACTTGGTCATTGGGTAGATTCAGGGAGTGATATTATCGGTTACCTTCCGGAATCGGTCTAAGTCTGAATGAGTCACGATTCTAATACCGAGAACGTAACCAGATTGAATAANCNCAAAAAGGGCATTTACATACTGCCCAACTTGTTCACCACCGGTGGGTTGTTTGCTGGTTTCGTCGCTATTGCTCAAGCAACGTTAGGAAATTTTGACTACGCTGCAATCGGGATTTTTGTTGCAATGGCTATGGACACGCTAGATGGCCGTGTAGCAAGGATTACTGGCACCGAAAGCGATTTCGGTAAAGAATACGATAGCCTAGCTGACGTTATTGCGTTTGGATTGGCACCTGCTCTGATTATTTATGAATGGGCACTTAATACAGTAGGTCGCGCCGGTTGGCTAATTACGTTTATTTTTGTTGCTACTGCTGCACTTCGTCTAGCTCGATTCAACGTTCAAAAAACGCGAGATAATAAATATTTTGAAGGTATGCCCTGCCCGATGGCCGCCGCTGTTGTTGCGTCTGGCATCTGGATTGCCGATATCCACACAATCCAGGGATCTTGGGTAACGATAGTTGGGATGGTTACAATGTTGGCACTGGCATTGGCAATGGTCAGCAGGTTGCCATACCGTAGCTTTAAGGATATAGACATCAAGGGCCGTGTTCCCTTTGCGGGGTTCCTTCTTATTATTTTTGTGTTTGTGCTTATCTCCTTTGATCCGCCGTGGGTAATATTTTTGATTACCGCTACCTATTTTATGTCCGGTCCGTTTTTATGGCTAGATCGTCGTATACGGAATAGCCGACCACAGAAAAATGATTCGGTCATGGAACACAGTGAGAGCCGTCGCCTTTAATTGGGAACAAATGCATCCGTATTTCTACCACAGTTAATCGACTACTGACTGTTCCTCTTGGATTCTGCATCTTTGTCATGTTGAAAATCACCGACCTTTCCCTGAGACGTGGTAGTCGCCTGTTGTTGGAAAATGTGAACCTTGATGTATTTTCAGGCCAAAGGATAGGCCTAACTGGCGCTAATGGCTCCGGAAAGTCAAGTCTCACTGATGATCCCTGCACCAGTTCCATTTGCAGGGTCAAAGGTGTTAGCAATTTTTAACGTTTCGGGTGTTGAATCATAGATGAGCAAGACGCACACCAAGAGGCACTGTCTCGAAACAATTTATATGGGCAAATGTGAGAAGAGAAAAAAGAATGCACAATGATAGTACAATGTTTTCTATGAAAGCCTTACGCAAGTTAACGTTAGAGGATCTAAGAGCTTTAAGCAAAACAACTCTACAACACTATACAATGCATGCAGACTCCTTTTGGAACAGTACTCAGGATCATGATGTTACGCAAAATATACAAGCATTGCTCGGCAATATTGAAAGCGAACCACCCTTTTCAATTCTGGACTTTGGGTGTGGACCTGGAAGAGATCTGGTGGACTTTTTACGCTTGGGCCATAACGTAATCGGCATCGATGGCTGCAAAGCATTTGCAGATATGGCTAGAAAGTATGCTAGCTGTGAAGTCTGGCATCAGGACTTTCTGCGCCTAGAACTCCCTGATCTCTTCTTTGATGGGATTTTTGCTAACGCATCTATATTCCATGTACCAACACAGGAACTCCCACGTGTCTTGAGAGAATTGTATGCATGTCTAAAACCACGCGGTGTTTTGTTCTGTTCCAATCCTCGAGGGGAAAATATAGAACATTTTTCTGCAGGTCGGTATTGTTCATTCTTAGATCAGAAGACCTGGAGAGCGTATGTCATTGATGCAGGCTTTGATGAATTAGAACACTACTATCGACCAAAAAATAAACCACGCTCCGAGCAACCATGGTTAGCTACGCTATGGCGTCGCCCAGAGATTTAGGCATCGACTAGGAATTCATATTCTGAATGGCAAACGAACGAACTCTTATTGTAAATTTTTTTTGAATTCATGTGGGAGAAATTGGTAGCATACCCATTATGGATATCGCAGCAGTTATATGGATGACCGTCTTCGGGATCATTATTGGTGGCGGGACAGTAGCTGCTATCATTTATATTTTCCGATTTATTTGTCACTTAGTAAAGGGTAATTCACGAGGTAATTGATTATTAAACATGGTAAGCTCAATTGCTCAACACATCAGGCGTCATCAAACGACTATAAGCTTCTTCAGTATAGGGTATCCTCTCGCCCATAGCTAAATCAAAAAGAGAGCGCCTAACGCCAGTAAGTTTTCCTAAATAGACATGAATACCATAACAGGGTTGATTAGCTAGACACCCCACACTATGAATGGTATGCGGGCCAATCTGCAGTGTTTCTCCAGCCGATATTATAGCTTCACTGGTCTTTTGAATCTTGTTGGGTGCATACAACTCATAAAATTCATTGCGCTCAACTCCTCGATATATACCAATAATGGCAGGAATCTGATGATCATGTGGCGGGGNAGTTAGTCCCGGTGTAAAACAACAATGCCATATCGAGACGGATTCATCTTCATATAGCATCACATCATTTGAGATAAATTTTTGTACTTTTTTATTTGTGCGTTTTAAATATTTAATTGCATTAATCATGATACTTTCAACTACCGACATTGCATTATTACTTACTGCCGCCTGTCGGAAATCTCGGACAAGGACCTCAAAATCAAAATGTGATGGGTCAATCATAATTTAGTTATTTAGTTATTTTTTTCTCTTCAGTTACAATGTACGATACAAATATATCTAAAATGTCTTTATCGAGGTTAAGCCATGTACTATCGAATCACAACTTTTTCGTATGATCCAGATCATGAAACCGACGTAATTGAATGGTTAAATTCTGCGCGCGCTGAAATGCAGTCACTTCCAGGCTTGGTATATGGGAGAACTGCACGGATAGCAAATGGAAAATCAATTATGATAGGTGCCTACGATACAAAGCAATCGGCGGACGACGCGATAAAAAATGTGAAGGGTTTAAGAGATCGCATGGAATCCATTTTAAACAACCCGGTCGAAGTTGTGGAGGGTCCTGTTATATGGGAAATTTAATTATAAATTGAAAAAATATCATCAATTAGAAGCAAGGACTTGTTCTTTTTTCGACTCTTTATGACTATACCGCTGCTGGCTCTAGCGGATCCTCGGAAGGAACCAAATCTAGCCCAAATGCTGCGTGTAAAGCCCGAACAGCAAGCTCTAAATACTGATCAGCAATCCCTACGGATATTTTTATCTCAGATGTGGAAATCATTTCAATATTTATGCCTTCTTTAGCCAAAACATCAAACATTGTAGAAGCAATACCTGCATGCGATCGCATTCCGACCCCTACAATGGAAACTTTAGCTAAGGTATCATCTCCAACTACATCTTTTGCGCCTAGCTCTTTGGCTATCTCAACAAGGATGGATCGAGCTTCGGCATACTCGTCTCGTTTCACAGTGAAGGTTAGATCTGTGCTGTCATCCAAACCAACATTCTGAATTATCATGTCAATATTTATATGAGCCTCCGAGATAGGCCCAAAAATTCGAGAGGCTACGCCAGGCTGATCTGGTATTCCACGGATAGTTAATTTTGCTTCATCTCCGTTATAGGCAATACCTGCAATTAGGGGTTGTTCCATGTTTCCGACCTTGTTTGTGATGAGCGTGCCTGATCCAACTTCAAACGAAGAAAGGACTCTCAAAGGCACCTGATACTTACCAGCGAATTCTACAGCACGCGTCTGTAATACTTTCGCTCCTAAGCTTGATAACTCAAGCATTTCTTCCACCGTGATTTGTTCTAACCTACGTGCAGTTGGGACAATGCGCGGATCAGCCGTATAAACACCATCTACATCCGTATAAATACGACATTCATCTGCGTTAAGTGCGGCCGCCATAGCAACGGCTGTTGTATCAGAACCGCCCCTTCCTAAAGTTGTTATATTTCCGCGGTCATCGACTCCTTGAAAACCGGCAATTACCACTACCCGACCTTCTGCTAAATCTGAATGAACATTGGCAGGATCAATTTCAAGAATGCGTGCTTTCCCGTGTACTGAGTCTGTTCGTATTGGAATCTGGCCCCCTGTATAAGACTTCGCATCAATTCTGAGTGACTGAAGTGCAAGAACTAAAAGTGAGATCGTCACTTGCTCACCTGTCGCTAAAAGCACGTCAAGCTCCCGAAAATTATCTTTAGTTGATTCGTCATCTCTATACTGAATATTCTTCGAATCATTACTAGATTGTGAAAGGATACCATTTGCAAGATCCGTTAAGCGATCTGTCTCTCCCGCCATTGCTGAAACAACGATTACCAATTGATCACCATTAGTGCGAGCTACGGCAATACGATCCGCTATTGAGCGAATTCGCTTCAATGTACCAACAGAAGTTCCGCCATATTTCTCAACTACAAGAGTCATATCGATGTACATTCCCAAAGAAAAAGTTTTTTAATAAGGTTGGCAACTTTTTTTAACCTATGATCAATGCTGTTGACTTATTATCCATTCCGTTACGGCAGAAAGTGCCTCATCGATTTTATTCACCTCTGTACCTCCGCCTTGCGCCATATCTGGTTTACCGCCTCCTCGACCTCCAACAATTGGCGCCAAATGAGCTATTAAACTACCCGCTGGATATAGATTGGTTAATGAAGCAGTTACACCAGCCAACAACGTCGCTTTGCCTTCTCGCACACCACCGACTACTATAATGCCTGAGTTTAATTGATCACGAAGCTTGTCGAGTAACGCTCTCAATACAGCAACTTCAACACCATCCTTTCTTAAGACAATCAAGGAAACATCACCAATAACTTGCACTTCGGGAGCCTCTAAGCCGGCTTCCCCAAGCGCAATTTTTTCCTGAAGTTCCGCAATCTTACGATGCAACTCTCGATTTTCCTTTTGCAGCTGTAACGCTTTTGGCTCAAGCTCACGAATACTTGTGCGAATGATTTCAGAAAGCCTACTAAGCAAAGCGCTTTCTTCTGCTGCGTGGCATCTGGCAAATTCTCCTGTTACTGCCTCAATTCGGCGAACTCCAGCTGCCACTCCCGATTCAGCAATTATACGAAAGGTTCCGATATCACCTGTGCGCTGCACATGCGTACCACCACATAGTTCCAGTGAATAAGTTCCCATACCTACCACCCGAACAATTTTTTCATATTTTTCACCAAATAAAGCTCCAGCGCCCTCAGCTTTAGCATCATCAATATCCATTGCGCGAGTAACTACCTCATGGTTAAGTCGAATTTCGTCATTCACACGCTTTTCAATTTTGTCCAGAACCTCCTTCTCTATCGGTTCAGAATGGGAAAAATCAAATCGCAAACGATTAGGCTCCACTAAAGAACCCTTTTGTTCGACATGCTGGCCTATTGTCTCCTGCAGAGCGGCATGCAACAAATGAGTAGCGGAATGGTGGCTCATTGTGGATCGCCGTGATTCAGAATTAACAGACGTTGTTACTTGGTCCTTAACACGAATAGATCCCTTTTCCATAACTCCGACATGAGCTATTACCTTATTTGAGACGTAGCGAGCACCATTAATTCTGAACGTCGAATCTTTAGCGTAAATTTGCCCTTGATCACCCACCTGCCCTCCTGCTTCAGCATAAAATGGTGTTTGATCAAGAATCAACCAACCTGCTTCCCCAGGATTTAAAATTTCGACTTCTTGACCATCAAACAAAATAGCTGAAACTTTGCCATTTGAATTTAAAGTATCGTAGCCCAAGAATTCAGTGGCATCAGATACACTGATGTCTACGGATTCACCTAATTGAAACTGGTTTGCCGCTCGAGCTCGCTCTCGCTGATCTTTCATTGCGCAATCAAATGCAGGCATATCTAACTTCAAGCCCCGTTCACGCGCGACATCTGCTGTGAGATCTGCTGGAAAACCATATGTATCATAGAGTCGGAACACAATTTCTCCAGGTATTATCTTTCCCGTTAACCCTGTGATTTCCTGATCTAAAATGCGGATCCCTTGTTCTAATGTGTCAAGAAACTTTTCGCCCTCTTGAAGCAAGATACCCTCAACATGCTGGATTTTCTTAGTAAGCTCAGGATACGCATTTCCCATTTCAGCAGCAAGAGGAGCAACTAACTTTTGCAGAAATGGCTCCCGACAGCCTAAACGGTAACCATGACGAATAGCGCGTCTGATGATCCGCCGCAAAACATAGCCCCTACCTTCATTTGAAGGAATTACACCATCTACAACCAGAAAGGAGGTCGAACGAATATGATCCGCGATGACCTTCAGGGAGTGATCATTAAGCTGATCCGTATTCAAGATATTTGCAGTTTTCTCAATGAGTGAGACGAACAAATCTGTTTCATAATTGCTGTGAACACCTTGCAGAACTGCCGCTAATCTTTCAAGGCCCAATCCTGTATCAACAGATGGTTGAGGTAAAACGCTATCATGTCCTTCAGCGTTACGACTATATTGCATAAACACTAAATTCCAAATCTCAACATATCGATCGCCCTCCGCCTCAGGAGATCCTGGAGGGCCGCCTGCCACCTCATTGCCATGATCAAAAAAGATTTCACTGCACGGACCACATGGACCGGTGTCACCCATAGCCCAGAAATTATCTTTTGCTCCTATTCTCGAAAAACGCTTACTGGAAATACCTATCTCATTCAACCAAATATCCGCTGCCTCGTCATCTTCCTCAAATACTGTTACCCATAGTTTTTCTGGCGGCAATCCAAACCCATTGGTCAATAATTCCCACGCATAGCCTATGGCCTCACGCTTAAAGTAATCCCCAAAACTAAAGTTCCCTAGCATCTCAAAAAATGTGTGGTGTCGAGCTGTGTATCCCACATTCTCTAAGTCATTGTGTTTGCCACCGGCACGCACACAACGCTGATCAGTGACGGCCCTAGCATAAGGTGGGCTATCTTCGCCTAAAAAGACATCCTTGAATTGAACCATTCCTGCATTGGTGAACAACAAGGTCGGATCATTCTTCGGCACCAGTGAACTGCTTTCAATTATTTTATGGTCATGATCCTCAAAAAACTTTAGGAATGAATTTCTTATCTCATGTGTTTTCATGGCAGATGCTTAGTTATATAAATAGTTTAATCAACGTCTTGCCTACGAAAATTTACCGATCGCAAAATGAATCTCATCCAACTCAAACCCTCGCTGCTCAAGATAACGTGCCCTTTTTGCCCAGTCTGAAAAATTTTCCGGTTTATCGGTGCCAAATTTTTTTTGCATTAGATCTAAACTACATTGATTCCAATCAATGTTTGCCTCTTCTATCAAATCATTAGCAACAGCTCGCGAAACCCCTCGATTCGCTAATTCAAAACGAATACGATTCGGCCCATAACCGGTCAGAGATCGGTTTTCAATGAAAGATCTAGTAAAACGTTTGTCCGATAAGAGGTTTTCGTTTTCAAGTCTATCCAATAGTGTAGAAACCGCAATCTCTTCAAATCCCCGGTTTTCTAACTTATTTTTTAATTCCAACCTACTATGCTCCCGCCTTGCTAAGAGCCGCATGGCGGAAGCTCGAATCGCTACCTCTTCCTCAGGATCACAGCTCGACATTAGGTCTCAACAGTCTCTCCAGGAACAGTTTCTTGTTCTTTACTAGCAGGTACCTCTAACAGCCCGACGCGCTCCCGCACCGCGGACTCAATAGATTTCGATATGTCAGCATGCTCTTTAAGAAATTCTCGGACATTGTCTCGACCTTGCCCAATGCGTTCCCCATTATATGAATACCAGGCCCCGGACTTCTCTACTATATTGTGCTCGACACCCATATCAATAATCTCTCCCTCTTTTGAAATGCCTTCGTTGTAAATAATATCAAATTCGCATTTTTTAAAAGGGGGGGCTACTTTATTCTTTACGACTTTGACTCTGGTTTGATTCCCGAGCACTTCCTCACCTTTTTTTACGGCGCCTATTCGCCGAATATCCAAACGAGCTGATGAGTAGAATTTTAATGCATTTCCACCTGTTGTTGTCTCTGGATTTCCAAACATGACACCTATTTTCATACGAATTTGATTAATAAAAATCACCATCGTATTTGATCGTTTGATATTTGCAGTTAATTTGCGAAGCGCCTGGGACATAAGGCGAGCATGTAATCCAACGTGAGAATCACCCATATCACCTTCGATTTCTGCTTTAGGTGTCAAAGCCGCAACTGAATCTATCACTATTACATCAATTGCTGTAGATCGAACTAACATATCCACGATTTCCAGAGCTTGCTCCCCAGTATCGGGCTGAGAGATGAGCAGTTCCTCAACATTAACACCCAGTCTCTCTGCATATGCGGGATCTAGTGCATGTTCAGCATCTATAAAAGCTGCCGCGCCACCAGCTTTTTGCGCTTCAGCCACCACCGACAGGGTCAGGGTAGTTTTTCCTGATGATTCTGGACCATAAATTTCAACGACCCGGCCACGCGGTAGTCCACCGATACCAAGCGCAATATCAAGGCCCAGAGAACCAGTGGATATAGCATGCACATCGTCCCCAACTTGAGCATCCCCTAGCCGCATAACCGACCCCTTGCCAAATTGGCGCTCAATCTGACCTAACGCCACGTCAAGTGCTTTTTGTTTATTTTCGTCCATCAGTTCAACCTCTGTTTTATCCGTAATATAGTCGCTAGTATTGTCTGGTAAGTGTCGCACCAGATGAGCCTATAGAGCCGACCTATGAGCTTTCATGACCAGACAACTTCCTGATCAGAAACGTTAGCTCACGGTCGATCCCACCACCATTATTATTTCATACCCCATACCATCAGCCTAGTCAAAGACTGCTGTTTTTGCGAGAGGAGGAGCATTTTTTAAGTTGCTAATTAGGGAAAAACACGCTTTAAAATAACGATATCAATCCAGATAAGGCTCTTGCCACGCTCTGTTCACGTACCACTACCCTATTACCACCAAATACATGATGATCAGTTTTACTGCTCTTGTCTCGGATTACCCAAGCAAACCACACAGTTCCAACGGGTTTTTCAATTGTCCCTCCGCCTGGGCCCGCTATCCCGGTTATAGCTACTGCTACATCAGCTTGCGTATTTTTGAGTGCACCATTTGCCATAGCGATAGCCGCCGACTCACTGACTGCACCTGATTCTTGAATCACAGCCTCGTCTACTTGAACAAGTTGCATTTTTGACGCATTGCTATACGTTATAAAACCACCCTCATACCATTCAGAGCTGCCGACTATCTCGGTAAGGGCTTTGCCTAGCCAGCCTCCGGTACAAGACTCAACAGTAGCAATTTTATATCCTCTTTGTTTTGCTAGTTTTCCCACGTCCGTAGCTAAGCGATTTAAATGATTCATGATGTTGCTGTAAAAAACAATTTTTAGTGTTAATTAAGAAACCCAGTATCAATTTACGAATCTAGTCATTTGAGACCGAAACACCATCGGATCGACAATTTCTTTATCAGATCTTCTCATTTTCTTATCACCCGACTTGCCATAACTTCTAATAACTATTCGCGAAACATTTGGATGTATGATCGAATTCAAAAAGAAATCCTGAAAATCAGCAAATGATATATTCGTTACAGCCTCAGTCAAATTTTCTCGACTTTCAAAGGTGTAATGCTCCCTATCTATTTCTGTCCAGTACCGGCCACTTCGATCTCTCAGCTTCTCCTCAACTTTCATAATATCTTTAACTAAACTAGTACGGTGCTCAATAAATTCTAATTCCTCCATATTCTCCATAGATTTTTCAAAATCTTCTAGAAACTGGAATATTGCCGCTTCAATCTCATTGGGATGCTTATCCGGTGACTGCACGACTAATACAAATCCTGGAACCTCCATTATGTCTATGGCTCCACAAAAAACGAAGTACCCCATTTGCTGTTCTGTTCGTAGTCGCTGATAAAATGGAGCATTAAAAAGTTGGCCAGCAAGATAAAACCGTGCTCTCTCATCGATGCTCATTGTTTTAGCTTGCGCATATAAGATTGTTAGGAAGTCAGGGTGATCAATGTTCAAAGTACGATAATATGTTTCTCCGTTCTTGATACGCACAGCATCTGCATGGGGAACCGAAACGATATCTCGTCCGTGTATCAGTTCGTGGTTCACAATTTCTGCGAGAACTAGTGCTTCTTCTTTACTATAACTACCATGAGCCAGACCAACCACCTCCAACTTTGCCAATAAATTAGGAATATGATTAATAAGTTGTGTATGAGTTAGATTTTGTGCAATGCTAATCTGTTGCTCCGGCCACCAGGCATTTTCAAGCAATAAACGTCGCAAATCACTTAATCCTTGAGCGTAGGGTGGTTCGCGTGAAAAATTGCGTAATCGTCGAATCAGATCGGTTCGCAGTCGGTCAAAACGCTCGGGGCTCACTTCTGGAGAATTAAGTGCCTGCACAATCTTTTTTAGCAAAGCATCTTGCTTATCTGTGTAACCTGATATCTTGAAACTAAAACCCCTACGGTGATCATAAAGTTCATAATTCAGTCCTGCTAGCTGAGCTGGATAAGAAAATTCACTAAGCTGATCAATTACTATCTCGGTGTACAACTCTGTCAATATGGCTTCCTCAGCAGTTAACCGAGACATTGGTGACCTAACACTTATGAAGAAATTTCCGCGAGGTGCATCGTAGGAAGAATCATTATGAAACCAAAGTGTAAAACCATCAGCTACTTGGTGAGATTGAGGTTTTTGCGTTTGCTTATCTCCTTGGCGAATCACAAGATCCGTGGGGATAAAAGGATTACGTGGTGGCAGATATAAATCCTTATAAAATAATGGGGTGTTCCAACCATTGATCAGAGTGGAGGGAGCGGCTTCTAAACTATACTCAACCCCATAATATTTCTCTATCTGATCAGTCTCAAGCTCAGGCCCAAGCAGTAATAAATGCAAGTTACGAGGCTGCAAGTAAGCTAAATAATATAGTATTAAGTCACGGTTAAAGCTGTCATAACGATATGGAGCGTAGTAAAGATCTTTGATAGGAAATCTATGCATACGAGATGCAAATGCACGAACTAGAGTGTATGCCTCTACATCTTCGCGAAAACGAAAATTCATTTCAGCTAGCTGCTTTTGCTCGTCAAATATCCATGACTTTACGCCATTATTCTCAATTTCGCGGATTGCCCGAAATAATAAATCACCAATATTTTCGTAGTTTTGTAGTCCCGTTTTCGTTAACGAAATATTTACTTCGAAAGTTCCATATTTTTCATAACTAAGTCCACCTCCAGCCGACAATGCCTCTGCCCACCCGCGCTTTTTTAGAGCCGCCAGAAGTGAGCCTTCCCCTTCATGGCCTAAAAGATTCGCAATATAGGAAAGAGGTTTTTCAGGATAGCGAGTTGTTACTGATGGTATCGAAAAAGAAAAAACGGCTTGTCTAATTTCTTTGATCGGCTTGATTTTTTGGATAAGAGGCAACGTTGATTCCGAATAGATCGATACCTCGTTGTTTTGGCTTGTTTCCATTTGACTTGGAATATCTCCGAAAAACTTCTCTACCCAGTCACCTAGAACCTTCGTAGATTCCTGACCTAAAACTACTAGCGTCATACGATTTGCTTTGTAGTGATGATTGAAAAATTCGATGAGATCATCCCGAACTAATTCTCCCTCGCGATCGGCTAATGTTTTTTCATCACCAACTGCAAAACCGAATTCGTGATGCAATGGGTTAAAAGCTTGACGACGCGCTGCTATAAAGCGTCTTCCATCTGACTGGAGTTTTGAACTAAATTCTGCAGCAACAATAGTACGTTCACGCTTGACAAACACTGGATTGAACATCGGTGACACAAAAAAATCAGAAAAACGTAACAACGCCTCCTGAAGAAATTCAGCCTCAATATCAAAATAATAATTAGTATGATTTGGTAGCGTATACGCATTATTACTACCTCCATGTTTTGTTATAAAAGCTTGATATTCGCCCGGCTCTGGATAGCGTTCGGTTCCAAGGAATAACATATGCTCTAAAAGATGAGCCAACCCTTGACGATTTTGTGGGTCATCTCCACTTCCAACTTTAATATCGAGAGCCGCTGCAGATTTATCGGTATTTGGATCTGAAATTAGCAAAACTTTTAGTCCATTGGTCAATTCACGAGCTACATAATCACGATGATCAGATGGACTCTTGACGACCTCAGCTTTCGCCGACCCGAACAGCAAGAGTACAAATATTAGAAAAACTGGTAACCAATTTTGTTGCAAAATAAACAAGAAGATTTGAGCCTATCAGGAGTTATTCAAAGCGAGTTAAAAAAGATATCGGTCTTGTCGGTTTTCAAGAAAATAGTGGCGTCCCCTAGGGGAATCGAACCCCTGTTGCCGCCGTGAAAGGGCGGTGTCCTAACCGCTAGACGAAGGGGACGCTCGGTATTTTTCGGCTATTTTACTATGTTTTTTTAATTAGGGGTAGAACGGTTTTAGCGAATATT
>PBJL01000015.1 GCA_002721105.1 Acidiferrobacteraceae bacterium | reverse complement strand
CGAAGACTACGACGTTGATAGGCGGGATGTAGAAGTGCAGTAATGCATGTAGCTAACCCGTACTAATTGCCCGTGAGGCTTGATCATATAACACCCAAAAAGACTAACCAAATCTTGTTGGTATGCTTAACATCGTTGTATCACTACCTAATATATTGTCGCTCAAGGCGATTAAGCCTGAGCGACAACTATTTTGCCTGGCGGCAATAGCGAGCGGGTACCACCTGATCCCATTCCGAACTCAGAAGTGAAAACGCTCAGCGCTGATGATAGTGCGGGGTCTCCCCGTGTGAAAGTAAGACACCGCCAGGCATTTTATTTTTAACCGGGCTCGCACTGTTGACACCTAATTTATTTCAGCCATAAATAAGATTTAAACTACCCCAGGATTCAGAAATAGGACACCCCATGATATTAAATGGACCCCCGGCAGAATGAATAGATGGGAAAGGTTATCGGCCGAAAAAGCCTATAGCTTGAAGCATTTAAAGTTGGATATGCGTGTTCCACAAAGATTGGAAAAACTGACATTAGCCTAGAAAAAATCAATGTCCAAAACATCCAGTAGGACACCGTGTAAATTGGTAGAAGATTTTGTCCCCGTCCTATTGCATAAGCAGAAATAGCGCAAAAAATCCAGAAGCTAACGCTATCCAGTCCCTATATTTTCGGGTTAGGAAAAATCTGATCAACATCGAAAACTACCAGAAGGCCTAGAAACAGAAGAATAATTGAAATAAATTGACTTCACTCAACGTTTTTTAGGAAGATTCCTGTGAGTAATGTGCCTCACAATAGGTGTGAGATTAAAAAGAAATATCACTCTGACTGTATCGTTAAAGTAGAAGGCATTTGAATAAAGCACTACTCCTAATCCAGTTGTTATTGCAATCAAATTGAAGAGGCATTCCCAGATCAAATATTCTTCCAATTAAAAATCAGGATGGGCAATTCAATTTTTAACGGATTTAGGTACAAAATACTTGTTGCTACGAACTCGCTAAAACCGTTAGCTTCTAATGGTCGTAGTGGTGTCTAGCAAAGGCCTCAAATCACACCGTTTAATAGACAGACACCCTTGGCCATGGTCTTGATTTGTAGTGGTTGCATTTAAGAATTTGTGTGAAATTTTATTATCGCATTCTAGCCGTAATCCACTCTCCTATCGAATGACATAAAAAGTTCAGAAAATCATTGAAAATAAGGCGTGGGTGAAAATAAAAACCGAGATTGTTTTACGGCAAGCATTTTATGATGTATACATGATTAAATTGACGAGGAGATATTTCATGGAACGTGTGAAACCTATGATTAATGTTGATGGTGTTGTGTCGACAATGGGCGAGGCTACCATTCCGGTGGTGGATAGAGGGTTTTTATATGGTGATTCAGTTTATGAGACCTTTCGTACCGAAGATGGAATTCCTTTGTTTCTCAGCGATCATTTCAATCGACTGGAAAATTCTGCACGCCTTATTGAAATGCATATTGATCAAGACCGAGTTGAGCTTATCAAACAAATACGAAGGACTGTTGCTAATACTGGAGCAACTAGAAAAAGCCGTCTGTATGTGCGTTTCCAGATAACTCGAGGGGAAGGCCCTCTTGATCTAGTACCATCAAGAGATCTCAAAACACGTTATGTCGTAATAGTGAAAGAAGCACCGATTTGGAAAACAAGCCTTTACAGTGTTGGATTGAATATGATGATTCCTACAACAAGAAGAAACTCTGTCACCGCGCTCGATCCAAATATAAAAGGCGGAAATTATCTTAATAATATAATGGCTGTAAATGAAGCTATAGCGAAGGGCTCTGATGATGCGGTAATGTTGACGCAAGAAGGGTATGTATCGGAAGCCTCAAATAGCAATGTCTGGTTTGTTATCAAGGATGAGCTTAAGACGCCATGTCGGGGTAACTTAAAGGGATTAACCAAGATGCATGTTCATAAGGCATTAGAATTGGATGGAGTTATTAGTCATGAAACAGATATACATGTTGAGGATGTCGTAGACGCGACTGAATGTTTTGTTACTAGCGCAACTCGCGACGTCATGCCATGCGCAAGCCTTATATTAGAAGATGGTCACCGCATTCATTTCCCAGATGGAGGTGGCCCAGTTACCCGGACGACTATGGAAATTTTTTCTACTTACGTCGCACAATATATAGAGAATCATCGCTATGATTCTCTAATTTGATCGGCTGCTAGTAAACAAAAATATGATTGTTTTAACTGTCGTATGAAAAAAAATCGGATCCTTATTTTATTTGGAGGGCAATCGGCAGAGCACGAGATATCTGTCATTTCCGCCCGTTCAGTGTACAAAGCGCTCGATCGAAACAGATATACCCCAGTTTTAGTAGGCATAAGTAGAGATGGTCAATGGGCCTACGGCGGTTCTGACGATAGCTTATTAATGTCAGCAATAGTGAATCATGATTCAAAGCAACTGGTCCGTTTGGGAATTAACCCTGGTGAGTTGATGGATATGGATGGTGTTTTAGTCCCAGACGCAAGTTTCGACGTGATTTTTCCCTTGCTCCATGGCCCATATGGGGAAGATGGTTGTATTCAAGGCCTTTTCGAATTGAACAAACTCACGTATGTGGGTGCAGGAGTTGTGTCTTCTGCTGTTGGTATGGATAAAGAGTTATCAAGAGCTATTTTTAAAGGAGCGGGTCTGAGACAAACAGATTACTTAGTTGTCCGTCGAGAAGATTGGCGTAATAGGAGTCAAGAGATCGCCGTTTCAGTAAAGGAAAAAATTGGCTACCCACTTTTTGTTAAACCTGTAAATTTAGGCTCAAGTGTAGGGGTAACCAAGGTATATAAACAGTCAGGCCTAAATAGCGCGATGCGCATAGCCGCAAGGTACGATACAAAAATTATGATTGAGGCTTCAATAGAAGAGGCTCGAGAAGTGGAGTGCGCGTTGCTTGGTAATGAGTCTTTATCTGTTTCTGGAATAGGAGAAATTATTCCTAACGCCGAGTTTTATAGTTATGAAGCGAAATATATAGATGGCAATGCCCAACTTGTGATACCCGCAGAGCTTTCACCAGGAGTTGCAAAACGAGTACAGAATATGGCCATCAGAGCATTCCATGCAATTGATTGCGCGGGCCTAGCTCGTATTGATTTTCTGATTGACACTCAAGGTGAGGTATTCATTAATGAGGTTAATACAATGCCCGGATTCACACCAATTAGTATGTATCCGAAATTGTGGGAATCCACAGGGCTATCATATTCAGAACTAATCCATAAGTTAATTGAACTTGCAAAAGATCGACACAGAGATCGCGCCGACTTGATAAACCGCTACTAGATTATATTATGCTACGGCAAGCATTGCGTCTTTCGAAAGGCTTAATTAAACGAAAGCACTAGTAGCCGCACAAACTAAAAGAGGTGCTCATGAAATATCTACATACGATGGTTCGGGTAAGCAATTTAGAGGAGTCCCTGGATTTTTATTGTAAAAAGTTGGGTTTGATTCAAGTGGGTCGAAGGGACGACGAAGAAGGTCGATATACTTTAGTGTTTTTATGCGCGCCAAACAATGAGTTGGCGCAACTAGAATTAACCTATAACTGGGACGACGAAATTTATGAAGGTGGTAGGAATTTTGGCCACTTGGCCTATGAAGTGCATGATATCTATGCAATTTGTGAGCAATTGTTGGGTCAAGGTGTAACCATTAATCGCCCGCCAAGAGACGGTCGAATGGCATTCGTCCGTTCGCCAGATAATATTTCTATTGAACTTTTACAAGAAGGACTGGCATTAGCGCCACAAGAACCATGGGTATCGATGCCAAATAGTGGCGTTTGGTGAAAATTGCATTACAGAGGGAGGTTTAATGCGAATTCTGAAGCCTCGTTTTGCATGCAACTTCTAGATTATTGGTTTATTTTGGTTGCTTTGGAGAGCAGATTAAATGTTGGATGAGCCAGATTACATAATTGTTGGAGCCGGCTCTGCAGGATGTGTTTTAGCAGCACGGCTTACGGAAGACGAGAGCAACAATGTGGTTCTCTTAGAAGCTGGGGGCAATGATCGGAGCGTAACAATAAAAATGCCAACAGCTTTATCCATACCTATGAACACCAAACGTTTCAATTGGGGATTTAAGAGTCAACCTGAACCTTTTGTTGAAAATAGAATTATGGATTGCCCGAGAGGTTTTTGCATAGGAGGCTCTTCCTCCATTAATGGGATGGTTTATGTGAGAGGGCATGCCAGGGATTTCGATCAGTGGGAAGCTCAGGGAGCTACGGGTTGGAACTATCAATCATGTTTACCATATTTTAGAAAAGCTGAGACTTGGATTGGGGGCGGAGATTCGTACCGAGGCGGCGATGGACCGTTAGCCGTTTGCCTAGGAAATGAAATGCGTTTAAATCCTCTCTACAAAGCGTTTATTGAGTCAGGCCAACAAGCTGGTTATCCAATCACTCATGATTACAATGGCTACCAACAGGAAGGATTTGGCCCGATGCAAATGACCGTTGATCGTGGCGTTCGGGCCTCGACAGCCCATGCATATTTGCGGCCAACCGAAAATAGACCCAATTTAAAGGTCGTCTCTAATGCGCTAGTTAATCGAATTATTGTCCGAAATCGAAAAGCGGTAGGGATTGAGTATCAAAGAAAAGGTGAGTTATTTAATCTAACAGCAAAACAAGAGATCATTATTTCTTGTGGCTCAATTGGTTCGCCGGTCTTGCTTCAACGGTCAGGTATTGGGCCAAAAAAAATATTGGACAATGTTGGCATTAAATGTGTAATGAATTTGCCAGGCGTTGGGCAAAATCTTCAGGATCACCTTGAAATATATTTTCAGCATCAATGCAAAGAGCCCATCACCTTAAATGGAAAAATTGGAGTTATTGATAAAACAATAATTGCTGCGAACTGGCTTTTGTTTAAAAAGGGTTTAGGGGCCACCAACCACTTTGAATCATGCGCCTTCATCCGATCAGATGCAGGGGTTGAATGGCCTGATATTCAATATCATTTTTTGCCCGGGGCTATGCGATATGATGGACGCGCTGCATTCAAAGGACATGGTTTTCAAGTGCATGTAGGTCCGACACGCCCGGCGAGTCGTGGACATGTTCGAATTCGTTCAAGAAAGCCGTCAGATTCACCCTTAATATCCTTTAACTATTTATCTGAAGAATCAGATAAAAAAACATTTAGGCAGTGTATACATCTAACTCGAGAGATTTTCACACAACCTGCTATGTCAAAGTACTGTGGTGTCGAAATTCAACCTGGTCGTTCTGTCAAAACTGATGATGATATAGACTCTTGGGTCCGGCGAAATTGCGAAAGCGCATATCATCCATCTTGCACATGTCGAATTGGTTTAGATGAGGATTCAGGTGCAGTACTCGATAGCGAATGTCGAGTAAAAGGATTGGAATCCCTTAGAGTTGTAGATTCATCAGTGTTTCCTGTTATTACAAATGGGAATATTAATGCGCCAACAATTATGGTGGCTGAGCGAGTGGCCGATATGATCAAAGGCATAGAAATGTCTTCCCAAATGAAGGAACAAGTTTGGATCGATCATAATTGGAAAACACAGCAAAGAACTGAGCATTCGCCATCAACTACCACTGAGTGAATGATTTCTCATGAATAAGCATCGGAGTGTTGATCAGTCTGAGCTACTAGTTGTTGTTAATGCAGAAGATCAGGTCATTGGCGCAAAGAAGCGCGACGATGTTCATCGATTGGGGTTACGTCATAGGTCTGTCCACATTCTAGTTTTTGATTTAAAAGCACGATTATTTCTTCAGAAGCGTAGCTTATATAAAGACAATAATCCGGGACTATGGGATTCGTCAGTGGCAGGCCATGTTGATGATGGTGAATCCTATGACGATTGTTGTGTGAGGGAAATTCAGGAAGAGATTGGTATTCAGTTAGGTGCTCCTCCCGACCGGTTGTTTAAAATTGACGCTTGTCCTGAGTCTGGAATGGAGTTTTCGTGGGTATACAAGTTAATTACCAGTGCGACTTTAAACCTTAATTATGAAGAAATTGAGATGGGGAGATGGGTAGAACCTCGCGAGCTAGATCGTATGTTGTTAGTCAACGAGTCAACGTTTGCAGAAACATTCCCTATAATATGGAAGCGTTATAAGGCCTATATGAAAAATATTAGTCACTAACACTACACTGATGACTAGGTATTTTTAGTGCCATATGTCTGGCATGGATGCTTTTCTCTTTTTGATAAAATCTTGAAGCTCTTCATCAATGCTAGGATCCAAATACGGTGCTTCATAATCAGCCAAGACTTGTTTCCAGTGCCGATTAGCCCTTTGTATGGAATCGAGTCGGCCATTATCACACCAGTTCTCATAGGAATCTGTGTCAGCAAGTTCCTGCTCATGAAATGCTGTTTCATAGTTCGCCATTGTATGGGCGCATCCAAAAAAATGGCCTCCGGGACCAACTTCCTTAAAGGCCTCAAATGGTAAGTTATTTTCGTCGATTGGTAGGCCCTTTAAATAAGTGTGTGCCGCTCCAAGATAGTCAGCATCGAGGACTAATTTTTCATAACCAATTGTTAAGGCGCCTTCTAACCAGCCCGCCGCGTGTAGAACGAAATTTGCCCCACAGAGCAGAGCAGTTTGAAGAGACGTGACACTTTCCTGCATTGCCTGTGCATCTGGTAATTTTGAAGAAGTAAAAGCGCCACTACATCGTAGAGGAAGGCCTATTCGTCGCGCTAATTGGGCGGCGATAAATGATCCTAGCGCGGGTTCTGGTGTACCGAAAGTAGGGGACCCAGTTCTTAAATTGACACTAGTTAAAAAATTTCCAAATACCGCCGGAGATCCCGGTTTTTCAAGTTGTCCGAGCGCGACTCCAACCATTACTTCAACAAGAGATTGTGCAACACACGCCACCATCGACACTGGTCCTGTCGCCCCACCAAGAATGAATGGCACGATGACTGGACATTGGTTTGCCCTGGAATAAGCACGCAGGGCTCCAGACATTGCTTGATCATACACTAGGGGAGAATTCATATTAATGTTGCCCATAATTACACAGTTACGAGCTACATAATCGTTCCCGAACGCAATTCGTGCCATATTAATCGAGTCTTCTGCCCTTTCTGGAGCCGTAACAGAGCCCATAAATGGTTTATCCGAAAATCGGAGATGAGCATAGACCATATCGAGATGTCGTTTATTGACGGGTTGATCCACTGGTTCACATATTGTTCCCCCCGAGTGGTGAAGCCAGGGAGAACTATAAGTTAGCTTGATTAAGTTCTGAAAATCAGAAATCGTTCCATACCGACGCCCTCGATCTGCATCGTGCACGAACGGCATCCCATAAGCAGGAGCAAAAACCACATTGTTGTTACCAATTTCAAGTGATCGTGCGGGATTTCGCGCGTGTTGCGTAAAAGTTCTTTTTGCCGTTTTCTTTATGATCGATTGTACTAAACCCTGATCAAATCGAACACGCTCATCTTTTACATCTGCACCAACGCCTCTCCAAAGATCTAGGGCGCGAGGATCACCACGGAATTCGACTCCTACCTCTTTAAGGATCCATGACGCTTTTTCTTCGATAATATCTAAACCTTCCTCAGTGGCCAAATCATAGGTTGGAATCTCCCGTCGGACTCCTGGGATAATTTGAGGAGTTACCTGTGACCGATGTTTCTTTTTTAGTCGCCTTGAGCCCCCACGTTTTCTGTTAGCTTGGATTTTAGGGCTATCCATCGTCAGTTTTCATTATCATTAGAGGTTTGCAAATGGTAGATGGCACCACTACTAACAAAGTTTTCAATTTCGGAGGATGTATAGCCCATCTCTATCAGTATTTCTAAAGTATGTTCTCCAAGTCGTGGAGATTGACGAGTCACTGATGGCCCACCATGTTGATATTGGAAGGCTGCGACCGGAACGCTTAGAGGCTTACCAGTTTCGGGTATCTCATCAAACTCCTTTAGCACCTGTCTTGATTTGACCTGGTCACTGTTTAGAGTCTCATCTATACGTCGAACTCTCGCTGCAGGTACGCCGGCTTCATTAAGGATAATTTCCCATTCATCAGCCGTTTTTTTTGCTAATGCCTCTTGTATGTTTTTCACTAACTCATCGTAACGAGCGATTAGACTCTCATTATTTACCTCAGATAATGAATCAGCGAGTCTTTCTAGTCCAATAGTGCGACATAAATTGCGAAGCTGTTTAAATGTAAAGGCACCGAGCATCAAAAAACCTTTGGCTGTCGAATACGCCGAATAACCAACTTTTACTGGATGCATATTGCCATATGGAGGCGGAGCTTGGTCTCGGCATTGCGTAACCATCACAGAGTTTGACATGAGCATAAGAGCGGCATCTGACATGGATACATCAATGAATTGGCCTAATCCTGTTCGCGATCTTTGAAAAAGGGCGGATGAGATCGCAAAAGCAGCATAGGCCCCAGTTCCGTAATCAAGAATTGCTGGCCCCACCCGTACCGGCGATTTTTCGTTCTCTGCTGATCCGTTAGCGGCCATTAAACCAGAATAAGCCTGAATGACAACATCATATGCTGGATGAGAGGCTTTGGGACCACTATGCCCGAATCCTGTTAAAGAGCAATATATGACGCTTGGGTTAAGCGCACGAGCGTCATCGTAGCCTAGCCCATAGCGAGTCATCACTCCATAGCGATAGTTTTCGACGAGTACATCGGCACTTTCAATAAGTCTTTTAGTTATAGCAAGTCCCGAGTCAGTCTTTAAGTCAAGAGATAACGACCGCTTATTGCCATTTTGACAAATGAATTCGGTTCCACGGCCTTGCTTTGCCATTTCTGGGCTCTGGCTTTCATTGCGCATCATATCCGGTTCATGTTGGAACTCTACTTTTATAACGTCAGCGCCAAGGACGCCCAATTGATATGTTGCCGATGGCCCAGCCAAAACATGTGTAAAATCAATTACACGAATACCATCGAATGGTTTCATCTCACCTGTACTGGAAGCATTGTTTGTAGACTTCATAGTAGCTACTTTAGTCTTTATGGGCTATTAAATAAATGGTTAGCTTTCTAATCTATAGAAATTTTATGACCATAACAAACAGTATTGCTCATTCGACCAATCAAAGCATATAACTAGCTATGGTTACATCTTTCATTAGATTTCTTTGCCTAATCAAACTTTTCGGATAAATTATAGATTTTGCTACAATATTGACTTGGTTGCTCCTTCACGAGCACTTTTAGTACTGAAGCTTAGGGGCGTTAGGGTGAAAGATCCGGTTGATGTTCTAATAATAGGGGCTGGTGCGTCGGGAGCGGCGATCGCATGGAGTCTTGCTGAAACACGTATGCGAATCGTATGTCTTGAGCAGGGTGACTGGATGAATTCTTCCAACTATCCAAGTAATGGGAGAGATTGGGAGGCGCGCGATGACTTCAGTTATAGTCCTAATATCAGGCAAAGATCAACCGATTATCCGATAAACGATACTGGCACTCCAATTAAGGCTGCAAATTTTAATGGAGTCGGTGGCGGTACAATATTATATGCGGCACATTTTCCGAGACTCCATCCATCTGATTTTCGTGTAAAAACTCTGGATGGCGTTGCCGATGATTGGCCCATAGATTACAAAACGTTGTCACCATTTTATGATCAAAATGATAGGATGATGGGCGTAGCATCTTTAGCGGGAGATCCTGCGTATCCAGAAAAGCCAGCAATTTTGCCTCCACTCCCATTGGGAAAATCTGGAGAAGCTCTGGCGCATGGATTCAATAAACTAGGGTGGCACTGGTGGCCATCTGACAATGCAATAGCAACCCTACCATACGACGATAGAGCTCAATGCATCAATCTTGGAGCGTGCGCAAGTGGTTGTGCTCAAGGCGCAAAAGCTAGTACGGATATTACCTATTGGCGCCATGCAGTTAACAATCGTGCAGAGGTATGGGCTAGATGCAGAGTGAGAGAAATCACCGTTGATTCGAACGGGATGGCGTCAGGCGTTATTTTTTACGATAAAGAGGGAAATGAATGCCATCAGCAGGCAGAAGTGGTGATACTGGCATGCAACGGGATTGGCACTCCCCGGCTGCTGTTGAATTCCACATCACATTTGTTCCCCGACGGATTAGCCAATAATTCAGGGTTAGTTGGTAAGAACTTTATGTGTCATCCCTATTCAGCGACTTATGGAATATTTGAGAACGCTGTCGATAGTTATATTGGCCCGCACAATTCTTTATGGAGCCACGAATTTTATGAGACGGATTTATCAAGAGGTTTCGTTCGTGGTTATATCTATGAAAGTATTCGTGGATATGGGCCAGTCGGTACAGGCCTTATCGGTATGGACTTGGACAAGATCAGTTGGGGGCCTAATCATCATCAGGACTATCGTCGTTTATTTAATCATATGACCTTTCTTCAGGGTATCTGTGAAGATCTCCCTGAAGAGAAAAATACTGTCACACTCGATTCCATTCTCACTGATTCCCATGGTATACCTTCGCCAAAAATTGATTACACAATCAGTGACAACACAAACAAAATGTTAAATTTTTCAATTGCAAAGGCTACCGAGGTGCTCGAAGCAGCAGGAGCAGTCGAGATATTCAGTCGTAGCCCAATCGAACTGGGTGGTTGGCATATGATGGGAACTGCCCGGATGGGATTTGATCCAGCTCGATCCGTTGTTAACGAATGGGGTCGCTCCCATGATGTCAAGAACCTTTTTATCGTCGATGGAAGTATTTTCGTAACGTCTGGGGGGGTTAATCCCACCTCAACGATTCAGGCGTTAGCTCTCTATATAGCTGATATGATTAAAAAGCGCTTGACTAATTTATTTGATTAATCCAAATCAGTGGAACTCACTCCAAACACCAGAATGATAAAGCACGTATCAGAAGACGATACTAAGATGCTGCACGCTCTAGTCGAAGACATGATCCCTCAAAGTGAAACGCATAATCTTCCTAGCGCTGGAGAAGAGTTGATATTTAAGGACATACTTGAAGAAGCTAGACGCAACTTTTCTTTAGTTGAAAAAGAGCTTTGCTTTTTGAACGAGATAGCTGAACGGATGTTTGGTATAAGTTACAAAATGCTTGAAGATGAACATCGGCATCGTGTGTCCATGAAATTTCTTATTTCCATCAAGCAGAGCGCTATTGCACGAATAGTTCTACAGTGCTATTACAGAGACGATCGGGTCATGAGATCACTTGGCATGGAGCCACGACCTCCTTTTCCTTTAGGCTATGTTATTGAGAATAACGATTGGTCATTGCTTGAAAGTGTGAAAAAAAAGAACAAAACATACCGATCAGCTTAGCCCTGATAAATTGATAATATCAGTTTCTGATAACCCATAAACAGAAGGCTTTTTTATGTAACATCAGTCTTGTGGAGCGCACAGCAGCTTATTGCAGGGTTTTTGCGAAAAGACTTTTTGCCAATTTTAGCTAGACTACAATGGTCGAGGTTGTAGTAGATTTGATGACCTAGGGGAAATTGGAAAAGATAGGAGACGAAAATGTCAAGAAATAAGGAGAGACGCGAGACTGAAAGCGCTCTCGATGCTCTACATAGGGAAGTCTATGAAAAGCATATGGCACCCTATTGGGCTATCGATTCCAGTATTGACCACGATGAAGATAATCAGGTCATGGATAAACGCAAAGCTGTGCCGTTCAGTTGGCGCTATAAGGAAGATATTGAACCGTTGTTGTACCGCTCAGCATCACTTATCAAGATGGAGAATTCTGAGAGGCGATCTTTAGTTCTAGTAAACCCAGGGCTAGCGCCAAGTCGAGCAACGGTAACAACTTTATATATGGCTTATCGTTTAAATGATCCCGTAGAAATAATGCCGCCTCATCGTCACTCACCTAATGCGATACGTCTCGGATTAATTGGTGCGCAAAATTTTACGGGGGTCGAAGGTGAGAATATTGTCTTCGGTCCTGGAGATTTAGTACTTACCCCACATGATACTTGGCACAATCATGGAAACGAAGGTGATGAACCTGCAATTAATTTGAGTGTTCTAGATTTGCCTCTAGCAGATGCACTAAATTCATTGCATTTTGAGCATGATTATACCGAGCAAGACGAAAATTCCATTGTAGTAAAAAAAATGCAGACGCAAAAGTTCCCTGCGCATTATTCGGAGAAGATTTACGGCCAGGGTGGGTTTTTGCCACGTTTTGTATCTCATACACGAGGTGTCGGAAAAGCTTCACCTATGTATATCTACCGTTGGGAGGTAATGTCTGAATTGCTTGAGCGTTACAAGAATTGGGACGGTGATCCTTACGAAGGAATACTTATAGAATATGTTGATCCTACTCGAGGGACGCCAATATATAAAACAATGACATTTTTTGTTCAGATGCTTAGGCCCGGCGAAAAGACCTTGCCAATGAAACAGAATTCTTCAGTTTTGTTGTCTCCTCTTGAAGGATCGGGATACAGTGTTGTTGACGGAAAGAGGCTTGATTGGTCTCCGTTTGATACGGTCGCAGTTCCTGGAGGGCTGTGGTGTGAACACGTTAATGGGTCTGACAGCGAAAGAGCTATTTTATTTGTTGCGAGCGATGAACCGACGTTGAAAGCGCTAGGATTTTATCGAAAGTTTGGTAAGACCGAGACGGGTGATGTGCTACGCCTTGCTTAAACATTGGCCCTTCTTAAATATTGCAAAGGATAATGAGAAATTGAGAAAAAATGCCAACAGCTAAAAATACATCACTTGTATCGCATATTGACTGCCCAGGCGGCGGGCAAGTCTGGGTTGATGGTGATATTTTGTACGTAGGGCATATGAGGGAACCTGCGGGCACAACGTTATTTGACGTATCCGATCCTAGGTCACCGCGCGAAATCTTTCGCATCGAGATGCCAGTCGGTTGGCATTCGCATAAAGTGCGTACATCGAATGGAGTGATGTTGGTTAATCATGAACGGTTAGGAACAGATGGGTCTCCTGAGTTCGGAGGAGGTTTAGGAATTTATGATGTCAGTAACCCAACAAAGACTAAGCTTATAACTAAATGGAAGACCGGTGGTCGTGGGGTGCATCGATATAGTTTTGATGGACGATATGCTTACATCTCTCCAACAGTCGAGGGGTATATAGGTAATATCGTAATGATTTTAGATCTGGTGGATCCCGGGAGGCCGATTGAGGTCGGCCGTTGGTGGATTCCGGGTCAGTGGAAGGCAGGGGGTGAAAATTATCCATGGGATGGTTGGGTTCCACCAAGATGCCATCATCCTCTCCGTAGGGACAACCGACTTTACGTGAGTTATTGGCATCACGGGTTTTTTATACTAGATATTCAGAACATGTCTGAGCCAAAACTTATTTCTAGCATGAATACTAGTCCGACATTTCCTCACCCTACACATACCTGTCTCGCAATGCCTGATCGAATTAAAGGTAGAGATATCATGGTAGTTGCTGATGAAGACGTTGCAAAGTTGTGGGATTCCCCCCCTGCTTTTACTTGGATTTATGATATTTCAACCGAGACAAATCCCGTGCCAATTTCAACCTTTCAGGTGCCAGATGTAGATATCGATGGATCGCCCCAACCACCTATGACAGGGTGTCATCAGCCATCTGAAAAAATTGTCGGGAATATTATTCCTTTTGCTTGGTTCGCCCAAGGATTAAGGCTCATAGATATTTCGGATCCTTACCAACCGAAAGAGGTTGGATTTTTCAAGCCCGATGCTCCGGTTGGGTTTGAAATGGCATCGACTAATGATGTCACCGTCGATGATCGCGGTTTAATTTACATAATTGATCGGCAAAATGGCGTCGATATCATTGAGACGCCACTTATATAACAGTCTCTACTGAATCTTCGGGAGGATATAGTCGTGCAAGACAAAAATGAGGCCAAAATAGGTACTGGAATCCATCCAATTGGCGAAAAAAATCCAAATCTACCTTTTCATCCTGGGGTACGCGCGGGAGATTTTCTATTTGTTTCTGGGCAAGTCGCAAAAGACGAGAACGGAAAAATGTGTGATGGGACTATCGAGGAGCAATGCAGGTGGACTCTCGAGTCTGTTAGGCGTGTCTTAAAGGCAGATGGGGCAGACTTGGAAGACATTGTAAAGATCACAGTATTCCTTGAGGATGCTCGGGATTTTGGGCGTTATAACCGTGCATTTGGAGAATATTTTCCGGAGGGCTTGTTAGCGCGAACTACGGTAGAGGCACGAGCCGTTATTAATACGAAAATTGAAATGGATGCAATTGCATACAAACCAATAAGTAAGTAATCATTATGTTGATTTAAAAGATTTCGAAAAGGGGAAATTATGTTGAGACTATTAGGACGTAAGACATCTGGTAACGTACAAAAAGTTCTATGGCTACTTGAAGAGCTCGGAGTTGACTACATCAGAGAAGATTATGGTCGGCAATTTGGCAACACTGGGGATGCTGCTTATCTACAGATGAATCCTACGGGCAAGGTGCCCACTTTAATTGACGGTGAGTACATTATTTGGGAATCAAACACTATCCTGCGTTATCTTTGTCTCAAGCAGAACTCTGATTTAATTCCTGGAGATTTGGCATCTCGAGCAAAATGTGAAACTTGGATGGATTGGCTTTTAGCATCCCTAAATTCCCATTATCTGAATGTATTTAAAGAGTCCAAGAAAGCAGAGGAAGATCGTACCGAAATAGATGTCATGGGGAGCGCACTGATTGATCAGCTATCGATATTGGATAAGCACTTGGAGAGAAACAAATGGATCGGCGGAGATTTTTTTTCCATGGCTGATATTGCCTTAGGCCCCATTTGTAATCGATGTCTAGGATTTCCAATTAACCTTCCAGAGCTAGCAAGTACTCGTCGATGGCACGATTTAATTTCCGAACGAACAGCCTATCAAAAGGTCGTAGCTGCATAGCTTTCAATGCCTCAAAAAACTAGGAGCAAAAAATTATGACCAAGGCAGCCGTGATAGGACTTGGCACCATGGGGCCGGGCATCACAGCAACGCTAGCAAGAGGTGGAATTGAGGTTTCAGCATTTGATGTCAATTCAGAAGTGCTAGAGGCTGGACAGAAGAATATTGACATCGCCTTTAAAGTTCTTGATGCGCTTGGTACGCCAGACCGTTCAATTGCTCCCGTACGATTAACACCCAACCTCGAAGATTGTGTGGCAGGGGCTGATCTGGTAATAGAGAATGCTCCTGAAGATATTGATGTTAAGCTCGCCATTTTTAAGGAATTGGAGAAGCTAGTTACAGCAAAGTGCGTTCTTGCGAGTGACTCTTCCGGAATTCCTATTTCTAAGCTACAGGATGGCTCGAATCATCCTGATCGTTTTATTGGCATGCATTGGTCTAACCCGCCCCACATCATTCCAATGATTGAGGTCATTGCCGGCAAAGAAACCGATATGAATATTGTCGATTGGTTGATGAAATTGATCCGAGATCTTGGTTTAATCCCAGTATTTGTAAAAAAAGATGTTCCCGGATTTGTAGAAAATCGTGTTCTTTATGCGTTGCTGCGAGAATGTATTGATCTTGTTGAGCAGGGCGTTATTGAGCCTATTGACTTAGATACGTGCGTTTCTTGGGGGATCGGCTATAAGTTATCCGTAATCGGGCCGATGGCCTTGCTAGATACGGCTGGACTGGATATCTATCAGGCAGTGGGAACATATTTGAATAAAGAGCTTTGTCAAAGAAATGATGTGAGCAGTCTAATTAAAGACAAGACCAAAGCAGGAAAATTAGGCATGAAAAGCGAGAGTGGCGTATTTTCGTATACAAAGGATCAAGTTGCAACACTGCGTACCGATAGGGCGCGGGCATTGGTTGCTGTGCGAAAAGCTCTAGATAGCTCGACGGATAGAAAGGCTTGACAGGAAAGACAGTTGTGGCGCGGATCATGATGAGCTCTTAAGTCGTCTATCCCTTGTTATGGGAGGCACATTGGGGATTGCCAAACAAAATTTAGCGTGCACGATAAAATTGGGAGTAATGTTCAATTACATACGCTGTGAACGCCTTAAACGCGGGTGTGTTGTGCTTTCGACTGGGATATACGATATATAGAGCATTTGATTCAATTTTCCAATTCGGTAGCACACGTTGCAATTGAGATTTTTCTTGATTCGAGTTGATTAGACCCTCTGCCAACACCGTTATTCCGCCACCTTTTTCACAGAGATTTTTTGCAAAAATCATGTTATTTACTTTGATTGATGCTTTTGGCCTAACAGTCTTAGTTTGTGTTCCCTGAAACATTTTCCAAACCGGGTAGCCGGGGTGAATAATGGCATGTGCGCTTGATAGATCGTCTAAGGTTTCTATCGGACTATGGAGAAGGTAATCGTCGCTTGCGACTAAGAACTTTTGATTGTCCAACAATTGATAACTTACCAGAGACGAGTCTTTTAGTTCCCCGGTCCGGAAAGCAATATCAAAGCGATTTTTAATCAGATCAAGAGGGGAATCTTCAACAACAATATCGAATGTTACTTTGGGGTATAGTTTTTGAAAATTGACCAGTAGATCAGGTAACGCCATCTCGCTGAATCGGCCAGCAGTTGTAATTCTTAGCTCCCCATTTTCATCAGCTTTTATTTGCTCGATTGTGTCATCAGCTTCGTTTAGTAAATCCAGCAAGGCTTCGCACTTTTCGAGATATTTTTGCCCTGCCCACGTGAGACTTAGACTTCGTGTCGAGCGATTTAACAATCGAACATCGAGGTACTTCTCTAAACTGGTAATTCGTTCGCTGACTGTGGACTTTGGCAAGGCAAGCTTCATTGCGGCGGCAGTAAAGCTTCCTGCTCTTGCAACTTCGGCAAAAAGGGCCATTTTATCGGCGTGGAGGTCCATTGTTCGATATCCTGAATGTTGAATTCGGGTTTCTGTAATTATCTATCAATTCGTTCCCGAATACACTGTCATTGTCTTTTAAATAAGTCCACTTGTCCCTTTAGGGGTATTCAGCGTACAGTCTCTAGTGGCACTTTGTAAAGACGTACAGTCAGTGGCTCGCGTAGAGCTGACTCAACAATACTGGAAGTAACTACGTGAAGGAGGAAACTAATATGAAGCACACATTTGATTCTTTTGTTTCTAAGGTTTTGGCATCAATTCTGGGCATTTTCGTTGTATTTGGAGCATCTAATGCCGTGCTAGCTGGGGAACTAAAAGCGATTGCTGTTTTGGTACCAGAACAGGGGACAGATTATGGTTGGAATCAGCAGGGCGTTGATGCGGCTAGAACTGTCGCAGAAAAATACGGCTTACTATTTATGCCTGCAGAAGGTTTAGGTTATGGCGATGTTCGACCAACTCTCAGAGAATTAGCGGAGGAGGGCGCGAGTCTAATGATCGCCCATGCAAGTGGCTATAACACTGCAGCACCTGAAATAGCTCAGGAAACTGGAGTTCCAGTTGCGATTGTTGATACGCCGCAAGGGCTTGTTCCAGGATTGGTTACCGACTATACATTGAGCGGGCATGATGGCGCGTATATGGCTGGTGTTTTGGCTGCGCACATGACAAGGACTGGCAGTGTGGGTATTGTAGTATCTGGTGAACCACCCTCATGGAACTCCCAGTCTGCTGCTTTTGCAATGGGCGTGAAAGCTGCCTCTGGTTCTGCCAAGATTATTTATGCCGTTATTGGTCCTGCCGCCTATGGTGATGCAGCCGGTGGCCGAAGAGTAACTGAATCAGTAATTTCAGCTGGTGCCGATGTCATCTTTGGTCAGGGTAATGGATCATCTTTTGGAATGATTCAGGCAGTAGAAACTACAAAAGCAGTCGACGGCGGCAAAGTTTGGTTTATTGATGTCATTGGCGACAAAACAGAGATAGATAAAGGCCATCTGCTATCGTCAGTTCTTTGGGATATGGTTCCAGTCTATGACGCTATGGTTCAAGATTTAATGACAGGAATTTTTGGAACCCAGGGTTATCAGATTGGCTTGGAAAATGATTCGGTACGATTACTCCAAAGTCCGCACATACCGACTGACATATGGAGTGAATTGATGGATCTTCGAAGCAAAATCATTTCAGGGGAGGTTAACGTACCTAACATCTCTGATGCGCAAGAAGTTCGAGCCCTTATGACATCGGTTGATATAAACGAAGGCTAAGAGCTCTATCTAGATCAATGATGCAGGAGTGACGGTTTTTGATTGACCGTCACTCTTTGTATCTCGTAGAAAAATAGAGCCTACACGGTGGCATTACCTAGCATCGATAAGGACGACCTTGGGAATCCGGCAATTAAATTGCGGGGCGTCTCAAAATATTTTCCAGGCGTGATCGCCAATGAAAACATCTCATTAGATTTTCGGGCTAGCGAAATTCACGCTCTTCTCGGCGAGAATGGCGCAGGCAAATCAACACTTATTTCGATATTGGCGGGACTACACCAACCCGACAAAGGATCCATTATTGTTAATGGAGCTGAACAACAGCTTAATACACCGCGTGATAGTCTTGTGGCGGGAATTGGAACTGTTTTTCAACATGTTTTGTTGGCTCCAACCATGTCGGTAATTGAAAACTTGATGCTTGGCGGTTCGTGGCGAAAACGATTAGATCAGGACTCAGCTTTATATCGCTTCAATGAGCTTTGCGAATTATTAGCGGTCGACATCAATGGTAATTCATTAATAGGCAATCTTTCGTTAGGTCAGCGGCAACAAGTAGAAATTATGCGAGCCCTATGGAGAGGTGGTGAGCAAGTCTTGATATTAGATGAGCCAACTTCAATGCTGACACCTCAGGGTGTTATTGAATTAAGTGGAGTTATTCGACGACTTCGAAATAATGGCGTTGCGGTTGTCTTTGTGACGCATAAGCTAAGAGAGGCCTATGATCTCTGTGATCGCATTTCAATTTTGCGAAATGGTCGTGTAGTAGGGGAAATAGACCCTGAACGTCGACAACAGATGGGTGAAGATGGAACGATCAATGAAATTATACGTTTGATGTTTGAACAACAAGTGCAATTTGATAGCGTGAGTGATGATGGCAAAACATTGGATGGCGCTAATTTGAAGAAAGGGCCGCCCGTGACTGGAGAGCAAACAGTTAAGCTGGTTGTTCGAGACGTATCAACAAGAGCTGTCAGCGGAGAATGTGCGCTGCGTAATGTTTCATTTGAGGTGAAAAAAGGGGAGATCTTTGGTATCGCTGGGATTGACGGAAACGGTCAGAAGCATCTAGCGGAAGTTTTGGCAGGCCAGAGAAATATCTCACAAGGTGATATCAGATTCAATGAAGAGTCCATTGCGAGACTAGGTGTCTATAAACGGCGAAAACTTGGTATTCGATATCTTACTGATGATCGTGTGGGAGAAGGTATTGTATCAGCACATCCAATTGCTACAAATCTTGTGATTAAAAGAATTGGTGAGAAACCATATTGGAACCGCAGTTTAACATTGTGGAGAAAAATTTTTGAGTTTGCTAGATCTCAGATCACAACATTCGATATTCGAACACCAAGCGAACGAACGCCTATTGGTCGTTTATCGGGAGGCAATATTCAAAAAGCATTGTTTGCGCGGGAAATTTCAGAAAATCCTGAGATGATTGTTTTCAATAAACCGACTTACGGGCTGGATTTACAGAATATTCAGTTAGCGCGGGACCGCATTCGAGAAGAAGCTGAAAAAGGAGTGACCACCGTGTTAATTTCAACAGAACTTGATGAGTTGATTGAGTTAGCTACTCAAATAGGCGTTATGTATCAGGGTGAAATGATTGGAATTGTTAAATCTGAGCCTGGTTCTGAGAATTACATTGGATCACTCATGACCGGAGCGACTTCAATATGAGTATCGTTGCTAACAAAAATAGAATCATATCAGATCTGGCATTGCCTACGTTGAGGATTGTGGCGCCGATTCTATTAGCGCTTGTTGCCGGCGGATTGATATTAATCCTGTTAGGTAAAGATCCATTCTCTTATTATTGGTATGTTGTTAAGCGAGGACTCCTTAGTTGGAGCGGACTTCAAGCCACGCTAGTTAGGACAGCACCTTTGATGTTTGTGGCCGCCGGTTTAATCGTTGCATTTCGCGCGGGTATTTGGAATCTTGGTGTTGATGGTCAATTTTTGTTAGCGGCAGTAATTGTCGCAGCGGTCGCTCCAAGCTTAAATCAATATATTCCGAACTGGACTATGTTCGTGGGCGCGTTTGTGATAGCAGGAGTTGTTGGAGGCGCTTGGTCGGTGATTCCAGCTTACCTTAAGGCTAGTCATGGCATTAATGAGATAATTACAACACTTATGATGACCTTTCTTGGTATTAGCCTAGCTAATGTCCTGGTAAAGATACCATTTAATGATCCATCTACAACGGTCCCTCAAACCGTAACACTGCCAGTCGAAGAGCGGTTACCACGCCTTTTTGACACAATAATTCACCAAGGTGTTTTATTTGGGGTTGTAGCGGTTCTAGGAGTCCATTTTCTAATGACACGTACTGCTTTCGGATTGCGGCTACAAGTCGTAGGGGCTAATCCTAAAGCTGCCGTGCATGCAGGGCTCAACGTTCGGATTCTGACCTATTTCGCTTTTGGTTTAAGTGCGGCGCTTGCTGGCATGGGGGGGGCTGTGGAGATATTAGGTGTGTGGGGAACAGTGCGAGCTGACTGGAATCCTGCTTATGGGCTTTTGGTAGTGCCTCTTGTTTTCTTAGCGCGCTTTCACGGTTTTGGGACTATTGCGTTTGTTCTTTTTTTCGCGGTGTTAATGATTGGCGGAGAGAGCGCATCTCGACGCCTTGGTGTCCCCACTTTTTTTGTGCTGGTATTAGTTGGGTTACTACTTATGTTTTTAGCTATAGTTGAATATCTTGATCACCGATGGCGCCAAACAAGGAAAACATAAATCGTGTCCGCTTTACTCACAGAAACATTTATCACAGCGCTACTCTTTGGAGCTGTTACCGCTGGTGTCCCTCTATTATTGGCAGGAATTGGAGAGCAAATATCTGAGAAAGCTGGAGTTTTGAATATTGGCCTTGAAGGGATGATGTTAGTGGGCGCATATACTGGGTTCTGCGGAGCATATTATTTGAATTCTTTCTGGTTAGGGTTTTTGTTAGGTGGTTTAGGTGGGATCTCGGTAGCAATCCTAATGGTGTTATTTTGTGTAAGGCTTGGCCTGAATCAAATTGTAATTGGTATAGCTCTAACTCTTGGAGCGGATGGATTGACAGCGCTTCTTCATCATTTCCAGTTTAGTCGGACATATCCGCGTTTATCCTCAGTAGAGACCATGGTAATACCATTTGCTGGGGCGATTCCTTTTTTAGGCGAGGCATTTTTTCAAAGACATCCCATCGTTTATTTTTCAATTGTCTTGGTGTTTTTGCTAATCTGGATTTTCAAGAAAACCTATATAGGGCTTAACCTTCAGGCTGCCGGTGATGTTCCAGCTGCATTAGATGTGACAGGAGTGAGTGTGGTTTCCACTCGAACTTGGGCTGTTATCGCTACTGGGTTTTTGGCAGGAATAGGTGGCGCATTTCTAGCTAATGTTGGCGCGGGCTTGTTTGTGCCATTCATGACTGGCGGAGCTGGATTTATTGCAATTGTTTTAGCAATGTTAGCACGAGGAAATCCAACGTGGGTTCTTTATGGTGCTGGGCTTTTTGGCGTCAGTCTGTCCTTAACGACTGCGCTACAAGTTGCGGGATTTAACATACCAACAGACGTTGTCCAAATGCTGCCCTTCACTATGGTAATTTTGATGTTGATATTGCTTGGAAGAAATAGTTACTTGCCAGCAGCCTTAACATTGCCTTACGTGCGGGGAGAGCGGTGAAATTTGATTATACGCAGAATAAATTATTTGATATTACTAATTTGGATATCTAGGGGGATTAATGACTGACACAAAAGTTTATATATTGGATGGCGGCACACTTGTAATTGATGGATATCATGTGTTTTGGAATCGTGGTCCTGGCGGAGAAGTTCGGTTTCCAACATATTCAGTTCTAATAGAGCATGAAGACGGACGTTACATTTTTGATACCGGCTACGATTATGACCATGTCCAAAAAGTATTACCCTTTGAGAAACCGCTGCAAACCAAGGAGCAAACAATACCAGGACAGCTAGAAAAAATTAACTTGAAGCCGTCGGATATTAACTATGTGATTAACTCTCACTATCACTTTGATCATTGTGGTGGAAACAAGCACTTAACCAACGCGTGTACTATTTGTCACGAAAAAGAATTGGAAGTATGCGCAAGCCCGCAACCTTTCGAGATGTTAGGTTATTCGGATTTAACTTTTTCTTCTAAGGTGGCTGAAGAAAGGGCAGAAAAATTGAATACAGCCTTAAATCCAGAGCTTGATATTTTTACACCCACTTTTGAAACAGTCAGTGGTGACCAGGAAATCGCCAAAGGAATTTGGCTGTTTGAGACACCAGGCCATACTGCGGGACACTACAGCCTAATGGTTGAGCTAAAAAATCGAAAACCAATGTTGTTTACAGCGGATGCATGTTATAGCCAGAAAAGTATGGAAATGATGTGTATATCAAGTTTCCACCTTGACCCAATTGCAAGTGTTAAATCATTAAAGAAATTGAAAGGCCTAGCGGAAAAATATGATGCTGAATTGTTTTACTCTCATGATCATGAATCATTTCCGGATTATGTTAAAGCGCCGGGGTATTATTCATGAGCATGAAATTGTTGCGTGTTTATATTTCGGGTGAGATGGTGTCATGTTGCGCTACTAGGATGGAGATTTGATTATGAAGACCAAGCAAACACAATGTGAGCCAGCCATAACATTGTCAGCAGGGCCTGTGGGGGTATACCCCCGAGTCCTACGAGCTATGTCGACCACCGTTCAGTACGATTTTGATCCCTATTTTCAAGAATTTTACGAACTTGTGAATCGGAAAGTGTCAAAGGCATTAAAAATAGAAGAACCAGCTTTAATACTTCATTGTGAACCTGCTCCTGGAATAGAGGCAGCGGCAGCCTCCCTAATATCGAAAAATGATGTCGTTTTGAACCTCGCCTCAGGAGTTTATGGAAAGGGATTTGGATATTGGGCCTCACGATACAATAAAGAACTTGTAGAGATAGAAGTGCCATACAATGAGTCCATTAGTCCAGATCAGGTTGAGGCAGCATTTGAAGCCAGAAAAGATATTCGAATTGTCTCGGCTGTTCATCACGATACACCATCAGGCACCTTAAACCCGATGAAGGAGATTGGAGAGATCGTGAAAGCTAATGGTGCGTTATTGTTAGTTGACGCTGTTTCATCTTGGGGCGGGATGGATATTCATCCAAAAGATTGTTCGGCCGATATTTTTATTACCAGTCCCTCGAAATGCCTTGGAGGTGCCCCTGGCCTTACTCTAATGTCAGTGAGTGATGCGGCATGGGATCACATTGGGCAAAACTCCGCCGCTCCATTTGCATCGATTTTAAGCCTTACCGACTGGCGAAACGCATGGCAGCATGATCAGCCTTTCCCATTTACACCCTCAGTTGCAGAAATTAATGGCTTAGATGCAGCCATTGATAATTATTTAGAAGAGCAGCCAGAAAAAGTTTGGGAACGTCACAAAAAAACTGCGGATGCATGTCGTGCTGGTATCAAAGCGATGGGGTGCAAGCTATGGGCAACGTCAGAGGCAATAGCTTCACCTACTACGACTGCGGTTGCCATTCCTGACGGCATTAAAGATGAAGATATTAGAATGACAGCTCGTAATATTTTCGGTGTGACATTTTCAAGTGGTCGCAATGAGACCATGGGAAAGCTGCTTAGAATTGGTCATATGGGGATGGTGGCGCAGCCCATTTATGCCTTGGTTGCAATTACGGCCCTGGGGGGCGCGCTTAACTATCTTGGTTATAAGACCAACACCGCTGCAGGAATAGAGGCAGCAACAGCAGTTATTACAGATTTGTCATAGTAGCGAAAATATGTAAGGGAAGGTCAGAAATACAATAGCAAGGAGGAAGACATGACACGTTTCAAAGATCAAGTAGTAATCGTCACAGGGTCAGCGCGAGGAATTGGCAAAGCAGTAGCTCTCCAGTTTGGGAGTGAAGGCGCGTCTGTTATTTCAGTTGATCAGAACATCGATGGCGCGACCCAGACCGCTGATGAATGTGGCAATCAGTCCATAGGTATAAAATGTGACATTGGTGACACTGATCAGGTGAGAGCTCTACATGCAAGAATAGCTAAGGAATACGGAAAGTTAGACGTGCTGGTAAACAATGCTGCTATTGTTCCTTTTATCTCATGGGACGATGTTGATTTCGAGCATTGGAGACAGATCATGCGGGTGAATCTCGATGGTACGTTCCTAATGTGCCGATCATCCTCTGACATGATGCGGGAACAGGATTGCGGACGGATCGTTAATATAATCTCAAACACCATTTTTGCAGGTACGCCAAATATGGCAGCCTATGTTTCCGCAAAAGGAGGCGTTTTTGGCTTAACTCGCGCCCTTGCAACGGAATTGGGCGCCTATAAGATCACTGTCAATGGAGTCACTCCAGGTTTAACAAATACAGAGGGTGTGCAAGATACGCCGCATAAGGAAGCATTCGAATTTGTTGAAATGCTTCAGCCTATCAAGGGTTACAATCAGCCTTCTGATATTGCACCGGCGGTCGTATTCCTAGCATCGCCTGAAGCACATCGAATCACTGGTCAGATCTTAAATGTCGATGCTGGCATGGTTCGTTGGTAACTTTCACAGAAGATTGGTTAGTAGAGACATATTAATATGATGTAAGACTTAATCATTCAGTTCTCTTCTGGCGGCAGGGATTCTTTATTTCTAATATAGTCAGCTGCTTTTTCAGCGATCATAATAATAGGACCGTTTATATTTCCTCGAACAAGATCCGGCATGACCGAGCCGTCAACAACGCGAAGTCCTTCTGCGCCAATTACTCTCAGCTTTGAGTCCACTACGGCTGTCAGATCGTTCTGCGATCCCATTCGGCAGGTTCCAAGTGGATGATGCAAGGTAATTGCAGTTTCAGCAATATGGTTGCTTAATTCTTCGTTTGATGTTTTGGATATGCCAGGCAGAATTTCTTTGTCGATAAACTGTTCCATACATGGTTGGGTCGCAATGTCGCGAGCAATTCGCAGTCCATCTCGTAGAGTTGTCCAGTCTCTAGGGGTTGACAGAAAATTCTGTTTTATCATCGGTTTCACTTTGATATTTGAGGACACAACCTCAACCTCACCGCGGCTTTCCGGGTTAAGCAGAACCACACGCGAGACAAAACCATCATTAAAGGGTTTTTTGAACGGTCGAAGGTATGGCCAGGCCCCAAGGGGAGCTGCAGTAAGAAGTAATTGAATATTTGGCAAGTCGTAGCTACTGTCAGTACGCAGGAAAGCGGTCATTCCTCCCGGCACATCTGAGGCAAATCCTGTTCCAAGGAAATAAGTCTTAGCGAGCGAAGATACGATGCGATCTACCCTCATATTATGATGAAAAGGTCCGTTTTCTTTCCTTTTGTACAAAATGATAGCCGACATTTGATCTTGAAGGTTCATGCCGACCCCTTCAAGGTGAAGTTTTGATTCTATTCCAATTTTTCTAAGCTTTTTAGAATCACCAATGCCTGAAAGCATTAGTAGTTGTGGCGTGTTAATTACTCCGGCGCACAAGATTACTTCTTGATCAGCATGGGCAAAGAATGACTGATTATTTTGGGTAAAGTGAACTCCGATTGCCCTATTATTCTCAAAAGCAACTTTGGTTGTTAATGAATTAACCTTAACTACTAAGTTTTTCCTTTGCAACGATGGTCGGAGATAAGCATTCGCTGCGCTACAACGCCGCCCATTTTTTATAGTCATTTGTAAGCGTGAAAACCCTTCTTGAATATTGCCATTATAGTCATCAGTCCAGCCAAAGCCTCCAGCAATTCCTGCTTCGCCATAAGCTTCAACTAAAGGGTCTTCATACCGACAATGTTGAACATTAATAGGTCCGGAAGAACCACGAAACGGATCAGAGCTCTCCCAAGTCTCTAGTTTTTTGAAGTATGGCAACACATGTTTATAGGACCAGCTTGATAAACCAGAGTCAGCCCAGCGATTATAGTCGCCACGGTTTCCTCTTACGTAGGCCATTGCGTTCACTGAGGAGGAGCCTCCAATCACTTTTCCACGAGCGCACTCAATCTCACGATTGTTTACAGTAGGCTCCGGCTTGCAGAAATATCCCCAGTCATGTGATTGTTCTAGAAGCATCTTTGCCCACGTTAACGGAATATGAATCAGTGGATCACGATCCCAGCCACCAGCTTCAAGGAGTAATACACGACAGTTGGGATTTTCGGTAAGTCGGGCAGCAAGAGTGCAGCCCGCTGACCCAGCTCCAACTATAATATAGTTATAAACCAGTCCTTTAGTCATAGTATCTTTCCTACGATGTTTCTAAACTGATTCGATCTACCGTTGATCAATATTCAATGGATTTTCGGATGCAAGATAACATCTGATCTCCTCCGCAGATGAAATGTAAAGATTCATCTATTGAGGATATAAATGGGATTAAAGATAATTCTTGTCGAGTCAGCGACCAATGTGCATCAAATCCACAAAGAAGATCTTCGATTGCCATATAATTTCCCGCGTGGAAATAGAAGATTGTACCATCAGGATTGCTTAGGTAGACGGGAATAGACAGAGTATCATTTTGTGAAAATTTGACAAAATCATAAGTCACGAAATGCGCCAGGATGAACTGACAGCGCACATCTTCGGTAGTATGATCATTCGATATGAAAATAGTTCGGTGAAGGAAATTATTTACAACAAGGTTGTCCTTAGATGCGTGGGTTGTCATTCCGGCGTATCCAAAAATTAGACAGACTTGAAGTATTCGAGCAAGTCTCACTAAATCAAAACTCTTTAAATAGTGGTTTATTGATTATTATAACCTTTGCTACAAATGAATTGGGCTCAGAGGGCTCTGTTTCAGTAGGAGATCGGCCGATTTTTCCGCTATTGCGACCACTGCTGCATTGGTGGGTCCGGTTGTAATATTTGGGATTATGGATGCATCAGAAACGAATAGGTTTGCAACACCATAGACATTAAGTTCAGGCGAAACAACAGAGTTATCGTCTACTCCCATTTGGCACGTTCCGACTGGATGATGGTGTGTATACGCGGCTATTTCATTAAAGAATCTCTTATCTTTAATAGACGAAACTGTTTGATTGGGTAGATACTCTCTTTGTCTCCATTCACTAAACATTGGTGATCCTCCAAGCTCTCGAGCAAAGTCTAACGCCTCAACGAATAAGGCTCGATCATTCTCATGATTTAAGTAGTTTGGATCTATAAGTGGTGGTACATAAGGATTAGAAGATTGCAGAGTTAACGAGCCACGACTTTTTGGTGATGTAACTCCATACATCAAGGTATATGCGGAGCCAATCGGTGGCGCTAGGAATTGATCAGTAATTACAGGTAATGTTACGCACGCAAACACTAAATCAGGTCGTAATGTTTTTGTTTTGAAATTTATATAAAGTAAGGACTCTGAATGTTGGTACTCGCTTTCGGGGACAGTACGTTTTGAGTAGTATATGTTTCCGGCACCAAGACAGTGATCATGTAGGTTGCTGCCGACTCCAGTTAGGTTTACACGACACGGTATTCCAATATGTTTTAGTAATTTCTCAGGCCCGATACCTGAGCGTAGCAATATCTGAGGTGAACCGACAGTACCACTGCAAACAACAATACCGTTGTCGGCGTGAACTTTTTCTTCGCTACCATCTTTTATGAATGACGCCCCTATGCATCGATTGTGTTTGTCCAAAAGCAATCGGTCAACTAGACAATTGTCGAGAATTGTAAGATTCTTTCGTGGAAGAATTGGTTTCAGATAAGCGTCGGAAATGCTTAGCCGCTGGTTTCTTCTAATCGTTAGAGTATTTAATGTGGGTCCGATCATTTCAGCGCCATTATGTTCATCAATCGGAGGGTATCCCATATTTTCGGCAGCCGCTAAATAGCATTCAGTAAGAGGGTGGGCAACTGTAGGTTGTATCAAGTGCAGAGGTCCGTTAATCCCATGGTAGGGAGAATCAGAATAACTAGATGTTTCTGAACGTATAAAATATGGTAGCAGGTCAGCATATGACCACCCATGACATCCCTGTTGCGCCCACTGATCAAAATCACTCCGATGACCTCGAACATGAGCCATCGCATTGATGATGCTCGAACCACCAAGTGCCTTACCACGTGGCCAGGAGTGTATACGAGAATTAGTGTGAAACTGGGGTACCGTGTTAAACGACCAATCAATAACGGAGCCGGCAAGGAATGGCCACTGTTTTGGATCGTGGACTTTCATGTCAAATGAGGAAGATCCAGCTTCTAGTAGAATCACACTTACCGCACTGTTTTCAGATAGTCGGCGTGCGATTACGCATCCGGCTGTTCCCCCGCCTATGACGAGAAAGTTAGTCATAAATTTTCATTTTGCGTTATCCTAGGGAATTATATAGTACTTTATGGGAGCGCATATCTTGCCAAAAAGAGTCATTATACCGTCCGGTTCGGCACCTCCACTCGCCCCTTATTCTCCGGGGATCGAATCAGATAACGTTGTCTATATTTCTGGGACATTACCAATAGATATGAACGGAAATATAGTGGGAGAAGAAGATATCGCAATGCAGACACGTCACGTACTAGAAAGTATCGGAAGCGTGGTCGAAGCATCTGGCGGTCAAATGTCCGATATCGTATATAACATGATTTTTATTAAGGATCTAAATCATTACGACTTAATGAATGAGGTCTATAAGGAGTATTTCCCTAAGGAGCCACCGGCGCGGTGGTGTATTCGGGCCGATTTAGTGAAGCCGCAATTTCTAGTTGAAATTTCTTCAATAGCGCATATTGAAGGAAAGATTTGAATATATCAATATTCATGAAGCTGGATATTGGCCGAACTAATTAACAAAACTACATCTAAATGGAGGCAATATGACGTGGAACGTTTATTTGTCGGGCGAGATTCATACAGATTGGCGAGAGCAAATTCAAAACGGCACAAAGAATGCGGAGTTAGATATTGAATTTTTTGGACCGGTGACTCATCATGAGATGAGTGATGATGTGGGAGAAGAGATTTTCGGAAAGGAAGAGCGCAAGTTTTGGCGAGACCACAAGGCTGCAAAGATTAATGGAGTACGCATAAGAAAGGGCATTCAAGATGCAGATCTTGTTGTGGTACGTTTTGGAGAAAAATTTAAGCAATGGAATGCAGCGTTTGATGCAGGATATGCTCATGCTCTAGGTATCCCAATCGTCACGATCCATGATGACGATTTAATTCATCCTCTGAAAGAGATTGATTCTGTGGCTCAAGCGACCGCACAAAGTCCAAAGCAGATAGTCCAACTTTTTAAATATCTTGTAGAGGCATCGTGAGTATTTTTACTTTTAACTCTGTTTAAAGACAAAAAAAGAGGACAGCGATGAAACCTGCGGTTTGTAAGCAGCTTGACGCACCTCTTGTGTTTTCGGAAGTCAGTCCACGGGCGCGACGAACAGAAGAGTCACATGTTCATCTATTAGCTCTTGAGGTTTTTTATATAGAGTAAATTTCATTATCATTCTTAATGTTATCTCTTAGACCAATGGTCTGTAAAAGCTATGTTTAGAGTTACTGATAAACTCTGTTTTATAAATAGAGCCTAGGTATATTTATGACAGCAACAGAATTGTGGCAATTTAACGCATGTTATCTAGCAAAAGGTATTCGAGATGGTTCATTTACATGCGAAGAAGTTATGTTATCCGTGGTTGAACGGATATCAAATTGTAATCAGAAATTGAATGCGATTGTGTATGATTATAGTGATCACGCGTTATCTGAAGCCATAGAGGCAGATAAGTCGCTCGCGAAAGGTGGCCAGATTGGAGCGTTATATGGAGTGCCCGTTACGGTAAAAACAAATATTGATGTCAAAGGTCAACCAACACCAAATGGTATTCGAGCCTATGAGAGCATAATTGCTGAAGAAGATTCTCCAGTAGTGCGTCACCTAAAAAATGCGGGTGCAATTATCATAGGTCGAACCAATACACCAGAATTTTCGATGCGGTTGACCACAGATAATCCGCTCCACGGACGCACCGTTAACCCATGGGATCAAGATGCTTCCCCTGGTGGATCATCAGGCGGTGCTGGCGTTGCTGCAGCCATGGGATTTGGTCCAATCCACCACGGCAATGACATAGGAGGCTCTTTGCGTTTTCCAGCTTCTTTTTGTGGCGTTACCACAATTAAGCCAACTTTTGGAAGAACACCTAATTATGTAGGCTCCTCAAGCACTTCTGAGCGTGGTATGTTGAGTCAGTTGATAGCCTCTCAAGGAGTAATCTGTCGAGAGGTGTCCGATGTGAGACTTGCTACAAAAATAATATCTAACGCGGACAGCCGAGACCCACTTTGGATGCCTGTTACGTTTGATTCTTGGCCAAATGAGAATTCTGTGCAGGTAGCCATGACTCATGAATCTTATGATTATGCAATACACCCTCAAATCGTGGAAGGACTTGATAGAGTGGCAGGTTATCTTAGCGATGCAGGTTATTCCATCGCGCATGCTGAAACCCCATCAATTTATCACGCATCACAATGCTGGTTTAAACTCCTTGGTTCAGAGATTAGAGAGTTCATGGCACCTTTAGCGGCCGAAGAGGGAAGTCCTGCTATCCAAAAAATTCTTGAATGGCATCTTAAGATTGTTGAGGTTGCTGATGCTGAAGCGTACCGTATTGGGATAAAAGAGCGTACGGCTGAAACACGTCGTTGGAATTTATTTCTTGACCATTACCCCCTTGTATTGACACCTTATTTTATGCGCCCAGCACCAAGATGGGATTGTGATGTCCAATCATCAGAACAATATAAAGATATTTGTCGCGCATCTATTTATAGTACTAGCGTGAACTTTCTCGGGTTACCAGCGGGTGTTTTCCCAATTGGTTTTGTTGATGGGTTGCCCATGGGTCTTCAGATAATAGGGCGTCGATATCGAGAGGATTTAGTACTGGATGCGATGGAAGTTATTGAAAAGCGCGTGGGGGTATTAAGCAAAGAACTTTGGTAGAATTACGTATAGTGGCCGAGTGGTGGAATTGGTAGACACGTTTGACTCAAAATCAAATGCCTTTTTGGCGTGGGGGTTCAAGTCCCTCCTCGGCTACCAAGCCCCCTAGCGTGCGCGAAAGTAGAACATGAATATCCAAAATCTCGATCAAATTATTGAAAATGGTTTGTGCGCAGGATGCGGTATTTGTGAGAGCATAGCCGGTCGAAACTCGGTGGAGATGACTCTTACATCTGATCAAAGATTGCGACCCCAAACGAAGTCTTCAATACAGGATTCGCATTTGGAAAAAATCTTAGAAGTGTGTCCCGGCATTACTATCACAGGTCCAAAAAAGAAACAGGCTGGACCTTTTGGTACGACCAATAAAGTATTTGGCCCAATTCTTTCGTTGTATCGAGGTTGGGCGACGGACGAGGGAATCCGGTTTCATGCAGCAGCGGGTGGCGCTTTGACGGCTCTAGGAATTCATTTGCTAGAAAGCAAAAAAGTAGATGCAGTTTTGCATGTGCAAGCGTCATCCGAATATCCGTTGTTGACCAATGCACTTGTCAGCACCTCCGCCCGTCAGCTTTATGATGGAGCACAATCTCGCTATGGACCAGCTGCCCCACTTACTCAGGTTAACCAGTTGCTTGATGATGGATACGTGTTTGCAGTGATCGGAAAACCATGCGATATATCCGCTATAAAAAATTTAGCTAAGGTCGATGACCGCGTAAAAGATCAAATTCCATATACATTAACAATGTTTTGTGGAGGCGTGCCCAGTTTGAAGATGCCAGTAGATATGGCTAGAAAATTTGGCGTGAAAGCGACCGATCTGAGTCGATTTCGGTTTCGCGGTGAGGGGTGGCCTGGAATGACACATATGGAGACTAAAGATGGACGGTCATTTAATCTCACCTATGATGAATCTTACCTTAACACAGGGGCATCATGGACTTATGACTCACAATTTCGATGTAAAATCTGCCCCGATGCGATTGGTGAAGTGGCAGATGTAGCCTGTCCTGATGGTTGGGTTATTGAGAACGGCAAACCGATTCACCAAGAAGCTCCTGGAGCAAATATTTTTATTTCGCGTACGCCAAACGGCGAAAAGCTATTGCGTGACGCAAAATCAGCCGGCGTAATTACTCTAGAGCCATTCACCCAAAAAGAGCTTGAGATTATGCATGGCGATCATATTCCTCGAAAAATTTTCTGGCCCGCACGTATGTTGGGTTTACTGTTGGCGGGTAAGCCAGTAATCAAGGTTAAAAGGTATCGGAAATGGAAAGCCATAATTAAGGCCGGACCAATGCTATTTTTTGGAAACGTGAATGGAGCATTTCGGCGCGCTCGGGGACAAAAAAAAGTGGAACTTGGCTTTAGGCGTAGTGAATCGTAAGAGTAGATCACAATAAACAAACGTCTATTTATTTTTTGATGAAAAGTAAATTTTTTGATTACAGGATACAGCCGGAGAGTATTGCCCAACGTCCTTTGGTTACTCGATCATCTTGTCGCCTACTAAATTTTAATGCCAAACACGATATTGAAGATAAGCTTTTCAGTGATTTACCGACAATATTGAATGAAAACGACTTATTAATATTAAACAATACAAAGGTAATTAAGGCACGTTTGAAAGCTTTCAAAGAGATGGGTGGCGGAAGCGTAGAAATTTTTATTGAGCGGCTGATTAGCTCTAATCGGTGTTTAGCTCAGATTCGTGCGAGTAAAAGTCCAAAAGTAGGCACGCATTTGTTAACACAAAAAGGCGCAAGATTTGTGGTAAAACAACGCATCGGTGTATTCTATGATTTGTTGTTGCGGTCTGATGATGATCTGCAGCTGATTCTAGAGCATGAAGGTGATGTGCCTCTCCCACCCTACATCAGAAGAGAAACTGAGCTTTTGGATGAAATTAATTATCAAACAATTTACGCAACTATACCAGGTGCCGTAGCTGCCCCAACTGCCGGGCTTCACTTTGATAACGACTTATTTGATGCGCTTATTAGGAAGAAGATATCGGTTGAGTACATAACTTTGCATGTAGGTGCCGGCACTTTTCAACCAATTAGAGAAGAGTATATCGAAGATCATCGAATGCATAGTGAATGGATTTGTGTTGAAGACCAAGTTATAAAATCAATCAGGCAAACAAAGAAGGAGGGCGGTAGAATCATTGCGGTCGGCACGACTGTTGTTAGAGCGCTAGAGTCGGCACACCGAAATGGCGCACTTAAATCAATGGCGGGATATACTGACCTCTATATAGTCCCAGGTTTTCGCTTCAATGTAGTAGATGCTTTGATCACTAACTTTCATCAACCCATGTCTTCATTGTTTGTATTAGTTAGCGCATTTTCTGGAATTGAAGAAATCAGAAAGGTCTATTCTCATGCGTTAACGACTGGATATAGATTTTTCAGTTATGGAGATGCAATGTTTATTCAGAATAAAGGTGTCTGATTTTGAAATTTGAAATCGTAAAAAGTGATGGCTATGCTAGGCGAGGGAAATTATTTCTTAGACACGGCTTAGTTGAGACACCTGCTTTTATGCCAGTAGGAACACAGGCGGCTGTCCGATCAGTATCTCCTCAGGAAGTCAAAGACAGTAATTCTCAGATTGTGCTAGGCAATACATTCCATTTGATGTTGAGACCGGGTTCCGATCTGATTAGAGCTCATGGAGGCTTGCATAATTTTATGGGGTGGGATAATCCAATATTGACAGATTCAGGTGGATTCCAGGTATGGAGTTTGGCTACTAACCGTAAACTTGATGAATCAGGTGTTTTATTTAAATCTCCTATCACTGGTGAGAAAGTATTTTTGAATCCAGAGAAGTCCATCGACGTACAAATCGATCTAAATTCAGATATTGCTATGGTTTTTGATGAATGCACTACCTATCCAATAACAAAAGAGGATGCAGCCATCTCTATGGAGCGATCTATGCGATGGGCAAAGCGTTGCAAGATGCATCATGATAATGCAGGACAAGCATTATTTGGGATTGCGCAGGGGAGTGTTTATCAAGATTTGCGCACCCAATCTCTTGGCGCTTTAACAGAAATTGGTTTTGACGGCTATGCTTTAGGCGGGCTAGCCGTAGGAGAGGGTCTTGAAGAAATGTACGGCATTCTTGACTCCATTACTCCCTTAATGCCTTGGAATCAACCACGTTATCTGATGGGTGTCGGGAAACCTGAGAACATCGTAGTAGCTGTTAAGTACGGGATAGATATGTTTGATTGCGTGATACCCACTAGAAATGCACGAAATGGATGGTTATACACTAGCACTGGGATTGTTAAGATCAGAAATGCGGAAAATAGGACTAATCTCGAGCCAATCGATCAAGAATGCCCTTGCCCGGCATGCTTAAATTATAGCCGTTCCTACATTCGTCATCTGCTAACTATAGGCGAAACCTTAGGATTAAGACTTTGCACTTTGCATAATCTCTATTTTTTTCAGCGACTGATGAGCGAGATTAGGCACGCCATCGCATGCGGCAATTATGACTTGTTTGTAAAGCAATTCTTTGAGAAGCGGGGCGACAAATCACATTTTGTGGCATAATTCCGACGATTTTCAAATAATTACTGGATTTTTTATGACAAATTTTCTAATTTCTGATGCGTGGGCGCAAACTGGCGAGGCCGGCGGTAGCAGTTTGTTCAGTTTACTCCCTCTAGTATTAATTTTTGTTTTGTTCTATTTTCTTTTAATTCGACCACAACAACGGCGCGCGAAACAGCACAAGGCAATGGTAGCAGCCATTAAAGTTGGAGATGAGGTAGCGAGCAACGGAGGGCTGTTGGGCAAAGTGACGAATGTAGATGATAATTTCGTGACTATGGAAATTTCGGAAGGTGTAAATGTACGGGTTCAAAGGCATGCAGTGGCTCAGATGATGCCTCCCAAAGGGACATCGAAACCGTCTAAGTAAAGCAAATATGTTAAATCACTATTCATGGTGGAAGTGGGCGATTATTGTTTTAGTCGTTATCCCTGGATTTTTCTATGCGATTCCGAACCTTTTTGGTGATGATCCTGGGATTCAAATTCGAGGTGCGCGAGGCTTGACAATCGAAGCATCAGAATTTGACCAAGTGTTAAATTCTTTGACAAAAGAAGGATTGAGACCAAAGGCGGCAGTTTTTGAGGGAAATAATCTTAAGCTTCGGTTTTCAGATTCTGATAGTCAGCTCAAAGCTCGGGATCTTCTAGAACGAGAATTAGACAATCGTTATACCATCGCGCTAACACTTATTCCGGCGGCACCAGATTGGTTGATCTCATCTGGCGCTAAACCAATGTATTTAGGTTTAGATCTAAGAGGTGGAGTTCATTTCCTAATGGAAGTTGATATGGATAGCGTGATGCGTAGAGCAGAAGAGCGATATCTTTCTGATGTAAGAAAGATTTTGCGAGATGAGAAAATCCGTTATGACGGAATACGACGTGTGCCAGAGGGAAGTATTGAAGTGCAACTACGAGAAGTAGGTACAGGTGCAACCGCCAAGAAGGCAATAAAAAAACAATTGCCAGGATTAGATGTAACTGAAATAGCTAGAGGAGATACTCTATGGTTGAGTGCAAAGCTCATTGATTCTGAGCGGAGCGCGCTTCGGGAGTTTGCAATTCAGCAAAATATTACTGCTCTCCGAAATAGAATCGATGAACTCGGGGTCGCTGAGCCGGTAGTGCAGCGGCAGGGTGACGAACGAATCGTTGTTCAACTGCCAGGAGTGCAAGATACAGCGCGAGCTAAAAGAATTCTAGGTCGAACAGCTACACTTGAGACAATGCTGGTCGATGAAGAACATAGCCTTGATGCCGCCATCGCGGGAAAAGTTCCTCCTGGTTCCAAATTGTATCGAATGCGTGATGGTAGACCGATTTTACTGGATAAAAGACTACTTTATTCTGGTGATAATATCGTTGATGCTGCTGCAAGTATTGACTCTCAGAGTGGAGGGGCAATTGTCAGTATTTCACTAGATGCTGTAGGCGCGAGAATTAATCAACGTGTTACAGGCGATAATGTTGGTAATCGTATGGCAGTTGTATACATCGAAATTCGGTCGCAAGTAAAAACTGATGCCAACGGAAATCCTATTTTAGATTCCGATGGAAAAGTAGTTAAATCAAGGGAGCGTATCGAAGAAGTGATTACTGCTCCAGTCATACGAGATCAGCTTGGTAAGCGCTTCCAAATTGAGGGTCTAGACAGTGTAATGGAGGCGCGCGATCTCGCTCTACTTTTGCGAGCAGGCTCACTGGCGGCGCCGGTAGAAATCATTGAAGAACGAACGGTTGGCCCAAGTCTTGGAAAAGCTAATATCGATCAAGGGGTTCGCTCGGTTCTTATCGGATTCTTATTGGTATTAGTATTTATGGGCCTGTACTACCGTGTTTTCGGTTTATTAGCAAACACCGCACTAGCAGTAAATTTAATTTTATTGGTAGCGGTTTTGTCTGTTTTTCAGGCCACATTAACGCTTCCCGGGGTTGCTGGTATCGTCTTGACTGTCGGAATGGCTGTTGATGCGAATGTGTTAATTTTTGAACGGATCCGTGAGGAACTGCGAAATGGGAACTCACCGCAAGCCAGTATACATTCAGGATACGAAAAAGCATTTTCAACAATTCTGGACGCCAACGTCACTACCTTAATTGCATCGATTGTTTTATTTAATTTTGGCACTGGCCCTATTAAGGGATTCGCAGTAACTTTGAGTATAGGGATCGTAACTTCATTATTTACCGCTATTTTCTTTACCCGCGGACTAGTGAATTTAACCTATGGTCGACGCAAGGTTAAGGAGCTCAAAATTTAATGGAATTCGTTAAACACAACACTAAGATAGATTTTCTTGGAAAGCGACGACTCGCTGCAATTATTTCTGCAATAATAATTGTTGTCGGTATTGCATCAATAGCTATTAAAGGGCTTAATTTTGGAATTGATTTTACCGGCGGTACTCTGGTAGAAGTTTCGTATCAACAAACGGTCGAAGTTTCGAAAGTTAGGAGCCAACTACAAGACGCAGGTTTTAGTGATGCTCAAGTTCAATATTTTGGTACAGCGAAAGACATATTGATTCGGATTCCAGTGCGCTCTGTTCAGAATAGTGTCTCGATTAGTAGCGATGTAATGGAAACTTTAAGATCCCCATTTTCTGAAAAGATCGCAGAGGATTCAAGAGGGACGGTACAGCGATGTATTTCGAGTAACGACATTCAAGATTGTAAAGTGCAGATGAGACGTGTTGAATTTGTTGGCCCACAGGTAGGAGATGAATTGACTGAAAAAGGTGGGTTAGCAATGATTTATGCTTTGATCGGGATTTTGATATATGTTGCATGGCGGTTCGAGTGGCGTTTTTCGCTTGGAGCAGTTGCTGCACTTGTGCATGATGTCCTTATTACAGTCGGAGTTTTTTCTATTTTTGGACTAGATTTTTCGCTACCGGTTTTAGCAGCTTTATTGGCAGTTATCGGTTATTCGCTTAATGATACTATCGTTGTATTTGATAGGATCCGAGAAAATTTCCGACGAATGCGTACGAGTAATTCGACGGAGGTTATGAACCAATCAATTAATCAAACATTACCTAGAACTATCCTTACCTCTTTGACAACTCTATTAGTTGTTATTACGCTGTTAGTATTAGGTGGCGAAGTGATAAAAGGTTTTGCTATAGCATTGTTTGTAGGAATATTGGTCGGCACTTATTCGTCAATTTTTGTCGCCAGTCCTGTAGTTCTTGGTTTAGGGATCTCAAGGACAAATATGATTCCAGTTAAAAAGGAAGATCCAGCCTCAGAGCAAGATCTTTAATATGAAGTGGTGTTGCCACAACTGCTGTTTTTGCGCCACGCCGTAAAAGTAATGGTTTTTTTGGATCTTAACATGCTCTTTAAATATTACCATTATGCGTTGCCCTAGCTGCTACTCTGAAGAAACACGAGTAGTTGATTCTCGCCTTAGCGATAATGGGGATTCTGTTCGCCGACGTCGTGAATGTCGCGATTGTCACCATCGATTCACGACATTTGAGCGTGTCTTTTTAGATCAACCAAGGGTTCTGAAAAGCGATGGGCGAAGAGAGGCATGGAGTAACGAAAAGTTACGTCGCGGGATACTTCGAGCGTTAGAGAAAAGACCGGTAGGGTTAGATCAGTTAGAGAGTTTAGTTGGCAATATTGCAAAGAAAGTTAGACTCGCGGGTGAGAGAGAAGTTACTTCCAAGCAAATTGGAAAAGAGGTTATGGATGGTTTGCGTGATCTTGACGAAGTCGCATACATAAGATACGCATCGGTGTATTTGAGTTTTCAAGATGTGGCAGAGTTTGGTAAAGAAGTAGATAGATTTCAGGCAATACAGGATACGGAAGGAGACTTTAAACAGCTGTCACTTCTCAATTTTATACGTCGCACACGTAGTATAAAAAAATGAACAGCCATGATTTTCTAGATGTGAAGATGATGGAAAGAGCGCTTAAATTGGCGGAACGTGGATCCTATACTACAAAACCAAACCCGAAGGTTGGCGCTGTTATCTGTCACGATGAGAATATTATTGCCGAAGGCTGGCATAGACATGCGGGTCAACCACATGCAGAGATTAATGCCTTAAAGAGCGCTGGAGATAAAGCAGAAGGTGCTACCCTATATGTAAATCTAGAGCCATGCGTTCATAAGGGTCGAACCGGACCATGCGTTACGGCATTAATGGATTCTGGTATTCGACGTGTTGTGATTGCAATGGAAGATCCAAATCCAGATGTCGCTGGAAAAGGTATAGCAGCACTCAGGGACGCGGGGATTCAATTAAGTATTGGTATTGGCTTTGATCAGGCTAAAGAACTGAATGAGGGCTTTATCAAACGAATGCTTACAGGAATGCCTTTTGTAAGGTTGAAAATGGCAGCAACCATTGATGGGCGAACCGCAGCGCCGGATGGAAGTAGTAAATGGATTACATCAGCTGAATCTCGAACCGATGTTCATCATTGGAGAGCCAATAGCTCTGCTATCATTGCCGGAATAGGGACAATTCTAGCGGATGATCCACTGTTGAATGCCCGAATAGATGAGGACGTTGTGCAGCCGATTCGCGTCATTCTTGATAGTGATGCACGAATTAAGCCCGATGCATCATTATTCACGGAGAATGGAGAGATATTGTTGGTAAATAGCGCAAGTAAGCAGCTTGACCAGATTAGTTTTGGCGAGCAGACAGAAACAATATGCCTTCCCGGTGAAAATGATCAAGTAGACCTTGAGTCTATTGTTAAAGAACTTGGAACAAGGCAGTGCAATGATGTCTTGATAGAATCCGGTGCGACATTAGCAGGAAGTTTTGCTAACACTAATTTAGTAGATGAGTATTTAATTTATCTGTCGCCGGATATTTTGGGGAGCAAGTCTAGCGGGATGTTCTATTTGCCGAGAATTGATAACATCGCTGATAGAATTGAATTAAGTATTAAAGAAATCACGCATTTTGGCCGCGATATTCGGTTACGTCTCAGGCCGGAAAACCCCATATAACAATATGTTCACAGGAATAGTCGAGACTGTAGGCATATTGAGTAATTGTGCTCCACAAGGCGGCGAGTTACTTATTTCGGTAAAATTGGAGAATCTCATCCAAGATGTAAAGATTGGTGATAGCATATCTGTCAGTGGCGTGTGCCTGACTGTTGTAAACATCAAAGATAATGATTTGTCCTTTGATGTATCAGCGGAAACATTGAGTTGTACTCAGTTTGGAGCATTAACCCAAGGTGACATGGTGAATATAGAACCTGCTATGCACGGATCCGAAAGAATTGGAGGGCACCTCATAACTGGGCATGTTGATACATTAGGGAAAGTTGTGGATAGTAAAAATATCGATGGATCTTTGAGAATGACTTTCCGTTGCCATCATAGTTTTGCAGGTTTAGTTGCAAAAAAAGGTTCAATTTGTTTGGATGGCGTGAGTCTAACTGTGAATGAGGTTAGCGATGGGTTTAAATATTTTGACTTCGATGTAAATTGTATTCCACACACTTTAAGAGTAACAACTTTATCAAACCTCACTATTGGGGATCACGTTCACATCGAATTTGATCAAATTGCTCGATACATTGATCGGTTAATTAGGTTGAAGGAAAAATGAAACACGATTTAAAAGTTAGTTCTATCGAACAAATCTTAGACGACTATAAAGCCGGAAAGATGGTTATCTTGGTTGACGATGAAGAGCGCGAAAATGAAGGCGATCTTGTGATTGCCGCTAGTTGTGTGACCCCGGAGGCTATAAATTTTATGGCATCAAAAGGTCGTGGATTGATTTGTTTAACTTTGACCGAGGAGCGATGCCTTCAGTTACAACTGCCACTGATGGTAAGCCATAATAATGCTAAATATTCAACTAATTTTACTGTCTCGATTGATGCTGCTGAGGATATTAGTACTGGTATTTCGGCCCAGGATCGTGCAATTACTATTGAGAGAGCTATCGCGGCAGATTCTACCCACAATGAGATTGTAACGCCCGGACATGTTTTCCCGGTCATGGCTCAGCCAGGCGGAGTGCTTACTCGTGCCGGTCACACCGAGGCAGGGGTCGATTTAGCAACTATCTCCGGCCTTGAGCCTGCAAGCGTGATATGTGAGATATTGAATGATGATGGCTCTATGGCTCGTTTGCCAGATTTAATCCGTTTTGGAAAAATACATGATATTCGTATTGGTACAATCGCTGATTTAATTAAATATCGATTAAGTGTCCAACCTACTGTCGTCCGAGTTGATGACAGCATAATAAACACTCGACAAGGTGAATTCCGTGGTTTTATTTATGAAGATAAAGAGCTAAAAAAAATTCATATGGCGTTGGTGTATGGGAATATTAAATCAACTAAATCAACGCTAGTGCGTGTACATAGCCATAGAGGTGTTTATGACGCGCTGTCTGTCGCGCGAGGAACAGAGTCGTGGAGTGTTGATTCAGCGTTGGCTCGTATTGTAAAAGAAGGAGCTGGGGTTGTTGTTTTGTTACAGTATTCTGATGATGTTAATACTTTAAAACGTAGACTTCATGATGAAATTACAAATGATGATCATAATGGTGAGCTACGCATGATCGGTGCAGGTAGCCAGATTCTGTCCGATCTAAAGATCCAGAAAGTTCGCGTTTTGGGTACACCTAAAAAAACTCATGCGTTATCTGGGTTTGGCATCAAAGTTCTTCAATACATTGATTATCCAGAAGAGCAATAAAGGTGCCTAGCAGTAGCAGACATATGGCGCGGAGGGGAGCGCTCCAAGCTTTGTATAGATGGGAGTTAACCGGCGAATTTGTGGATGGAGCCGAGGATAGTTTTATTGATGATTGGGGCTTAAAAGGCGTAGACCGCGAATATTTCAATGAGTTAGTTTATGGAGTCCCAAAATCTGTTTGTCAACTTGATACCCTATTAGAGCAATGTATGGACAGAGGCCTCTCAACTGTTGATCATATTGAGCGTACTATTTTGCGATTAGCAGTTTATGAATTACAGTTTTGCCCAAACATACCAACTAGTGTGGTTTTGGATGAGGCATTACGTTTGTCTCATGCTTTTGGTGCAGAGGAAGGATATAGATTTATAAATGGCGTCTTAGATCGATGCCATATATTGTGTAGAAGTACAGAGAAAAACTTAACTTAGTTAAATATTGCGCTTTTTCTCACAAAAAATAAACCTGAGCTTATATTGTTGTTGAAAAAATGAATGAGTTTGAGTTAATTGAACGATATTTCGTGCGAGCTAACCAATCTGACAATATCAGAATAGGTATTGGCGACGATGCCGCTGTTTTATCGGTAGAAAAAGGCAAAGAACTGGTTGTTGCTACGGATACTTTGGTAGAAGGAATCCATTTTTCGAGAGAACAGGCCGCCTCATCGTTAGGGCATAAAACCCTTGCAGTCAATTTGAGTGACTTGGCAGCTATGAGCGCGAATCCAAGTTGGGTGACACTAAATTTAGTTTTACCCCCAGATCTACATGAGCAATGGGTTGGTGAATTCGCGCGAGGTTTTCTTGGATTAGCTGACCGATTTAAAGTTGCGCTAGTAGGTGGTGATACTAGCTGTGGCCCACTAAGCATGACAGCCACTGTCGGTGGGTGGGTAACAAAGGGTCAAGCTTCTTCTCGGTCTGGCGCGTGTGCAGGAGATACAATATATGTTAGTGGTACATTGGGTGATGCCGCACTTGGATTAGATCTTGCACGACGTGGAGAGATCTCTTTCCGTGATAGAAATAATATTTTTTTAAAGAAATTAATGTGGCCTGAACCGCGAATATTATTAGGAGATAAGCTGCGGTCAGTGGCCACATCGATAATTGATATCTCTGACGGTCTCATGGCGGATCTTGACCATATTCTGAGTCAAAGTGGTGACCTAGGAGGCCTGCTTTATGAGGATAAAATACCTATTAATGTTGCCGCTCTCCAGAGTTATTCTAGGAGGGATTGTACTAAGTTTGCGTTGTCTGGCGGTGATGATTATGAGTTATGCTTCACTGTGCCACCCGAAAAAGGTAATCTTTTTGAAACGCTCATAGAAGAAGTTGATACAAATGTGACAGCAATTGGCATTATAGATTCTAACCCGGGGATTAGAGTTTTTGATTTAAATGATCGTCGTGTTGATATATCGAAAATGGGTTATCTTCATAATTGGTAATACTGCTAGTCACACGTAATTGGAATTAATTCCTAGAGATTCGATAGATAATGCAGGGTAAAAAGCAATGGCATTGGTGGCTTGCTACAGGGTTTGGTGCTGGATTGTCTCCAATTGCTCCGGGCACCGTAGGTACACTTTTTGGGATACCTCTTGTTTTATTTTCCCAATTGATGCCAGTTCACATATGGATCTTGATAGTAATATTTATTTTGTGTATGTCAATTTTTGTAATCAAAGAATTCAGCCATGATTTGACAAAGATTGATCATCCTTCAATAGTGATTGATGAGATAGTGGGTTTCATTGTTGCAATGATGTTTGTACCCATTACTTGGCAAAATTTGGCAATGGCATTTGTAATTTTTCGTTTTATGGATATTGTCAAACCGCCTCCTATCAATTGGATCGACCGGAAATTTTCAGGTAGTTATGGGATAGTCGGAGATGATATAGTTGCTGGCTTATACACAAATCTTTTGTTGCAAGTAATATTGCAGATTTATTAGGGCTATTATTATAAAATTTGTCGCAGTGAGTAATAATTTAAAAACGATCAATAACCTTTTATATTTGCTCATTTAAATTTACGATACAATCGTACAAAAGATAGAGTTAATTCCATCATTGTTGTAATTGTTAGGGAGAAAAAATATGCCTTCTTTTGATATTGTCAGTCAGGTCGATTGGCATGAAGTCACTAACGCTATCGATCAAACTAACAGGGAAGTAAGTAACCGTTTCGATTTTAAGGGTAGTGATGCCAGGGTAGCGCAAGACGGTGAAAGCTTAATCATTCATGGTGATGATGAATATCGTATTGGACAAGTCAAGGATATCTTAGAGATTCGACTCACGAAAAGAGGAATAGATATCAGGTGTCTGCTCGCTTCTGCGGTACGTGAAAGCAGCGGGGGGAAAGCTCAACAGGAGTTAAAAGTACGCGCCGGAATTGATGGTGTATTAGCAAAAAAACTTGTTCAGGTTGTTAAAGCAAGCAAGATGAAAGTTCAATCTTCGATTCAGTCCGAACAAGTGAGAATTACGGGAAAAAAGAGAGATGATCTGCAATCGATTATTAAGATAATAGAGCAAGAGGAGCTTACCCTGCCCCTCCAATTTGTCAATTTTCGTGACTAATGTTAGCGGCTTTTTTTGAAGCTAGCGCTCAAGATATTGTCTTTTTTCTTTTACGTCCCGCCATTCGTCAGAGTCCGCCGGTGATTCCTTCATTTCTGTAATTACCGGCCAAGTCAGAGAAAGCTCTCTATTTAACTCAAGAAATTCGTGCTGATTTTCAGGCAGATCATCCTCGGCGACAATTGCTTCTACAGGGCACTCGGGTTCGCAGAGGCTGCAATCAATGCATTCCTCAGGATCAATCACTAGAAAGTTAGGGCCCTCATGGAAGCAGTCTACGGGACACACTTCCACACAGTCTGTAAGTTTACATTTTATGCAAGATTCTGTGACTACATAAGTCATTTTTATAGGCTCCCTACCTGTATGTAATTTAATTCTCTAGTTAGGTGTTGTTAGTAATATCTAGCTTAGCAACCATATTCTATTTTAAACGGATGCAGGACGTAAACATTTGGTTTAGACTTATGTTTTTGTATAAAAAGAAAGTGCAGTGTTGATCAGTCAAATACGACTTGATTTAGTTCAATTAATGGAATCTATCATGGACGATCCGTAGAAGATCATTAAAAAGAACAGAATTTGCCGCGACGATGTTACCTGAACGCAGGAAATCTTGACCCCCTTCAAAATCTGACACCAAACCACCAGCTTCTCTAACTAAAATAACGCCTGCTGTTATATTCCATGGTTTAAGAGACATTTCCCAGAACCCATCAAAGCGGCCGCTCGCAACATGGGCTAAATCAAGACTAGTAGCGCCAGATCTATGAATTCCCGACGTTTTTGGCAATAACGCGTGAAATGTTTTTAACCAGGGGTCAATATATTCACTCTTTGGAAAAGAGAAGCCGGTTGCTAGTAGTGCTCTATCCAGATTTTGAATACGACTAACTCTGATCCGCCTGTTGTTTAATTGTGCTCCTTCGCCGCGAGACGCAGTAAATAGCTCATCTCGGATAGGATCAAACACTACTCCATGTTCGATTTGTTTATTTTTCATTACTGCAATTGAAATCCCAAAATGGGGATGCCCATGAAGAAAGTTCGTTGTTCCATCTATAGGATCGATGATCCAAGTAAAGTCGTCACCGTCCTGGGAACCACTTTCTTCTGAAAGGGTGCCATGACTGGGATATGTCTTTTTAATAGTTTCCAAAATTGCGAATTCAGCGTCTTTATCAGCTTGTGTTACGAATTTATGTTTCCCTTTCACTTTAATGTCTAGCTGATCAATCTTTTCCAGATGCATTAGAATTACCCGCGCTGCTAGTCGGGCGGCAGAAACAGCGATGTTAAGCATGTGGTTCATAGGGCGTCTAGACGGTTATTTTTAGAAATTAATCAAAGGTTAACAGGCGGCCTGAATAATTATTAATTAATGATATCTATAAAGATTAAACTAAGTGTACTTTACTAGGAACAGATTTGGGAGATTACATGAGCTTAGATAATATTTCTATTGTGCTAGTACGCACAAGCCATGGAGGCAACATCGGAGCCGTTGCGAGAGCAATGGCTAATATGGGCTTTTCTGATCTTCGTCTTGTAGAGCCTGCTAAATTTCCTGCGCCCGAAGCCACAGCTCGTGCAGTAGGGGCTGTAACCATTCTAGAATCAGCTAAGGTCTTTGGATCTCTTGATGAGGCCATATCAGATTCCGGCTTAGTTGTAGGCGCAACGGCGAGGCTTCGAACTGTATCTTGGCCAACCTTAACTCCTCATAATGCGATGCAGGAGGCTGCAAAAACATGTAAAAGTCATAAGGTTTCTTTGGTGTTTGGAAAAGAATCATCCGGCCTAACAAATGAAGAACTTGATAGAGCACAACGTCACGTAAGAATTCCTGTCGAAGAGAAATATCCTTCGCTAAACTTAGCTGCCGCAGTGTTAATTTTGTGCTATGAAGCACGCCGAGCTTATATTGAAAGCGCTGTCCATTCTAACGAGACCATTACTAATTTCCCACCTTTGGCAACCGGAGAACAAGTTCAAAAATTTTTCTCCCACCTTGAATTAGTATTAAAAAAAATTGGGTTTATTCAAAGTCCGTCATCCAAGTTGTTCCGTAAGATTAAGAGAATTTTTAGTCGGACACCGTTGCAACAACAAGAAGTTAATATATTGCGCGGAATTCTGGCATCTATTGAAAATAACCAACAGTCTAGTGTTAATCAAAAAGAACATTGATAGTAGCAATTTTATGGGGGTCGAATGACTTTCATCATGGTACAATACGTTTAAATTAATAACCCTTCACTATCCTGATTAATAGGTTGAGACTAATGTCTATTCGGCTGACTGAAACTGCTGCAGAAAGAGTTCGTGAGCAACTTGCTTCGCGTGGCCGAGGCGAAGGCTTACGATTTGGTATCACAACGACAGGATGTTCGGGGTTTGCGTACGTTGTGGAGTTTGCTGATGGAATTGAGAATGATGACAGCGTATATACAAGTCATGGCATTAAAATAATTGTCAACTCAGAAAGCATTATGTATTTGGATGGGACAGAAATAGATTTCCGGGAAGATGGTTTGAATGCGAGTTTCCTTTTTGATAATCCAAATGTTGTAGAGAAATGTGGCTGCGGAGAGAGTTTTACCGTTACCTGAAGTGAATGCACCACGGCCAAAACGCGCCGATAGATAAGCTGATTTTCTTTGTTATTGCATATTGACTCGTTATGACTACTTTAACCAATCAGAAAATGCGGCGAGCAGCAATCACGACGCTAGGCTGTAAAATAAATGCCTATGAGTCTGCTGTGATAGCGAAAAACCTCCAAGACGAAAAATGGGCGGTGGTGCCATCTAAAGATGTTGCTGATCTTTATATAATAAATTCATGTACAGTGACAGCGGAGGCGGGACGCAAAACTCGCCAAGAAATTCGGCGGGCAATTAAGCGAAACCCAAAAGCTATAGTAGTGGTAACTGGGTGTTATGCTGAAATGGAGCCCGATGAGTGTTACCAGATACCCGGAGTTGATCTGGTTATAAATAACAGTGATAAATTGTCAGTACTAAAGCATATAAAGCATTATTCAAAAACAATTCAACCAATCAATAGATCGCGTAGTGAAAAATTTTTAACTAGTTTTCCAAGTAGGACACGCGCATTTATTCAAATCCAACAGGGATGCGATCAAAGTTGTACTTATTGTGTTATTCATAAAGCAAGAGGACCAAGTCAATCATTCGCATCAGAGAGAATCAAACAACAAGTCGAGATTTTATTGAAAGAGGGCTATAAAGAAATTGTAATTTGTGGGATAGATCTGGGATCTTGGGGGCAAGACTTTAATAAAGATACAACGCTCCATAGTTATCGGTTTTTACATCTTCTAGAAGAGCTTTCTGGTTATGATATGGATTATCGGGTTAGACTAAGCTCTATTGATCCAGCGCATCTTGACAATGATTTGGTAGATTTAATCGCATCTAACAATAAAATCTGCCCACATTTGCATGTATCTATACAGAGCGCTAATTCATTAATCCTGAAAAGAATGAAACGAAGATATGAAGCGGAGGAATTGTATAGTCGAGTTCTAATGGCGCACAACAAAATTACCGGACTAGTATTAAGCGCTGATCTCATGGTTGGATTCCCAACGGAAACGGAGGAGCATTTTCAAGATACATTAACCGCGGTCGACGATCTTATGATTTCCTACCCACATATATTTCCCTATTCCGAACGCAAAGGAACCCCCGCAGCAAGGATACCAAACCAAGTTCCTAAAACTATACGTAAAGAGAGGAGCGAACGGTTGAAAGTTGCTGGATATAAAACGCTGAAAAAAGTTATAAATCAACATGTTGGCAGAACCGGAAGAGTTCTAACAGAGAAAAGGAAATTTGACGGTGAACAGAAACAGGACGGCAGATTAGATAATTACCTACCTGTATATCTATTAGGTGAGGCGCCGAAAGTTGGCCAATTAATTGATGTCGACATTGAAAGTCAAGCAGGCAATGTTTTAATTGCACGAAGGAAAGCTCATGCATAATATCAAGATGAGAAAAAAATTTGAGTTTAATACTGTTTATAGGCTTTCTAATGATGGCCTAATACTATGGAGTAGACTATTTCTTAGGAGCCCAAATCTATGAATGCAGAAAAAACGCTTTCAATTGTTAAGCCTGACGCAGTAGAAAAAAACGTAATTGGTACGATCTTAGCTCGTTTTGAGAATTCAGGATTAAATGTAGTTGCGGCGAAGATGATTTGGTTGTCGACTAGAGATGCAAAAAAGTTTTACGAAGTGCACAAGACCAAACCATTTTATAGTGAGCTAGTAGATTATATGGCCTCCGGCCCACTACTTGTTCAAGTTCTTGAAGGAGTTAATGCAATAAATAAGAATAGAGAAATAATGGGTGCAACTAATCCAGACGATGCTTCGCCAGGAACTATCCGAGCTGATTTTGCTGAATCTATACAGGCTAATGCTGTGCATGGTTCTGATAGTCCTGAGACTGCCGCCCAAGAGATTTCATTTTTTTTCTCCGGCAGCGAAATATATTCTAGGAATAAAAAATGATTCAAAGTGGAGAATAAAGTTAATTTCTTTGATTATGATCGGGTTTCGTTGGAAGCATTCTTTTCCTCGATAGACGAACCGTCATATCGTGCTCGTCAAGTATTCCAATGGGTGCATAGACGTAAAGTTATAAATCTAGCCGATATGACAGATCTGAGCGTCGAGCTTAGGCATCGCCTAAGCTCTTTAGGATCCTTTGAGCTACCAAAAGTTGTCGAAGAAAGAAGATCTCAAGATGGAACAATAAAATGGTTGACGACTTTGTGGGATGGAAATATCGTTGAAACTGTTTTAATTCCAGAAGTTAAAAGAAACACTTTGTGTATTTCCTCGCAGGCTGGGTGCGCATTGAAATGTGCGTTTTGCGCTACCGGACGTCAAGGATTTTCTAGGAACCTGTCTACGTCCGAGATTATTGGGCAACTATGGCTAGCGGAAGAAATTGTAAGTAATTATCGTCAAGAGCAATTTAAATTATCTAATATTGTGATGATGGGAATGGGTGAACCCTTGTTGAACTACTCTAATGTTGTTTCAGCAATGAAAATCATGTTAGACGATTTTGCATATGGATTATCACGAAGACGTGTGACTTTAAGTACGGCTGGTGTCGTGCCTGGAATCGACTTACTTGGCAGCGATTGCCCCGTGAGTCTTGCAGTTTCGTTGCATGCCGCTGATGATAATTTAAGGAGTAGACTTGTTCCCTTGAACAAAAAATATCCTATATCGGTATTGTTAAATGCGTGCCGCCGTTATTCTAAAAATAATCTAAATAGTACAGTTACCTTTGAATATATTCTTTTGAAAGACGTCAATGATTCGGAAAGTGATGCGTTAAAACTTACGTCTTTACTGGGCGACTTGCCGTCAAAGGTTAACTTAATTCCTTATAACCAAGTTGAAGGGACAGGATTTATGGTACCAAATATCGACGTAATCAATAAATTTAGGATGATCCTTAACGATGCGGGAATTATCACTATCACACGCAAAACACGTGGTAGTGATATCGATGCCGCTTGCGGCCAATTAGCAGGGCGGGTTGATGAGTATAGTAATAGACAACAAAACAAAAAAGTTCCTGATGAAAAGGTGAAAATTAGTGGCTAACGGATCGACGGGAATTCTCGTTTTTCTCAGACGACTTTGGGATCATTGGATTATACTTCGTGATTTTTCAAGAACGACACCTTGTTTTTCGTTTTGGGACCCTTTCTCTGAGTATTACTGCCTATCAGTTCCTACTGTAGGAAAAAATTATGGCGGACCGTAAAGTGGACTCTGATCTAACTCCTGGAGAGTTGCTCCGCAGGTCCCGGCAACGTGTTGGGTGGAGTATAGAAGAGGTTGCGGATGAGTTAAATTTGCTTCCTGCGGTTGTTGAATCAATTGAAAATGATAATTATTCAGAAATGGCAGGATGGACTTATGTTGTTGGGTATCTACGCAGCTATGCGAAACTCGTTGGTATCAGCATTGATGAAGCTATCTTGACTCACAAAACACTGCTACCACAAAAAGAAGACGCGCCTGGCACTTTAACCCATAGAAGTGGGAGTCGACTTTCAATTCCAATCTCGTTGAGTTGGATAGTTACAGCAGCTGTCGTAATAGTTGTATTTGGCGGGCTTATTGCAACATATTGGCAGAGATCAATTCAAGAAGACAGAGTATTAGTTGACACTAGGCCTCGCTCTGAATTATCTAAATCAAATCCAACCCAGGATATACCTAAAACTGATGTAGAGGAAAATCAAAAAAAGGGCGAAACTAGCACTTTTGTGAAGGCTACCGGTAACGCCATGATTGAACCTCAAGAAATGGCGGTCACCACGATTCAGACTAGCGACGTCGACGATACATCTACTCCAATTCAATTAAAAATTATGCGAGAGGAGGATCTACCAAAAAAATTAGAAAATGCATCCGAAGTTGCTGAAGTAAAGAGAATAGATCGTGCTCTAACAATAATAGATTTTGATACTAGAATAATCGGTCTTGATTTGGTTAGAGACAATAATATTGATCAACCTGATTCAAATTAGAGTGATATTTTGCGAACTATGAGCATTTCATCAATTAATTCCATTCGTGGTATGGCCGACCATCTTCCAGAAGCATGCGAGATTTTGGAACAAGTTGAGGCCGCCGTTCGGGATGTGACTAATATTTACGGTTATCGTCAGATACGAACGCCGATTGTTGAGACAACAGATCTATTTAGGCGATCAATTGGTGAAGCGACTGACATAGTAGAGAAAGAAATGTATACCTTTCAAGATCGAAATGGGGATAGTTTAACTTTAAGACCGGAAGCAACAGCTAGCTGTGTACGTGCCGGTGTCCAGCATGGCTTGCTTCATAATCAAGCTAATCGTTTATGGTATCTTGGTCCGATGTTCCGCTATGAAAGGCCTCAAAAAGGACGATATCGGCAATTTCATCAGTTCGGTATTGAAGCGCTTGGTTGGAGTGGGCCTGATATAGATGCCGAAATTATTTCACTTGGAACTAGGTTATGGGAAATATTAGGTTTAGGCGAAACAACTCTAGAAATTAATTATTTAGGTTCTGGGCCTAGTAGGTTGAATTATATTGAGAGTCTTAAGGATTTTTTAAAATTAAGAAGTGCTGAACTTGATGACATCAGCCAGAAGCGATTAGAGACCAATCCTTTGCGGATACTCGACAGCAAGAGTTTAGCTACCCAAAAGGTATTAGTCGACGCTCCTGAAATTTTAGATCATATTGATGCCGAAGAACGACGTCATTTTGATGACTTACTCAAGTATTTAGAGTTGATGGGCATCAATTATCAGATAAACAATCGATTGGTCAGAGGCCTTGATTATTATACAGGCACGGTTTACGAGTGGAAATCAAATTACCTCGGAGCACAGAATTCATTTTGTGGAGGCGGACGATATGACGGTTTGGTCGCGCAGTTGGGCGGACCGGATTTGCCGGCTGCGGGATTTGCTTGCGGTATGGAGAGACTTGTTGAGTTATACAAACAAAGTAAATCAATAAAAAAGAATTCAGGAGATATTTACGTTATTATGCTTGGTGAGGCTGCGGAAAATGTTGGTTTTCCCTTAGCGGAAAAGCTAAGAAGGGCTAATATTAGTACAATTTGTAACTGTGGCGGAGGAGACATAAAAAAACAATTACGTCGTGCAAATAACAGTAACATGCTTATAGCTATTATTATTGGTGATGAGGAAGCGATAAACGGACAGCTAACGGTTAAACCTCTGCGATCAGGGGATCAGCAGTTAAAAGTAGCTAAAAATGAAATAATAAACGTCCTGCGTTTGCAACTCGAGCGAGAAACCTCGTTCTTTAGGTGAAATTGAATGGCAAAAGACGATCAAATACCGAACCTCCACTTTTCAGAAGATGAGGAAACAGAAAGAATTAAAGATTGGTGGAAAAAGAATGGAATTTCTATAATTGTTGGTTTGGCAATAGGGATTGGGGCTGTAGCAAGCTACCAAGGGTGGAACTTTTATCAAAGTCGTCAATCTGAAGTTGCATCAGATCTTTATCAGAGTATGCTAAGAAGTTTCGATGGCGGTTCAATAAGTTCTGCGCGCACGGAAGCTGACAAAATTATCTCTAAATATAGTTCTACAACATATGCCGATGGAGCTTCTTTAATGTTAGCCAAGCTTGATTTTGAAGACGGAAACCTTGAGGAAGCCAATGTTCACCTCAATAGAGTCATGGAGAAATCTAGTGACTCTGGATTAAGACATATTGCTAGACTAAGGCGAGCCACTATTGCGATAAGTAGTGAGAATCTAGATGTTGCTGAGGAGTTGCTTAAATTCAATGAAATAGTCGGATTTGAATCCCGTTATCACGAATTACGTGGGGATGTATGGATGATGCGAAATGACGACGAAAAAGCAAATAGAGAATATAGTTTGGCGTTGGAATACGAAGCTACTGGATCGATGATGGGGCAAATATTAGAACGAAAGCTAAATAATGTTTCATCCATTGAAGATAATTAAAAGCATTTTACTAGCTACATTGGATTGTAAGCATTCCTTTTGATAGATTTGAAGCTATAGATTTGCGGTTAGAACGTAATTACCAAGCAGGCTAAAGACATTTAACGCAAACTATTTTATCGTTTTTGGCGCAATCTAATCGAGAAGATAAATTATGCTACCCGTTGTTGTCATTGTAGGCCGACCCAATGTTGGTAAATCAACTCTATTCAACCGGTTGACCCGAACAAAAAATGCAATCGTAGATGATCAGCCCGGCATTACACGAGATCGAATGCATGGAATCGCAAACTTCGACGGCAAGGACTATTTACTAGTAGATACGGGTGGAATGGCAGAAGGTGTTGATGAAATTGATTTGAAAGTTGCCTACCAGGTGGAGCAAGCGCTTGACGAAGCAGATGTTATTATATTTTTGACTGATTGCAGAAGTGGTAGTTTGAGCACTGATCTCGAAATCGCTCAGCGTCTCCGGGAGGCGCCCCAGACGGTATTCGTAGCGGTCAATAAAACAGAAGGACTAGAACCTGAAATAGCAGTTTCAGAGTTTCATGAGCTTGGACTAGGAAAGCCATTTCCAATTTCTGCGAGGAAAGGCTCTGGAGTACAGCATTTAATTAAATCAATGGCGTTGGATTGGCCTAAAGCCGATCTCACAAAAATGGGGGATACGCCACGCGTCGCAATCATTGGTAGACCCAACGTAGGAAAATCTACATTGGTAAATTCGTTATTGGGAGATCAGCGAATGATTGTAGCTGATGTGCCAGGCACAACAAGAGATAGTGTTTCTATTCCGTGCGTTCTAAAAGGTGAGAAATTTACTTTGGTTGACACGGCTGGTGTTCGCCGCAAATCTAGAGTTAAGGAATCGATTGAAAGATACTCTGAAATTCGAACCTTACAAGCTATTGCGGGTTGCAATGTGGTTATTTTGGTATTAGATAGTTATGATGGAATTGCGCAACAAGATAAAGCAATAGCTGGATTAGTTATTCAGTACGGAAGAGCGATTGTGTTGGCTGTAAATAAATGGGACAAGCTTGATTCTCGTCTAAAGACTCAATTAGATCGAGCTTTAATTCGTGAGTATTCATTCTTGCCAGTCCATGACTCCATAAAGATATCCGCATTATACGGTCGTAATCTAGGATCTTTAATAAAAGCAACGAAACTGGCTCATAAATCCGCGATAAAAAATCTACCGACAGGCCAACTAAACCGGGCGCTCGCGGATGCTGTAAAAAAACATCCTCCTCAACGTACGTCAGGCAGGCTCGCTCAGTTGAAATATGCTCACCAAGGTGGAAGAAATCCGCTGATAGTAGTCATTCATGGTAATTCGGTTAGTCGGCTATCTCCTAGCTATAAAAAGTATTTGGCAAAATATTTTGCAAGATCTTTTAATTTGATAGGTTGTCCCGTCCGTATTGAAACTCGAGCAAGCGCCAATCCTTATAATTAAATTATAGGGTTACTCATCTTTATGAGGTGTTTTCTCAGGTGATTTAATGTTCGGTACAACCATTTGATCTGATCGTTTTTTAACATGATTTACAATTGATTCAATGGAGCCATCTGCTATTTGAGCTCTCAATTTTTGCCCCGACCGAACCGTATTAGTGTGAGTTATTAAATTTCCACTATCTCCGTCTGTCAAAATTGCATATCCTCGATGCATCGTATGATACGGGCTTAAGGCTCGAAGCCGAGCAGAGGCAGACGAAAGTCTATTCATCTGGACTTCTATTAACATTTGACTCGTTAGCACAAGACTTGTTGAAATATTATTGACATACATTTGGTATTTTTCAACGATAGGTTTTGGCGATAGACTATTCAATTTTTGATGTAATTTCAAAATTTTGATCTCATTCTTTTGAACGCCTGTTTTAAAGGAGAAAATATGATGAGACTGAATAGTATGCAATCTTAGGCGATAGGCATATAAAAGATCAGCGGGATGGCGTAGACGTATTGAAAAACTGTCAATGTATTGGGAATGCGATTGAAGGATGTATTCAATAGAGTTTTTCAACCGCTGATTAAGTGAGGTGATTATTTTAATTAAATCCGAACTATCCGGTGTTGTAGCTTCAGCTGCTGCTGTCGGGGTTTCAGCTCGGAAATCGGCAACATAATCTGAGAGAGTCACGTCAATTTCATGACCAATTCCTGTAACAATTGGAATGTTACTTGTGAATATCGCGCGCACAACAAGTTCTTCATTAAATGCCCATAAATCTTCGAGCGAGCCACCTCCTCGAGCGAGAATTACTACATCACAGTTTTTATTTTTGTTTGCAACTGTAAGTGCACGAACTATTTGGGGTGCAGCTTCGTCCCCTTGTACGGTGACAGGCAACACCAGTACATTAGTTATAGGGTAGCGTCTTTTCAAGGTGCTCAGGATATCTCTTATTGCGGCACCAGACGAAGATGTGATTACACCTATACAGTTTGGCATTGTCGGTATCTGCACTTTATGCATCTGGCCAAATAAACCTTCTTTATAAAGTCTATTTTTTAATTCATCAAATTTTCTGCGTAATATTCCTTCGCCTGCAGGCTCAAGAAATTTAACAATGATTTGGAATTGGCCACGAGATTCGTAAAAAGAGGGCCGGCCCCTTAAATGGACAGCATCCCCATCTTTAACAGTAGTAGATCGATTAGTACCAACTCCTCGAAAAAAGGCGCAGCGCACCTGGGCATCTTTATCTTTCAGAGTAAAATACAGATGACCTGAAGCAGGACGCGCAAGGTTTGAGATTTCGCCAGCAATCCAAATCTCTTTGTAACTGTCGTCAATGAGGCTTTTTATCTCTTTATTGAATGCTGCGACTGTATAGATTACGTCTTCCATAAACGCAGGTTATCGTTTCTGGGATGGAAGAGCAATATACTTCACAAAAAATTAACCAGAGGTTTGTTGTTCAGGGATAGCTTTTAGCTAAATCAGATTTGAGGCAGTCGTTGGATGTTTAAATAATTCGATAATTTTTGAGATTACCGCCCTCAAAAAAATAATATATGAATTTCTCCATTTACCGGCTCAATGCTAAACCTTATACTAAGGTTATGAATATTGCTGAACTCGCACTGACTTTTGACGATGTCTTGCTAGTGCCGGCATTGTCTAAAGTATTACCTCGCGAAGTTGACTTGAGCGTTGGAATTACCAGTGGCATTTCCCTTAAAATTCCCCTTTTATCCGCTGCTATGGATACTGTTACTGAAGCCAACACAGCTATTGGCATGGCACAAGCGGGTGGTCTGGGAGTAATCCATCGAAACATGAGCCCAGGAAAACAAGCACTGGAAGTAGCTAAAGTCAAGAAATTTGAAAGCGGCATGATAACAGATCCTGTTTGTGTGCAAGATACGGCAACAGTTCGGGATGTTGTACAAATTGTGCGTGAAAAGAGAATATCTGGATTACCGGTCTTGGATGAAAACGATCGATTAGCAGGGATTGTCACAAGTCGTGATCTTCGTTTTATTCCAATCAATGATGTTAGCGTAAAGAGAATAATGACTCCTAGGGATCAGCTTGTAACGGCATCGCCCGAGGCTGAAACTGAAGAGATTGAGTTCCTGCTTCATAAACATCGAATAGAAAAAATCCTGATAGTTAATCAGGATTTTAATTTGGTTGGCTTAGTTACTGCTAAGGACTTAGGAAAAAAAGTTGATTTTCCTCTCGCATCCAAGGATTCTAGGGGGCGTTTGCGTGTTGCAGCTGCTATTGGTACCGGCAATGACACTCAAATTCGTATCGAAGAGTTGCTAAAAGTTGGAGTTGATGCAATGGTCATTGATACTGCTCATGGCCACTCTATGTTGGTTTTAGACCTTGTCAATCGAATTAAGCATGATCGTCCAGAAATTGATGTGATTGCCGGTAATATTGCAACAGCTGATGCAGCGCTTGCATTAGCTTCTGCAGGAGCAGATGCGGTAAAGGTAGGTATTGGACCTGGATCTATCTGTACTACACGTGTGGTAGCAGGTGTGGGTGTGCCTCAAATTACAGCAGTGCATAACGTGGCGTTAGCTCTGCGAGGGAGCAACGTGGGCGTGATAGCAGACGGCGGTATTCGATTTTCGGGCGACATAGCAAAAGCCATTGCTGCTGGTGCACACGCAGTCATGCTCGGTGGATTATTGGCCGGGACCGATGAGTCGCCTGGTGACATTGAGATGTACCAGGGAAGATCATACAAAAGTTATCGAGGAATGGGATCGATAGGTGCCATGCAACAAGGCTCTAAAGATAGGTATTTTCAGGGAACAGAAACTGATTCCAATAAGTTAGTTCCAGAGGGAATAGAGGGTCGTGTCCCCTATAAAGGTACTATGAACATTATAGTGCATCAACTTGTGGGAGGATTACGTGCCAGCATGGGATACACTGGATGCGAAAACTTGGGTCAAATGCGAACAGCGTGCCAATTTGTGAGAATTACTCAAGCAGGAGTCAATGAAAGCCATGTGCATGATGTGCAAGTTGTAAAGGAGTCGCCGAATTATAAGCTCGGAGACTAGGAATCCAGTGTTAGATCAATAAAAGATATATTTGCAATGAGCTTAGTGTCCACGTTAGCCCGTGATCGTATTCTAATAATTGATTTTGGGTCGCAGTACACGCAACTTATCGCACGACGAGTCCGAGAAGTTGGCATTTATTGCGAAATATATCCTCATAACAGTCAACGAAATCGAATCTCTGAGTTTGCTCCGCAAGGAATCATCTTATCAGGGGGTCCCGATACTGTTACGGAAGAACAAACACCTCGGCCTGATCCATTTTTGTTCGACCTGGGTAAACCGATATTAGGTATATGTTATGGGATGCAGGCTATATCGATGCACTTTGGTGGTCAGGTGGAGACAGCTGAAAAGCGAGAATATGGACCCGCAAGAATAAAATCAAACACCAGAAATAGATTATTTATTGGATGTGGTGAATTAGGTGACGGCTCTAATCAACTAGAGGTCTGGATGAGTCACGCAGATACAGTCATTGACTTACCACAAGATTTCAAAGTAATTGCCTCAAGTAGGAACGCCCCTATGGCAGGAATCGCGAATGACGAGAGAAAAATCTATGGCTTGCAGTTTCACCCAGAAGTTACACACACTCCGGACGGAGCTACTATCATTCAAAATTTTGCGATAGATATTTGTGGCTGTAGTCCAACTTGGACATCAAATCGCATAATTGAAGATATTATTGAGGAAGTAAAGGTTACGGTAGGATCAGACAGAGTCTTGTTAGGATTATCTGGGGGAGTTGATTCATCGGTAGTCGCAGCATTGTTACATAGGGCTATAGGAAGTCAGTTGATCTGCGTTTTTGTAGATAATGGATTGTTGCGATTAGGGGAAGCAGAGAGTGTGATGACAGTTTTTAAGGAGCACCTAGGTGTTCGGGTTATAAAGGTTAATGCGTCAGATCGTTTTCTATCTGAACTGCAAGGTATTTCAGACCCAGAGGAAAAGAGAAAAACAATCGGCCGAGTATTTGTTGAAGTTTTTCAGGAGCAAGCTACCCTACTGACAGATATTAAATGGTTAGCGCAAGGGACAATTTATCCAGATATCATAGAATCTGCAGGCGCACCTGGAACTTCAACGAAAACAATTAAATCACATCATAATGTTGGAGGCTTGCCGGATTCTCTTAACCTAAAGTTGCTTGAACCTCTCGCAAAGTTATTTAAGGATGAAGTTCGTGATATTGGAACCCAGCTTAGTTTGCCATCTGACATGATTAATCGACACCCGTTTCCAGGTCCCGGACTCGCAGTGCGAATTCTTGGTGAAGTGACTAGTGAATATGTCACTGTCCTTCAAAAAGTAGATTCAGTATTTATCGATGAACTTAAGCAGATGCGTTTATACGACACGATAAGTCAGGCATTTGCGGTTTTTTTGCCGATAAGGTCAGTTGGAGTTGTTGGAGATGAGCGTTCGTATGAATACGTTGTTGCTTTGCGTGCTGTTGAGACAACAGATTTTATGACTGCTAACTGGTCTAGATTACCGCATGAATTTTTGGATACAGTTTCTAGAAGAATTATTAATGAGGTTCGTGGAATAAGTCGTGTTACATATGACATTTCCTCGAAACCACCCGCCACTATCGAGTGGGAATAAATTATAATTATATTAAAAAAAGGAAATTAAATATGTCAATAATAGAACGTCTCGGTATTGCGATAGATAAAAAAGATAAAAATACAATGAAAGAATTACTCCATGATGATTATAAATTTACAATGCATGCTTCGGGTAATGTTTTAAAGAAACAAGATGTTATTGATTGGGCAATGAGTGACGACATCAAGCGTGATAAAGTAAGAATTCTATATGAAAATGACGAAGTTGGAATTGAACACGCTTTTGTTACTTTTAGTGATGGCAATGTTCAAGCAGTTATGGGTATATATATGTTCAAAGATGGTCAGGTTATCGAAATGGAGACAGGCGCAACTAATATACCTAAAGAATAGTTTTTAATCCTGATATTATTGAAAGTAAAGTTTATTGGTGATCCCTCTGTGACGATTAAGAGTCATCATAATGTAGGAGGGGTTGCCAAAAAAAATTAAATAGAATAACCAATCACTTACACAGGAACAGGGTTCCAAACGTCCATTCATACAAGTAGATGCAGGTTGCTGTTTGGGGAAATACCTACGTTACTAATGAATGAGAGCAAACTTGAATAAGCGTGACACTGAACAAGTTAAGCCCAAGTATAGTTTTCTAGCAAAATCTCTTCATTGGTGTTTCGTAAATTTGTTTGCTTACGGAATATATAAGCAAGTAGAGAATATTGATCAGTTAGAAGACATTTCTTTTCTTCAGTCCGAAATAGTTTTTGCTTTGGTATTTTTATTTTTCCTTGTGTTTCGTTTCTTCTACATGACTAAAACGCAGAAGACTTCGCTACCGACTAACACTCCTAAATCTCAAAAATTAGTAGCTAAAATAGTCCATTTTTCAATGTACATGTGCCTTGCCGGAATAGCATTCTCAGGTTTGATGATTGGTTACTTCTTTTGGTTAGGCCTAAAGAATGGCTTTTTAATTGATTTTTTAATTTCAATACATGAACTTTTGGTGCAGGTAATATACTGGTTAATTTCTATTCATGTGGTCGCTGCAATATATCATCGATTTAAAAAAGACGGTGCATGGAATTCAATGGTCCCATTTGGGGAAGAACGTAGCAATGCTACTGGAAAAAATGATTAATCAAAAAAAGAGTGAAGCTTTGTCGACAGTAAACGTGAAAGTGGATAAGAATTTCATTGAATATAGCTCAAGTTGCATGAATTGTTTCTTTAAATGGTTAATATGTTAGGGAATCTATGCTCATCCTTTACCAAAGCTCGTTAATCAAAGTGACATCATGAACCAAATGCATGTGAAAGTGACCAAATCAAATATCGACGAATATCAGACTAATGGTGTGATTATGTTCCGGAATATTTTTACACCGTGGGTAAATGGTATTCGTGAGGCGATAGAGCAAAATAAGTGTAATCCAAGTTGGCGTGAACGCACTTATCGATCTGACGACGCCGGCGAAAGTGAGTTTTTTCAAGATTATTGCGTTTGGTCAAAGTTTGCCGGATATCGATCTATAGTTGAGTGTTCACCGATGGCTCAAATTGCGGCAGATTTAATGTGCTCAAAGGTGGCTCGTATTTTCCACGATCATATACTTGTGAAGGAACCAGGTAATTCGGTTGTTACTCCTTGGCATCATGACCAACCCTATTACTTTGTTGAGGGGTCGCAGTGCGTAAGTTTTTGGATACCAGTTGATCGAATCCCAAAAGAGCGCAGTATCGAATATGTTGTCGGATCTCATCTATGGGCAAAGAACTACACCCCCAAACGTTTTGATGGAACAGATTTATATGCCAATGATCAGAATAAAGGAATTCCTGATATCGATGCCGATCGAACCGCATTTGACATACGCAGTTGGGCGGTAGAACCTGGTGATGCCATTGCGTTTAATTTTCGTACATTGCATAGTGCACCAGCAAATTACTCGTCTTCTAGAAGACGAGTGACCTCAATACGATGGGTAGGTGATGATGCCAGATTTGTAAATCGCCCGGGACGGACATCACCAGATTTTCCAGATCTTGAGTATGAAGACGATTCACCCTTTGAGGGTGAGGAGTTTCCGATAGTTTTTACTCGATAACGCGTCAATATAGAGGAGAAAATATGTTATTAAATACAGAAAGATTGACTCTAAAAAAAATCGATAATTGTGATAAAAATAGACTAGTAGATTTGATGAAAGATTCAACGATCGCACGCTATTTGAGCGACGTACCATTTCCTTATACTGAGACTGATGCTGACAACTGGATAGAAAGAGTTAAGATAGAAGAGTTTGAATTAAATATTTTTCTAGCCAACAATTTGATAGGCGGTTTGGGGTTAACTTCGGAAAGGGACGGGTTTTATTATCTGGGTTATTGGTTAGGGGTAGAGTTTCGAGGACATGGTTATGCGACCGAAGCAGCCAGAGAATTAATTGATTATTTTTGTCGCAAGATGCCAACTAAGAAAATTAGGGCGAGAGCTTATAAGAATAATGACGAGTCTATTAATGTGCTGAAAAAAATCGGATTTCAACCAGTTGGCGAAAGCGAAATTTATAGCAAGTCCCGAAAACAAACTGTTCCATGTATGGAATTCGCATTACGTGAGACATTGCAAATGTTTTAAACTAATATATTTATAGACAGAAATAGATTGTTGGTTTTTATTTTAACGTTCAAGAATACTTTCATTATCCTTGATCTCAGAATCAGGTTGTTCAGCAGAATGCTCCTAATATTATTTGGCACCAGAGATAGACGAAAAATAATTTCAGAACGCTATATTATTTGCCCCAAATGCGAGATGAAGCAAAAATGTGATGTCATCAGCCTTCGAGAGTGGATCACGGTGTTTTTCATCCCTATTTTTCCGACAGGCAATGATGATAGGAAAGGGTATTTTGTTCAATGTAAGACATGTCAGAGCGTATACGAGAATGATGCACTATAGATGTCATAAATTCACTAATTTAGAGACGCCTAAGAAAAATGCCCAACACATGCATCTTTTGTAATCCTATTTCAAGCGAGGTTGTTCTAGATGATGTTTTGGTCTATGCCAGAAAAGACAAGCACCCAGTAACATCTATGCACACATTGATTATTCCTAAACGGCATGTAGAGTCCTATTTTTTGTTAGATCACTCCGAAATCAATGCAGTTCACAAAATTCTTCGAGTTATGAAAGAGAAAATCGAAATGAAGGATGAGTCAGTTTCTGCGTTTAATATTGGAATAAATTCTGGAGCAGATGCTGGTCAATCAATAGCTCATTTGCATATACATTTGATACCTAGAAGAAAGGGTGATGTTGACAATCCTCAGGGCGGGGTTCGTGGTGTAATACCGAGAAAACAACATTATTAAATTCTGGTGTTCTAAAGTGTGCAAGAAAGGATAAAAATGTATCGTTATTTAAATTTAGGTGAGCCGCTAGGTGACTTATAAACTTCACATTGCCCGAATGCAGGAAGCATTGAAAGAAGCACGAATTGCAATGTCTCGTTCCGAAGTCCCAGTGGGTGCCGTGCTGTTTATTAAAGGAGAAATTATTGGTCGTGGGCACAATAGTCGGATATCTGAATCAGACCCTACAGGGCATGCTGAGATTAGAGCAATCCGAGAGGCATGCAAGAAAATCGGTAATTATCGTCTGCAAGAATCTTCACTTTACGTTACGGTGGAGCCATGCGTCATGTGTGTGGGTGCAATCTTGGAGGCTCGGGTCAAGGAAGTAATTTTTGGCACCCGCGAACCTGTATCTGGTGCAGCTGGTAGCGTGATTAATTTGTTGGAGTCAAGGATGATGCATCATCAGTGTAAGGTAATATCTGGGGTTTGTGCTGATGAGTCCAAGATTTTGCTGACGAAGTTTTTCAAAGATTTAAGAGATTGGAAGAGCGACAGATCAACTTTAATGGGGGCGTAGCAAAAATTAAAAATCGGTTTTTGTTGTTCCTATGTTGTTGCGCTCGTCTCGCGGAGGAATTTTAAAGAATTCGCGATAGCATTTACTAAAATGAGGAGGTGATACGAAACCACATGCAAATGCAACGTCAACTATAGAGCGAGGTGTAGTTAATAGAAGTTCTCGAGCTCGTCTAAGTCTTAATTCTAAATAATATCGTGTCGGGACACAGTCTAAGTGTTTTTTAAAAATTCTCTCTAGTTGTCTCCGAGAAACACCAACATGCTGTGCGAGCTCATCAAGACCCATTGGTTCTTCAATATTCGATTCCATTAGCTCGACTGCTTCAATTAATTTAGGTTGACTATTTCCAAATCTTTGTTTTAGGGGTATCCGTTGGCGGTCATTCGGGCCTCTGATGCGATCATAAATAAATTGTTCTGATATTGCAGTCGCGAGTTCGATTCCATGTTGGCGACTAATCAGAGTAAGCATCATGTCCATTGGCGCTGTCCCTCCAGAGCACGTATAACGATCCCGATCAATTTCAAATAGTTCAGCAGAGATAATTAGATCAGGAAACTCCTCCCGCATCTCTCTGATGTTTTCCCAGTGAACCGTGGAACGATAGCCTTCCAGCTGACCAATTCTGGCCAAAAGATAACTACCCGTACAAATGCCGCCTAAGATAACTTTTTTGCGAGCTAACGGTCTGAGCTGTTTCGAAAGTTTCTGTTCCCATTCTCGGTTTAAAGACAATCCCGCACATACAAAAATAGCTTCTGGATTTACATCCTGGGAAAGCTCTGAGATTGGATGCAGTGTTAACCCATTACTGGCAGCCACGGAGGATCCATCAAGTGAAAATAGCTCATACTCATAAAGATTGTCACCACTGATTCGATTTGCCATCCTGAGTGTTTCAACGCATGCTGAGACCGAGATCATCGTAAAATCTGGCAGAAGGAGAAAGCCATATTTTCTCGTGCTATATTGGTCCATTGCTGGCATTTTGAAGAGCTTCTCAGTTAGTGTTGTGTTTCGAAAAATTGTTGGAATGCTTTACCAGCTCGCTCAATCGACTCTTCATCAACATCGAGATGCGTCACTAAGCGGATAGGATAATCATCCACACTAATTAGAATTTGTTGTTCTAGAAGAAATTGTTTTAGAGGGCTTAATAAATGTTGAGGCATTTCTATCCATACCATATTAGTTCTATTAGGTTCATTTTCAATTGTTAGTGCTTCAATCTGCTCGAGATATTTTGCAAGTAGGGCGGCATGATAATGATCTTTCTCTAAGCGTTGTATATGATTCGTTAGGGCATATATTCCGCCGGCAGCTAGGCCTCCGGCTTGTCGCCAGCCGCCACCTAGCATCTTTCTCCATCGGCGAGCTTTTGAAATCAATTCATGTGACCCGCATAAGACTGATCCGATTGGTGCACCTAATCCTTTGGATAGGCAAACAGACACTGAATCAAAATGTTTACATACGGTTTTAACATCTGTTTTCTGCTGCACGACAGCATTAAATAATCTGGCTCCGTCTAAATGAAGAGCGAGTCCATTAGCCTGTGTCAGTTGTGAAACTTCCTCGATATATTTAAGTGGTAACGGCTTACCATGCCAGGTATTTTCTAAGCAAACTAGTCGAGTTTGGGCGAAATGAAAATCGTCAGGCTTGATCAATGAGTTGATTTTTTTGATTGGAAGGGTTCCATCAGGCTCATTTGGTATTGGTTGTGGTTGAATACTTGCTAAAATAGCACCACCACCACCTTCTTCAAGATAACTGTGAGCGTCTTGACCTGCTATATATTCATCACCTCGTTGGCAATGACTGAATAGAGCAAGCAGGTTACTTTGTGTTCCGCTGGTGACAAATAAACTAGCATCCATTTGTAAAAGTTCAGCGACTTTTTGCTCTAGTTTGTTAATGGTTGGATCATCTCCAAAGACATCGTCCCCAACTTCCGCATCTTTCATTGCAAGTTTCATTTCCTGCACTGGACGGGTTACAGTATCACTCCTTAGATCGATGAGTTTTTGCATATAAATCTTTCCCGACGGTTAATTATTGGTCGGTATCTGCACTTGATATATCTAACGAGATTTAAAATTCTTTTAGAGTTCATGGGCAGAAAAGTAGTCCGGTAGTATTTAGGATTAGTCAGTGGTATGTTAACCAATTTAAAACCAACATAAAACCATAGAGTATAGAGGAGCTATTGATGATCAAAGTAGGTGATTATGTACCCGATGCGAGACTTTTTAGAATGTCTTCCAAGGGTTCCGAGAGCATTTCACCATTAGACTGGTTTTCCGGTATAAATGCCGTTGTTTTCGCCGTTCCAGGCGCCTTTACGCCTCTGTGCTCTGCGCAACATCTGCCTGGTTACCTGACTAAATCAGCAGAGTTTATTGCGAAAGGAATTGACAAGATCGTCTGCATTTCAGTCAATGATGTGTATGTAATGGACGCCTGGGGAAGAGATCAAGGAGTTACCGATGAGATCGAGATGTTTGCCGACGGGTCAGCTTTGTTTACGAAAGCCGCCGGGCTAGTGTTGGATTTGTCAGATGCGGGATTTGGAATACGTTCCCTTCGGTATGCGATGATGGTTCGTAACAGGGTCATCACACATTTGAATATTGAGAAATCAGGAAAATTTGAGGTTAGTAATGCTGAAAGTATGCTGGAGTTACTTTAATTATCTATTACTAGCGTTGTTCTAATAGGTTGCGTCTGGCATTTCGTCTTTTCGTGCTCGTATATATTCAATTAATGCTTCATCGATTCCTTCATCAATTTTAGGGGCTTCGTATCTCGCCAGCATGTCTTTATATAATTTATTAGCCCTGAATACAGCGTCGCGTTCCCCTTCGTCTCGCCATTGCTCAAAACTATTGTTATCCGCTATGCTAGATCTATAGAAAGCAGATTCGAAATTTTCCTGAGTATGGGTGCATCCCAGAAAATGATTTCCTGGACCTACTTCTTTTAATGCAGACATAGCTTGGCCATTTTCTGATTCATCAATACCTGCAAGGAATGTATTTATCATTCCAGCTTGATCAGTATCTAAAATAAATTTTTCATAGCTCATCGTCAGGCCGCCCTCAAGCCATCCTGATGTGTGTAGCATAAAATTTACTCCAGCGTACATCGCCGCCTGTAGAGTATTCGCGGACTCATAACTTGCCTGCGCATCTGGAATTTTTGATGCGCAAAGCCCACCTCCGCTTCGGAAAGGCACTCCCAAGCGTCTTGCTAGAGCGGCAGCGATAAAGAGCACTTGTGTTGGTTCTGGGGTTCCGAAAGTTGGCGCTCCAGATTGCATGGAAATTGAACTACTGAAAGTTCCAAAAATTACAGGTGCTCCCGGTTTGGTGAGTTGAACGAAAGCCATACCCGCCAATGCTTCTGCAAAAAGTTGAGTGCAGGTACCCACCACTGTGACCGGCGACATAGCGCCTGAGAGAATGAAGGGTGATATGATAGTTCCTTGATTATATTGGGCGTATATCCGAGCTGCTCCCAGCATTGTCGCATCATAAGTCATTGGAGAGTTAGCATTAATCAGGCTAGTTACAACACAGTTTGTTTCCACGAATTCTGCACCAAACACGATCGAAGCCAATTTGACTGTATCAAGCGCTCGTTCAGGAGCAGTAACTGATCCCATAAATGGTTTATCACTCCATTTAATATGGCTGTAGACCATGTCTAGGTGGCGTTTATTTACGGGCACATCCACAGGTTCACACAAGGTTCCTCCTGAGTGGTGCAGAGCTGGAGACATCCAAGTCAATTTTGTAAAATTTTCGAAATCGCCAATGGTCGCATATCTGCGACCATTGTCTAAATCTCGAATAAATGGAGACCCGTAACCCGGAGCCAAAACCATATTGTTGCCACCAATTTTGACGCTTCGTTTTGAGTTTCTTGCATGCTGAATGAATTCGCGCGGGGCATTGTTTTGGATAATTTCTCGACACATATCTTTAGGAAAGCGCACTCTCTCACCATCAATCATTGCTCCTGCTGTTTTAAAAAGCTCTAGCGCTTCAGTATCGCCACGAAATTCAATTCCTATTTCTTCTAGAACTCTATTCGCATTAGCTTCAATTAGTGCTAATAGCTCTTCTGAAGCTATATCATATACCGGAACTTTTCTAGTTATATAGGGAGGTGAGGCTATTTCCTGGGCAGGTTTTCGTAAATGACGGCCCCTGCGGCCACCCGTTTTTGTTCGACGTGGACGGTTAGTATTCATTGGTTTTTCTCATTTCATATCTTTGATTGTATGCTGTCGATAAAGAAAGTCTGATCAACTCGCGACGGAGTTGGTGTTGTGAACGTCACAGCAATTGGTTCATCTCGTTATTTTAAAACGAATTCGTTTAGTTTATAGGTTTGCCAGTAAAGAAAGGGATTGGACGTACGTTTATTCTCGAAATAGAATAGACGGAGCAACGATTTATATGTTTGCATGTTGAGGAGATTGTTAATAAATGAAAAGTAGCGCTCGTGTGGTGGTTGTGGGTGGTGGCGTGGTCGGAGTAAGTACCCTCTATCATTTAGCAAAAAAGGGGTGGAGCGATTTAGTCTTGTTGGAAAGGAAGGAACTGACCTCAGGATCTACTTGGCATGCGGCAGGTTTGTTGCCCCTTTTCAATATGAGTTACTCTGTTGGCCAGATCCATAAGTATTCCGTTAATTTATACAGCAAACTTGAGCAAGAAGTTGGTCAGCAGGTTGGATTACGCCAAGTGTCTAATATTAGGTTAGCTTCCACTCAAGATCGAATGGATGAGTACCGTTACTATTGCGGTGTTGCAAAGACAATAGGAGTGAACGTAAAGGTTCTTACGCCATATGAGGTTGGTGAGATTTGGCCGCTCTGCAACTTAGATGGAGTTATTGGTGCAATTCAGCATCCCGATGACGGATATATTCAACCAGCGGATCTCACACAAGCTTTTGCAAATGCTGCACGAAGTTTGGGGGCGACTATTTATCGGGATACACCTGCAACTGCCATAAAACAAAAAAAGAATAATGAATGGATTGTGGAAACAAGTAAGGGCTCTATAGAGTGCGAGCATATTGTTGCTGCTACTGGAAATTTTGCGCGCCAAACGGGGGCTATGGTTGGTTTAGATGTTCCGGTCATACCAGTTGAACATCAATTTATTGTAACGGAGCCACACGATCGAATCGTAGAGCGACAGGAAAAAGGACTACCAGAAATGGGCGTGCTTCGGGATTCTGATGCTTCTTTTTATATGCGAGAAGAAAATGGAGGATTATTGCTTGGCCCATATGAAAAAGGAGCCCCATGTTGTTATGTGGATGGGCCGTCTAACAATTCAGAGTATGAGCTATTCGATGCTGATCTGGATCGGCTTGAGCCACATATCAATGCAGCAATTAAACGCGTCCCTATATTTGGAGAGGTGGGTGTAAAAGAAATTTACAACGGCGCTATTTGTTATACCCCCGATGGTAGTCCAATTATAGGGCCAGCATGGAATGTAAAAAATTTTTGGTTTAATGAGGGCCATAGTTTCGGAATTACAGCAGCAGGCGGCGCTGGGTGGCAGCTTGCAGAATGGATGGTTAATGGTGAACCTACTATTGATATGATGGGTGTTGATCCCCGTCGATTCGGTTCTTATGCGACTAAAGATTATTTGATATCAAAAAATGAGGAAGCGTACTCAATGGTTTTTACGGTGCACTACCCAGATGAAGAGCGGCCCGCAGCTCGACCCCTAAAAAAGTCTCCTTGCTATGACAAAATGGCCGAGTTGGGGGCAGTTTTTGGGTCAATCTATGGATGGGAGAGACCTAATTGGTTTGCCCCTAAAGACTATGAGGTTCCCGTTGAAGAATTACAAAAGGGAGATACCATAGCAGGGGAGAATCATGCACCTAAAACTGAGAGCACGGCTGTTAGGGAGCGATGGAGTTTTCGTCGCAGTAACTACTTTCCATTCGTTGGTGAAGAATGCTTGCATGTTCATAAAAAAGTTGGATTACTTGATATGTCGGCGTTTTCAAAAACAATTGTTTCGGGGAGCGACGCAGAAGAATGGTTAGGGTCACTTTTTGCGAACAGAGTACCAACCAAGAGAGGAAAGATTAATTTGTGCCATCTTTTGACCTCCAGAGGAGGTGTTCGTTCTGAATTTACGGTGTATCGAATTGATGATGAACGGTTTTATTTAGTTTCAGCAGGAGTTTTTGATAGGCACGATTTTGACTACCTGCTTAAATCAGTATCTGAAGGTACAGATGTTAAGCTTGAAAGTATTACAGAGAAGTGGGGTGTATTTGTTCTAGCCGGACCAGATTCCCGTAATTTGCTTCAAGATTTGACCGGAAAGAATTTTTCATCGAGTGCATTCCCGTGGTTATCTGGACAAGAGATAGAAATTGGCAATAGCACAGTGCATGCTATAAGAGTTAATTTTGTTGGTGAATTAGGCTGGGAATTGCATCACCCAATAGAAGAGCAGAATACGCTATTTGATATGCTCTTTGATTTTGGAAAAAAATACGATTTGAAACCTTTCGGGATACGTGCTATGGACTCGCTTCGATTGGAAAAATCGTATCGACTAATTCCAAGAGAACTTTCAATCGAATATTCTGCGTTAGAGTCGGGTTTAGAACGTTTTGTAGATCAATCTAGAGATAATTTCACCGGGAAGGTAGGTCTGCAAGAATGGCAAGAAAAAGGATTCAAATGGAGATTCGTTACGCTAGAAGTATTTGAAATCAAGGATACCGATCCCCGTGGGTCAGAGCCGATTTATGCGGATTCTCAACTGGTTGGGCGTTGCACATCCGGAGGCTACGGATGGCGTGTTGGTAAATCATTAGCGCTCGGTATGATAGAAAGTAAATATTCAGAGTTAAATACTAAATTAGAGATTGAAATCCTCGGGGAACGATTTCCCGCTAAAGTTATAGCTGAGTCTCCGTTTGATCCCAAGAACGAGCGATTAAGAGAATAAAATATCGTGGTGAAAGACGAAAGGAAAACCGTCAATCTATTATTCTAAGGTGAACAAAGTATGAAAGTTCTAGTAGCAGTTAAGAGAGTGGTTGATGCAAATATCAAGATTAGAGTGAAATCTGATGAAAGCGGTGTAGAGCTGCAAAATGTAAAAATGGCGATGAACCCATTTTGCGAAATTGCTGTAGAAGAAGGACTTCGTTTGAAAGAGGCAGGCCAGGCGACTGAAATTATTTTAGTTACGGTTGGCGAGGAATCCGCGCAGGAGACTCTCCGTTCGGGTTTAGCAATGGGGGCTGACCGAGGCATATTAGTGAAAACTGATTCTTCTATAGAGCCATTGGGGATTGCAAAATTACTCAAGGCCATAGTAGGTCGTGAGGAGCCTAGCATTGTCCTGCTTGGCAAGCAGGCCATAGATTCTGACAATAATCAGACTGGCCAAATGCTCGCCGGACTTCTCAACTGGACTATAGGGGCATTTGTTTCCAATATAGAAATTATTGAAAATAGATGCGAAGTAGTAAGAGAGGTTGATGGCGGATTGGAAAAAGTATTACTAAAGTTGCCAGCTATCGTAACAGTTGATTTAAGGCTCAATGAGCCACGGTACGCCTCTCTCCCTAACATCATGAAAGCGAAAAAGAAACCGATCGAAGTTTTGACACCGGATGAATTAGGTTTGACCATTGAGCCCAGACTAAAGACGCTCAAGGTGTTTGAACCGCCAAGTCGAAGTGAGGGCGTGAAAGTAAAAAGCGCCAGTGAATTGCTGGATAAACTAAAAACCGAAGCAAAGGTTATTTGATAATGAGTGTACTAGTCATTTGTGAGCACGATAACGTTGAGATTAAAGCTTCAACACTGAATACTATAAGTGCGGGTCAAAAAATTACCGATGAAGTGGACTTATTGTTGGTAGGGCATAACTGCACTCAACTAGCTGATATATGTAAACAAATACAAGGAGTAAAAACAGTTTATTTGGCAGATGATGCAGCTTATGCCAACGATTTGCCAGAAGTTCTGGCCCCTTTGGTCGTCCATCACGCTGCGCGATATAAGTACGTAATGTCATCAGCATCGACATTTGGTAAAAACCTACTTCCCCGCGTATCTGCAATGTTAGATGTACAGCAAATTTCAGATATTAGTGATATTCAATCCGAAAGAGTTTTTGTACGTCCTATATATGCAGGTAATGCGATGGCCGTAGTGGAATCTTCTGACGAAATTAAGGTTATTACCGTGCGCTCAACGTCTTTTGATCCGGTTTCAATGGATGGTGGCGTTGGCACTATAGAGATAATCGATTCTATTTTAGGGGATCCTGTAGCAGAGTTTGTGGGCCAGGAGTTGACTCCAAGTGAGCGACCCGAGCTTACATCTGCAGGTATAGTGATTTCGGGCGGTCGCGGTATGCAAAGTGGAGACAATTTTTCAATGTTAGAGCGGATTGCAGATAAGCTCGGTGCGGCAGTCGGCGCATCGAGGGCCGCTGTTGATGCAGGTTATGTACCGAATGATTATCAGGTTGGCCAGACAGGAAAAGTAGTGGCACCACAGTTATATATCGCAGTTGGTATATCGGGGGCTATACAGCATTTAGCGGGAATGAAGGATTCGAAAGTGATTGTAGCCATCAATAAGGATGAAGATGCACCTATTTTTCAAATAGCCGACTATGGATGGGTTGAAGACTTATTTGTAGCGCTTCCTGAGCTTGATGAAGCGCTAGACATTGAGTGATCAGAGGTGTCGGATAGATTGTTGGGTCGAGTGTTGAAGGTAAGACCAACTTCACAATTCAGCAGGACGAAGGAAATGTGCAATATAGTTTACCTCGATTCCAGGTCCGATGCGATACTGTTCGTTAATGGGATTATAGTGAAGCCCAATCAAGCCATTCAGTTTTAAACCAACGCAAGAAGCCCACTCATTCATTTCTGAAGGTTTTATAAACCTATCGTATCTATGGGTTCCTCGGGGCAAAAGACCTAAGGCATATTCAGCACCAACAATCGCTAGCAACCAGGCGCGAGGATTACGGTTAATTGTTGAAAAAAACAGGGAACCACCGGGTCGAACCAAACGGGCACAGGTAGCAACAATTATATCTGGTTTAGGTACATGTTCTAGCATTTCCATGCACGTCACTACATCGAAAAAATTTTCATGTGTTTCCAATAAATCTTCAGCCGTACCACGTCTATAGACTGTTTTTGTGTTTGTTTCTTTAGCATGAAGCTGTGCTACCGCAATCGAAGCGGATGCCGCATCGACCCCTATAACATCCGCTTCTTTCTCGCTCATCGCTTCTGCCAAAATGCCACCTCCACATCCCAAATCCAATACCTGCTTACCACTCAGGGCAACATGTTCTTCGATATAGCCAAGTCTGAGAGGATTAATTTTGTGAAGAGGCTTAAATGATCCTTCCGGATCCCACCATCGGCTAGCCAATTCTTCGAATTGATCTATTTCTCTATTGTCGACATTTTTCACGGGTGAGCTAGATGGCTTAAAGTTAGTGGAGATTAAAAAGGCATGAATTTGAACCATTGTACTAAATTTTGTGTCAACGATTAGAGAAGGTTGAGGCTGCTAACGATAACAGGTAGCGAAGTGTAAGCCGAAGGAATGATTGCTAAATTAGAAGAACTCACTTTTTTGATCCTGCGAACCCCGTGAATCGCTCACATATTTTGAGAGGCAACAATTTAAAGGTATTTTTTTATAATGCATCTGGTCTAGGGGTTTGTATATCATACGAGCCTATTGTTAAAAAAGAGCCGTTTAAGGCTCATAAACAGATAATACGGCAGAAATTTATCCTAAAAATCAAGAAATGGGTCCCTAGCTCGTAGCATCCGCAAGGAGAGGTGCTCTATTGTATCCTTTCCTCAAAGGAAACAATTTTTCCACTAGTTGAATTTTTTGTGGGTTGGGCGTAATCTCACATGCATACTAAATTGTGCAAAAAAAGGAAGACATCTATGTGTGGCATTGCAGGTTTGATGTATCGGAAAAGCAGTCAGGATTTCAAAACTGGTGAAGCCCTGATACGGATGCTTGATGGTTGTCAGCACCGAGGACCAGATTCGACAGGGTTCGCTCTTTATTCTCCAGAGCCCTCGGGACGCTTGAAACTCCGTTTTTTTATTGATTCGATGGTTGAACCAACGGTTGAATCCTCTATCGCAACAATTCGCAAGAGACTCATTGAGCTCGGCGCATCTATCGAAGACGAATCCCATGCATGGGATAATTACAATGTGACTATCCACTATGACGGCGATGTTCAAAAATTGTCATACGGATTGGAACAAACTGCCAAGGTCATTTCAATCGGCACTAGTTTAGAGATCGTTAAAGACGTTGGTAGTGCTTACGATGTGGATGATCGATATCATGTTAATAAATTTCATGGCACACATGGTTTGGGCCATGTACGATTAGCGACAGAAAGTGATGTAAAGCCGGAGGCGGCGCATCCATTCTGGGCCACCGGGTTTGCTGATGTCGCAATTGTTCACAATGGACAGATTACCAATTACTGGAAGATGCGCCGTCGCCTGGAGCAGCGTGGTTTTGTATTTACAACAGACAATGACAGCGAACTGATTGCTGTATATCTCGCCGACAAGCTGGCAAATGGTGCACAGCTTCAAGACGCTTTGTCGACGTCGATCGATGACCTCGATGGTACTTTTTCCTTTCTAGTTTCGACCGAGGATGAAATTGGATATGCAAAAGACCGTCTTGCAGCTAAACCAATGATCATGTACGAGGATGATGATTTGGTTGCAATCGCCTCTGAAGAAGTGTCGTTGAACCGTCTTTTCCCAGGTCGTGCATTGAATACCCATGAGCCTGCACCAGGCACTTACGCTACATGGTCTCGCTCGATTTAGCAGAGATAAGTGTCCGTGATGCGAATGTTCAGTTACGAGCACTAGCGGAGACCGGAGAAGATGTCGAGATCTTGAATCCGGATGCTCGTCATCACATCGGTGTTGGCCTCACTGCTCCAATCAATGTTACTGTTAAAGGATCAGCCGGTTATTTTTGTGCCGGACTTACTGATCAAGCGCATTTCAATATTTCTCACAACGTTGGCTGGGGTGTTGGTGACAATATGTATAGTGGATCCGTTATTGTCGGAGGGAATGCTGGAGCAATTCCCGGTGTAGCTATTCGAGGTGCCGAGATTGTGATCAAAGGCAATATGGGCTCCCGTGCTGGGCAGGTCATGAAAGCTGGAACTTTGTGTTGTGCGGGTAACGCTAATTTTATGGCAGGTTATATGATGTATGGCGGTACTATCATTATTATAGGTGATTCCGGTGAACGGGTCGGTGAAGACATGTCAAGTGGCGAAATTTTTGTTGCTGGAAGAGTGCAAGACCTTGGTTCTGATGCGATGCTGACCGATCTTGAACAAACGGAGATTGAAGGCATCAATGAGTTTCTTGATCGTTATGAGATCAAAGCGCCCAAAGGGTTTTCTAAGATCATTAACGCAGGGAAAAAACTACGTTATGGTTCAGCCGAAATGCCAGTGCGCAGTATTCCATTCCATAGTTTTTCTGGAGACTCAGAATACTGGAACCCCAAAATTCAGGAAGATATTGCCATAAAAGCTCAAAGCGGCCGGTATCGTATTCGAGGTTACGGTGGCGCCCGACCGTTACCCCACTTAAGTGACATCGGTTTCCGCAAACATTTTACTAGTGCTAGCATAGATCGAGATGTCATTAAAAAAGTATATATGGCTACTGAGATTGGTGGAATAAATGGCGCTCAACCGTTGCGGCTGAGTATGCCTGTAATGATCGCGCCTATGAGTTACGGCGCTTTGAGTCGATCAACCAAGTATGCGATTGCGATGGCATCAGCCATGTCGGGTATTGCCGAAAATACCGGCGAAGGCGGCATGAGTGATGCGCAACGTGACGCGGCTGGACAACTAATTTTTCAATGTCTGGGTGGTCGCCTTGGTTGGAATATTCATGATATTCGTCGTGCTGATGCTTTGGAGATTTATATCTCTCAAGGTGCTAAGCCAGGTTTAGGCGGGCAACTTATGGCGAAGAAGGTGACACCTGAACTAGCTAAAATTCGAGGCATCCCTTCTGGGATTGATCTTCGGTCACCTTCGAGGCACCCGGATATCCTTGGTGCGGATGACTTGGTAATTAAGGTAGAGGAGTTTCGGGAGGCGACGGGTTATCAGGTGCCGGTAAGTGTCAAACTCGGTGCTGGACGCATCCGAGATGATATCAAGATCGCGTCAAAAGATGGTTTCGATTTCGTAGAGCTTGACGGCATGCAGGGCTCAACTGGCGCAGGAAGCGCTGAGGTTATTGATAATGTTGGAATACCAACGTTACCTGCAATCATTGAAGCTATCGAAGCGCTTGAAGAAATCGATGCGCGAGACAAGATCCAATTAGTGCTGATGGGCGGCCTTCGAGATGGTGTCGATGCTATCAAGGCACTATGTTTGGGTGCAGACGCCGTCGCATTTGGAACATCGGTGATTGTTGCTGGAGGATGTATCTCCTGTATGCAGTGCCATGTAGGGCAATGCGTGACAGGTATCGCTACTCAAGATCCGGAGCACGAAAAGCGTTACCAACCCACAGTTGAAGCGGGCAATATTCACCGCTTTCTTGAGAGCGTGCGTTGGCAAATTGCTGCTATTACCCTAGCTCTGGGCTACGATAATGTTAGACATTTGAATCGGGGTGATCTTGTAGCGCTAACGCCGGAGGCTGCCAACATTACTGGATTACCTTATGAACCAGTGGCGACTGACTCAGTCTCATTGGAAGCAGGGGCGTCGTTATGAGCGTCTATGATCTTGACCGGATTAGTGTCCCAGTATCCCCGCCTGGGCTTTCTGATGATACCGCAGACTCACACTATGTCCCAGCACCATGCCAGGTGGCTTGCCCAGTAGGCACCGACGCACCATCCTACATTGGATTCATCTGGGAAAAAAAATATAGTGAGGCCTTCGAGGCAATCACCGCGACTAATCCTTTGAGCTCAATTTGTGGGCGCGTATGTGACGCGCCTTGCGAACCTGCATGTAGGCGGGAGTCTAGCGATGGCGCAGTTCAGATCCGCAATCTAAAGCGTTTTGTGATGGACAAATTGGGGCACGATCTTCCAAAGACTCAGTTCATGGTTTCTCGTCCGGAATCTATTGGGATCGTGGGGTCTGGCCCTGCCGGCCTGACCGCTGCGTTCGACCTTTGCAAGGCAGGATTTTCAGTTACTTTATATGAAATGACTGACCGAATTGGTGGCACAATGGTTTGGGGCATTCCGCACTTCCGATTACCGTCAGGTATTATCGATGAGGATATCCAACGGTTACAGCATCAGTGCCTTGGTCTCACTGTGCGCCTTAACACTGCACTTGGCCGTGACGTTATGTTAGATGAACTTAAACAGTGCCACGATGCTGTGTTACTGACCATTGGTGCGTGGTGGGGAAAACCCATGGGTATTCAGGGTGAAGACCATCCCAACGTGGAAGATGGCGTGAGTTTTCTTCGCCGAATTAATGATGGCGAGCGCCCTACGTTACCTCATACGGTCATTGTAGTCGGTGGGGGTGATGTCGCCATGGATGCGTGTAGAGCCGCGCTCCGACTTCCGGGATGCAAGATTGTGAAAGTAGTTTATCGTCGGGGGCCGGATGAAATTCCTGCACGGAAGATCGAACTGCATCATGCACAAAAAGAAGGCATCGAATTCATTTACAACACCCTACAGACCGGCATCAGGATCGAGGGAGATAACCTATTGCTGCAATGCATGCGAACCGAACCAGGTTTGCTCGAAGAAGACGGACGACGTTCACCAGTTATTGTTGAGAACAGCAACTTTGAGATTTCCTGCGGAATGGTAATTGCGGCTGTAGGGCAAAAAGCGGGTAACAAAGTTTTGGATTCAGCAGGATTCATAGATTTAGACCGAGTGCAAACAGATTTCGCAAGTATGCGGACAAAAGATCCGAAAGTCTTTGCAGCTGGTGACGGCGCGTTTGGGGGATCAACTATTGTAATGGCTATGCATCATGGACAACGAGCAGCTTATTACATTCAGGCAGCGCTAGATAAGATTGATCAACCCATAGCGTATCGTACGCCGTACCGTACTCGACGAGTGCCGGTCGCTCAGGATCTGGAATGGGAACAGCTTGGATTGGAAGAGCCTATATTTCATGGTGTTGGCGATGAGCCCGAAACGTTTCCTGAAATTGAAGATACTTATGATGAATCAGCGGCTATGCGGGAAGCGGCTCGCTGTTATCGTTGTGATGCAGAAACTGGATCCACAGATTACTCAGTGCGTCATAGAGAAGACCTGTTTTCGATGGCGCGTACGCACCCAGAGGATTTGGATAAACATCAAGCGATGTTAGAAAGACGGCTTAAGCCGCGTGAAAATCCCTACCCGCCACAACGTCCAGCTTCTCTTGATGACCTTGTTTTTTTGCCAGCTAATCTCTCGCGCTTGGTTATTGATCCTTACCGCGAAGCATGCCGCATTGATATTGAAGTTGGCGCTCATTTCCGGTTGGAACAACCCTTTCTCATTAGTGGGTTCGATGATGCACCGCAAGAAGTTAAACGAGCAACCTGGCAGGCGATAGAGGAGAATGGGGTAGGTTATATAGGAGGCTCTAAACCTAATTCTAAAATTAACTGGCTGCAAATCTTAAAACCTAATCAGGGAGCTGACCCAGATGCATCTGGCCACATCCTGCCATGGCGTCATGATTTGAAAGAAGACGAGGTGATTTTTTCTGCTGATACCCTAAAGGGCCTTAGTGTTAAATTTCCTATAGAAATTGAGCCAGCAGTTGATGTTGCTCTTACGACGGGTTGCCAGTTACTGGTTCTTGATAGCACTGGTGATAATGGTACTTGGTCCGGTGAATTAATAACGCAGCCCCATTTTGAACTCTTGTCGATGACGGTTAATGTGCTTCGAAAATGGAAAAAAGAAGAAGCACTTACGCTATTATTTAGTGGCGGTGTTCGGTCTGGAACTGATGCGGCTCGGTTAATTGCTATGGGAGCTAGCGTGGTGGTTTATGGCGTCACAGCGGCGCTTGCAATGGGCGGTAAAATTGATAACAACGAGATTTTTTGGCAGTCGGATCGGTCGGTAGATGAGCGTGCGGAGGCGCTGAAAGCAATCCTTAATGCCAATGCGAGCGAAGCATCTATGATGGCTCGTTGCACCGGAAAAACACGACTTCATAACCTCGAACCTGAGGATCTTCGAAGCGTTACTCTTAAAACTAGCGCCAAGACTGGTGTGCCCGTACCTGGCTATAATGTGGCGACAGAATTTACTGGTCAATAAATCCAATGACTTCGGGAAACCCACTTGAGACAGTTGATGGCGGACCGATAGCTCTTTCTATGAAGAGAGGCAACAGGCTTGAGGATGCGATCGGCAGACAAGTTAGGATTTACCGGGTGCAACTTAGCATGACTATCGCAGATCTTGCCCGTCAATCAGGCTTATCACCGGGAATGCTCTCTAAGATTGAGAATGGCCAGACATCACCATCACTTACAACCTTACAATTGCTTGCTGGTGCGCTAAACGTACCGGTAACGGCTTTGTTTAGAAAATACGAACAGGATCGCGAAGCATCTTTCGTGCAAGCGGGTAAAGGACTGGTTATTGATCGGCGCGGCACCGGCACTGGTCATCAGTATCATCTTCTTGGTCATTCCGTTGGGGATCGGTCGATGCGTGTTGAGCCTTACCTAATTGTAATCTCAGAAGCATCGGATGTGTTTCCTCTATTTCAACATGAAGGAGTTGAGTTTATTTATATGCTAGAGGGAGAAATGATGTATCGGCACGGCTCCCATGTTTATACATTAAACATGGGAGATTCGCTATACTTTGATTCAGATGCTCCTCATGGTCCTGAAGATCTTAATCGTTTACCTATTCGTTTTCTTTCGTTCATCGTTGAGCCTAACTCAGACTCATGAGATGATTGTTCCTATTAGAAACAGAGGACTTGTATTGCAGAGTACACTTTAGGAGAGGAGATAACCTATGGCGATCAATCTAGCAACTGTTGCGAAACAAAAGAAAATTAAATATTTTCTAATCAGTTTTGTTGATTTGTTNGGAGTACTACGTTCCAAGCTTGTGCCTGCTNGTNCGATAGGGAATATGCANAAGGAAGGTGCCGGCTTTGCTGGATTNGCAGCCTGGTTGGATATGACGCCAGCTCATCCAGATATGTTTGCTATACCGGANCCTAGNAGTCTGATTCAGTTACCTTGGAAGCCTGANGTGGGCTGGTTGGCTAGCGATCTTTTTATGGANGGAAAACCTGTAGATGCGTCNCCNCGCGTNGCGCTTAAGNCNCAAATTGCANTCGCAGCAAAGCANGGNTATCNAATGAAGACNGGGGTCGAGTGCGAATATTTTTTAGTTAGTCCCGATGGNCTATCTCTATCTGATTCTAATGATANNCAGGANAANCCTTGTTACGATCAATCTGCATTGATGCGCCGTTATGATGTGATCAGTGAGATCTGTGACTGTATGATTGCTTTAGGTTGGAATCCCTATCAGAATGACCATGAGGATGCAAATGGTCAGTTCGAAATGAACTGGGATTATGACGATGCNCTTATAACNGCTGATCGCCATGTATTTTTTAAATACATGGTTAAGACCATTGCAGAAAATCATGGATTTCGAGCNACGTTTATGCCTAAGCCGTTTTCAAANCTCACNGGTAATGGCTGTCATGCCCATGTCTCNNTATGGAATAAANCNGGCGATAANAATTTNTTCTATAGTNCNCGAGATACNCTCGGTCTTTCCAAGATAGCTTATGAATTCTTGGGTGGAATCCTACATAGCGCCGATGCCTTAGCAGCNATATTTAACCCAACTGTTAATAGCTACAAGCGTATTGATGCCCAGGTTACAGTCTCTGGTGCCACCTGGTCACCCAANGCCATTACATACGGAGGAAACAACCGAACTCACATGGTTCGAATTCCTGATGTTGGGCGTTTCGAACTCCGACTAATGGATGGTGCGGCGAATCCCTACTTGCTTCAAGCGGGCGTACTAGCCGCAGGGCTTGACGNTATCGCTAATAAACGCGATCCTGGAAAGCCATTAAATATAAATATGTACACGGATGGCCATACCCTTAAGAATGTTCGNCGCTTACCCTCAAATTTACTAGATGCCCTTCGACTTTTTGAAAAAAGTAAGGTATTACGTTTAGGTCTTGGCCAGGAGCTAATTGACAGTTATGCCAAGCTTAAACATCAGGATTGGCGTAGTTACAGTGCTGCTATCAGTGAATGGGAGCGGGATCACACGTTAGATTGTTGAATTATAGGTATTTTCGGGCCAGCTAATGGAAGCCGATTGTTTGGTTAATTGGAGAACATCCCAGCTTGTATGATAAGATTACGGTGATAAGAAAAGTTAAATAAGGTGGAGTAAGTCCAGTCAGCGGACATGCTACCTTTTTGATCCGACATAACGTGTGAGAGTTGTGAGCAGTAAAGAAGTGTACGAAAAGGTGTAGAACTATATATTCCTATGGCGTTATATAGAATTTAATTAAAATCGGCGTTTTAGAAAGTCCAAAAAATGTCGGTTTTCCTGGTGCGGGGTGGAGCAGTCTGGTAGCTCGTCGGGCTCATAACCCGAAGGTCGTAGGTTCAAATCCTGCCCCCGCTACCAAAATTACTTAGTATTCCCAACGTTTTTTGAAGGTGTTATTTTTCGGATTGGTGGAGAGGTGCGCAGAATGGTGCGCAAAATAGATTAGGGAAAAATCTTACAAGAGGGAAGACGGGGCCATCTGGCCCCTGCTTTTTTTGATCCTATTTATTCTTGATTAAGAAACGTTTACAAATCTGTGTCCATGAAGTGTTGCCTATTCTCTATTTATGAAATTACAAACCGTTCCACTGCTAATGGAATGATCTAATGCAGCATCCTTCTGGGTCTCATACGTTCGGCGACAGTGGTGCCGAGCTATGCGGCATCGGGTGCATTATTGAAAAGCCCGAAGAAGGCGGCCGCCATGTTCTGGCTGATCTTGATGCGCCTATCATTACGCTCGCGAAAATCCGCTTCGACGAGGATGGCCTACACGTTACCTCCTGAACTTCTGAAACCGTCAGCGGACTTTATTACGAGGATCTACGATTTGGTGAGCGCCATACTTCCGGGACAGATTGGAACCTAGGACCCGATCACCCGGATTTAGAAAAACTCGGAAGAATGCTGGAATGATCGGTCTGGGTAGCCTTCACCAGCTGGCGTGGGGCCGTGCGGGTTTAGCAGTAGGTGATCGACTCCGCGGGCCATATACGCCTCAAACCACGGCCATTGTGATAGATCAGCCTTTACACAGGTTGGAGAGAATCGCATTGTCATACCGCAACGTATGCGGTGCGACTGATTTGGGCCTGAGCTATGCAAAAGACCAGCATCATGAATGGATATTTCTCCGGCCTTTAAGTCCAGGGTAACTATGTCTTCCGGTTGGCAACTCGAGATGTCTGCTTCCTGATCTAACACCAGATGAGGGCTATGGTTTGTTTGGTGCGTAAATTGTTTGAGGTGACTTCCTGACACCGCCTGCATGGCTCCATTGGTTTCGTCGGTGTCGTAAATCGCGAGCCACACTGAAACGGTCTGCTGTGGTGAAAGCGGCCAGTATTCTGCATCCTGATGCCAGGGCACTTCAGATCCGTCACCCGGGTACTTGACAAAAAATTGGCCGCCCCATTGGAAAAAGTCTGATCCAATCAGGTCTTGCACATAGTCGAGGATGGTCGGGTGACGGCAAATATCATAAAACATGCGACTGCACTTGTGCCACATGTTCACCTGATTGATATCGATCCCGTTGGGCAATCTTGCGGCCAGTTTTTCGAAAGTGGCCTGCAGTGTGGCAATTTCAGAATTCTGAAAAACAGGCAGGTTTTTAAGATAGCCCCGCTTTTCGAAATCCTCAACCTGGGCGCCCGTGAGGCGCTGCAGTTGTCTTTTTGCGGCACTGCTCGAAGTGTTCATGTTGGGCTATCCTGCGTTTAAATTGATTAACTAGTAGATGGGTTTGCGCTACGCTTAATAACACCACCACTCATAAATCCACCATCTATTGGCAAAACAACTCCATTTAAGTAACTTGATTCTTCACAAACGAGAAAAGCAGCTGTAGCGGCTACCTCTTCTGGGCTACCGTACCTATTTACGGGAATTCGAGCGCAATAAGATTCTCTAGTCTCTGCATCATGCATTGTTGAAACGAGCTCGGTCTCAATAGCACCTGGCGCCAAAGCATTTACCGTTATACCGAGCTCTGCTAGTTCAACAGCCATCACACGAGTAATTGCACTGACCCCACCTTTCGATGCGCCATATGCCGTCCTACCTGTTCCTCCACGTTCACCGGCTGCCGAACCCATTAACACAATACGACCATACCGCTGGTCCACCATAATTCTTGCAGCACCCTGCGCACAGAGAAAAGTGCCGGTTAGATTTACAGCAATAATTCGATCCCAGTCTTCTAGCGTAGTTTCCAGTATAGTTTTTTCTATCCCAATGCCCGCGCAATGAATCACGCCGTCCAGTTTGCCAAACTTGTTAACAACCTCCTGATACATTTGGTCAACACCAGTTGAGTCTGAAATGTCTACTACGATCCCGTAAGCTTCAACATTAGATGTTCTTAATTGATTTACTGTGGCCTCGGAAGATCGTTTGTTTTGATCAACTACGATCACAGTAGCACCTAGCTCACCCAACATAATTGCTGTTGCTTTGCCAATCCCACTTCCGGAGCCCGTCACCAAAATAGTTCGATTATTTAGTGAAAACACATATCACCTTCTGGCCTTTGTTTTAATTTTCATATTTTCAGTGGGAGGATGGTTTTTTAAAATCGCTGTAAGTGTTTGTTTTTATCGCGCGCACGGAGAGATTGGAACTTCCAACCTCGGGGTTCGTAGTCAAGCATTCTTTTAAGCGTCTACAACGGTAATCATACTAGTTATTCTACATCGACTACCCCATGAAATACTGAGTTACTGAGCGCCCGGCATCGAGCAACAACGTGTGAGAGTTGCGAGGAGTAAATGAGGTACACAAAATGGTACACAAAACGGCGTAGAACTATGTATATCTATGGCATTATATAGAATTAAATGAAATGAAAGTCTAGGAAAACCGGCATTTTCTGCGGTTTATTGAAGGGGTATAACAGCCTCATAACCCGAAGGTCGCAGGTTCAAATCCTGCCCCGCTACCAAATTTCCTCAGTATTCCCAACGTTTTTCAAAATGTGATGACCTATATTTTAGGCATGTGGGGCAAAAAAAAGGGGGGCAGAATAAATTAGGAAAAAAGCGGGGGCTTAAACGGCCCCCGCTTTTTTTAGTATCCAAGTTTCGACAAAGCAGCGGTTGCATCCTTCTTGTGTTGGTCAGTGACGTGAATGTAGGTCATCGAGTTTTTAGTCGGTGTGGCTCGCGAGGTCTGGGACAACGGGTCAATTATGTATAGCGCATCAGGCATCGATACGGATAAGATAGCGGTATGAAACGCCCGATTAGATTGTCGAGAGGGCTAATGCCTAACGAATGAGAGTGGGAATAAATCATAATTGTTTTAAAAAAGGAAATTTAATATGTCAATAATTGAACGTCTCGGTATTGCAATAGATACAAAAGATGAAAATACAATGAAAGAATTACTCCATGAGGATTTTAAATTTACAATGCA
>PBJL01000014.1 GCA_002721105.1 Acidiferrobacteraceae bacterium | reverse complement strand
GAGTTTGCTTCTAAATTTCCAGAAAAAAAAATACTGGTAAACATTTTACAAAACCGAGCGAATATAATCGACCCCGACTCTTGGATGACTGCGGTATCAAAAATAATTGAGCTATTTAGCCCAATTACTAACGAGTTTCAACTTGGAAATGCAGCTAATAGGTCAAAATGGGGCTGTAATCATATTGGTGACTATTTAACCTTACTCGATAATACCAAAGATTTACGAAAAACTTTTCCTGATGTTTGCCTAGCGGGTTCATCGATAATTGATTTTGAACCTTTATTAACACTACGAACTCTGATCAACTTTCATAAATATAAGTTGGATGCATGCACTTCGCTTCTATATGTTAACCGAAGAGGTTCTCCTTACAATAGACAGTTTGGTATCTTCAATTTAGAAAGAAAAATTCAACTAATTTCTAGTCTACTAAGACTTTCGAATAGATCATCTAACCATCTATGGATAACAGAAACAAACTGGCCACTTCTGAATACAAAACCATTCACTCCGAACTCTGGAAACCAAAGATCAACGGTAAATGAAAACACCCAAGCAGATTACTTAAGCGAGTACTACAAAATCGCATGGAAAACCAATAAAGTTGAAAGAGTCTATTGGTGGCAACTAATCCAAGCTGGCTATGGATTAGTAGACCATCGGTTTTCAAAACTCAGGAAAATGCCGTCATATTTCGCATTCAAAAGATTATGTAATGAAGATACTAGCTTGAGTTAACAATTTTTTACTTTGGTAGGAATGCTTTTAAGTCTATGGCTATTTGGATACAGTTTCTAATCATATTTTGACCTGCTCAACACCGGAATCAGTTCCAATCATCAACACATCTGGGCGCCTTTGTGCAAATATACCGTTTTCTACAACACCAGGAATATTGTTCAATTCTTTTTCAACAATCAGGGGCTGGGTTAAGTCAAGATTACGCACACTTAAAATCACATTACTATTATCGGTTAAAAAGTTTTCATTTAGCGCAGGAGTGCCGCCTCTACCGACAACCTGTCTACTCACTAACCCGCGCGCCATGGGTATAACTTCTATTGGTAAAGGGAAGGATCCCAGAACATCTGATATTTTTGAACTATCTACCATACAGACAAACTTGTGGGAGGCAGCCGCAACAATTTTCTCTCTAGTTAATGCACCGCCACCGCCTTTGATAACATATAAAGATGATTTCACAGCCTCATCAGCTCCGTCTACATACAGCGGGAGGCGACCAACAGAATTTAAGTCAAAGATTGGGATCCCAATAGCTGATATTCGGTCGGCAGTCGATTTTGAGCTCACAACCACACCATCTAATTTGTTTTTTAGCTTTATTAGGTTTTCAATGAAAAAATTAGTAGTGGAGCCAGTACCAATTCCGATTACATCGCTACTCTGAACATAATCTAGCGCGGCTTCTGCAACTTTTTTCTTTTCTTGTTCTTGGCTCATATTTTTTGTAAAACCCAGCTAATTTATTTTATTTCTCATATACTCTATGCAGCAGATATGTTGCATACTAAGTCTACTTGGACTGCACCACAACCATCTACTAATACCGTAATCATATACATGGACGAGTTTTCAGCACTATTTAGTATCCCGGGCGAAGGATTTATCGCAGAAATACGTACAGGCTCTGAAATACGATTATATGACCGAAAAGGACTCCAGCACTTAATCTTAAAACGGAAACAATTAGGAAATAGAAATATACAAGCATTAGAGAAAGCTCTTGCCCGCATAAATAATCTCAGCGACCCAACATATAAGAATACCATCAATAATTGACATCTAAGACTCAAAAATTCAATTTATTTTAATTTGCAACCTATTACCACGATATTTTTTTCAACTTGAAATCCCGTAATAGCCTCGATACCAAGAAACAAAACGTGACACTCCTTCGTTTATATCTGTTTTTGGGCAATATCCAAGATCATCAGAGATATTTTTAATATCCGCTTCGGTTGCGGGTATATCTCCATCTTGCATCGGAAGTAATTCTAAAGATGCTTTTTTTCCGAGTGCGCTCTCTAAAACTTCTACATAGTCCATAAGTTGTACGCGTTGACTATTTCCAATATTATAAATTTTCCAGGGATCAATTTCTCGAACCTCAACATCAGACTCTTCGGTTTTATTTTTGGGCTCTCCGATCGGAGGATTATCCAGTGCCAATATTACTCCAGAAACAATATCATCAATGTAGGTGAAATCCCTTACCATTTCTCCTTTGTTATAAACAGGAATTGGCTCGTCCGCAAGAATACTTTTTGTAAATTTAAATAGCGCCATGTCTGGACGACCCCATGGCCCATATACTGTGAAAAACCGCAAACCAGTTGTCGGCAACCGATACAGGTGCGAATATGCATACGCCATAACTTCATTGGCCTTTTTGGTCGCAGCATAAAGAGACATTGGTCTATCAGTATTATCGTGTTCTGCGCTAGGCAATTGCGCATTTGATCCATAAACAGAACTTGTTGATGCATACACAAGATGATCGATCTTATTTTGACGACACTCTTCAAGAATATTAACGAATCCCACCAAATTTGAATCAACATAAACATACGGATTTTCAATTGAATATCGAACACCAGCCTGCGCTGCTAAATTGACCACACCATCAAAAGACTGATTTGAAAAAATTCGTGATAGTTCACGTCTATCAGAAATATCTATTTTGACGAATTGGAAGTTCGGTTTTTCATTAAAGATATTTAAACGTGCTTCTTTTAATCGCACATCATAATAGTCATTTAAATTATCAGCACCAACTACCGTATCACCTCGGCTTAACAAGTGATTCGTTAATGACGAACCGATGAATCCAGCTGCTCCCGTCACTAGAATTTTCATTCTTATAAACTCCAGTAGCGAATTTCTGGGATCGGCATTAGGTTGCGGAGAACTGCCTTGATATCGATAATCAGTCCCGGCTTCGAAACAAGATTTTCTATGATATCTTGACTCATCGAAACATAAGCTGAATGTGGTACTGCAAGAACTAACACTGTCGCGATTGACAACTGCTCAAAAGGCACAAGTTCTATATCATGCAACTCAAGCACCTTACCCTCATCTACTAAATCATCATTGACTTGGACTTTAAGGCCTGTTGATTCTAGCTGCTTAATCAACTGAAACACTTGGGAATTTCGAAAATCTGTACAATTCTCTTTGAAAGTTACTCCGAGAACATTGACATCTACACTTGCTTTCTGATGATCAAAAGCGGTCAATTCATCTATTATCTTATTACCCACAAATGTTCCCATATTGTCATTTATTCGACGGCCCGCAAGAATTACTTCTGGTTGATAACCAATCATTTCTGCTTTATGGGTCAAATAATAGGGGTCGACACCTATGCAGTGCCCTCCCACAAGACCTGGTCTAAAGGGAAGAAAATTCCATTTTGTACCTGCCACATCCAGAACCTCGGACATATCGATATCTAAGCGATCGAAAATTACCGCTAGTTCATTTACTAATGCAATGTTTAAATCACGCTGAGTATTCTCAATGACTTTTGCTGCTTCCGCAATTTGGATACTTGAGGCGCGATGAACACCAACATCTATTATCGAGCTATATAGCTGAGCTATAAATTCCAATGTTTCACTATCATCGGCTGATACAACCTTTACTATGGATCTTAAATTATGCTCTTCATCACCTGGATTAATTCTTTCCGGCGAATAACCTATATGAAAATCTTTTTTCCAAACTAAGCCTGACTGGTTTTCTAGCACTGGCACGCAAATTTCCTCAGTGGCTCCCGGATAAACAGTTGACTCATATATAACAATAGCTTTTGGTTTCAATATCTTGCCGACTATTTCACTCGCACCTATTAATGCCGTGAAATCAGGACGCTGTTGATCATCTACAGGTGTTGGAACGGCTACTATAAAAACATCGCAAGCTTGGAGTTCTTCTGGATTTAATGTAAAAGTAAGATGTGTTGCTTTTCTAAACTCGTCTGCACTCACCTCTCCAGTTACATCAATACCTGAACGATAGGAATCTATTTTTTCTTGGTCTAGGTCAAATCCTAAAGTTTCATATTTACGGCCAAAGGCGACAGCCAACTGAATACCGACATAACCCATTCCTAACACCCCAATCTTCAATCGTCTTCTCCTCGTAAGCTTATAAAGCTTTATAGCTGAATCTGTTTTTTTCAAAGAACACTAGAAATCTTCTCTATAATTCGTTTTTGTTCGGTTTCTCTCAGGTAAGGATGCATAGGCAAACTAAGCACATTTTTAGCTAGTTCTTCACTGTTTGGAAAAACTCCATGAAATTCACTAAGTGCAATCTGATCAGGCAATGACTTTGGATAGTGGATCGCAGTTGGTACGCCAAGTTCCGCTAAAGCATTTTTAATATGATCTCGATCAGTAACCTGGATGGTATATTGAGTCCATGCTGAGCAGTTACCATGTTCAATAAAAGGTAACTTTAACCTATTTTCTTTTTCCAGGTGGCTCATTGATTCCGAATAATGATTGGCGATTCTTTTCCGAGATTCCAACTCTTGATCAAAGACTTCAAGCTTTGCAAGCAACACAGCTGCTTGGAGTGAATCCATTCGACCATTTAAACCTACACGTACGTGCTCATAACGCTCTTTCTGTCCATGATTTAGGATTTCTCTCATTGCCTCGGCAAGGTTCGAATCGTCTGTAAAACAAGCTCCCGCATCTCCATAAGCTCCGAGTGATTTTGCAGGAAAGAAACTTGTGCAACCAATTGTAGTGCCACCACATGATCGAACATGGTTATGGTGTGCGCCAAAGCTTTGAGCTCCGTCTTCGATCACCGGCAGTCTACGAATTCCTGCTATCTCTTTTATCTTTGTCATATTAGCTGTTTGTCCATAAAGGCTCACTGGCAATATTGCGCGTGTTCTGTGTGTTATTCGGGAATCTAGCTGGTAAACATCCATATTTCCTGTTCTAACGTCAACATCTACGAATACCGGGGTAGCGCCTGCCAATAGGATTGCCTCAGCTGTTCCTATAAATGAGAAGGCGGTCGTGACGACTTCATCACCACGCCCGATTCCCAACGATAGTAAACTAATCAACAGAGCATCTGTCCCACTGGATACAGAAACGCAGTGTTTCACACCGACAAAATCCGCTAATACCCCCTCCAGTTTTGAAATCTCTGGACCATTAACGTATTGCCCATGGTGTAATACGACATGTATAGATCTTTCCAAATTGGGACGAATTTGATCTTGTTGCATCTTCAAATCAATTAATGGAATAGAAGTCTCGGTAGCTATGCTCTTCATGACATCTTGGCCATTGATAAATGGTAGTCCGATCTCTAATCGGATTTTATTCGAGGTCAAAATTCTGGTTTCCCCGCCCAATCGACTAGCAGCTTTTACTAATGCCATAGTGTCTGGATCTAACTCATGCAACGTACCGCCGTCTTCAGCTATAGCGGCTAACCAAAAAAATAATTGATCAAAAACAATTAATTTTTTTGAGTCTATTGGTTTCGGCTGCTCTACCTGTTTTGGCTCACTCCTGTCCAATAGAAGCTCAAACACTTCTAGCTTTTGGCCTACATATACCCAGTTCCGGAAATTATTTTTTCTTCTAGAATCAAGAAACTTTGCCAAATTACCAAGATCATCATTGCATACATCAGCGACAATTGGAGCATCAACTATTAAGTCAATCATAAACCTGTCTCAATCAATTACCTGATCCAACCGCGAATACGATATACAAAAATACCCAAATTTTCATGCATTACTGCTTGTATTTTCCCCAAGCCGCTTAATGATGGCAACCAATCTAATATGCCTGGCTGCATGGGACGTATATCAATACTCGAAGAAGAAGGGATTGCGTCTATACCTGCCGATCGAAACGTGGCTATAGCGCGAGGCATATGAATCGACGAAGTGACTAAAAGTATAGTGTTTATTTTTTCCTGCTGCAAAAATTTAGCTGTTTCGACAGCATTTTCACGAGTGTTTCGACTTTTCCCCTCAAAAAGAATAGCGCTTTTTGGGATACCCCATTCGACCAATATATCCTCAATATAAGATGCCTCAGACGCTAAGTCTCCCTGAGGGAAAGCATTTCCCCCACTGATTATAATGATTGGCGCCTTTTTCGCTTTATACAGACGGAATGTATGGAGAAGACGATTTCCACCTATCTGACTTTCTACTCTTGGCGGTAAAGGTACCTCAACCTCACCACTCAACATCACTATGGCTTCCGCAAATGGAGAATCTTGAATTGGCACTGGAGAATATTTTTCCTGATGGTTTTGGTATAGAGTATGGGATATTGGTGATGACCCTATAACTATGATTATTAGAGCTGAAAATAGTGAAACTGCCGCTCCTAATCGCCGATGACAAAGCAAAAGAATAAATGCCAGTAACAGTAACCAGATCATGAGATTGCCTGGGTATACAAGCTGCGGTAATACCTTTGACAATGTTACCCAATCAGTCATACATTCTCGCACAAATTAATAGTTCATACTCCAATGCACGTGAAAAGATATTCTAAAACGGTCAATGTGCCTCATTTTCTCAACAATTTTAATCGTCTAGCTGCGATTTGGGCATAGATAGTAAAGCCTTATTAATGATCACTTCTTCAAGCGGTACATCTTGATGGTGACCAACTGACCCAGTTTTGACCGCAGCGATTTGGTCAACAACTTCCATTCCCGAAGATACTTCACCAAATACAGCATATCCCCAACCTGCGCTCGACTTTTCTGTATGGTCTAGAAAGTTATTATCTTTAAGATTGATAAAAAACTGTGCCGTTGCAGAATGAGGATCTTGAGTTCTAGCCATAGCTATTGTGCCTCTCAGATTCTTCAAGCCATTGGCTGCTTCATTTTCGATCGCCTCTAATGTCGGAGATTCAATCATTCCGGTTTCCATTCCACCCCCCTGGATCATAAAATCAGGAATAACTCGGTGAAATATCGTTCCATCATAATGTCCAGTTTCTACATATTTGACGAAATTAGCTACCGTATTCGGAGCATTAACGTCATCCAGATCTAATTCAATTGATCCTAGCGTTGTTTCAAGAATTACCATCTTAACACCTCCAATTAGATTGTCTGCTGCAAATGCAGAAAAGGTTGTTGAAAAAATGATGGCGTTTAGTAATAGAGACCTTACCATGATGAAGATTCTCTTCATCAAATTTATCTCAATTTCTAGATGCCATTTTTGAAATTTGGCTCCACTCTACTTTTGTGACCGGCATAATCGACAAACGATTCCCTTTTTGAACCAAACGCATTGTTTTCAATTTTGGTTCAGCACGAATTTCGGCTAATGTTACATGGCGCCCAAATTTCTTTTCTAGGCGAACATCCACCATGAACCAACGCGGATCATCGAGTCTACTTTTTTCATCATAATATTTCTCTTTTGGATTAAATGCCGTATGGTCAGGATAAGCAGCGGTAACAATCTCAATAATGCCTACTATGGCTGGAATTTTGCAATTGGAATGGTAGAAAAATGCTAAATCCCCCACATTCATATCGTCTCTAATGAAATTCCGTGCCTGATAATTTCTAATTCCATCCCAATGAGCAATCTGCCTATCTTCAGCAGCCAGATGATCAATAGAATAGGCATCGGGCTCACTTTTCATCAACCAGTATTTCATAAATGTTGCGCCTCGTTTTTCGACATTTTACGGCGAAACCAATGTTCAGGAAGTTTCATTTTTTCCCCAAACATTCTAGGTCTCTTTTTAGTTGGCATGATTCATATCTAAATTTTATAAAATCCTTTTTCAGTCAAAATACCATGCATGGGAACATCCCATTGATCATTATTGATTCTTTCAATTCGTTGAAACTCATAAGCGAGGCCAACTAATCTTGGTCTCCTCCAGTTCTTCCGGTGCAACGCCGAAGCCAGAGTTGCATCATAATAGCCTCCGCCCATGCCAATCCGATTTCCATATTTATCAAATGCTACCAAAGGAATTAAAATCCATTCTAGCTCGATCGTGTCAAGGCAATAACGCTGATTAATTAAAGGCTCCAAAATCCCGTAACGATTACAAGTAAATTTAGAACTCTCTGAGAAGTAACCAAAGCGTACGCGCGGTTTTTGACCCGGAAACAAAACTGGTAAAAAGCATTGGCAACCACGATGGAGTGCCGCCAAAAGCGCTGGAAGGGGATCAATTTCACCATCATTAGCAATATAAGCTGCGATGCGAGCTGCCCTCACTAAAGTGAGATAATGAAAAAGATTTTTCGCGAGCGCTATAGCCGCCACCGATTGCTCTTCCGATGTTAAGCTACGCCGTCTTTTACGCATCTCGGTACGAATAATTTTTTTATTTTGTACTTGCACAGCCCCCCCATTCAAGCAAAACAGCTTGAATCAATGACAACGATGGATCAACTTAAATTTCACAGCGACTACCACCCGCTGATGTCGTGCAATCCTGGTTGCCTTGAACCGTTAGATCCAAGTGGAGACTAGTGCAATACTTTCAGGCTTTCTGGTTAGATCTATCCAGACATGCACACCGGTATCGCAAACCAATCCCCTATATGTAATTTAGGTTCTAAGGAATTAGAGAACTACTCGCTCCCCGCAGGTGGAGCCACAAGACATTCTAACCAAATACGGTACTGTTTTGTGTATGAATCTGATATAAAAGCCTCTACCGCGATAACCCAGTCTCGACTTCTTGTATGGCATCTTCGATTCTTTCTCCGATTGATTGAACGCGCTCCGCAGCCGAACTCAAGACTGAACCAGCTTTTTTAAGCGCTAATAATTCATTAGTAATATTAAGCGCCGCTATAATAGCGCACCGATCTAACCCCACTAACTTAGTCTGCTCCTGAACTATCCGAATCTTATCATCCAAGAAAGTTGCCGCTTCTATTAGTAATTCTTTTTCGCCTTCTTTGCAGTTAACACTAAATTGGCGATCCAAAATAGTAACCTTTACTTCTTCTTTATTCACTTCAACGCCTCATTTTTTATGAAAAATTTATCACTCTTCTTCTAACTGACGTAGTCGTTCTACGATTTGATCGATACGACTCTTTGCCTCGCGATTGCGATCTTGCAGTTCTGTCTTTTCAATAGTTAATTGCTCCTGATGAATTCGCATTTGATGATTATCAGCCTGTAATCGTTTCACTAATTTGATCAATTTTTCTGCTCTATCCGAAATTACTTCAATTCCGGTATCAATATTCATCGGCTTTGAGTGTTGATTAGTCATATAAAACTCATGCGCAAACTGTGTTTGTATAAGAAAAGAAGTGCATAGCAGATCATAGGGCTCGTGCCACACATCGTCAACGACAAATATCTATATCAGTCGTTGTTATAATGCTATTTCTTCTGAATTAGGAGAACACATGATTGAACACTCAAACGCTAAAATTACCCTAGATTCGATAGAAAAACTCGCGGATATCTTTCAAAACAATGACATTGAGCTTAGTATTTATGAGTTACTAGGGATTTTGACGGCCTTAGTCTGTAGAGGCCTAAATAGGAGCCATTTTGACCAATGGCGAGAATTATTAGGTGAACAGCTTTCGACTAAGTTAATTTTAGATAATGTCTTTACTCTAATGACATCTATTCAGCACGCATTGGAATCAACTGATTTCAGGTACCAACCAGTTTTATCCTCATCTAGAGCGCTAGTTGATAGAACTGAATCATTAAGACACTGGTGCCAAGGTTTTATACTTGGATTTGATTGGAACAATGTCGTAGAAAATAACAAAAATGAAGAAACTGGCATTATATTAGGAGACATAATGCAAATATCAATAGCAGAAGTCGGGCCTGGCATAGAGGAGGATGAAGAACGAGCATTCTTTGAGTTGGAAGAATATATAAAAGTTGGCGTCCAAATAATCTTTGAAGAACAAATTCAACAAAAATAGATATCTAAAATATATAGGCCTATGACTAAACTAAATATGTCTTTGTTTCAGAAGCGCCGAGATGAATTAATGCAACTAATGGAGGATGGTATTGCCATATTTCCTACAGCTCCAGAAATTATAAGAAATGGTGATGTCCACTTTATCTTTCGACCAGATAGTGATTTTTATTATTTGACTCACTTCCCAGAGCCACAGGCTGTTGCTGTTCTAGTGCCAGGTCAACCAAACGGTAAATTCATTCTCTTCTGCAGACAACGTGACTATGAAAAAGAGACTTGGCATGGAGTACGCAGCGGTCTGGAGGGCGCTGTGAAAACATATGGAGCAGACGACGCATTCCCCATCGAAGATATTTCAGATATTTTGCCTGGTATGCTCGAAAACAAAAAACGAATTTATTGCAATATGGGCCGTTATCCGGATTTTGACAATCAGCTGATTGGATGGCTTAAAGCCTCGGAAAATATCTCTCAAAGCTCCTCAGAAACCTTCGGGAAACTAGTGGATATTGGCCATATTCTCCATGAAATGCGCTTAATAAAAACTAAAGATGAAATAAAACTCATGAGCCGCGCAGCTGAGATATCGGCCTCTGCTCATCGTAGAGCAATGCAAACATGTCAGCCCAATATGTATGAATATGAAATTGAAAGCGAGCTAGAGTATGTATTTCGTAAAGAGGGAGCCCGATCAACCGCTTATCCATCAATCATAGCCGGGGGAGCGAATGCATGCGTTTTGCACTACACCGACAATAATACCCGACTAAACGACGGAGAATTATTGTTAATTGACGCCGGTGCAGAAATCGATTGCTATGCATCGGATATAACGCGTACTTTCCCAATCAATGGACGTTTTACAAATGATCAACTACAGTTGTATGACATCGTGCTTTCAGCACAAGAAGCAGCAATTGCCCAAGTTCATCCAGGAAACACCTGGAATCAGCCTCATGAAGCTGCTATTAACGTTATAAGTCAAGGTTTAATTGACTTAGGCTTACTTATTGGACCACTTGATCAAGTTATAGAAGAACAGCAGTACAGAAAATTTTATATGCATAAAACTGGACACTGGCTAGGCATGGATGTGCATGATGTTGGAGATTATCAAATAGGCGGAAAATGGCGACTATTGGAACCCGGAATGGCGTTAACTATAGAACCGGGCATATACATACCGCCCGACCACACTACAGAATCTCATTGGCATAACATAGGAATCCGTATCGAAGACGATATTCTTGTTACTCATAATGGTCATCAAATTCTAACAAATGGTGTCCCCAAGATGCCAAAAGATATTGAAGCGCTAATGAATAATTAGGCATAGTTAAATGGACAAAAAAAATGATGTTTTGATAATTGGCGGTGGTTTAGTAGGAGCTAGTCTTGCATGTGCCTTAGAAAATCTGGGACTTAGAATAACAGTCATAGAATCAATACCATTTGAAAATCAATTACAACCAAGTTTTGATGAACGCACTATTGCAATCACCTGGAGTTCGCGCAAAATATTTGAAGCGATTGGTATATGGAAAGAAATAGCATCTACCGCACATCCAATTCAGAAAATACATGTATCTGAAAAAGATCGCCCGGGATTAATCGAGCTCGATTGCTCTCTAATTAATGTTGAGGCGCTCGGATATGTCATCCCAACAAGAAGTATTGGGAAAGCATTGTTCAATCGACTGCAACAATCCTTTTCAATTCAAATTTTGACACCGGCTAATGCCAAGCATGTTCATGCAACCGTTGATTCTGTGATAGTTAATTGCGACGAAGTGACCGTCCCATTAACAGCATCTCTATTAGTTGTGGCAGACGGCGGTCGATCACTTATATCTTCAATTGTCGGTGCCACTAAAAATGAAAAGAAATATCATGAAAATATAATGGTAACACGGATAGACACTGACAAAAATCATTACAGAATGGCATTTGAGAGATTTTCCAAGTATGGCCCCATTGCGCTACTGCCAATCGGAGATACATCTTTTTCAGTTGCTTGGACGCTACCTAAAGAAAAAACTGATTTTTATATGCGAATGACAGATTCAGAATTATTGTTCAATCTACAGAAACAATTTGGATTTCGTGCAGGCAAATTTACGTCTATCGGAACACGAAAAATATATCCATTGGCCCGAACTTCAGTGACACCTCCTTCAACTCATCGAACAGTATTGATAGGCAATGCGGCTCACGAAGTGCACCCGGTCGCGGGCCAAGGGTTTAATCTTGGACTCAGTGATGTTGCTGAGCTAGCTGAGTTGATTGCAAATGCGGCACAAAATGAAACTGATGTTGGTCATTATCAAATCATTGATAGCTATTTTAAAAATCGAGCAAACCAAACAAAGCGTGTAATCGCCTTCACAGACGGTCTAATAAATATGTTTGATTCCTCTTTTCCTGGAGCTAGATTATTCCGAAGCATTGGACTAACCGCGATTGATATGATGCCCTCAATTAAGAAGTCTCTTCTTCGACGCACTACTGGACTTTCAGGTGCAAAAAATCGTTTAATTCGGGGCATATCACTAGCATCAAATCAAGATGCATCATGACTAGAGTATCAGAGAATGCGGACGTTTTAATTGTCGGATCTGGACTAGCCGGTGCTACCGCGTCCTGCGCTCTCGCTCGCATCGGAATAAAAGTCGTTGTTCTAGAATCAGAACAAAAGCCTGAATGGAACTCAAGAAAATATGACTTAAGAGCCAGTGCACTTAATATTGCATCCCAGAACACCTTATCAAACATCGGAGCCTGGTCGAAAATTAAATCTATGCGAATGTCTCAATTTGACGCAATCGATGTATGGGATGAAAATAGTGGCGGTCGCATTCATTTTGAAGGAAATGACGCAGGCCTAGATTATCTTGGTCATATTGTTGAAAATAGCGCGACGCTATCGGCGCTACATGGAGTACTCTATCAAAATAAAGTAGGTGTTCACTATGGAGCGTCTATTAACCGAGTATTTCATGAAAAAGACTATATCTTCGTGACCACTAATGATAAAAAAACGTTTCGTGCTAAATTATTAGTCGGAGCAGATGGATCTAATTCTAGAGTAAGGGATTTATCAGATATTTCGATCCACAAAAAACCATACCGACAAAAAGCAATTGTCGCTCAAGTTGGTACTGAAAAAAAAAACAGAAAGACTGCGTACCAAAAATTTCTATCAAGCGGGCCATTAGCATTTCTACCTCTTTCAGACTATCAATCACTTATAGTTTGGTCAACAGACGAAAAAACATCTGACGAACTGATGCATCTCCCTGATCTCATGTTCGAACAAAAACTAAGCGATGTCTTCGATCATAAACTCGGAATTGTCAAATTGCTCAGTCATAGGAAACGTTTTTCAGTAACATCGGGACAAGCTAGTACTTATATCAAAAACCGAATAGCGCTCATCGGTGATGCTGCACATATGGTGCACCCACTTGCTGGGCTCGGAGCAAACCAAGGTATCATGGATGCAGCAGCGCTAGCTGAGATAGTAAATATCAGTTCAAATAACTCTTCTGATATTGGTAATAGAGCTTCCCTGCGTCGCTACGAAAGGTGGAGGCGGACTGAGAACCAACTTATATCGAGTACAGTTGACGCAATTTTTCATTGCTTCTCTACAACCGATTCAACGATTTCTAATCTTCGTTATTTTGGGCTAAATCTCACTGACAATCTAAAACCAATAAAAAGCTTATTCGTAAAAAAAGCCACGGGAATAAGCGGAAAGCTACCAGAAATATCTAGATTTTCGCACCGGTCTTGATACAATCACGGCTCCAAACACTTACAACTAATAATCTGTTATTCCATAAATCCTATGTCTCAGAAAACTGACTTGCAACTCGCAGGACTCAAACAAACTCAACCAAGATTGAAGATTCTCGATATCCTGGAAAAAAGCACAGTGCGTCATTTAGGGGCAGATGATATCTATAAAGCTATGTTGGATGCTGGGGAACAGATTGGCCTCGCGACTGTTTACCGAGTCCTTGCTCAATTTGAAACAGCGGGGCTCGTAATCCGACACAATTTTGAAAATAATGGTTCAGCTATTTTTGAGTTAAATGACGCCGCTCATCATGATCACATGCTTTGTGTCGAATGTGGGAAAGTATTTGAGTTTGTCGACTCTGAAATCGAAACAAAGCAAAAAGAAGCGGCTGCACGGGCGGGGTTTATGATAGAGGATCATTCACTCTATCTATACGGAAAGTGCCAAGGCATGGTAGACGAAGGCAAATGCTCAATGAATCAATCATTGTGATCATTATTATAAATTCATTCTGATGAAAACTCTTATCTGTGGTTCATTAGCTTACGACACTGTGCTTAAATTTCCAGATCGATTCAGCAATTATCTTATCGCCGAACACATAAAGAATCTAAGTGTATGTTTCGTGAGCACAGAAATGCGAAGAGAATTTGGAGGCGCTGCTGGTAACATTGCCTATAATTTAAAGCTACTTGGTGGTCAACCTGTCCTGATGGGAACGGTTGGTCGAGATTTCATAGACTATCGAGAATGGCTAAAAAAATGTGAGATTCCTGATACCTTTGTCAAAGAAGTTGAAGAAGTCTACACAGCGCAATGCGTGATAACTACAGATATCGATAATAATCAAATTACCTCCTTCCACCCAGGCGCAATGAACGAAGCGCATCAGAACCATGTGATAGACGCTAAGGATGTAACACTCGGGATCGTCGCACCAGATGGGCGAATGGGAATGATACAGCATGCTAATGACTTAAGTGATCTCAACATACCTTTTATATTTGACCCAGGACAAAATGTGGGGCTTTTTTCAAAAAAAGAACTGAATATCTTTGTAGAGCAGGCTAGTTGGTTAATTATGAATAGTTACGAATCTAGTCTTTTTCTCGATATAATCGGAGGAACAATAGAAGAGCATGCATCCCGTTTAGAAGCCTTAATTGTTACTGGTGGGAACGAGGGTTCTCTGATATATCACAGCGGATCAGTTAATTCAGTACCTGCGGCAAAAATTAGTCAAGCTCTAGATCCTACTGGTTGCGGAGATGCGTATCGCGCCGGCATACTGCATGGCCTCCAAAAAGGTTGGAGTTGGGAGCACATTGGAAAACTTGCATCCCTAACAGGCGCACTTAATATAGAACATCATGGTACACAAAATCATTCTTTCCAGATCAAGAGCTTAGCGACGCGTTACAAAGCAGAGTTCGGAGAGATTTGCCCACCCATATGAATCAGAAAACTCTCCTCCGAGTTTACTTATTTAAGATTTTCCCGTACTCAAATAACATAAAGGCATAGTCGGCCCACGTTGCAACCAATTATCTGAGAGATATGATGCTGACGCTGATATTGTATGCAATGTGTAAGCCAGTCGAGAACGCGTGCTGCGATTAGCCTCGCTATAATGTGGTAAACGACCATGCAGCACAACTAAAGTGCCTTTTCTTACTTCAAGTGCTGTCCTTCTAGCTAGATCAAAAGAATCATTAGCGTCGCAATCCAGATATTGCAACTTTCCTTCAACTTTTCGAAACCGTTTTCTCAAACTTTTTTTATGCTCCCCAGGCAATACCCATAAGCAACCATTAGTGAGGTCGGCATCTTCAAGCGCAAACCAAAAACCAATGACGCTTTCCGGTTCTGTCAATAAGAAAGACCCATCTTGATGCCAATCTACTTCCCCACCGATGCCTGGTTGCTTAAAAATAAACATAGACTGTAACAACAGCGGGTCATCACAGCCCAAAAAAGACGTAAGATCTACTAATCTCGGATGATAAGAAAATTCCTTAAACTCTGGAACTAAATCATGCATCGCATGTCCAATCTTATTGATCGATCTTTTTTTCGGATAACACAAAAGACCATTATCATCCAAAACACCCTCTTCTAAAAAAAATCTAACTTTGTCACCTGACTGTTCAAAATAGTCTTTGGATGCATGTTCATGAGAATGTGTGGAAAACACTGTTGGAATCTGACCAAGATCAAATTCTTCTACCAATTGATTTGCTTTTTTCCGTAAAAGGTCACATTCCTGTCCAGATACAAAGTCCTCAATGACAAGAAAGCCATCTTTCTTCCAGGAATCAGATGCATTTTTTTTCATATCGAAAAATCTAGACCATTTGAATATAGAAGCAGGCCTCATCGCTCACCCTCGTTTCCCCAAAGATCCGAATAGAATGAAATACCGTTAGCTAAAGTGGTAACCTGTAAATGTTCCGCTAATGTTTGTCCGATATCCGAAAATGAGTGCCGAACACCGAGTTGGGTTGGACCGATATTTGGACCAAATACAATTACCGGGACATGTTCTCTAGTATGATCATGGCCTGCCCACGTTGGATCGCATCCATGATCAGCCGTCATAATCACTAGATCTCCACCTGTCAATATACTGGTGATCTCTCCAATTCTAGAGTCAAACTCTTCAAGAGCAAGGGCATATCCTGCAACATCCCTACGATGGCCATACAAACTATCGAAATCAACAAAATTGGTAAACACAAGAGAACCTTCGGCTGCAGCGGAAAATTCTTCCACGGTTGCTGTAAATAACGCATCGTTCCCCGAAGCTTTAACGATTTTTGTTATCCCTTGGTGAGCAAAAATATCGCTAATTTTTCCGACAGAAATAACTTCCCTACTAGCAGTGACTAAATGATCTAGCAGCGTCTTCTCAGGTGGTGGCGTAGTGTAATCTCTGCGATTTTCCGTACGCTTAAAGTTATCTATGTTGGTTCCTATAAATGGTCGGGCGATTACACGACCTATATGATACTGATCCACTAACTGCCGGGCGATTCGACAAACTTCATATAAATGCTCCAATCCGAAATGTCCCTCGTGTGCAGCAATCTGAAAAACACTGTCACCTGATGTATATACGATTGGTTGTCCGGTTCGAATATGTTCAAGACCGAATTCTTTAATAATTTCTGTTCCCGACGCATGACAATTGCCGAGCACCCCTGGTAAATCAGCTCTCTTAATCAGCTCTGAAGTTAACTCTTCTGGGAAACTTGGATAAGTAGTTGCAAAATATCCCCATTCAAAATTCACTGGAACACCAGCCATTTCCCAGTGCCCACTGGGCGTATCTTTACCTGAGCTGCTCTCTACCGCGTATCCCCATGCCGCTCGAGGAGATACCTTTGGTAGATCAGCGGGCCATGATCCTCTACTATCAGCCGACGCATGTGCAAGCCCCAACGCTAACAAATTTGGAATATTTAATGATCCTTGTCTTGATCCTTCTGTATCGGCATTACCCAAAGCTGCAGCTTCAGCAATGTGACCAAAAGTGTCAGCTCCGACATCATTGAAATGCACTGCATCAGTGCTAGAACCAATCCCAAGAGAGTCTAGCATTAAAACCATAGCTCTACTCATTATGCAGCCTTTCGTATATCTCGAATTAGTTTTACTTCTTTATAGATTTTTTCTCCGATTCTAAAAGACTCTAAAACCTTTTGATGTGCCTCTTCAGCCTCTTGCGATGTTTTCGCATGGATCAACGCGAGTTGTGTATTCGGAACCACCTTATCACCGATGCGGGCTAAATGGCTTAGTCCTACGGAAGTATCTATTTCGTCTTGAGGTCGAAGACGTCCTCCACCCAGTTCAACTACTATTAGGCCGAGTAATCTCGTATCAATGTCCGAAACTGTACCCATATGTTCAGATTTTACCGATAATTTTATGGGCGCATCCTGCAAGTATTTCTGAGGTTTTTCAATAAAATCATGTGGCCCTCCGAGAAAGGCGATCATTTTAGAAAAACGCTCCGCGGCCATACCATCAGCAATTGTGTTTTTTAACAACTTAATTGCATCCACTCTCTCCGTTTCCAATCCACACAATACCAGTAACTCAGAACCCAGCGCTAAAATTACTTCGTCTAATCTGGGATCACATTTTTCGTTTTTGAGGTATCGAACAGCCTCGACAACTTCTAAGGCATTACCAGCGGACGAAGCCAGTGGCTGATTCATATCGGTAACTAAGGACACAGTTGGGACACCTGCCAATCCTGCAACCTGCACAATATTGTCAGCTAATTCAATAGCCATCTTTGTCGTGTCAGCAAATGCTCCATTACCGGTCTTTACATCCATTACTAATGCATCAATCCCAGCAGCCAACTTCTTTGATAAAATTGATGCTGTTATTAGAGGCACTGACTCAACGGTAGCTGTCACATCTCTCACCGAATAAATGCGTCCATCAGCTGGTGCGAGGGATGCACTTTGCCCTACTATCGCACAACCTACTGTCTCCACAACTTTCTGAAAATGATCTATATCAGATTGGAATAAATAACCTGGAATACTGCTCAACTTATCTAAAGTTCCACCGCTATGGCCAAGCCCTCGCCCAGAAATCATCGGTACATATGCGCCACAAGAAGCCAACATTGGCGCTAACATGAGGCTTACACAGTCTCCAACCCCCCCACTTGAGTGTTTATCAACAATGGGCCCATTAAACCGACTTCTGTCCCACCTCAATACATTCCCTGTATCACGCATGGCTAATGTCATTTTCGAGCATTCTCGAACATCCATATGCTGAAAAAACACCGCCATTGAGAATGCAGCTATCTGTCCATCAGTAACTGATCCGGAAACAACACCATCTATGAAATCTTGAATTTGATCATTAGTTAATGATTGGTTATCCCGCTTCCTCCGGATAATTTCTTCTGGTAAGAGTTGTTTATTCACCATACGGCACCCAGAGATTCTTTACCTGAGTGGCGCGCCGCAAAAATTCTCTACCTTGTGAAATGCTCGGATCAAACCAATCTCTAGCACCTCTTGTTATCCAAGTTTGTTTTAAATTTCCCACTGATAACTCTTCGATGGTTTTACCGAGATATTTATCACCTGCCATCCAGACTACATCAACCTCATAATGCTCTGATAAAACTGGTGCAAGCAAATTTTTCGAGCCAGTTACTATATTTACGACCCCTGGAGGTATATCCGAAGTCTCTAATAACTGATAAAAATCAGTAGCAACAAGAGGACACAGTTCTGATGGAATTAAAACAACAGTGTTACCCATAGCAATGAGAGGACATAACAAAGACACCATTGCCAACAGTGGTGCATCATCGGGACATACCAATCCAGCAACTCCTATTGGTTCAGGCAAAGCCAACACCATCTGGCCGACTGGCCCTTGATGAATCGAGCCTTCATACTTATCACTCCATCCCCCATACCAAAAAATGCGATCTATGCTTGCCTGCACTTCTTCAAGTGCATTTTTGATTTCAAATTCTACTAAGCGATTTGCAAATTCCTTTGAACGAGTCTCAAGATTCTCAGCCAAAAAATATAGTATTTGAGCTCTTCCATGTCCATTTAATTGACTCCACCCTGTTGCGAGGTTTGCAGCTTCAACGGCATTTCGAATATCTTTTCTATTTCCTTCACCAATATCCCCTATAAGTTGGGATCTCTTGTTCTTAATACTCCGATAATAACCACTATCTGGTCTTATCTGACGACCCCCAATATACATTTTGGCTGTTTTATCTAGTAAGGATGGCTCTCTCGGAGAGATGCAATCCTGCCTTGGTTCTGGCATAACTATGTTGTCTGGAGGCTGGTCGGCAGGTGCGCGTCTATACGCCCAAAGTCCCTCCACACCACCTTCCCGTCCAAATCCAGACTCTCGATATCCTCCGAATCCACTTGCAGCATCGAACTGATTAGTTGAATTTATCCAAACCACCCCCGCTTTCAACTTAGCCGCCACATGGAGAGCAAGATTAATATTTTCACTCCATACACTTGCTGCCAAACCATAATGAGTGTTGTTGGCCATGGCAACTGCCTCATCATGTGTTCTAAACACCAACATTGCTAACACTGGCCCAAAAATTTCATCACAAGCTATGGTATGGGATGGCTCAATACCAGTGAAGAGTGTTGGCGGGTAAAAACATCCTTGATTCGGTAACTCAACATCACTCTGCCAACAAGAACCTCCTTCTTTTTTCCCGATTTCAACATAATTCGTGATTTTTTCTAACTGCGTCTTATCAACGATTGCTCCCATATCTATTGCTTTATCAAGCGGTGCTCCAACACGAAGAGAGTTCATCCGTCTCTTCAGCTTTTTCTCAAATTTGTCCGCGATAGATTCTTGAACCAATAAGCGCGATCCCGCACAGCACACTTCGCCCTGATTAAACCATATTGCGTCTACTACTCCCTCAACAGCACTATCCAAATCCGCATCAGAGAAAACGACAAAGGGCGACTTCCCGCCAAGCTCTAATGTCAATGCTTTTCCAGAACCAGCGGTCGTTCTGCGAATTTCGCGACCCACTTCAGTGGAACCAGTGAAAGCAATCTTATCTATCCCTGGTTGATCAACAATGAACCGGCCAACTTCACCATCACCTGTTACAATATTTAAAACACCCGCAGGTAAACCAGACCGGTGAGCTATTTCAGCAAAAAGTAGTGAGGTCAAACTCGTATATTCTGCAGGCTTTAATACCACCGTATTACCTGCAGCAAGAGCTGGTGCGACTTTCCACGCTAGCATTAAGAGTGGGAAATTCCAAGGAATGATCTGTCCCACAACCCCTAACGCTTCGCTTCCAGAAAACTCATTCTCAACTAAAGAGGCCCAACCAGCGTGGTGATAGAAATGGCGAGAGACCAACGGAATATCAATATCGCGACTTTCTCGAATTGGTTTCCCATTATCTAGTGTTTCTAACACGGAAAAAAGGCGAGCATGTTTTTGAATTTGACGAGCAATAGCGTACAAATGCCGCCCACGTTGGCTACCTGATAACGATTGCCATTCTTTTAGAGCTGAACGAGCTGCTTCAGTCGCGCGACCCACCTCATTTTGAGTAGCCTGACTAAGATCAGCTAAAAATTCTCCATTAGCTGGATTAATTGAACGAAAATCGCGCGTGGGGGCAGTCCAACGACCCCCTATCCAATGCCCGAAACCGGGTTTGTGCTCGCTTAACCATTCGTAGGCCACTGAAGCATCTTCCAATGCTGGGCCATACTCCATATTCTCAAAAATATCTTCGATCATGATCATTAACCCATGGGGTGTCGATGGTTACCTGAATAGCGGCCTGTAACGTAATGCTCAAGTTGTCGTCCTAGATCTGTTAATAGACCCGATGCTCCGATCCTGAAGTAATTAGATCTAAGCCAATCTGCACCAAGCTCTTCATGGATCAGCATAAGATATGAAAGCGCTTCTTTAGCTTTTCTTATACCGCCAGCTGCTTTGAACCCAACCATAAAGCCTGTTTTTTCATGGTAATTTCGTATTGCTCGCAACATTACCAGCGAAACAGGCAATGTGGCATTTATGCTCTCTTTTCCGGTTGACGTCTTGATAAAATCAGCTCCAGCCATCATTGAAGCAAGGCTAGCATGAGCCACATTTCTTAGATTTCCAAGATTTCCCGTTCCGAGGATCACTTTGAGCTTACTATCACCCGATACTTCTCGGAAAGCTCGTACTTCATTATATAGACTTTCCCAATCCCCAGATAAAACCAAATTTCTAGCTATTACAATATCGATCTCTGATGCCCCTGCAGATCTTGAGCTGCCAACTTCACTTAAACGATTCTCTAGATTCGTTAAACCATCTGGAAAACCAGCAGCTACTGAAGCTACCGGAATCCCACTTCCTTGGAGTGCGGAATGGGCTACTCCCACCAATGAGGGGTAAACACAAACAGCGGCCACTCTGAGTGATTTCATTCCCAGAGCTTCGATAAGATCACTTCGGAGAGGTAATTTAGCCTTCGAACATAAACGTGCGACATTCGTATTTGTATCACCGCCATCTAAAGTTGTTAAATCAATACAAGTAAGAGCACGAAGCAACCATGCAGCTTGCCATTGCTTTTTAACCGTTCTCCGGCCTGCTAAAGATTTTATGCGCCTTTCTATAGCACTACGATTAATTCTTTGATTTGCCAACCAATCAATATCGAGCTCGCAGCCCAAATTTCTGGTAGGTGAAATCAAGAAATCCTCTGCTGTTTCAGCCATAGATTCCATTTTTAATGATCCCATTAAGCAACTGTTCAAGTTTAGGGCTAGCCTNTTTTCCCATCGTTAATGTCTCTTCATGCGAAACATTCGCCTGTAGGCCAGCTGCCAGATTGGTCATTACCGAAACTGCCAATACTCGTAATCCGCAGTGAACAGCGGTGATACATTCGGGAACAGTCGACATTCCAACCGCATTTGCACCGATCTGTCGGAAGGCACGGATTTCTGCGGGTGTTTCAAAGTTTGGACCCAAGGACCATACATACACTCCTTCATGCAATTTGAATCCGCTCTGCTTTGCGGTTTGCCTGGCTATCTCTAATAGGTTTCTATCATATGCTTCACTCATATCAACAAAACGAGCNCCAAGTTTGTCATCATTTAACCCAGTAAGAGGGCTTAATCCAGACCAATTGATATGATCTTTTATGAGCATTAAATCACCAGGTTGCATATCCTCATTGAGACTGCCTGCAGCACAGGTCAGAATTAGGATCTCACAACCAGCAAGTTTGAGCGCACGGATTGGAGTAGTTAATTTCTGTATGCTATGACCCTCGTATAAATGTGATCGCCCTTGCAAACAAGCAACGCCAATGCCTTCCCATGTTCCGAGGATCAATTGGCCAGAATGGCCACTTACGGTAGCCTCTGGAAAGCCATGAAGATCTTTAAAGCTAGTTTTAGTGGAAACAGTAATAGAACGTGCAATACCGCCTAAACCACTGCCCAAAATCAGCCCAACTTTGGGAATCTCTGATCCGGATAAAATCCGAATTTGCTCAGCAGCGATGTGATAATCCATTAGGGAAGATAGGTAGCGCCAAAACCATGTGGCAAAAGTTCATCTAAGGTAAAGGTCGCACGCAGCTCTTCTGGTGAATAACATAATATCTTAGTGCCCTCAACCGCAAATTCTTTAATTTTCTGCCGACAACCCCCACATGGTGTACAAATTTGATCACCCTCTGCCATAACTGCAATTTTCGTAAGTCGGTGCTCTCCGCCCATAATCATCGCGCCGAGAGCGCTTGCTTCAGCACACCAACCTTGCGGATATGCCGCATTCTCTACATTTACACCCACATACATCTCACCCGACTCGCCGAAAACAACTGCGCTTACTCTAAAATTTGAGTAGGGAGCGTAAGCTTTGTCAATTCCGTTTTTCAGTAACTGAAAGCATAAATTATTTGTCATTGTTTTTCTGCTCAAACGTGATAAAAAATAACCATAATCACTTAACATAGCGAAAATTTCTGTACTCAACCAAACACTAGTGACATTATAGTAGTTACCTAAGGAGAGAACGATAGTTACTCTCTCTTGAAGGTGGCTAGAAACCACATGTCCCGGACTTTATTTAGGAGATTCCATGGAGAAATCAGGGCTAAATACAGAGAGTTTGGTAGAAAAAAACGACATTTTGCTTGAAGCCCGCGGCATTTCCAAGGGTTTTCCAGGAGTATGGGAAAATCTGATACTAGATCACATTGATTTTGATGTACGCGCTGGCGAGGTGCATACGCTACTCGGAGAGAATGGAGCCGGAAAGACCGTTATCGCAAATATTTTGTCAGGTTATTATGCTAAAACAGACGGCGACATAATAATAAAGGGCCAGAATGTTGAGCTGCATTCACCGAGAGATGGACTCAAACATGGTGTTGCTATGGTGCATCAAGAATTAATGTTAGTGCCTACATTTACGATCGCACAAAACGTAATGATTGGACTTAATGCCTCACCTCTATCCTTCCCCCTAAAGACCGTAGAAAAGCGCATCCAACAACTATCCGACCGTTATCAACTCAAAGTAAATCCTAAGGCTCGCGTGGACACATTGTCAGCGGGGGAACAGCAAAGGGCAGAAATTGTAAAAGTCCTTTTTCATGAGCCCGATGTTCTTTTGCTAGATGAACCCACTTCATTGCTGACTCCTCAAGAAGCAGATCACCTTTTTGTTGTACTGCGAACAATGGCTTCAGAAGGCAAAGGCGTTGTGTTTATTACTCATAAAATGAGGGAAGTATTTGCCGTATCAAATCGCGTCACCGTATTGAAACTCGGAAAAACGTTTGGTACTCAATCTATCTCAGAAACCAATGAAGACGACCTAACCAAAAAAACCTTTGGTGAAACTGTTCCGAATTACATGAATCGACCGTCCGTTAAAACTGAGGCTAAAGCCATCGAGATAAGAAATTTAGTAACGATCTCACAAAGGCACCAAAAACCATCTCAAACCCTTTCTTTAGACGTAAAAAAGGGTGAAATTTTAGGTTTAGCTGGAGTCTCGGGCAATGGACAAACGGAACTTATCGAATCTATCACTGGTTTACGAAAAGTCACCCAAGGAAAAATTATTATGCTAGGTAGGGATATGACTAATCAAAAACCTAGAGATTTCATTAATCTCGGTGTTGCTCACATCCCTGAAAGACGGCGAGAGATGGGCATCGTAGAACCCATGCTCGTTGCTGAAAATGCTGTACTTAAAGACTACCGAAAGCGACCTTTTTCTAATTTCACCGTACTAAACAAAAAATCAATTCATCGTCATACAAAAGATTTAGTATCTCGCTTCAACGCGCTTGTGCCAGATCTATGGCAGACTGAATCCAGAATCTTGTCCGGCGGCAACATTCAACGTCTAATTCTAGCTCGAGAAACTTGGTACCAACCACCGATAGTGATAGCATCACACCCAACAGAAGGGTTAGATGCCAAAGCTATAAGAAATACTTGGGAGCTGTTCTTAGAGCTACGAGAAAATGGTTCGGCAATACTTTTAGTCTCTGAAGATCTAGACGAAATCATGTCTCTGTCAGACAGGATTGGGGTGATTTTTCAAGGCTCCATCGTCGGAATGGTCGATGCTAAAAGTGCAGATCGCTCAAAACTTGGTCGCTGGATGGCTGGAAGCGAAAAGAAAGTAGAGTGCTTAGCCTAACGACTTATTTAATTGCATAGTTTTCATCATTCTCGAAAATATGGAATGCCAAGCGCCTTCGGAAAACGAATCCTGCCAATTACCCCAGCAACAACTGCTAGCGTGACTAGGTACGGCGCCATTGCGACAAACTGCCAAGGCACTATTTCTTTAATTTTTGGATAAGTCGACACCCAAGTAGCAAAGCCATCAAAAAATCCAAAAATAAATCCGCCAAAAAGAGCGAGCAAGGGATTTAAACCACTAAAAACTACGACGGCTAATGCAATAAAGCCGCGTCCTGCTGATATTTCCTTGGTAACCGCCCCAAACCAATCAATGCTCAAATAGGCACCTGCCAAACCAATTAAAGCACCTGCCACAATGGCTGTGCATAATCGAAAAGCGTTGACGGGGATTCCTGCTACATCTGCGGCACCCGGATTTTCGCCCACAGCCTTTATTCGAAATCCAAGCTGGGTTCGATATAAAACCCAGTAAACCACGATTGCTAACACTACTGTAACCAAAACCATAGGACTCAGGCTTCCCACCCCAAGCGGAATAAGTTTTATCTGCACCTCTCGTGGGACGCTGTGAAAACCTGCTGTTCCCAAATTAATCAGCATAAAACCAATAACACCAAGTGCCAGCAGATTGATACCCACCCCCGTTATCAATTGATCCCCTTTCCAGTAAGTGCTCAAAACACCGAAAATAAATCCCAACAAGGCACCCGTAGCCAATCCCACTATCATTCCGCCTATTGCGCTACCAAGGTACTCTGCCCCTAAAGCACCGGTCAATGCACTAATTAGCAACATACCCTCTAGACCAATATTAAATAAACCAGCCGACTCTTCAATTGTTTCTCCAATTGCCGCAAGAGTTATTGGGACCATCGCATGCAAAGAGATAAAAAGAATCCCCCAAAGATGCTCAACTTCCATCGTCACCCCTTTTTTTTCTAAACTTGTTTCTTATGAACCAAAAAATTCTCTTCAGTTCCGGCACTGCCAGAGCAAGGATAATCACCCCTTCGACAATTCGAACCAACTCCATTGGTACACCTGGTGACATTTGCATCATTCTGCCACCCACTATTAAACCACCAAAGAAAATTGCTGCAAATACAATACCAACTGGATGATTTCGACCAATCATTGCTACTGCAATGCCATCAAAACCTAGGTCAACTATTTGAGGTAATCCACTAATAAGCGCATAGGTGGGAGGGCGGCCCATTACCTGAACAGCTCCAGCCAAGCCGGCCACAATGCCTCCTAACACAAATGCCCTAAGAATTTGTTTTCTGTGACTGACGCCAGCGTAATGAGCAGATTCAGGATTATGACCGGCCACCCGAAGTTCAAAACCAACAGTGGTTCGCCAAATAAGAAATAAAACTACCAACACCGCGATAACAGACACTATGATACCGTAATTCAGGCTAGTGCCTGGAATAATTCGCGCGAATCTCGACGTTTCAGCGATGCTAATGGTCTTCTCCCCTCGAATTGGATCCATTAGAAGCTCAGCGACCACATAAAACGCAAAAAAACGCGCGATCCAATTGAGCATTATTGTCGATATAACCTCATGCACGCCGCGCGTTAGCTTCAAAATAGCTACTGGTAAACTCCATAAGGCTCCAGCTACCATCGCTGCCACTAGAGCAAGGAGAAGATGAAAAGGTGCTGAAAGTTGAATTAGGCTCACCGAAACTGCAGCAAGTGCACCCATGTAAAGCTGGCCCTCTGCCCCAATATTAAACAAACCACCACGAATAGCAATTGCGAAAGTAAGTGCGGTTAATATTAGTGGCGTAGCATTAGCTAATGATTCAGCCCAACTATATACACTGCCAAAACTTCCCTTAAAAAGGGATACATAAGCGGCCCACGCATCGTATCCGAAGCCAAGCATTAACAAAGCGCCGATAATGAGGCCAATAACACCCGCTATCATCGACTCCAGTATTGGATTTAAATATTTTGTTAGTGATCGCACGTCAATGCCGCTATCTAATTTCTCAAATTTCTTCTTTTAAATATTTATCGGCCAACTTTTCTGCAATGAGGAAGGGGAGAAGCTTAGGCCTCTCCCCTTCTAAAATTACAGCATCAATAGATAGTCTATTCTTAATCTGGATAATCAGATCGAATTTCTTTGATGGTATCTGCACACCAACCGCAAGGTACAACCACTTCACCAGAACCAATCTTACTTCTAAGTTCATCCACAGCATCCCAAATCCAGGACGGAATTTCACTACGCATTGCTAACCAATTTTCGGTGATAGAGGCTCGATCATCTTCCGAAATTGCACCTCCACCGATTCCAAAATCAATAAAATCAGCAAGATCCTGCTCTCCTGACATTGCGATACCGCCATTATTTGGACCAAGCACTCGAACACCACCTTCAAAGTTTCCGTTAACAACCGATTCAATTGCTTGATAAACGCCGTAGTCTACCCGTTTCATCATGCTTGCGATTACACGATGACCGTCACCCATCCAGTCCTGATTAGCATCAACACCAATCATGAATGGAGGTCCAGCAGTTTTACCCTTAGCTTCCAAATGCTCAGTGATAGCCTCTAGATCACCGATACCCAGTGGTCCAGCGACGTTATAAATTAGACCAGCGCCTTGGGCCAACATAGCCTCCGTTGCTGCCTTACCCTTGGCAATATCATCAAATGTGCCTGTATAGGTCCAGAGCAAGCCTACGTCTGATTTTGTTCCGGTTTTTTCAAAATATTTAGCGTTACCCCAATGCATACCATATCTGTAACCAGCCTCAAACTTATAAAGCACTGGAATCTCGATGCCTAAAACTGCCCCAATTTTCTCATAACCATAGTGAGCTGCAACCATCGCACCTAATGCTCCTACTAATGCTGAACCCTTATTTTCTTCATAACCCACTTGCATAAGATTAGGATGGTCGAGCCATGTCACATCAATAATCGCAAAATTCTGATCCGGAAATTGAGCTGCTACTTCAGCCATAGCATCAGCCAACAAAAATCCAACCCCTATAATTATCTCAAAATCACCACTTCGAGCTGCATTCTGAAGATTCGGTAAATAGTCGGTCGCTGAACCACTTTGGATTGAAACTAACTCCATTTCGAATTCAGCCGCAGCTTCGTCTGCACCTTTGAATCCCATATCGTTAAACGAAAGATCGCCACGTCCACCCACATCTGTCACCAATGCAATCTTCCCCGAAGCCATAGCTGTTCCGACGTATGACCCGCCGAAAAAAGCTAAAAAAGCGATCATAAAAGTCGCCACCTTAATACGAAAAATTCTCATTGCGAGCATCCTCCTGCTATAGTATTTTTTTAATGCATATGTCCTAGTATTTATTAGTCAAACACATAAATACCAGTACTGGGAGTGAGAGTACCGCTACCTAGGTTTGGGGTCAATATGGAAAGAAACAAAAGATACCGTACCTCATTTACTCCCTGAACAACTTTTTTGTTAAAAAACGTCCGATCGACACGGAATTCCTGCTTGTGCCCCGTAACGAGAGCATGCAATCGAAGCAGCTCTGGTAGCTATTCTTAAAGCAGAGTCAGTAGATCGATTTCCCTTTGCGATTTCTGCCGCAAAATAACCACAAAACGTATCTCCTGAACCAACAGTATCAACAACCTTCACTACGGGTGCGGAAACCCGAAATGACCCACTTTTTGATTCGGCAATCGCCCCTTTCTCACCTAGGGTGATGACTGTAGTGATTCCGTATTGACGATTGATTGCTTTTGCAATTTCCACCGGTTCTTTTTGTGCGCCTAATGTTAAAATTTTAGACGCCTCGATTTTATTCATGATTATATAATCAATGGTCGAGAAAAGTTCTTCCGATGCCGGTTCAGAAGGTGCAAAATTGTAGACAACAGGAATAGATCTATCACGAGCGCGGGATGCTAATCGCAGGTTCTGCTCCAACAGTACTTCCTGCTGTAATAATACAACATCACATTCAGTCAACATATCATCATCCACTTGATTCGAAGCAACATCAAGATTCGCGCCACTTGCAACACTAATGATATTCTCTCCATCCTTGTCGACCATAATAATCGCGCAACCAGTTTCCCGGTCTGAAACTTTAACCAAGGACAGATCAACGTTTTCATCCTTTAATGAAGATAGTGCTATTTTGGCATGAGCGTCTTGGCCAACTCTACCAACTAGGCTCGTTTTAACACCCGCACGTTGTGCAGCTAATGCTTGATTAGCGCCTTTCCCGCCCGGTTTAACATTCATTGTTTTGGCCAAAACGGTTTCGCCTGGTCGTGGAAGCGAAAAAACAGGCATAATTATATCGACATTTATTGACCCAAAAACGAGTATCAAAAATCTACCCTCTGTCAACGTTTATGTTGAGGGGAAAGTATATTACTCTTCATTGATATGTCTTTTAGTCTATAAGTGATCACTACAGCTGTTGAAGAACAGGTCATTTCCATATATTAAGTTACAAACGATGTCCACGACTATACATTTTAAGAATAATTTAGGTTTGTCATTCAAACTCGAAATTTTCGACACCTTGAATGTAAAATAGATTACATACTAAATTAAAAATATTCCTGTTGTTATAATAATCAATAAATTTTCTTTATTATTTAAGTCTGTCAACTAATTCATTTATGAACTATACCGAGCTACATCTTCATCTAGACGGTTCTATGCGGGATCAAACGTTAATCGATTTAGCTAACGACGTCGGGATAGCTCTCCCAAATGACATTCGTTTTCATTCTGGTCTTGGTTTAGAAGAAGCATTGATGAAATTCAAAGCCACTCTGTCTTGCCTTCAGCATAAGGATCATCTCAAACGCGTAGCATCGGAAATCTGTGAAGATGCATCTTTATATGGTGTGAGTGTCCTAGAAATTCGCTTCGCGCCACAACTCCATCCTATCGGTTCCCCAGAAGAGATAGTGGACGCTGTCTTGGACGGAATTAATGGGCGCGCGGGTCTTATTCTTTGTGGCTTGTATGGGGAATCCCCTTCGATTTTGAATTCACATGTCGAAATCGCAAAAAATAGGACAGGTGTGGTTGCAATTGATCTTGCAGGAGCTCCACAAAGTTCTCATAGGTGGAATATCGAGGATTATGCTGAACCTTATCAGACAGCTTTTAAACTCGATATTGGGCGAACTGTGCACGCTGGCGAAGCGCGACGTCCACCATCGGAAATAAAAAAGGCTATAAATCTGTTACATGCTCAAAGAATCGGGCATGGCACTAGCTTGCTTGAAGATTTCACTGTCCTAGACCTTGTGGTTAATAAACAAGTAGTCATTGAGGCATGCCCAACATCAAATATGCATACTGGTAGTATTAGATCTGTCAACGAACACCCTCTTCCAAAATGGCTAGAGCTCGGGGTGAAGACATGCATTAATTGCGATAATTGGCTTTTATCTGATGTTAATCCGGCTAAGGAATATCAACGAGTACTTAGCATTCCGGGAATGTCAAAAGAACTTGTTGATCAGTGCTTAAAGACGGGAAGAGAAAGCTCCTTCGCCCGATAAGTGCTGCAATCAAAATATATCCTATATAATAGAACTCTTATGTTTTGTTATTTTAATTGGATTAATAGCATGATAAAAAATTATCGGTAGTATGGAACTCAAAAATCAATCTGATTTACGTGACCTTTATAGCGCTCCTCATGAGATTGCTGTAAGAAAAGTACTACCGAAATTAGATCAGCATCTGCGTCATTTTATTGAGTTAAGTCCTTTTTTGATTTTAAGCACAGTGCGCTCTGACGGCTACTGTGACGCTTCTCCGCGTGGCGATGCACCTGGTTTTGTACAAATAATCGATGAAAACACACTTTTCCTACCTGACAGACCGGGTAATAACCGCCTTGATAGCCTGACTAACATTACCAATAACTCAAAAATTGGTATGCTTTTTGTGATCCCTGGATTAGAAGAAACCTTAAGATTAAATGGTGAAGCAAAAATCATCACAGATGTGATGCTTTTGGAAAGCTCGATGGTGAAGGGCAAAACCCCAAAGACAGGACTTCGAATTGAGATTAATGAATGTTACATCCACTGTGGAAAGGCTATTCGAAGATCAAAACTCTGGGATACTAAAACACATATAAAAAAAGGAATTTATCCGTCAATAGGAAAAATTATCGCCGATCAAGGAGCAGCGCCAGGAAGATCCGTTAAAGAACTCGAGAAAGATGAAGAAGAGGGATACCGAAACAAACTATACTAATATAGTTTATGCGATCTGCCCTCGTAGCTAAGGGTGTCTTAAGGTAGTTTTGACAAACGCTCTAGCAAAAGATCAAAAAATAACTGATCATCAGCAATCTCTGCTACTAGGCAGTTAGGAGGTTTGTTGGTCACTCCCCACCAATCAGCTACTGATGCGCCTCGAGTTAGAGATGATTGGGTCTCGATCGCAACATGTATAGGCCGGGTTGTAAATATTGCCTGATCTAACATGTACGCAATCACACATGGGTCATGTAATGGACCTCCATCCATACCATAACGGACTATATCGAATTGACAATAAAATTCCATTAAATCAGCAACTATAGATGCGGTCCTGCCTCCACTATGCGAAAACATATCTCGCCTCTCTTTAGTCGCTAATACTTGGTGAGTAACATCTAGCCCTAACATTGTTATAGGCACACCTGACTGAAACACAATATTGGCAGCATGAGGATCCACAAAAAAGTTGAACTCAGCGGCTGGTGTTACATTTCCTAGAGTTACAGCAGCGCCGCCCATGCATACGACCTCCTTCACATTAGGGATGATTCGTGGCTCTTTAAGAAACGCCATCGCAATATTAGTCTGCGGACCTAAAACGCAGAGAGTTACAGAACCTTTTGGTTCGTTTAACAAACTTTCAACAATAAAATCAACTCCATGCTTTTCTTGTAAGATCATATGGGGGTCAGGCAATACTCTCCCATCTGGCAGATCAAGACCAGTCTCGCCATGTACATATTCTGCGGTAACGAGATCATGAACTATCGGACGAGAACAACCCTTGTGAACCTTTATCGAAGGACTGTTTGCTAATTCACAAACCCGCAATGCATTTTTCGTTGTTAGATCAATCGGTACATTTCCAGCTACGCATGTTATACCCAAAATATTGATTTCTTGGGGAGACGCAATAGCAAGCAAGATTGCGACAGCGTCGTCATGGCCAGGATCACAATCAATAATAATTTTTCTTTGCATTATCTTAATAACAATTAGTTTACGTTTATCCGTTAAAATGTAGAATCTGTGGCGTCAAAACAGTATTTGGATCTATAAATTTTTCATAAGACAAGTAAACCCAAACAATTGGTCCTAATCAATTATATCTCGCTTAAGAACCATCATAATAATAAATGGATGATAAATTAGCACGTATCTTATGTATCGGAGGCATGCACATGGATTACACAATCCAGTGTGACCATAACCCTATTTTAGGCGAATCTAATCCTGCTAGTACGACTAAATCATTTGGAGGTGTAGCTTTTAATATCGCGAAGTTGTTACCGCATTTAGGTTTCACCACAGGTATTGTCAGCAAAGTTGGTTTAGATTTACCGGGCACTGAAATCATCGATTATCTGAATGCAACCTCGATTGATCTTGTTGATGTGGGTGAGGAATCATCTAAATCTACTGCCACATATACCGATATTTTGAATGCACAAGGTGAATTAATAATAGGACTTGCTGACATGCAAATCTACGATCTATTGGATGAACATTATTGGCCCACTAGATTAGAAAAGTTACGGGACTGGGACGCCTGGTGTATAGATACTAATATGCCCAAACTCGGGCTTAACTTCCTTCTCTCTCACAATGATCAGGCACGAACATATGTGATCGGAAGTTCTCCATCTAAGGCATCTAGATTGCAAGCCAATTTGCAATCAATTGACACTCTCATATTAAATATTGCAGAAGCAAACTCAATTATCAAGCAAGTGTATGAAGGGCTCAATGGTGCAGAAGAGGTCGCAAAGATACTTTACCAAAAGGGCGTTGGCCGTGTTATTGTCACATCAGGTTCAAATGGTGCAGCTTGGGCAGATTCAAATGGTAGTGGGACAAGTGGTTCACCAAACAAGAAAGTCGTCCCCCTTAGAACATCTGGGGCTGGCGATACCTTGGCTGCTGTGACAATCGGTGCGCTTGAAAAATGCTGTACCACAAAAAAAGCATTAGAATTAGGTTTATTAGCTAGTAACTTTTTCATATCGACGCCTAATCCTAATATGCTTATAACATGGCAACTGATAGAAAAACTTCAGACAAATCAAACGAGATGACTGCAATTTTGATAAGCGATGAGGTTACTAACGGCCTGACTTCTAGCCATCCAATTGTTGCATTAGAGAGCACATTAATCAGTCATGGTTTGCCAGCGCCTGACAATCTTGAAGTGGCTAAAGATACTGAAAAAATTATTCGAGAAAATGGTGGTATCCCCGCTACGATCGCAGTGATCGAGGGTAAAATTCGTATCGGACTTACCAATAATGAACTCGAATTGCTTGCCACATCAGATTCAGTGGAAAAATTGAGTCGCAATAATTTGGCTACTGCGATTGCAAAAAATATGACTGGGGCGACAACAGTTGCGGCAACCATGATTTGTGCGCGCAGGGCCGGAATTAGCATATTCGCAACAGGCGGTATCGGGGGCGTGCATCGAAATTGGCAAGAATCTTTTGATATCTCTGCAGATCTTAGCGAACTAATGCGCACACCATTAACAATTGTTTGTTCTGGTGCTAAATCTATCTTGGATCTTCCTGCAACTATGGAATATTTAGAAACTATCGGTGTTCCAATAATTGGGCTAGGCACCAATGAACTACCTGCCTTTTTTTCTAGTAAATCAGGAATTGAATTAAAACAAACCGTGAATGATTCAAAAGAAGCAGCAGCCATAATTCATGAACGCCGTAACCTCGAACTCGAGGGAGGTGAGATAATTGCCGTGCCACCTCCAGAAGATACTACACTTCCACCCTCAGCGGTACGTCCATGGATTGAGGCAGCTTTGAATAATGCACAAAATAAAAATATAAAAGGCTCAAAAATAACACCGTTTGTTTTAGATCAACTTCATGCTCTTTCTAATGGACAAACCCTCAAAACCAACATATCGCTCATAAAGAATAATGCGAAAATTGCGACTCAAATAGCGAAAGATTTGCTAAATAAAAACATGTAGGCAGCAAGTACGCAGCAGTCTTTTTTTTAAATCCTCCTTAATTAAAATAGCGCTTTAATTAATTTAGTGCCTTATTCCATATTCGCTTTATACTCTCCTTTCGATGCTAAACTATTCATTCGTGCTCGATGCACAACCACCTTTTGTGCTGCTTCTATGTTGCTGCTGCTCCCATTCCAAGTTTCCATGGCGGCAGCCTGTAGAGCTCGGCCATAAGAAAAGGTCACGGACCATGGAGAAAAACTTTTTAGTAAATTCATAGCATTAAGGTGTGATGTAGCCTCATAGTCAGACTGACCCCCCGAAAGAAACGCAATGCCGGGCACGGCAGGTGGCACCGTATTGAAAAGACATTTCAAGGTTTCTTTTGCCACCTCTTCCACGCCTGCGCGAGAAGGCGCGTTGCTACCTGATATAACCATACTTGGTTTTAGAACTATTCCCTCAAGATTAACTCCTTGTTCCGCTAATGCTTCAAATACAAGTCGTTGTGCATGCTGTGTCACCGCAAAACTTCTCTCCAAACTGTGATCCCCATCCATCAATATCTCAGGTTCTACGATTGGAACCAAACCGTGTTCCTGACACAAAGCTGCATATCGCGCCAGGCTATGTGCATTTGCAACACAACACGCATCTGAAGGCAAAGTGTCACTCACTGTATAAACAGCTCTCCATTTTGCGAATCTTGCCCCTAATTGCGCGTCCTCGGCAAGCCGATATCCAAGACCATCAAGACCTTCGGTTAATTTTTCACCAGGCCGAAGTGCCATATCTTTTATTCCTGCATCAACTTTTATACCCGGTACAATTCCCGCTGATTCCAACACATTTATAAAAGGCTCACCACTCAGCGTTTTATCTCGTAAAGTCTCATCAAACAGTATCGCGCCACCAATAAATTCACCTAAATTAGGCGCAGTTACCAACATAGTACGATACTCCCGTCGCATCTCTGGAGTGCTTGGAATTCCTAAGGCATCAAAACGCTTTTTGCAGGTTGGAGCGCTCTCATCCATCGCCAGTATGCCCTTACCCGGCGCGACCATCGTACCTGCTGTCTTTTTTAACTGATCTATGTTCATTAGTTTCTCCTACTAACACAGCTGATTATTTCACTGTTCAATTTCCCCCCTAACAACTGATCCAACCTTAACGATTTTCATTGCATTTGTACCGCCTTCGGAACCATATAAATCACCTTTCGTTAAGATAATTTTGTGACCATCTTCAACTAAACCTCTATCTCTAATTTCCTGAACGGCCGCCCAATTCAGATCTGAACGTGACACCATTGTCGCGTCAAACGGTACAGGATACACTCCACGATAAAGAGCGAGCCTACGTTCAGTTTCTTCTGATCGCGTCGCAGCAAATATCGGTATGCCTGAACTGATACGCGACATCCACATCGGGGTTTTCCCAGACTCTGTTAAAGCAAGTATAGCCTCTATATCATGGTGATTTGCCGTATACATAGCCGCCATTGCTATAGCTTCATCAACAGACTCGAAATAATGATCTAAACGGTGAGTAGAGACCATAGCGCTATGTTGTCGCTCTGCGCCTCTGCAAATACGATCCATGGCTGCGACAACGCGAGCTGGATGACGACCAACAGCAGTTTCCGCTGAAAGCATTACAGCATCCGTACCATCGAGAACGGCATTAGCAACATCTAGCACCTCCGCTCGTGTTGGTTGTGAACTGCTAATCATGGATTGCATCATCTGGGTGGCAGTTATAACAACCTTGTTTCCAGCCCGAGCCTCTGCTATAAGTTGTTTCTGTACCCCTGGGAGCTCGGCATCGCCTAATTCAACACCCAGATCACCTCGAGCAACCATAATCACATCCGCAGCACGGACAATTGATTCTATATTTTCAACAGCTTCTCGACGCTCAATTTTCGCTACTATATGCGCATTGCTGCCAACAGTTCTAACTAAATCTCGAGCATGTTCCACATCATCTGCGCTGCGCACAAATGAAACTCCCACGAAATCAGCCCCTACTTCGGTTAAAAAATTAATATCGTCTTGATCTTTGTCGGTAAGAGCTTCGGCTGACAATCCACCTCCTTGCAAATTTAGGCCTTTATGACTAAATAATTCCCCTCCCACCACAACACGTGTAGAAATCTCATTTTTTTCTACGCTCTCTACTCTCAGTGAAATACTACCATCGTCTAACAAGAGAGTATCACCTCGCTTAACATCATTTGCCAAGCCTTTATATGTCGTGCCAACTCTTTCTTCCGTTCCTGCTATTTCATCAAGGGCAATATCTATTATGAATGGCTTGCCATTTTTGAGTTGCACGCTTCTTTTTGAAAACCCCTTAATTCTGATCTTTGGGCCTTGCAAATCACATAACAAAGCAACGGTACGTCCCTGAGTAACAGAAGCCTTTTTGACCCATGATCCACGCTTTCGATGCTCTTCTTGATCACCATGCGAAAAATTTATACGAGCAACATCTATACCAGACCTAACTAGATTTGATATCGCCTTTGGATCGTCAGTAGACGGCCCTAAAGAAGCAACAATTTTAGTTCGTCTCATCATGCTAAGCTCCTAAAAATTATGCTCATTAATCACCTGTCCTATCCTCTAGAACGGTTACAGCAGGTAGCTTACGTCCTTCCAAGAATTCGAGAAAAGCACCGCCACCAGTAGATAGATAAGACATTTTTTGAGCTACATCAAACATCTCGACAGCAGCCAGAGTATCACCACCGCCCACTATGGAAAACGCCTGCGAGTTACTAATTGCTGAAGCTAAAGCTCGAGTTCCACTACTAAAAGCAGGAATTTCAAAAACTCCAATCGGACCATTCCAGACGATAGTACCTGCTTCTAAAATCAATTTTGAGTAACTAGATGCGGTTCTGGGCCCAATGTCCAGGATTAGGTCATCATCTTCTACAGTTTCAAGCGTTTTAACCATAGTCGATGCTGCGGGAGTGCATGATTTAGCTACAACAACATCTATCGGCAATGGAATATTCTTATTTATCTTTTTTGCGTCTGTCAATAAACGGCGTGCTTCTGGAATTAGCGTTTCCTCATACATAGATTTACCGATTGGATACCCTGCCGCCGCAATAAAGGTATTTGCTATGCCTCCACCAATAATAAGATGGTCAACAATTTTGCTTAAAAAATCTAGTGCCATTAGTTTAGTGGAAACTTTTGAGCCTCCCACAATAGCAATTAAAGGTCTTGCGGGAGCTTGAAATGATCGGTTGAGAGCATCCAACTCCTTTATTAAGAGCGGGCCAGCACATGCTACCGGAGCATAACGGAACATTCCTTCTGTAGACGAATGGGCACGATGGGCAGTACCAAAAGCATCCATAACAAAAATGTCCGCAAGAGCAGCCATTTTCTTCGAGAGATTAGTGTTATTTTCTAGCTCCCCAACATTAAATCGAACATTTTCACAAAGTACAACCTCTCCTCTAGCTACTTTAATGCCGTCTAGCCAGTTTTTTTCAAAACGGATGTCTCTATTCAACAATTTAGAAAGACGATCGGCGACAGGTGCAAGAGAGAATTCTTCGTCTACACACCCCGGGTTAGGCCGACCCAGATGAGATAGAAGGATAACCCTAGCACCATTCGAAACTGCCATCCGAATTGTTTCCATGGACGAAACGATTCTCTGATCACTAATCACTCTTCCATTTTCTACGGGAACATTTAAGTCCGCTCGGATCAAAACCTTTCTATCTGCTAGATCCAGATCTGTTATCTTTATAAGACTTTCAGTAACTATCATTCACGCTAGTTTGTTTATCAAAAAATATTTTGACCATATCTATTTGTACGAACTGAACGTTATGACGCGGAAACTAGCGCCTTACAGGTATCGAGCATACGATTTGAGAAACCCCACTCGTTGTCATACCACGAACAAACTTTCACTGTTGTTTCATTAACGACTCGTGTCATTGATGCATCGTAAACCGAAGAAGCTAGACAATGGTTAAAGTCAACCGACACTAAAGGCTGATCATTGTAATCCAAAATACCTGCTAAGCTATTTTCAGAAGCATCGCGTATAATTCTATCAATTTCTGCTACTGATGTGCCTCTTGCAGCCTCAAATGTCAGATCTACCAAAGACACATTTATGGTTGGTACACGGATCGCAAATCCATCTAGCTTGCCGTCAAGCTCAGGCAAGACTAAACCGACTGCGGCAGCTGCTCCCGTCTTAGTTAAAATCATAGACTGGGTAGCCGAGCGTGCACGACGAAGATCGGTATGATAAACGTCCGTTAAAACCTGATCATTTGTGTATGCATGGATAGTAGTCATTAATCCACCCACAATACCAATATGGTCATGCAAAGGTTTAACCAATGGTGCTAAACAATTGGTAGTACAAGAAGCATTAGAAATCACTTGATCACTAGCTTTCAATACTCCATGATTAACCCCGTACACAATAGTTGCATCTACATCTTTGCCTGCGGGCGCTGATATAAGAACTTTTTTTGCTCCCGCTTTTAGGTGCGCGCTAGACTTTTCCTTACTGGCGAACAACCCGGTGCACTCCATCACAACATCAACATCTAAATCATCCCAAGGTAACTTTTGTGGATCGCGCTCTGCCAAAACCTTAACTTGGGTGTTCCCTACTACAAAACAATCATCTTCTATTGTAACTGGCTCAAAAAATTTTCCATGAGCTGTGTCATACTGAAGCAAATGTGCATTTGTAGCTGCATCACCCAAATCATTTACAGCTACTATTTCGAACTCGTCGTCTCTTCCAGATTCATATGCAGCTCGGAAAACGTTGCGTCCAATTCGCCCGAAACCATTAATCGCTACCTTTATTGTCATTCTGCGTCTTTCCTTTTTATTTCTTGTTCGAAAAACATATTATCAAAAATCCTATTGGGCACCACATACTTCAAATTTTTGTTGAACAAAAAGTGGTATTGAAGCTTGATAATCCCGTTCATAATTTGAGTTCTGAGTTTCTTAGTTTAAAATGCAGCTTTCTACAATTGATACTACATTAGATATTGTAAAACCAAAATGATCGAACACCGCCCCCGATGGAGCAGATGCTCCGAAGCTGTCCAAGCCCAAGATACATCCTCGATGCCCAACATAGCGACTCCAGCCACGACTAGTGCCAGCTTCTATTGCAATTCTAACGGTCACGCTGTTTGGTAAAACAGATTCCCTATACCACTCATCCTGATCGTCAAAAATATTAGTGGATGGCATCGAAACTACTCTTATAAAATGACCTTTCTCTTCTAACTTAATAGCTCCTTTGACTGCGAGCTCAATCTCTGAACCGGTAGCAATAATAATAGCATTGGGCAATCCATCACAATCACGTAACACATATCCGCCTTTCTCTATATTTTCTATTTGAGATTGACTCCTGCTTTGGTGAGCTAAATTCTGCCTCGAAAGAATTAAACTGGTTGGGCCGTCAACCCGCTCTATAGCCGACCGCCAACCAACAACCGTTTCAACTAAATCACAAGGTCGCCACACAGACATGTTTGGAATTAGCCTTAACGATTCGATATGTTCTATAGGCTGATGGGTCGGACCGTCTTCACCCAACCCGATAGAATCATGCGTGAAAACAAACACCGTTCGTATTCTCATAAGAGCGCTCATGCGTAAAGCATTACGGGCGTAATCAGAAAATGTTAGAAAAGTAGCACAAAAAGGAACTAATCCACCGTGGAGTGACAAACCATTAGTAATGGCCGCCATCGCGAATTCACGCACTCCATAGTAAATATAGTTTCCTGTACTGGAATCTGCAGTCACAGGTTCACTTCCAGACCAGCTCGTGAGATTCGATCCCGTCAAATCAGCTGAGCCCCCGATAAGCTCCGGAAGGTGTTGTGCGAATTTATTTAGCACTAATTGTGACGATTTTCGACTAGCTAATGTTGCTTGCTTTAACTCCAACTCCCTTACAAATTCATTCACCATTTCGTTCCAACCAATGGGCAATTCACCGGCGATGCGTCTCTTAAACTCTGAGGCTCTCTCAGGGTACAGTTTAGTATATTCACGAAATTTCTTGTTCCAATCTGACTCTAATGCCGCACCACTTTCAGTTGCATCCCAAGCATGATACAACTCCGGAGGAATTTCGAAAGGCGGGCATATCCACTGCATGGCATCTCTCACTAGCTTAATCTCATCCTCGCCCAGCGGAGATCCATGAGATGTTTCCTTGCCTCCTTTATTAGGTGAGCCCCATCCAATTACGGTCCTACAACATATTAATGTGGGTCTAACTTCGTCAGAAACTGCATCTGCGATTGCATTCTTTATTGATTCAGGCTCATGGCCGTCTACTCCCTCAATCACTTGCCAACCATATGAGCGAAAACGCATCGCTGTATCATCAGTAAACCAACCTTTCACATTCCCATCGATAGATATTCCGTTGTCATCCCAGACGGCAATTAACTTACCAAGTTTTAATGTGCCTGCCAATGAACATGCCTCATGAGAGATTCCTTCCATCAGACAACCATCTCCTAGTAATACCCAAGTAAAATGATTAACAATATCCAACTCATCTCTGTTGAAATAACTAGCCAATAATTTCTCAGCTAACGCGAAGCCAACACCGTTACTTATCCCTTGCCCTAGGGGGCCAGTCGTAGTTTCGACGCCAGGAGTATCTCCGAATTCTGGATGTCCGGGTGTTTTGGAGTGGAGTTGGCGGAAGTTCATTATCTCTTCGATTGGAAGATCGAAGCCAGTCAAATGTAACAACGCATAATGAAGCATCGAACCATGGCCATTTGAAATGATAAATCGATCTCTATCAAACCAATCTGGATTTCGAGGATTAAACCGAAGGAAATCACTCCACAATACCTCAGCAATGTCTGCCATTCCCATAGGCATGCCAGGATGGCCGCTATTTGCTTTTTGCACCGCATCCATGCTTAACGCTCTTATAGCGTTAGCCTTTTGCCTGCGCAAATTTTTATTTGCATCTGATGAACTTTTCATTTGATTATATTCATATGTATCACCAATAATGTAAAATTTTTCAGTGCCCTAGTTGCTAGTTAAGCACCACGATCATCGTTTTCTCTTAGCCAACGAAACCAGTCACGATACAATTCATCATTAATTGCTGCTACTGCTGATCGTTTAGTGAAAACTTTACAATTCAATGCATTACCTGCAAGAGTACTGAAAACGCCCCCGGCCTCCTGCAATATTAGACTGCCAGCGGCGTAATCCCACATTCTTTGTCCACCATGCACATACAACTGAATTCGACCTGCCGCTACCCAACACCACTCAAGCACACATGCCCCAAGATTCCGTTGGGCTCTATACGGTGGAAATCTTACTAAACGATCTGCCAATTGTCCGACAAGCCTTTTGAGATCGACATTTGCAACGCAATCACCTAATTCTATGCCCGTTGAAACAGTCTTGATTCGTTGATTATTTAAAAAAGCTCCGCCTCCGGAAATTGCATAAAAACACTCATCTCTAATTGGATCGTAAACGACGCCAAACTCAGCCTCGCCATTGCTAATTAATGCCAAAGAAACTCCATAAAAAGGAAACCCCATCGAAAAATTTGTAGTCCCATCCAAGGGATCCAAGGTCCAAAATCGGCCCTTTTTTGCATTAACAACATCTAATTGTTGCTCATGAGCCATCTCTTCACCCATAAAGGGTATATGGGGCCATTGCTGATAAAGTTTCTCCGATATAGTTTTCTGCAGAAAATGGTCAGTTTCGGTTACGACGCTTCCGTCTTCCTTAATTGACGATTCTTGTAACCCCCATTTTGCAATGCCACTATTTTTGACAGCGTCAATGACTATTCCCCGAATAACTGAAAAATCAGAGCTATCAAACACTAGTAGATCTATGAGAAAATGAGCTACCAGACATTCGTTGGGAACTCGTTAATCAATTTTTTTGTTGGTCTTCATAACCAAATTAAAACCTACCGCACTCTTAAATGGCATTTGGCGTAGATTGTAACAGAATCCTAGGAGAATACAGGCTACAATCATGAAGCCATGAACGGACCATATTTTGAAAGCCTAAATAACCAGTTTCTAGTTGCGATGCCAGAGCTAGCAGATCCTAGCTTTTCACGTACAGTCACGCTAATCTGCCAGCATGACTCAAATGGTGCCGTAGGGATAATTATAAATCGCACAATCGAATCACTCAGCATTGATGATGTTCTAAACCAATGTAGTTTACCGAAAGCTAATTCCACAAGTGTTGGACTTCAGCCCATTCATGACGGAGGTCCAGTCCATCCAGAACTCGGCTTAGTTCTGCACAGAAATGCAGAAAAATGGGATTCTACTCTAGATATCAGTGACGATTTACACCTTACCTCCTCTCGAGATGCGCTCGAAGCCATAGGCAAAAAAGGTGAATCACAGAATTATCTGCTAGCGTTGGGCTATGCTGGATGGGGTGCTGGACAACTCGATTTTGAATTAAAACAGAATAGTTGGTTAACCGTTCCAGCAGATCCTAGAATTATTTTTGATGTAAGTGTAGAAAAACGTTGGTTAGAAGCCATTGCCTTCCTCGGAATTGATGTGGCAAATCTGAGTGTGAGTGGAGGTCATGCGTGATTGAAGTCGCTCTAGGTTTTGACTTTGGCAGTCGAAAAATTGGGATTGCAGTTGGTAGAGCAAGCACGGGAAATGCAGAGGGAATCGCAACAATTCCATGTAATCCCAAAACTACACTCTGGTCTGCCATTAACGAACTGATTGAGTATTGGCAACCAGACACATTAGTTGTTGGTCTACCCTTTGCATTAAATGGAACAGAATCTAAAACCACAGGATTTGCGAGAAAATTTGGTAAAGACTTAGATCTTCGTTTTAATTTACCTGTTTGTTTTATCGATGAAACGTTAACAACAGATTATGCAGATGCGATAATCCGTGAAAGCACGAAAAATGGAAAACAGATTACGTCTCGCAGAAAATCTATTCGAGATAAACTAGCAGCTGAACTCATACTTATGACTTTTTTAAATGAACACAAGAATGCCAAAACCAGATGAGCTGATTTCCCTGATGGCCGCTCAAATGATTTCGGATTTACCCGACGATCCAGTTATGGTTGGAATACACACCGGAGGTGTATGGGTTGCTAGATTACTTCATAATCAATTAAATCTTAAAACACCGCTCGGCTCCATTGATATTAGTTTTTACAGGGATGATTTTTCTAGAATCGGATTAAATCCAGAGGTAAAGACTTCTGAAATTCCGACTGATGTTGAGGGTCGATCTATAATATTAGTTGATGATGTTTTACAGACTGGTCGCACTATCCGAGCGGCTTTAGATGAAATTTTTTCTTGGGGAAGGCCAGCAGTCGTTCAATTAGCGGTCTTAATTGAACGAGGAGGGCGAGAATTACCTATTCAGCCAGATATAGTAGGAGTTAGATTAGATCTAGACACTTCCGAACATATTAAGCTATTGGGACCCGACAACTTAGAATTTTCGATTGGGGAAAAACATTGATGAATCGACCTACCATACAAATAACTCGTAGCAACCATACTTCTTAAATGACATCCTCAATTCAATTCGATAACAATGGGAAGCTCCGTCATTTTCTGACGCTCGAAGGACTATCCCGGGAAGTCATTGTCGAAATATTGGACTTAGCTGAATCTTTTATCAGTATTGGTGAGCGCCAAATACGAAAAGTGCCTTTGCTCCGCGGCAAAACCTTAGTCAATCTCTTCTTCGAAGACAGTACCCGAACAAGAACTACATTCGAAATCGCGGCGAAACGCTTGTCAGCAGACGTAATCAACCTTAATTCAGCTAGATTATCAACAAATAAAGGAGAACGGATACTCGACACCATAAAAACATTAGAAGCGATGCATACCGATATCTTTGTCATACGAGATAACGCAAGTGGGACGTCTCATTTAATAGCCAAACATGTTCCATCCTATGTTCATATTATCAATGCTGGTGACGGACGACATGCACATCCAACCCAAGCAATGCTAGACATGTACACAATTCGTCAACACAAAACTAGCTTTGATGAACTAAAAATCGCTATTGTTGGCGATATCCTTCACTCACGGGTAGCTCGTTCACAAATTCATGCTCTTCGAATTTTAGGAGTAAAGGACATCAGAGTGATTGGCCCGAGAACCCTTTTACCCACCGAAATTGAAAATATGGGTGTCACTCCGATGTCTGATCTCGACAAAGGATTAGCCGATGTGGATGTAATAATCATGCTGAGACTACAACTGGAAAGAATGGAAGGACATCTAATTCCTAGTGTGCAAGAGTACTTTAAACGGTACGGTCTAACCGAGAAGAGGTTAACGTTAGCTAAACCTGATGTCATTGTAATGCATCCAGGGCCTATAAACCGAGGGCTTGAGATTGCGTCTGAAGTTGCAGATGGGAAACACTCAGTCATCCTTGAGCAGGTTACCAATGGAATCGCAGTGCGAATGTCGATAATGGCACAACTTATGGGTGCACAACAACAGTCTAAAGAAAAATAATAATGAATATTCTAATTACGGGAGGCAGAATAGTTGATCCCAAAAATGGCATCGATCAAATTGACAATCTGTTTGTGCAAGAAGGTAAGGTTGCAGCGCTTGGAAAATCAAATCAAACATCAAAAACAGAGAAAACAATAGATGCGAGAGGTTTGGTCGTCTGCCCAGGACTGATTGATCTACAAGCAAGACTTCGTGAGCCGGGGGAAGAACATAAAGCAACTTTTAATAGTGAGCTATTGGCAGCAGTCGCAGGTGGAATAACTACTCTCTGTTGTCCGCCAGACACTAATCCTGTAATAGATACACCAGCTATGGCACAAATGATCCGGCAAAGAGCAGATGAAATTGGGCTTTCGCGAGTTTTACCGATAGGCGGCCTTACCAAGCATCTAAATGGCGAACACTTGACTGACATGGCTGCTTTAAATGAGGCGGGGTGTATCGCAGTGGGTAATGCTGAACGAGTGGTCGATAACACGCTAGTTATGCGGAGAGCAATGCAATATGCTACAACTTTTGATTTAAAAGTTTTTCTCAATCCTCTAGACCCTTGGCTTAAAGGAAATGGGTGTGTCCATGAGGGCGAGATTAGTACTCGCCTTGGGCTGCCGGTGATCCCTGAAGCTGCAGAAACCGTCGCATTGGCGCGAGAACTTGCCTTGATTGAAGCAACCGACTCAAAAGGACATATAACCCAATTATCTTGCGCTCGGTCGGTAACCACACTAACCGAAGCTGTAAATAGAGGTCTCGATGTTACTGCCGCAGTTTCCGCTCATCATCTTCACTTAACTGAGCAAGATATAGGAGAATTCGATTCTAGATACCATGTAATTCCACCGTTGCGCAGTACTGCAGATAGAAATGGACTTCGCAATGGAATTAGAGATGGCACAATACATGCTATCTGTTCTGATCACCAACCTCATGGTTTTGACGCAAAACTAGCCCCATTCAGTGAATCAGCGCCTGGCATCTCTGGGTTGGAGACACTTCTATCACTCACAATCAAATTAGTTGATGATGGAATTATTGATTTACCTAGGGCAGTAGCTGCTGTCACCTCAAATCCTGCAGATATTCTAAGACTCGAGGTGGGTCAGTTATCTGTAGGAGCAAAAGCGGATATTTGTATATTTGATCCGCATCAAAAATGGAAAGTTGATGCCACTAATCTTCATAGTAATGGCACAAATACACCTTTCGACAAACAACTTTTGCCAGGTGTTGTACGTTATACCCTAATTTCAGGAAAAGTAGTTTTCGAAAACCTTGATTAAAATAGCAGATAAATACAAAAAAATTTTTTCGGTCGACAAGATTATTACGTAAACGATAATACCACTTTAGAAAAGATTAGACGATTTGAAATATCTAACTTAAAACAACGTGTCTGCTGTAGAAATTGGTCTAACTGTAATGGTGAAACAAAGCGAAATTGGAGATAAGATAGAAATCGAAACTCGCTATGCGAATATTCTTGAACGATTAAGATCAGCAGAAGTTCGCTTTGGCAGGCCCCCAGGAAGTGTTTGCCTCCTAGCAGTTAGTAAAAATCAGAGCTGTAATGCGGTTCGTGCGATAAACAAAATGGGCCAAATACATTTTGGAGAAAATCAACTGCAAGACGCTCTGCCTAAAATATATGAGTTTTCCAAATCTCGAATAATATGGCACTTTATAGGAGCTATACAAACAAATAAATGTAAGGATATTGCAATTAACTTTGACTGGGTACATAGCATCGAACGATTTAAGACTGCAAGACGCTTGTCGGCTTTTCGTCCTGACAAGCTGAAACCATTAAATATTCTTCTACAAGTTAATTTGCAAAACGAACCTACTAAATCTGGTGTAAATCCCAATGATATAAAAGAACTGACCAAGAAAGTCACTGAATTACCTAATCTGAATATGTCTGGCTTGATGACCATTCCAAGACCCAATTCTGACTTTGCGCAACAAAGGCTAGTTTTTAGGGAATTACGCGAAATTCAGACGGAATTAAGTCGCTCTCTGAAACTTAATCTGCCGCATCTGTCGATGGGAATGACTGACGATCTCGAAGCGGCTGTTGCGGAAGGCGCCACCCATATTCGTATTGGAACTGGCATCTTTGGTCCTAGACAATAAAATCTTGACCCCGAAAAAACATCGCAATGATACAAAAGTTAAATATTTCTTTCATAGGCGGCGGCAATATGGCGCATAGTCTAATTCATGGATTAATTGATAATGGAGCAGACGTTTCACGTATTAAAATCGGTGAGCCTAATCATAGTCGACGAAAAGAACTATCAAAATCCTTTAAAGTGGAGATACATGAAGATAATTTATCATCAATAAAAAATTCTGAAATTATCGTTCTAGCGGTGAAACCTCACATTGTAGAAACTGTGATTACTGACTTGACCGAGAAAATCTCACATAGTAAAACATTGGTCTTATCCATTGCTGCAGGCATTACTATTCAGAACATTGAATCGTGGAGTCGGCCCGATATTCCAATAATACGTGCTATGCCTAATACGCCTTCCCTTGTTAAAGCTGGCATTACGGCTCTTTGTGCAAATTCATACGTGACTCTAAATCAAAAAAAGAAAGCAGAATCAATCATGTCAGCGGTCGGAACAGTCTTATGGTTAGAAGACGAAAAACTGATGAACATAATCACTGCGATCTCTGGTAGCGGCCCAGCTTACTTTTTTTATTTTATGGAGTCACTTGTACAAGCAGCTATCTTAGAAGGGATAGACGAAAAATTAGCCAAGAAATTAGTGTTGGAAACAACAATCGGAGCTGCCCAACTTGCCTCCGAGACTCAAGAATCCTTATCAATTTTACGTGAGAAAGTTACTTCCCGAGGTGGAACAACAGAAGCAGCAATAGAAGTATTTGAGGCATATGATGTTAACGAGGTTATAAAAAAAGCAGTGTCTGCAGCTCGGATTCGGGCTAAAAATCTAGCAATACCTTCTGGTGATAATAATGGGTAGTTACTTGAATGATGCTGCACTAGACCTTTTTGACTTTGCGCTAAGTACCTACATACTTATCCTTGTTCTGTATTTGCTGCTCCGATTTACTCGGTCAGATAATCGAAATCCAATCTCACAACTGATCATAAAAGCAAGTAGGCCAATCCTGAGTCCCCTATACCTTCTAATACCTATTGGTAGAAGCATCCAATTACCATCTATCATCGCACTAATAGCTCTCGAGTTCTTAAGAATTTTATCGATATACTTGTCGGCAGAAATAAGCCCCTCATTTTCTGGGGTATTAATACTTAGCATTGGGAAGCTTGTTCAACTAACTATATACACAATAATTTTCTTGCTTTTTTCACGGTCAATCATAAGTTGGATAGCCAACAACAATCATCATTTTGCCATAACACTCTTATACTCCATGACAGAACCCATGCTTCGTAGAGCGCGCACCTTAATACCGATAGGTGGGTTTATTGACTGGTCGCCTATTTTACTTTTTGTTTTTCTAATGTTATGTCTACGACTTATTGTCCAGCCTTTACTTGATTTTGGCATCTCATTAATCTAAATTTTTTAGTCTCTAAAAAATTAACCTTTCGAAGCGGTGCCACCACCCACTATTTATAAAGCTTGCTGGCGCACTAATTCACTTAATCGACTGCCCGTGTCATCCAGTAGCGCGCGGTAGCTGCCTTGCTCTACTATTGAACCATGCTGCAAGACATAGATTTGATCGGCTGTTTTGATGGTCGACAGTCTGTGAGCAATTACAATAATGACCATATTTTTATTATCTTTAAGATACTCAATAGACTCTTGAATTAACTGTTCAGACTCAGTATCTAAAGAACTCGTAGCTTCATCTAAGATTAGAAAGTCAGGCTCTCTGATGATTGCTCTTGCTAACGCCAATCTTTGGCGCTGCCCTCCTGATAAGCGAACTCCTTTATCTCCAACTGCAGTGTCGAGGCCTTTAGGCATTTGTTTGACGAACTGCTCCGCATTTGCTAAACGACATGCGCTCCATATCTGTTTCTGATCCGATTCCGGAGACGCCCATAACAAGTTTTCACGAACGGAAGCATTAAATAATTGGGGCTCCTGAGGAACATATCCAACTCTAGATCTAAAGCTGTCAAGATCATAATGCTCTAGTTCCATATCATCCAATAATATCGATCCGCTATCTTGTTGATACAAGCCTAATAACAAATCGATTACTGTAGTCTTTCCTGCGCCAGATGGCCCAACAAGGGCGTACATGTTCCCTTTATTAAATTTTAAATTTAACTTTTTAATAGCAGGTCTATCAGATTCATATTTAAAAGATACATTTTTAAAGTGGATGCTCTCACTTAAACTTTCGTACTTTATTTCACCAGTAGACTCAGTCAACTTTTTCGCTTCATTTTGAAGGTTTTGTAATTGTTCGTACGCCGGCATAAAGCCTTCAATTGATGCTTTCCCTTGAGCTACCATACCAAGCATCGGAATCGCGCGAACAAATGCAAACAAAACCACTGCCATATCACTAATCGCAGTTCCATCTGTATGGGATATGTATAACGCTAAAAGTGCTGCCAAAGTTCCTAGCGGGATAAATAACAATTGTATACTTTTAGTAATGGTTCCGAAATAAATTGAAATTCGGGTGATTTTTTTTATTTTTTCCTGGTATCCAGCAACTGCTGTTTTGCTTAAACCAAAACCTTTCACTAGCTTAGCAAAAGACAAATTTTCCTCCAGAACAGCACCAACATCATTTCCATATGTTGTTAATTTTTCCCCCAATTTATAGGTGTATTTACGAAGCAGCCATAAAGGGGTGGTAATAACTAATGCCGAACCTAAAAAAATAACGGTCATCTTCGGGTTAACCGCTAATGGTACCCCAAGAAAAATAACAGCTTGTAATAAATTTGCTAAGACCCGAGCAAAATTTCCAAAAGTATCACCGATTTTTGCGACTTCATACTGAAATGAGTTCAACAATGTACCGATTTTTCCTTGACTAAAAAACTGATATCGTGCTCGATAAAAACTACTCATTGCATCGCTCAACAAATGAACAAGAACATCGAACTTTATGCGCGTAGTAGCATATACTGTAGCTACCCCTGCAAGACCATTTACGATCATTACTATCGCAAAAAAAATGAAAACGATAACAATGTTAAAATCAAAACCTAATGTTTCTACGAGACTCTGAAAAATACTAGTAATTTCATTAACTTCACTACCGCTTTGCTTTAGAAGCAGGTCCGTTATGGGAGCAATGGAAATAATAGATACTGCATTCAATCCTCCTTGGATGAATATTAATATTAGTAACCCAATAAAATGCCCCGGGAATCTCTGAATTAGTTCTCGCAACATTGGCCACATTTTTTTCATATATATCTCACCCCAAAAACCAATCGTGATTTTTTCTTAAAAAATTCCTACATATTCGACTTTTTGCGCTTCCGTGATACTTTCCAAATTCATCCCAACTTTCTAGAATTCCATAGAACTTTTCCTGCAAGATTTGGTCTTTAGGCTCTTCTACCCAATCGTCATTTAGTCGACTTTCCATCTCTAACGTTGCAGCTAAAATATCATCTTCACTATTATCACTGATCTCTATTCCTTGTTTATCGTATTGATGTGTTCCAAAAAAATTTATAGCCCCTGTAGCTATTTGCTCTTTCAAACTTAGTGGTTGTTTTGTTTTCTTCCATTTGAGGGTCTTGAATAATTCAATATGCCGTGGATCTCCTGTCTTGAGATTACCAATTGGTAAATGATTAATAAAAACCATAGGTATTCGAAATATCTCAGAAATAGCATCAAGCCCTGTTGATGTACTTATAGCGAACTTACAATGTGCTGTTAACCAAATATCTAGAAAATCCGATTTCGAGCTAGAACTAGCATAGTCTATGACTTTGGATTCACTACAATGGAATGGGTCTTTCACCACTTTTCCCATTCGGAACACCCAGTAACCCTTATCGCTAAGTGCCTTAGCCGCTTTATTATAAGATGATATATCTGAATCTCGATAATCGTGATAAGAGAAATCTCGACTAGTGTCCAATGACAAATAGGCATTGTCTCTTACGATAAGACATACATATTGATCGCCTTCTGTCAGGCCCACATCCCTCAAATATTCCCTGCCTTTTAGCATCTCGGCTAAGGTAAAATCAAGATTCCTCGGGCTAGTCTGGAATAATTCCTCGCGATCTCTTGATCCATTTTCTAATCTTGCAGGATGAATTACATGAGATGCCGCAAACGGCATAGCATTTATCCCCTCATACAAAACCACTGCCAAATTTGTTATCTTGATTTTACGTTTCACCATCCTGACCAAAGCATTATTACAAGGAGGGCCTACTATGAAAAAAATATCTAGGGTTTTCTTTTGATTTAAATTATTCTTTTTGCATAGATAATATTCAACATCGAAAGCAAAATGACCTATTCGATCACCAAAAAAATAACCGAAACGAATAAAAATTAATGGGCGAACAATCACTACTAGCAGCAGTATCGGTATTGACAAAACAATACTCAATCCTTTTGTCAATCTCCAGATAATTTTATCGGTGATCATACTTAGCCAATCATTACTCTATTATTTTGTTCGCTACACACATAGTTTGGTGGATGGTGTCAATAGGATTAGGCGCGGTGATACCTATATTAGCTGTTTTTTGCATATCGAGGGTTGTATATCTCGGGGCCTCATTCGGAGAAACTCTATGATTGTTTACGAAAGAATAGGGCTGAATCAGTTGTTGGTCTGCACCTAAGCAACTTGCGATATGTCTTGCAGCTATTTCGTAAGTTATATCCTCTTGAGAGGATGCATGCCATATCCCCTTCGCTTCTCTTTGAATCAATTCATCCATAATTTTACAAATCATTTGCATCGATACTGGTGAAAACCACATATCCGAGAAGGGTGATATTTTCTTACCATCTCTTAGCTTTTCTATCCATTCAGAGAGTAGGCCTTGCTCAGGGTATACCACTTTCGCAATCCTCAAAACAACACCCGCGCTCAATTTTGTGATGGATTTTTCAACTTCGGCTTTCTGGCGCCCGTATTCGGTTATTGGGGAAACTGGCTCATCTGGATTTCTGTATTGTTTGGAACCATCATACACCTTATCGGTAGACAGAAAGATCACGCGTGTGCCTCGGTCACAAAGATATCGTGCAAGTCTTAGTGTCCCTTCTATATTAATTTTTCTCGTACCTATAGGATCTTGCCGACATATCTCTAACCGACCGACGCCAGCGCATATTACTGCCGCACTATAGTGGTTGCTTGCATCTAAATGAATATCGTCAGTGAGGTCAATATATGGTCTAGTACTGGTCGCAAGCTCTTGATATCTTGTGCTTCCGTGATGCGCAACACCCATCTCATCCCAGTAGTTTTTGATAGCACGACCGATATCACTATTAATACCCACAATTAATCTCATCAGTTTAGCTGCCTGATTAAAGTCATAAAACTCAAGAGGTCTCTTTGTCGAGACGGAAAAAAGTCCCGAGTTTTTCTTTCAAAAACTCAGTATCTAATAGAGTTTTAATGGTGCGCAAGGGGTTCTTATGCCAATATTGTTCAAAATACAGAAAATGCAAATCTGCCTCATACGCTTAGGATGCAAAATTGCTATATTAAAAATATATAAATTCAAAGTCACCACTATAACCATATTCTTCAAAAAGCCAACACCATTCATCAAAGTGAAAGAAAGCCTCGGCAGTAAGTGCCCAACACTGCAAATTAAACAATTCTTCTTCGTTGCGATAACTTTCCACCATCACAAATCCTTTCTTACCTACACGGTCAATCTCGGTTAGGGCTTTTTTTAGATGAAATATTTGCAAGTTATGCAAAGTTCCCAAAGAGATCACTAAATCGAATTCGCTATCCTGAAATGGATAATCCTCTTCTGCGCTATGCATAAAAAGATATGGTTTAATTTCTTTTCTTGCGTCTTCGATGCCGTGATGAGAAACATCAAATCCAGATATTCGGAGGCCTGGTAGAATTTGTTTCATCTCATATAGAAGGAAAGCTTTACCACATCCCACATCTAAAACTGATGATTCATTCGTCAGATGATATGTGTCAATAAGTTTCTGCGCCACGGGTGCCCAATGACCAGGAATAAACCGATAACCACCATAGCCATACCGTCTGCCCCCATCCCAATAGTCACTTTCAAATTGCCGAGCAATTTTCATGCAGTGCACTTTATCGTCATTCATACGAGCTAGGCAGTTTCTAGCTGTACTCTTATGCAAGCTCGTTACAATTTCTATAAATTTTCCCATTTCAAGTAATGACTAAAAACCCTTATAGACTAAAAACTAACATTTTTGGAATGCCTAACAATAGAAATATTTTAATCTAGCAATGCTGCCAAGTCACTTAAACAAGGCGCATAGTCGACTGCTTGTTGAACTTCCCAAATATCCTCGATGCTACTGATATCCCGTTCTGTTTCGATTTTTAACGTTTCAAGAGCAAAGTGCAAAGAGCGCCCTTCCTTCAAGACGTTGCTATAAATTCTCTGCCTTTTCACCTTTTCCACAGGTAATTGAAACATGCTATAAAAAATTATTCCGTCTATTTCGGGCAACTCAACTAGTACCTTTTCTAGCATAGCGTAACAATCATGCATGATGTATTCAACAGCGCTTAAAAGATACAACAAACTATTTCCCTTGCAATAATCTCTAATCACCAGATTCTGAACGCGCTGTGGGGCACGCTGGCCAAAAAAAGGACGGCTACTGACATACCCTCTAAATCCTACCATGGCTCTTTAACTCAACGAATCTCGGGATACTGGTATTTCAACCCTATACGGGAAGCGGCCCTTAAGGTAATGGGCTTAAAAAATTCTCCCAATTTTTTGTCGCGATAGGGTGAGAATACAGATTTAAACCGGCAATTCATCGACCATCTTGATTCTGGCTCATCGTTGATACGATTTCCATGCGGAAGATTTTGGTTAAAAATCAATACTTCTCCATAATCTATCTTTATCCAAGATAATTGTGATTCTATAGATTTATATATATGTTCACTTGTGTCATGCTCAAACTCTTTAAACCGAGCATGCAAATCTCGCGTCGGGCCTGGCGGCAAAAGAAACATTGTCTTCGTGCCAAAACAATCCACCAAAGGTAACCATACAACAACCTCAAAAGGTGAATCTCCCGACCAAACATCTGCATGTACTGGCAATAATGAACTATCATCCTGTGGGAGTTGTATACTCAAACCAACCTTCGCTTGCATGACTAATTCATTACCCACAATAGTTTCAAGGAGGTTCTGCGCAAGATTAAAATAACCCGCTCTAAACCAATCTTCCGAGTTTACGGCCTCGATTACATGCAATCGTAAAGCATTCAGCTGTTCAATTTTAAGAAAACGATGGGCACTATTCAAAAAATCGACCGGCTCATTTAGTTCTTGATTAAGATGACTTGCGGCACATCTGGAAACAAATTCCTGTATCGCATTAAGCATACTTATGTTTTCAACTTTAGTTATGATATAGCCTTCTTCAATGAAACGCTCACTTAGTTCAGATTCTTTTTTGGAAAAGAATTTTTCAAAATCTGACATTTTATTGCCCAAGTTGCTCTTTAATAGTTTGAGATATATCTTGGGGAGATAGTCCAAAAGATTGCCATATGCTTTCCTGCGAACCATATTCATCTACAAATCGGTCTGGTATTCCAACGCATTTCACTTGGGGCATTGAATCAATTGGATTGCGGTGAAGGGTTTCTAATACCGCAGTTCCGAGTCCCCCGGAAACAATATGCTCTTCTAGAGTTACAACCAAACGTACTTTACTAGCGAGCTCCAGTATGAGCTCTTGATCAAGTGGCTTAACGGTGTGACAATGCAGAACACCAGTTGTAATACCATGATGTTGCAACATATCTGCGGTAGCAAGAGCGCATTGTGTCATTACCCCGGTAGAAATAACAAGAACTTCACCAACTTCTCGAAACAAGATTCCCTTGCCTATCGAAAAATTGTGGTCGTCGGAACTAATAATGGGATCGCCCCCCTTTGCCAATCGGATATATATTGGGCCATCCCAATCCAAGGTTTGATCCATGACTCGCCGCATCTCAGCAGCATCACAAGGAGCAATAATCGTCATATTAGGTAAAGTACGCAGAATTGCAATGTCTTCAATTGCCTGGTGTGTTGGCCCTAATGGGGCATAGACAACACCACCGCCATTAGCAATAAGTCGGACCGGTAAGTTCATTAAACTGAGGTCAATAGCAAGCTGCTCAAAGCATCTTCGGGTTAGAAAAGACGCTATCGTATTGACGTATGGTATGTATCCTTCCATCGATAAACCGGCTGCCATACCTATGATATGTTGTTCTGAAACACCTTCCATGATCCAACGTTCAGGCATGTTCTTTTTCATATCAGCCAACACCCCCGCCCCTAAATCGGATCCTATGAAGATGACTCTATCATCCCGGCATGCAAGCTGATATACGCAATCTAAACTAGTTCTTCGCATGAATCAGTACCTCTAATCTCAACCCAAACTCTCGTATAATTTAGTGATATCCTCGTCTGATAGTCCTGATTTATGGTGCCATGTGGCCTGGCCTTCAGCTACAGAAAATCCTTTTCCTTTAACAGTGTGACAAATCACAGCTGTGGGCTTAGATGGGTCTAGCGGCAAAGAACACATCAGCTTTTCCAGAGCCATGACATCATGCCCATCTACTTCTTTTGTCGCAAAGCCAAAACTTTGCCATTTCTTTGACAATGGCTCCAAATCCATAACATCCAACAATAAACCATAGGACTGCATCTTATTGTAATCTATAAAAACAGTTAGATTTGAAAGTTGATGCTTAGATGCAGACATTGCTGCTTCCCATACCGACCCTTCATTCAGCTCACCATCGCCAACAACAACAGCGATCCTATGCTTACAACCACCAATTTTCCCAGCTAAAGCTAAGCCAACCCCAATAGGTAAACCATGCCCTAAAGATCCAGTTGAGGCTTCTACGCCGGGAACCTTCGTTTCTGGATGCCCGCCTAGACGTGACTCACTAGAACAAAATGTATCTAATTCATTTTTTGAAAAGAATCCTTTGTCTGCCAAAATTGCATATAGCGCTAAACAACCATGTCCTTTGCTCAAAATAAAACGATCACGATCAACCCACTTGGGCTCTTGTGGTCTAACTCGAAGCCATGAGTCATATAGCACTCTTAATAACTCAACAATTGAGCCAGCTGGGCCTACGTGCCCTCTTCGACCACCATCAAGCATTCTAACGATCAGTTTTCGTAGAAATATTGATCTCTCATCCAACACAGATTTTGCTTCGTCATTCAAATTGGAAATCCTTGTATGTTTCTTTAATTCGCTGTAAATACTTTTTTGACAATTTCAGTTGTCTATCTAACATAATATTCTTGTTCTTAGGGTCTAGTCCAACAATTTCCGTTCGCCGTGCCCAAATATCTTTTCTGTATTCATTAAGTAAAATTATGCACCAACAAAGCCCGAGCATTGGCCACATCACTCGTGCGCGCTCAATCACGATTTTGCCAAAAATATCTTTAGCTCCATCAATCCATAATGATCTTAGCTCCTTAGATAGCTGCATTCCTGGATGTAATAGGAAATCTCCAATAAGCTTAGCTGGATCATCCCATCCGAAATATTCAAAATCAAAAAACATTATCTGTGAGTTATCAACTCTTAATGCATTATGGAAACCAAAATCAGATGGACTTAGAGTCCTTTCTTTTAAAGATATCGCTTCATCATAATTTTTAGGTTTAGGCCAGTGCATCCTTGACCACTTCAGAATTTCTTTAACCATCGGTTCTAGCTCACCCGTTAAAAACGCTTTAAGTTTTGATGATTTTACGCTTTGATCTCTCAATCTCCAAAGTCTCTCATAAATCTGTTTTTCTAGCTGATGGCCACTAAAAATCGCTGCGGAAGCACCAGGAAATGTTGAAAATTCGGGAAAGCCTCTAAGAGAATGGATATTAGCCAGTAAATCGAGAGCTTGATCAAGATCATTCTTTCGTAGGTTTTCAACCGGCTCACCCTCTATCCATTCATACATAGCCGCTTGCATTTTTCGATCCGAAGCGATGGGGCGTGGTACTTGTTTGATATTTCGCTGACGTAACAGCCTAAGACCCTCATACTCTGAAAATAATCGATCATGATGGTAATCCACTGGATATATTTTTAATGCATTTATTGCTCCATCGATCATTTCCACTCGACTTATGCCAGCATTTCGTCTACCGCCAATATTCTTAGTTTTAATCCCAGAATTTCCACGACCACTTTGCCATTTACAATCTATTACTGCGCGATCACTGACCCGACTTGCAAAATCCTTTACCTCATCTTCTAGCCATTTTCCAAGCACATAATTTTCAATTTCAGCCCACGATTTGACAGTATTAGTGAATCTAAATCCACTAGCTCCAGTAGGATCGAAACCAAAAGTCTTCGTTTTCCTTGGGAATTCATCATGTTCTACTATCTCAGGGAGATCATCTATGAACCAATCAAATTGTTTTTTTGATATGTGTTCTAACTTTTCCTCTTTTCGGGAAAAGAAATCTATTTTGTTAATCAATGATTCACTACTCATTGACAAAACCTCATGCTCAATTAAAAAATCAAGCGCAGATTTCCGTAAAGAAATTTTTTCGTCATCTAGGTGACCATATTCTGTTTTATGGCTCACAATATCAACAACAATGTTACGATACTTGCATCGCCACAAAAATCGATATACTCCTGGAAAAAGTTTGGCTAGATGCAACCATTTTCCGTAAACTTTCCCCTGTAGACGTTGCCACGCAATATCACCATCTTTTTGGTGACGGACATAATCACGAACTTGAAGTCGACTGCCTTCCCAACCGATCGGTACAAGCTTTAGTTCGAGAGCTCCAAACAAAAAAACCTCGTCATAAGAAATTACTGTATTATCGAGATCGATACCTAAATGCATTCAGGCCCCATAAAATTTATTGACTGTTTCGGCTACCAAACAGACTTGATCATTAGTCAGGCTTTGATTGACGGGAAGGGAAAGTATTCGATCTGCCTGATATTCAGTTACAGGAAAATCGCCTGGACCATAACCCAAATATCGGCACGCTGGTTGTAAATGAATTGGAACGGGGTAATGGATAGCAGTTTCAATATTTCTACTCGCTAAAAATGCTCTGAGCTCGTCCCTTTTTTCGACTTGAATGACGAACGTATGCCAGGTATTAAACTCTTCCGGACGATCTGCGGGGATGAATACAAAATTTGGATCTAAAATAGACCGATATATTGAAACATTGTTTCGTCGTTTCTCAACGATGTCTTTTAAGTGCGCCAATCGAAATTTAAGTATCGCAGCTTGTAAAGAATCCATCCTAGAAACAAAGCCGAACTCGTTAACTGTTTCGCGATCTACCAATCCATGATTTCTCATCAGATGTACTTTTTTTGCTATCTCGTCATCATTCGTAGTTATAAAACCAGCATCTCCACATGCATTAAGATTCTTTAGTGGGTGCGCAGAGAAACAACCCGCACTACCCCATGATCCAGTTACTCTCTCGTTAAATCGGGCTCCTGCTGCCTGTGCCGCATCTTCAACAACCAAAACATCGTGATGATTAGCTATTTCCATAATCATTTCCATATCAGAAACTCGTCCAGTTAAGTGGACTGGCATAATAGCTTTAGTTTTTTTTGTGATAGACCCCTCTATCAAATTAGGATCAATGTTTTGATCTGCATGTACATCCACGAAAACAGGCTTAGCGCCTACTCTGGCAATAGCTGCTGTGGAAGCAATAAACGAATTTGGTGGTGTAATTACTTCATCGTTAGGGCCCACATTTATCGCTAATAGAGCAAGAACTAAGGCATCAGTTCCACTATTGAGCGTGATAGCATGTTTAACTCCAAATGATTTCTCTATCCTGCTTTCAAGCTGCTCTATTTCTTTGCTTCCCACATATTGACCAGATTCAAGAATAGACTCAATAATTGGAAGCAAATCATCTCTTTCTTCATTCCATTGGGCAGACAAATTTACATATGGAACTTCTATCATGCCGAATAATCTTCATAAAACTTAGTTACAGTTTTTATTACATAATCCATCTCTTCTCGACTTAAATGCTGATCGCAAGGAAACGTAATAATTTGTTCTGCGTGCCGATCTGTGGTCGGGAAATCTCCTTCTTTATAGCCATACTTAGATAACGCGGGTTGTCTATATATTGGCGTCGGATAGTGAACTTTTGCTTCGATACCATTGTCAAGGCAGTAATCTAATAACATATCTCTTTGCTCTGCGAAGACAATATAGAGATGGTAAACAATTCTAAAATCGAGCGGCCTAGGAGGAATTTCAATTTCCTTTATTTTGGATAAGAATTTATCATAATATGCTGCATTTTCTATCCGCTTGGTCGCGATTTCGTTCGTTTGAGGAATAAGCCAGTTACCAACAACAGCTTGAATTGTATCCAACCGAGAATTAGTTCCGAGAATCTCAACAGTGTCTCGTCCAACCAAGCCGTGATTCCTTAAGAGTCTAATTTGGGTCACCAAAGTTTCGTCATTTGTGGTAATTATTCCGCCGTCAGACCATACATTAAGATTCTTTAGTGGATGAAGCGAAAACGCTCCTAACTGACCCCAGGTTCCGGCATTCTTCATATCAATAGCGCCTAAAATCGATTGGCACGCATCTTCAACAACAGGAATTTGATACCGGTTAGCAATAGGTAAAAGCTTACGCATGTCAGTCATATATCCAGTAAAATGCACAGGAACAATAGCCTTGGTTTTTTCAGTAATAGCTTTTTCGACCTGTTCCACATCCATACAAAATGTATCATTGCAGTCTACGAATATGGGTACTGCCCCAAGTTCTGCTATAGCTCCAACTGTTGCAACAAATGTATTGGCTGCTGTAATAACTTCATCACCGTATCCCACACCGAGAGCTCGCAATGACAATTTTATGGCATCTGTACCGGAATTAACTCCAATTGCATATTTAACCCCGATAAGTTTGGCAAATTTTTTCTCGAATTCTAATAGGGGCGCCCCTAAAGTGAAATCACCAGTTTCTACAAAGTCCCGGAGTTCATCCCATAGGTCATCGCAATTTTCGAATTGTTGTCTAAGGTAGGAGTATCGGACTTTCATAACATTAATTCAGTTCAATAGACTGCATTCGCTTGATATTGAAATATTTTTCATTATCCATAGAATCTGGAATTTGCTGTCCTTCAAAAGCATTTTTGAGATCGATGACCGCATCTTCAATAGTGCATTTCGGCTCAAAACCAAGTTCACTTTTTATTTTCTTGGAAGAAATATGGTAAGAACGATTATCATTTGTAGCCTGAGTCTCTAACAAAACATCGTCACCAATAACACTCTTTACAATTTCTGCCAATTCCTGAACAGATTGATTCTCAAAGCCAGCATTGTAGATTTTTCCTGCCACTAAATCTTGTGGTGCATTCATAAGCACTAGATATGCTTCGACCATATCTTTGATATGTATATTTGGTCGTAATTGCTTTCCACCAAACACTGTAATCTTTCGCTTATGATAGGCAAAATTCGTCAAAATATTTACAACGACATCTAAACGTTGTCTGGGTGAATATCCGCATACCGTAGCAGGTCGGATGGTTACAGTTGTAAAATCTTTCGATTGATAATTTGAAAGTATGTGCTCGCAATCGGCTTTGAACCGAGAATAATCGGTCAAGGGCTCAACCATCATATCTTCGTGCACATCCTGGACGTTTTTTACGCCATATACACTTGATGATGATGCGTAAATAAAACGCTCAACTCCACTATCTCGACTTATTTCTACCAAAGGCTCAAAAGCATCTAGATTGATTGATTTTCCAAGATTTGGATTAAGTTCAAAACTTGGATCATTTGATATACAAGCAAGATGAATCACACAATCATGACTAGAAATATTACTCTTCAGAAGACTTTCATTTCTAATATCACCTTTGATTAACCTCAGGTTAGGATGGGGGTTCAATACCTCTTCCCCATAAATCATAAGATCGAGCACCGTCACCGAGCACCCCTCAGAAAGCAATCTCGGAACAAGCATAGCCCCTACATAACCAGCCCCACCTGTAACAAATATTTTTTTAAATTGCATTAGGGATAAGTCCTTGTTGTTCTGCGAAAACTTTGACCGCGCGATAATCCACCGGCATATTACCCAACGACTGCACAGCAAGTGCTGCCACGCAACTACCGAGAGCAGACGCTTCCATTAAGCTTAAACCTCGAGACAAACCAACTGCTATTGATGCCAGTAAAGAATCACCAGCTCCTGCCACGTCGACTGGATTAATTGTTAGAGCTGGAAAATGCTGTCGATAAACAAAATCGTTGGTCAAATCTCGACTATAGGCAATAAATCCATCAGCACCTAACTTTAAAACTAAATTGGTACACCGAGTTTGTGACATCAATAAATTGGATACATACTCGACTCCATCATCTTGATTACTTAACGCAATGCGTGCCTCACGTTCTGTTGGGCAAAGCAACTTGAAGTCTTTAAACTTTGATATATCCCCGACTTGACTGCTACATTGCAAATCACCATAAAGTGGAATCTGATGTTGTCTTGAAACCTGCTCTAACACATCGAGTATTTTATTTGTGATGACTCCATAAACGAAATCGGAAACAATAATAGCATCAATACTAGTTGCTAAATCTTTTATCCTATTGACTAGAATGTTTTCAAGATCTGGAGACAACCTATGTTCTTTCAGTCGACTAACACGAAATAATTTCTGATTTTCCACCATATAACGAATTTTGCTAGTTGTTGGTCGACTTGCATCCTCAATTAAGTCAGCGGTTACATTGTAATCGGCTAAGCGATCCTTGACGAAGTGAGCGTGAGAATCATCGCCAGTAATGGAAAGATAATAGCAATCGCCTCCTAATGCAGAAACATGCGCGGCAACTATACTAGCTCCACCTATAAAATCCTTGCTCTCTAACTCCTTAACGACTATCACAGGAGCCTCATTACTCATTCCTACTGGATCACAGGCTACATATCGATCGACGATGGTATCTCCAATTACAAGAATTTTTGGTCGTGGTTCGTCTTCAGCATGTGCAAGAATGGTATCCAATTGAATATCTTGTGCTAACAGTGCTGATTTAAATTGTTTAGACCTGCTTCCTTCGATTTCATCCTGTCGCCCAAACAACAAGTCTGACCTTGCATAGTGAATCTCCCCAGCCTCATAGACAACGCGACCTCCCAAACGATTTAGCCTATCTACAGCCTCATAAACCTCAAGGGATCTTTCTTTCTCAAATTCTCTTCCAAGAACAAGCGTGGTTGGTTTAATTAAACTAACAAGATTTTCTAACCCACCATTGTCTAATATGATTACGTTGTCAATTAACTCTAAAGCAGCTACCGCTTTAGCACGTTCGATATCAGGAAAACACTCTCTTCGCTCAACAGCAGAAAGCATATTGTCACCTCGAAGACCTACAACTAACTTACTACCGTATTGTTTTGCCATTTGAAAATAGCGTAAGTGTCCCGGGTGAAGTAGATTGAACAAGCCAAAACATAATGACACATCATCCCCTGAAAAAAGATTTGCTGTCTCGCTTTCAAAAGCGGTGAGCATAATGACTTTGGTAGATGAGGCATTCATTATTTATATCGAAGCTAACATATCATGTATTGGATTATTTTGAAATTCGCTATGCCAGAATGTCGCATCGTGCCAACAGGTATTAGGCGCACGATCAAGCTGAGCTAATCGTAATGATGCTATTTTACCAATATCTCGATGAATATCAGTATTTTCCCAAGTTGCAATACGATCAAAAAAATTCGGAATTACTTCTGTGCTGAAATCATTAACTTCTGGATTGTCCATCACCCAATCTAGAATCTCTGGCTCCAAAAGATAAACTGCACCATTTGCTAGGGTACCTGGCGGTTGCTCAACTTTTTCATGCAAATTCTGCACCAAACCGTTGTCGTCTAGCTCTAGAATGCCGCATTCCTTAGGATTATCAGATTGAAATGTCATCATTGTCATAACTGCATTACTGGGACGATGATTCATGTGAAAATCTATAAAATGTGAAATATCACACTGACACCAATTGTCGGCATGCACTAGCAGTATTCTTGTTCCTTTAAAAGATTTCCAATTTTCGCGCAGAGTTCCAGCAGTACCCAACAAAAAGGGTTCCACAACTCCTGAAACCCAACTTTCAAATTGCGGTTGACCCAAGAATTTTTCAACAATTTTTTGATGGTGATGAATGTTTACTATAACCTTTGGTATTGAACACTTTTTGAGCATACACAGCCAATATTCAAGTAATGGCCTACCAGATATAGGCATCAAACACTTAGGCCAATTATCAGTAAAGGGTCGCAACCTTGTTCCCGCTCCAGCTGCCAATAAAAGAGCATGAATATTACTCAATCTCGCGAGAACCACCTAAATGATGAAACCAACTACGTGTAGCCTTCTTAATTGTATCCTGAGTCCAAACAGGCGCATCTTTCCAATCATCGATATTGAGTAATAAATTCGCAACACCATCCTCAATGTTAACCTTAGGCATCCAGCGCAACTTATTTTGAATTTTAGTGATGTCGGCAAAAGTACAATCTGGCTCTCCCGGGCGCTTAGGCAGCATTACTACTTGATTTCCTCCAAGTAATTCAACAATTTGGTTAATTGATACCGTTGCTCCACTTCCTATGTTGAAAATTTCTTCCGTAGCATTGCTGTTCGCACTAACGATAAATGCGTCAACAACATCTGAGACATAAGTAAAATCTCGGGTTTGATTACCATCTCCCACCACGGTGAAAGGTTGGTCCGCGAGCTTTTGTGCTAAAAATACACCGAATACAGCACCATATGTGCCTGATGTTCGAGATCGAGGACCATATACATTGAATAGCCGCATAGATAAGACAGGCATTTGATAAACTTTCGCCCAATGAAGGGCTAACTCTTCACCTAACCACTTTGTTAGTGCATATGGGTATTGTGGTTGGATTCGTGCTAATTCTGAAGTCGGGAACCCATCTGGCAACCCATAACAGGACGAAGAAGCAGTGTAAATGAATTTCGAAACGCCAGCGTCTCTTGATGCTTGCAAAACATTGAACGTACCACTGACATTGGTGCCAAAATAATCTTCTGGATTTTCTATCGACGGCACAATATCTGCGAGAGCCGCTAAATGCACGACCCAGTCTGCACCATGAAAAGCTTTCGACCATTGTCCCGGATATCTTATATCCTCCTCGATTAAATCAATTTGTTTTTTAATCTTTTCTAGATTTTTTCTTTGACCGGTACAAAAATTATCTATAACAACAACCTCGTGCCCCAAATTAACGAGAGCTTCCGAAAGATGGCTACCAATGAAACCTCCACCACCAGTTATAACTGACTTCACTGGAGATCTTCTTTTCTTTTTTGATTTAACCATTGCATACAAATATGGCCCACGATCAACTGCATATCTTCAGATATTTGCATATCATCGATTGGCACATGAATTGATGTTTTAGCAGTATCAAGACAAACACCTCCAGCATAGCCAAGAATTGCGTAAGTCTTCATGTCTAATTCATTTCCCTTCTGAAGAGCTCTGATAACATTTGGTGAATTGCCACTCCCTGACAAAATAACCAAAATATCGCCAGAAGAAGCCTTGGCTTCAAGCTGAATAGAATATATCTCATCATATCCAACATCATTTGCAAGGCACGTGAGAACAGATGCATTTGCACTCAGCGCTTCTACCTTAATTCCAGGCACTAGTTCATGACCAACTCCATACAAAAAATCATTCGCAAGATGAATTGCGTTCCCTGCGCTACCACCATTTCCACAGAGAAATAAACTTCTACCTTCGTTCCACGCTCGATAAATATCGTTAGCTAATAGTTCAACATTAGTCCAATCTTGATGCTCCAGAACAGAAATCAAATTAGACGCGTATGTTTTGCAATGGTTGATGACCGAATTGTCCATAATCCTTTGTACCTAATAATTGCTTGTTATTTTAGTGATCCAAAAAAAGGAAGCTATTCTGACGATAATCAGCCAAAAAATAGCGATTTCCTTTCTCTTCGACAAGCCTAGTTTTACAAAACTTTGCCATTTCTATTCTAATATAGTTCAAAATTAATCAATATTTTGGCGTAATAATGCTTAGTCTTATATTAGCTATTATTGTGCTATTCTGGTACTTTTGATTTAAGCGGGTAGGCAAGCCTAAAGTAGACAACAAATGAATCTTCCCGACCTTCAATTTTGGCATCACATTCTAACATGACCGAACGAAAGATACCCACTACAGAAGATGTGACGTCGTACAAAAATACTCCAAATAGCAATATGCCCTCGGTTATTTATGCCGATCTACCATTACTAACTCGAATAATTTTTAGAAGAAGGCACATCTATATCATATTTCTGATAATTTCAGCGATACTTTCGCTCATTTATTCAGCAATGTACCCTCCACTATTTAGAACAGAGATGCTATTCGGACAACCTGAAATACCAATCAATCTGCAGACAACTACAGTGTCTGTTGCTGAGTTAAAACGTTTACCATTACGGCTTTTCCTAGACTACAAGAATAACCTCAGTTCTAAAGCGATCCAACGCAGGTTTTTTGAAGAAAATCGTGAGAAATACTTCCCTCCAGATAGCTTGTTAAAACAAATAAAGGTTACATCAAGCGACGTTGATTCTGACAGGATAGGAAGATTTATCTCCATTAAACGAACATGGGCTATCGATTCTTCCGGAAGGTTCGATATCCTATCTAAATTGTTTCGTCCACTACTCAGGGTTGGCGTATATGCTGAATTACCGGAACGTTACTTTTTTGAACTCTCGATCGAGTCACCAAACGCAAAACTTGCCTCACAAATTGCTGACGATTATGCTAACTATGTCAACCAAATGACAATAACTCGAACTATGAAAAAAGTGCATCAGGAGATCGATCAAAGAAAAGTGGCTATTAAGAATGAAATTACCAAGAAATTAGAAATAGCTAAGTTAGAGCGAGAAAGTCGAATTTTGTATCTAGAAGAGCAAGCACTGATTGCTAGTTCGCTTGGGTATGAAAAGCCCGTAAAAGGTAATTTTGGTGGGACAGATGCGATGCCAACCTATCTTTTAGGTGCAGAAGCGTTGGAATCACATCTTCGAATATTGAAAGAGCGCTCTAACGATAGGTCATTTATTCCTGGATTAGCTACCCTCGAAACCGAACTAAATGAACTCAGTAAGTACACTAAAAACGTTCCGATCGAGTATGCTGCACATATAAGTAACCAAGCTACTACCCCCCATCTCGCTAGTAATAATAGGATTCTTATTCTGTTAATTTCACTAGGGGTTGGGTTAATCGGAGCCTCTATGTACAATATTTTTGTTTATTATATCGAGAATTAAAGCTCTAAACGGCAACAAATGCATTATGCAAAATGCGATAATAATCATAGGTGATCGATACCATGGCTGATATCAAGAAAGATGACAATACTAAAGAAACGACTAACTTTAGAAATCAACTAAATTTCTTATACGGCATCATCGATGTCGCTCGCCTTGTTTACGAACGCAAGGTTTCTTTCATTCTGATTACTGCCATTGTCTTAGGTATTACGGTTCTTTATTCTGTGTTCGCTCAGCCGATTTATAAAGCAACCGCCACTCTCAAACCACCTCCTGATGTAAAAACAGGATCCACGGGCGTCGGGGGATGGTGTCCTCGCATGAGTGGCGAAGATATTTTTAGAGACTTTCGCAGCCATATTTCAAATACCGCTAAACGACAAAAATTTTTCCAACTACCGGAAATTTACAATCTGCTCAATGAAAATCAACCTACACCATATATAGAGATAGATTTCGATCGAAACGATCGCCTCACTTTTGAGCTATATGGACCGAGTGTTGAGCTCACAAAAATATTGGCGGACAAATACATTGCAATCACTAAACAAGAATCACTAACCTACGCCATTAAAAACATAGAAGACTGTTTACAAGCCGAGCTTACAAATTTAGAAGAATCCCTTGCAGCAGAGCGAATATTTGCTCAAACTGAGCTTGAACTGAAAATCAAAACGATTGAAGAAGCAAAAGTGATTGCGGAAACACTTGGCCTTTATGAATATGATCCGCGAGTCCCAGAATTTCCATACTTTGCGAGGGGTGTTAAAGCCCTAAACGCAGAGATTGCATTCCTAGGTCAAAAATCAATAGCAGACACTTTATCGCCACGTGTCGTGCGAGATCTAAACTCTATAAGAACTGTCCAAAGAATGTTAGCCACCGATAATTGGAAAACTCATGCTGTATCTGCAGAAATTGAAATCCCCACCGACGTTGCATCAAAACCAGTATATTACTCTATACCGATATTTCGAAGTCGACCTTTTATTTGGATGATCGGATTGATTGTCGGGCTCTTGTTAAGCTTCTTTTTCGTTGTTGCCGCAAATGAATTAAGAATGAATAAAAGACGTTAAGATTAAAATACTTGGCTTGCATCTTAAGTTGAAAAGTGGATAGAACTCTACTCAGCACTTAACTCTAAGAGCATGATGAGATAATCGTACAATACTTTTCAATTACATGCTTCTCATCAAACTCTTGCTCTATTTTCTGTCGGGCTACTTTGCCCATTTGATTCCGCTCGCTAATTGAAAGGGACAAAAATTGACATAATTTCTCGGCTAAATCAGTAGCATCTTTTGGATTAACAAGAAATCCTGTATAACCATCGTCAACTATGTCTTTACAACCCACAACACGAGTCGCTATGACAGGCCGACCTATTGCGCCAGCTTCCAGCAAAGTTCGTGAAAGACCCTCCCTATAAGAAGGCAATACCACACAATCCGCTTTCTTAATATATGGTCTAACATCACTTGTCACTCCAAGATATGTCACGATGCCTTCTTCCTGCCAACTTAATATTTTCTCCTTCGAAATAGCACTAACATTATCTGAACCTATTTCACCAAGGAGTTGAAATTCGACATTAGGATACGAAGCCTTGACCATCCTAGCGCTTTCTATGTATTCCTGTATTCCTTTATCCCACAACATTCGCCCTGCTAATAAAAATGTGTCAGTTCCATATCGGTTTGTTTCAAGGAAAGGAGAAAAAGAAAATCGATTTAAATCAATCCCCGAACCAGGAATTTGCGCTACCTGATGCCTACGCACCAAACGGGCCCTGACAAAAATACCTTCATCATCATGGTTCTGAAAGAACACTGTCTTTGCGCTCACAAGGCCCTGCTTATACAACCACTTCGCTACTACAGTAATCCAGCCTCTTCTAATAAATGCTGTGCCTAGCCCAGTTATTGTTGCTATAACTGGGATGCCTAAAAATCGAGCTACAAAACCACCATACACTACTGGCTTAATTGTAAATGTTATCAATACATTTGGATGGATCTCTTTTATAGACTTGTAAAAGCGTATTAGTAAGGATAGCTCTTGTAGAACATTCAACCCTTTCCGTTTCATAGGAATCGGGACCTGTCGACAACCTAAATCAAAAAATTTTTTTGTCGTGTGATCAATGGGCGCAAGCAAGTAAATCTCATTTCCATCATTCAACAACGTTTTAATTAAGCCTAAACGATAATTCCAAAGATACCATGTGGTATTTGAACAAAAAACAATTTTCATAATAGTAATGCGCTTCGGTAAGGTATCCACTCATAAGCATGATTTGCCATAAAAAGCCAAACCATAAAACTCGAAAAATAAACTAAGTAAATACCTATAGTTATTGCAGTTTGCGTTTTAATGTCAGGCCACANNAAAGGTATTCGCGACCAAACATATAATTGTATAGGAATGAAATAGATATTTATTCTATCTATTGCAGTACTGATATGGCCAACGAAATACAGACTAGCGATAGAAGCAATTGCTATTGCAGCCCATAACATCTGATTGTCAGAGGATTTTGGCCATCTTTTAAGAAGCAATAGGCTTAAAAATAAAAAAGATGGCATGGCATTCATGAGCACTCTAGGCAACGCGCCGCTTGACCGATACAGTGTATTATCATAGCTTGAATAGTTTTGATATCTTAAAACGATATTTTCCCACAATTCCAATAAATAATGAGGTAGAAACAAAGCAATCACAATCAATATTAAAGCTGCTCCAGCGATTAACACACTCAACAACCTATTCCTCCGCCACACTAAAATACCAAGAGGAGCCATCAGTAAAACCGTCTTATGGAAAAAGTATCCAGCCAGTATCAACAAAAAATAACGCCATACTTTTTTATTCTCTAGAGCAACAAGACCCAGTAATAAGAAGCCTACCGCTACACTCTGACGTGTGTAACCCATGCCCACCACAACCAATAAATAAGGCGTCGCAATCAGCCACGCTAACCATGGTATGGGTTGGCGGCGGCAAAAAAATGCCGTTCCGAAAACCAGAATCGCCCCACAGAATGTATTTACGCCATAGATTCCCATCCCGAGTTTCGCCGAAATCCAATTAAGAGCGCCATAACCTAACTCAGCATTGTTTGACGCGGCAGAGATAAAATCGCGACTCGAGGCGCGAACTACATGAGCGAGATAATTATCCCAATCTCCTCCTACTTCATATCGAGTACCTATTATTAATGTTACAAATATCGCAAAAACAATCCAAATAAGTGTCTGGATTTTTTTACTCAATCGCAATGGAATTACTACACCAATTATTGGCACGGCAAATAATAACCAATATAGAGTCACTACCTTTTAAACCCCCATGAATCAAACATAATGCAGTTTATATTGAGTTAACTTTACCTCTTTTAAAAATACCTAAACGATTCTTTTGGGTCAGTCTCCAATAATTCCGGAAGTGCTCTACCCTTGTTATCATCTATTACATTTCCTCTACTTGATAAAGAGTTAGATATTTTTTAGTTATTTTTTCGATTGAATAATATTCAATTATTCTTCGCCGTGCCTCTTTGCCCCTAGTGAGTCGCTGCTCATCTGATAAGTGTAAAATTTTAGCGACTTCCATAGAGATCTGATCAATAGAATGCGGTCGGACTATTGCACCAGTTTCACCTATAATATTTTTGGAATCACCAACGTTAGTAGCTACACATAAAACTCCCGCAGACATTGCCTCACCGATAACATTCGAAAATCCTTCACCCCATCCTGAAGTGGATACCAAGACATCCATAGCAGTTAAAATTCTTTCGATGTCTGTTCGCTCACCTAATAGCTTAACTGTTTCCCCCATATGCGAATCATCCATATAACCCGCTAATACTCGATTAGACGGCAATATATCCCTCCCCACAAAAATAAAAGTCACATCATTCAATTCCTCTAGTAGTTTTTTTGCTACAAGAAACATTGTTTTGTGATCCTTTTTTGGATGGAATCTTCCAATATGACCTACGATATATTTGGTATTGACATTTAACTCTCTTTTTATCGAAACTTTTGTTTGTTGGCTTCTTTTAAACTTCTCAATTTCAAATCCGTTAAATATAATCATCCGTTGATTAGAGAAAAAACCATATTTCTCATGCTGCTGTGCACTCAAAATTGAGTTATAAAGAATGCGCGCTGGCATCTTAGAAAAGATTTTGCAGATCCAGATTGTTAATCTGGTAAACAGTTTCTCTTTCTTTATATCATAAAGACTTTGTCTAACGTTCCAAAACAACATTACTTTTTTTGGAAAAAAGAATGCACTGATCATTGCAAACAGATTTCCATGATACATCCATCCTTGGATTACGTCAGGCCGAAATCGTATCGTCTTAGATATCAAAAGTGGAAGGGAGATGCACACGTTCCAAAAACTAGCACCTATATTGAGTGTCTGTACCTCAAATCCTAAGTCTCGGATTTTAGTTGCGATCGGGCCGGGCTTTCTTATACTAATAACCAGATAATCCACATCATAATTTTCTGAGTAAGCTAAAATTTTGTAGAGCATCATCTCCGCTCCGCCAGTATCAAGACCACTTATTATATGAAGAACTCTACGCCTCATCATAAAACCCTACCTATAAATTAATCAGTGACACTCAGAAAACACCGCAGCAAAATATAAAATGTTTCTCTAGATCGTCATTTAATCACAAAGCATGGATGAACTTAGTTATAATTTGCAGCTAATTTAATTACATCTTAAATTGATAACACTAATATTCCTTTCTTTTTAACATTACCACTATTTTTGACCTTCTTGAAACCATCCAATTTAATCTAATGAACCCCTAGAATATAAAGTTATTTTGAGTGTTTTTTCAGCTCGATTCGTGCGCAAATGCCTTCTAAAACCATACTCGCCAAATCTAGTAACGTGTCTTTCTTTCTCGCATCCTTGCGTGGTGGCGGTGCTGAAAGAGTAATGTTAACCATAATTAATGAATTAGCATCAAGTGGTGCTAAGGTAACCTTGATTCTATTACGCGCTGAAGGCCCTTACCTAAACAAGATACATAAATCAGTTAAGGTTGTTAATATTGGAAGACAACGAGCGATACTAAGTCTTCCCTTTATGGTTCACTATTTTCGAAAAAATAAACCCGACGTCGTTATTTCGGCTCTCCCTCACATAAATATGGTTACTTGTTGGGCTCAACGAATATCTCGGATAAAATCCAAAACAATCATTACTGAGCATAATACTCTATCCAGATCAGTCAAATACTCCACAACTATTAGGGGTCGTTGGTTGCCATTTTTTATGAAATTAACTTATCCTCTAGCTGATACAGTTGTTGCTGTATCAAATGGCGTCGCGGACGATTTATCTAATATGCTTAAGCTGCCCCGCGCTGACATTACGGTAGTCTACAATCCGGTAGTTTCAGATTTTTTAGTCAAGAGCTCACAAAAAAAGATTGATCATGCTTGGCTCGAATCAGAAAGAACTCCCGTGATCCTTGGTGTTGGAAGATTAACTGAAGCTAAAAACTTTGCTACTCTAATCAAGGCATTTTCCATATTAGTAGAAAATATACCGGCTAAATTAATTATTCTCGGTGAAGGTAAACAACGAGGTCATTTGGAAAATATTATCAAACAATTGAATTTAACTGATAAAGTGGATCTTCCTGGTTTTATTGAAAATCCTTATCCATTCATGAAAAAATGTGAATTATTCGTTCTGTCTTCTATTTGGGAAGGTCTTCCTACCGTACTCATCGAGGCTCTATCCCTGGGAGCAAAAGTAATAAGTACAGACTGCCATAGCGGGCCGCGCGAAATACTCGAAGATGGCAAATGGGGTACACTTGTTCCGATAAACAATGTCAATTCCCTCGCGCAGGCTATGCTTGATTCGCTCCAGAAAAACACAAATCCTGCAGATTCAGAAGCATGGCAAAAATATACAGTTCAAAATGTAATATCACGTTACCAACAATTGATATTTTGATTAATGAAATCCATAGAGACAATCGAAGTTAACTTGAAAATTCTCCATTTCTAGCTAATGTCTCAGCAAAAATAAAATCTTCAACCGTATCTATATCTATAGAATGCTGCTTATCCATTTTGTAAGCATACGCGCCATTTTTTAAAAATAAACTGGAATTAGATAACATACGACTAATTTTCACGAGATAGATAGCTCCATTAAGTCGATACCTGGTAGGATAGTTTTGACTTTGTGTAGTCAATAGAGGACTAGAAAAAAACTCATTCATCGATAGATCAATTGGTATGGTGGAAGTCCATTCTATCGGATGATCTATTTCAGTAACACCGATCACACTATCAGCATTTTTTTCTAGCAAGAGATCAATTGATTCATCAATATGTTGCGCAGTACGTAATGGTGATGTTGGCTGCAGTAACAATAAATAATCATAACGTTCGCCCAGAGCATCAAGTTTCGTTAAGACATCAAGAACAACATCGAAAGTTTCCGCACCGTCGGTTGCCAAATCTGTGGGTCGCAAAAAAGGCACATCCGCTCCCCAATTTTTTGAAACCTCGGAAATTTCGATATCCTCTGTACTTACAATCAGTCGATCAACAAATTTAGATTCCAGACCTGCCTGTATTGTCCAAGAAATAAGAGGCTGACCCAAAAACGACAAAATATTTTTTCTTCGTAATCGTTTGCTGCCCCCTCGCGCTGGAATTAAAGCAAGTAGAGTGTGACTATTAATCATATTTATTTAGTATTTTTCCTATGATATTTAATATTGAGGAGGATATACCATACACTAGACGAGCTTTTCGAAATTGATACCAATTTTTTTCGGTTACCGATTTGAGCGGCAAGTGAAAAAATCCGAATATGGGATGATCGCAGCACGAAACAAGAACTATTTTTTGTTTAACAATTCTAATCAGAAGAACGAATCTTCACCTCTTTTTTTTACTTCATTTTGTGCTCTCTCAAACTCATCTACCCGGCCTATATCCAACCAGTATTCATGAACTGGAAATACAACAACATTATTATTATCCGCAACCTCACTAATCAATACATCAGTCATATCTATAGCACCAACATTCTTAATCTTCTTGACTACCGATGGATTCAATACATAAATACCCGCATTGACAAAAAAATGATGTTGCGGTTTTTCCGCGATATCAACCAACTTCGTTCCCTCGGTCTCAATTACACCATAGGGTACCTGTAATTCATAATCTCTTGCACAAATCGTGGCCACTCCTCTCTGATCTTCATGATAGCGGAGTAACTCCTGGAAATTAACTCTCGTAAGCAAATCTGAATTCATAACCAAGATTGGTGATTCGGGCAAATTTTCTGGCAACAATCCAAGAGATCCTGCTGTACCTAACGGTTTAGCCTCATCCAAATATTGAATTGTGACTCCCCATTTTGATCCATTTCCAAAGTAAGTTTTTAACTTATCTGCCTTATAATGGACACTGAAAAAGAATTGTTTGAATCCAGCTTCGTTAAGCTGTTCCAGGATCATCTCCGCTATAGGCTTCGAACCGACTTTCAACAACGGTTTGGGTGTATCAAAAGTGAAAGGTCTCAACCGTTTTCCATAACCACCTGCCATCAAAACAACTGGATTTTGAAGTGATTTAGTTCGATCTATCAATGGCTCAAGAATCTCGATCCCAACAATTTGATTGGACTCATTAACGATTGGTATCTGAAGTAAGGCGTTTTGGCTCATTAATTCTCTAATTTTTTCGGCACTATCATACCGCGATGCTACTATCGGATTTTCTGACATAATTGTTTTAACATTTTGATCTAGAGGTACCAGATTTATCAATGCTCTACGTACATCACCATCGGTGATCGTTCCTAGCAATTTTTTATCCTCACCGACGATCAAAACAATTCCTATTTTTACCTCCTCCAAAACAGAAACTGCCTGCCTTATAGTGCTTGAAGGTAAAATTTGAATTTTTTCAACATGGTTCATTTTCTGTAACCTAACCTTCGACATTCAGATAACATCATCTTTGAAATATGATTTCGTACTAGCTCTGCCTAAGCTATCCCAGTATTCCATTGGACTTTTTCCTGTCCCTGGTCTTTTTATCGCTAGATTTTCTGTAGTTAACTTTTCTCCAATTTCTATATTAGTTTTAGCTACTATACTTTTCCTTACGATTGGTCGATTCACGCCTTCCCTATTGCTTGGTTTTTTAACACCATCCCCAAGCATATTGCTCACTTGTCTAATCCCAGCTACCATTCTTGCAAAATCCTCTGGCTCTATGGAGGCCTGATGATCAGGGCCTGGGAGCTCCCTATCAAGAGTTATATGTTTTTCTATTATCACACACCCGAGAGTGACTGCAGCTATTGCTGCAGTAATGCCATCTGTATGATCTGATAAACCTACTGGTAACTCAAATTCGTTTTGCATAGTTTCGATGGCTCGAAGATTTACATCTTCATCTCGAGTTGGATAATCCGTCGTACATTGGAGCAAAGTTACTTTTTTTTTCAAAATGTCTCTTGCAATATCCGATTCATAAGCTTCCAAGAACTTGTCTCTAGAAGGCTGGCAGTCATCAAAAGTCATACCAAAAGCTAACACTCCAAGCGCTTCCCTTATTTCATCCAGATCTGCCATACCCGTAGAAAGAATTAAATCACCGCCAGTTTTTGAATACTCGAGCAAAAGAGGCCCATTTGTTATTTCTCCTGATGGAATCTTAAAAAGTGGCATCTTCAATACATTAGCAAGAAAGCCTAAACTTTCGTGATCGAATGCCGTGGATAAAAATTGGATGCCGAGGTCACCACATAAAGTTGCTAACTTCTCATGTGCTTCATAAGACAATTCTAATTTTTCTAGCATCCTTAACTGAGATGATGATCCCGTCAAATTTTTTTGGTACTCAGCTTTATCTGCATATTTCGTAACCAAATTCTGAGTACGAAACGTTTGAAACTTTACTGCGTCAGCTCCACTAGATTCAGAAACCCGAACTAGCTCTTCTGCTAAATCCATCTTACCATTATGATTTACACCAGCTTCAGCAATAACGAATACGGGATTTTTTTCTTTTACTGCCATAGAGCCCACTATTTCAAGAATCCACGTAACAAACTGAGACCTACAACACCGCTTTTCTCTGGATGAAATTGCAACCCAGTCACATTTTCGTGGGAAACAGCAGCGGTAATTGAAACTCCCTCATATACGCAGTGTGCTAATAAATGCTGGTGATTTTCTGCCATCGCCATAAAAGAGTGAACAAAATAACAGCTCTCCCCTATTTTGACATTATCGAATATTGTCCCCTGCCAACTATATAACTCACCAGGCATGATAGCGTTCCACCCTATATGCGGTATTTTCCTTACAATTCGGCCATCTTCCGATTCTGGAATTCGGATGATCTTCCCAGGTAAAAGGCCCAAACCTTTATGAAAGCCATGTTCTTCGCTGACATCAAAAAGCAGCTGCATTCCGACACATATCGCTAATAGCTGACGACCAGATTTAACAAACTCCGGGATTATCTCATCTAATTCTCGAGATTGCAGTTCTCGCATTCCGTCTCCAAATGCTCCAACTCCGGGAAAAATCACTTTATCAGCTTTTAGAATATCTTCTTCTCTATAACTCACTTTTGCTTTATGTCCTACTTTCTCCACACCCCGAAGGACGCTACGTACATTGCCCATCCCATAATCGATTATTACGATATTCATATAAAGTATCAGAATTCCTATAAGACAACCTTCCGAACACTAATATTCTGACCGAGGCAATAATCTCGCACCTCAGGCACAGTTAGATGACCATAGTGAAGAGCTTGAGCCATCGCTATACCGTCTGCATTAGCGTTCAAGACTACTTCATTTATATCAACAAGCCTTCCCATTCCGCCACTCGCAATCACTGGAATATTGACTACATCAGTCACTGCTTTTACCAAGTCAACATCAAAACCTTTGCCGGTACCCTCTCGATCAACTGATGTAAGAACAATTTCACCGGCACCTCTGCTTTCCGCCTCCTTAGCCCAGGTCACTACATTTAAATTACTATGCTCCCTTCCATTATCAAAATATGCCTCCCAACGTGATCCAGTATATTTGGCCTCTATCGATAAAACCATACACTGACTTCCGAAGCGCTTTGCCACTTCCGAAATTATGTTTGGATTCTTGATCGCTTCTGTGTTTATCGATACTTTGTCTGCCCCACTATTCAATATTTTAGTAACATCCTCTATCGTCCTAATCCCTCCTCCAACAGTTATCGGGACAAAAATATCTTTAGTCGTCTCTTCGATTATCTCTACCAAACTATTTCTTTCATACAAACTAGCAACAATATCTTGGTAATAAACCTCATCAATTCCTTCTTCATAGTATCTTCTCGCAAAGTAATTTGGATCACCAATCTTTCTAAGTCCCTCCAATTGAATGCTTTTAACTAGATTTGGTGCTTTTATATCAAGACGGGCAATTAATCGAAAATTTCGCATAATACCCAGACAAATTTTTTACCGAAGTTTTTCTCGAAGTACCCATGAGCCATGATCTAGTTTCCAAAGATGCGGTGATCGGAATTTATCTGCTAAGGCCAAAAAATAATCGCGGTCAACAATGGGTTGGTCAAACCATTTGCTTGCTTCCGGATACTCGTCTTTGCTTATTGAAAGATAATCAAACAATTCAGTCTCAAACCTTAAAGGATATTCTCCATCGTACTTTTGAACAAGCGAAATACCTTCATCCCGAGTAATTTCTCCATTCCGTATCTCCTGAGCAGCATCATAAGTAGCACGCCCTAAGCCGAATTTAATATATGTAGTAAAATAATGAAGATCATCCATTTTATCGTCGATACTATTATATTTGCTATAAGTACCGGGTGTACGTTCTGGAGATGCATGAAAATCGCCATGATTTACAGCATAATAATAGGCACCCTGAGGATGCCAAAATAAGTAGTAGCCCAAGTAATGCACCTGTATAGTCTTTTCCTCGACAAGATCTTTTGGAATTGGCATATATAATGAGAGATCTGTATTGCTTATGCCAACTTCTTGCCGCCACCGATCAACTGGCACTCCACCAAGATACACCGTTGACTCGGGTCCAGATGCAAAATATGCGGTTTCCCTTTTTGCTGAGCTTATATCTTCTATGCGGTTTCCATACTCAGCTTCATTCTCTCCATAAAACACTAAAGGTATGTCTAGTAGTGCTGCGATTCTAGGAGCTATTGACTTTTGACCAAACATAAAAGGCTGAAATGGATGAAACAAATTTTCTACTGCCATTCTGGTAATTAAACGATGTATCTTAGCATTAGGAGTAATACGGTAGTTATCCGAACAGGATAACATCCATCTTTCAAAATTTTCCCATCCCCAGTCGGTATATATATGTGGCGCCCACGTTACAGTTAAAGGATTCATGCCAAATTTCTCCTTCAGAATATGGCTCGCATAAAAACTATCCTTACCTCCTGATCCTGGAACAACGCAATCGTAAGAACCGTCACTTCGTTTATGTGTTTTGCAAAGATCCCAGAGTTCTGCCTCTCGCTCATTCCAATCGATATTATTACGTTTTTCTTCAGCTAACCTACAAGCATCACAAATGCCAGAAGAGTCAAAATTAATCGTGTCCTTAAAGCTGTGTTCCGTATGCTCGAATTCTACAGTGGAAGTTGGTCTTTGATTTGAAATAACACACTTTTTACAATATTTTACTTCTTTCGGTAACCCATATAATACTGTGTTTGGTTCAACATCGGGTTGGTATTCACTTAGTCCTATTTCACGACGGTTTTTATGATACTCCATAATTTTTCTCCATTTCCTCTAGGCCTTTATTGTGAATTTCACATCCAAATCAAAAAAAGTCTTTTGTACATCAATATTATTAATATCTAATTTTTTTAATTTCTCAACTATCTTTAATGAAGCCCCACCTTCGCCATACGGATTTGATACCGACAACAACTTTTTCTGAAATGATTGGCTATAAATTTTATGCAAAGCATCAAGTATGTTTTCACGCATTGGCATACAATCAATAACACTAGCCGCTTTTATTCTGCCTTTTTGGCGATCCCCTATATTGATGGTTCCAATTCCAAAACTTGGCGCTTCAAGCAGTCCACTGGACGAATTACCAACCACAGCATCTACATATTTTAATGCTGAAAGGTATCCAATCTGACCAAGAGAAGTGTGGGCGACTGACCTTTTTTTATTATTTTCGACAAATTCATCGATCATGCGGTTGATGGCTCTACCATAAGTATCTGCATTTGTTTTAGTAAAAATAATATTGGCGTCGCCATATTCTTCTAACGCATCATATAAAGATTGAAATTGCTGCGCAGGATGCTCCTTCTCGAGGGTTGATGCGTGAAATGTCACTAAAAGATTCTTCCTTGCTAATGTCATCCCAATTTTTTTTTCAAGTTTCACTCTACTTAGTAGATTAAGGCCAAAAATATTGTCTATTCCTAGACCGCCAACGTTAAATACAGTTTCTGGGTGCTCTCCTAACTGAATAACTCTATTTCGGTAATCTTCGGTAGCTGTGAAGTGGAGATGAGACATTTTTGTTATTGAATGGCGGATTGCTTCGTCAAAAGCTCCTAAAGTTACTTCACCCCCATGTATGTGCGCGATAGGCAACTTTCCAATTAAGGCGGAGATAGCTGCGGCCAAGAGCTCAAATCTATCGCCCAGGAGAACAAGTATATCAGGCCTTAAATCTTCAAAAGCGTCTGCCATGCCACATATTCCGATGCCAATAGATTTACTAACACCGGTAGGAGTATCAGATGACAAAAGCATCTCTATCTTTTTATTCACGAAAAATCCATCATTCTCTATTTCTTTATAAGTCATCCCAAACTCTGGAGACAAATGCATGCCTGTCGCTACAACTTGCAAATTAAGCTCATCAGAATTCTCAATATGCTTCATTAGCATAAATAAAAGGCCATATTCAGCTCTAGAGCCTGTAACAACACAAACGTTTTTTTTTATCATGATGGAATTCCACTTGGAATATTAACGATCCTCTCTTCTAACCACTCTGTCATTGATAGCTCTGTTCTCGAACAGCGTGAGTACATATTTAATGTATGCATAGGTGTCCATGCTGGTCGCGTCATCACTCCCGCATTGTTTGTAAACTCCAAGAAACTATCTCGCTCTGTCTGATTTTTAGTTAACAAAGCATTAAACCAATAATTGGCTCTCGATCCTGTTTTTTCTCTCACTAACTCATAGTTATATTTATCAAACCAATCCTGATAACGATCTGAAAGTATGCGTTTTCTATTAACAAAATGTTCAATATATTCTAGTTGAGCGCAACCTAACGCAGCATTTATATTAGGCAACCTATAGTTATAACCTAGCTCATCATGAATAAATAACCAAGGATGGGGAATCTTTGCCGTTGTTGACTTATGCTTAGCGATTTTTGCTAAGTTTTCATCGTCTGTTACTATCATCCCACCACCACCTGTAGTAACGATTTTATTTCCATTAAAACTAAAGACCCCCATAGATCCAAACGTTCCGGTATGTTTTCCATCGAGTAGACTACCCAAGGATTCAGCAGCGTCCTCTATCATCACAATATTATATTTTTTGCAAAGCTTCAGTATGGCTGTGACATTTGAGGGATGACCAAAATTATGTACTGGTACACAGGCAAAAATTCGCTTATTACTCTCGATATTCCAACATTTACCATCATCGCGCACTTCCGTTTTTCTTTCTAGAAAAGATTCTAAACTATCTGGGCTTATACCTAATGTGTCTCTTTCTACATCAATAAAGATTGGTGCGGCCCCGCAGTAACTGATAGCATTACAGGTAGCAACGAAAGTTAGTGATTGAGTTAAACCTTCGTCGCCTGGGCGCAAGCCACTAGTTAACAAGGCTAAGTGGAGTGCCGCAGTACCACTAACCGTTGCAATTGCATAACGCGACCCAGTATACATTGCAATTTCTTTTTCAAATTTTGTTACATATTCACCAACCGATGAAACAAACGTTGAGTTGATGGTATCCATTACATATTCCCGTTCTTTACCGGAAAATATCGGTGCATGCAGGGAAATGAAATCCTCACTATTATAGATTTCTCGAACGAATTGAACAAAGTCAGAAAACACGTTATTTATTTTTTTACATTGCACTTATGTTGTTGGTATCGAAAACATTTTCTCTATACCATGCATATGTTCTAACAATGCCCTCATTTATGCCAATATGCTCACTATTCCCAATAATCCGCTCTGTTTCACTCATGTCTGGCGCCCTTCTAACCGGAGAACCGGCTGTTGTTTCTCTATAATTCGGAATCAAATTTCTACCGACAATTTTATGGCATTCATTCACGACTTCCTTAATCGAGAGCTCCGGATTTTCAACTCCTAGATTTAACGTTTTTCCATTAGACATTTCGTTTTCCATCATTTTTTTCATCATTTTCACAGCATCATCAATATAGCAAAAACAACGAGTGTGCTCTGGGGAATATATGTCGATTTGCTGTCCATCAACAGAGAAGTGTGCTTTTTTTAGCTGCTGGGGTATAACATGCGACATTCCCATACGTGGGCCATAAACGTTATGTGGACGAAACACCGTGAACGGTAATCCTGCATGATGACACATAGCTTCGCCATAAATTTTTGATAACATGTAGGATGTTCGTGGCCTTTTTAAATCTGGTAAGGCTAAAAAAGTTGATTCTGGTGTCGGTATCTCAATGCCAACTTTTTCTAAAGTACCTGCATAAACTTCACTTGTCGACGAGAATAGTAGGCGTCTTAAATTCTTTTGAATCTCCCCTAATCTAATCACATTTGTCATTATTTCTACATTATCAGTTAAGACCCTAATAGGGTCTCTGGAAACGTTTGAAACACCTACAATTGCCGCAAGGTGAAATATTACAGAAAAATCATCACCTATTTTCAAAACACTTTCCCGATGCCTCAAATCACAGTTTATAATAGTAACTCTCTCATTTTTTAGTGTTTTATTTAAATCATGATCACTAACTCCTCGTGAATAATCGTCAACCAACACTAAAGAATAGTCACTATCGAGGAGATGATTAGCAAGATGTAATCCGATAAAACCAGCACCGCCTGTTATTAAAATTCGTTCATTCATGATTTTTTACACCTCCTCTTCCAATTGAACACACTCTAAGACCCTTTGTCTCGAACAAGCAAATCTCTTTTGCTGTAAAAAAATCAACCGCATCGACAATCACATCTGAATGATTAAGAATCCAATCAAATATTTGAGCTTGCTTATATGAAGTGTGAGCTACTGCCAAGATAACACCATCAACTGATTGATCAGGCAACTGAGAAGGTACTGGCCTTTCCATTTCATCCCAAAATTCAACTAAAGGGTCATTTAATAAAACAACTGCGTCACGCGTTTCTAATTCGCGAACCAACGTTTCGGTTGGAGTATACCTACTATCACCGATATCTGATCTATAACTTACCCCAAAAATAAGTATCCTTTTTCTGGATAAACTCATATCAAACATCTGATCTAATCTATCGACAACATGGTATGGCATTCGTTGATTTATTTTTTGGGTCAAATCTATAAATGGGAATGATAGTCCTGAAAGATTAAAAATTTGACTAGCTGCTGCTGGCGCGAATAATGGATCTTTTGTCAAACAATAACCACCCACACCTACTCCTGGATATCGTATATTTGAATGAGTTGGTCGGATTGAAATTGCCCTTATAATCTCAAAAAGATCTATTCCAATTGCTTCCGCAAATTTGGTCCACTCATCAATAAAAGCTATGTTTGCAGCACGATAAGAATTTTCCATTATTTTTGCGGTTTCGGATGATGCTAATGAGCTAAGTTCGGTTAATGGAAAGTTCTTTGTGTTAATTATGGTTTCGAGAAATTGTCTACACGAGTAGGCCGCGTCTCCTGTGTAACCGGCAAAAACACGCCAGAAATTAATTATTGAGTCGAGATATTTATTTCCTGGCATCACTCGTTCATAAGAATGCGCGACTAGTATTGAATCTTCTGGTAAATTCCGCTTTTTACATTCTTTGGCTAGGATAGGTATAATGATTTTTTCACATGTTCCTGGCGCGACAGTAGTTTCAATTATAACTAATGTACCTGGCCTTACAGAGCGCCCAACGGTTTTAGCTGCCTCTTCTAAAACACTAAAATTAATTTCTCGTGAATCGATTCCGATAGGAATATCTAACGCTACATCAATTATCACCACTTCAGCTTTTTCATACACCGACTGATCTGTTGTAGCAGAAAGATTTCCCTCAGCTACTGAATTGCGTGTTGCCAGAACTAAACTTTGATCAATGGTTGGTAATGGAAATTGGCCCTCATTAATGCTCTCTACTCGACGAAAACCCTCTTCGGTTGGCAATTCGACCCCTATTACATCATATCGGCAATTACCACTATTATCTCGCGATAATGACACCGCAACTGCCATAGCTGCACCGACAAAACCTAACCCCTGCACGCAAACAGTTTGACGCTGTCTCTTCATTTTTTTAGTTTTCTTTGTTTGTGGCGAAATTATTCTAAAAACTATTAGGAACATCAATATAATGCGACATAACCTTATCGTCCGCCGCGTCTATCAAGCAGCGGTGATTCATTTAGTTTCCCCGGTATATCGACAATTGTAACCTCTAATCCCAATATTTTAGCTTCTATACCCACAGAACTATAAGTCACAAAAATCCGAGAAACTTGTTGCATCAATATGTCTATCGGTTCAGTTGAAACAATTAAATTCATAAGATTTTTAAAGTAGGACACATACGCATTATTCGCTCTCGGATGCGGTCGAAAATAACATGTAATTTCCGGATTATCATTAATGAACTGCTCCATGATAGCCAAAAGTAGGCGTCCATCATGTAATCCTGGGACTATTAGCACGTTCTTAGTAGTAGGGTTTATCTCAACATTTTCTAAATAATCGAGCCGGTAGATATTCTCCATTATCTGTATATTCGAATAACCAGAGTATTTGTAAATCTCTACTGACCCAAGATCTTCAGCTAAAACTTTATCAGGCACCGGAACCTGTTCCAAGAAAGGAGGCTTCGCAGCAATTTCTCCTGGAGCTAAAAAATACAACATTTTGATCCAAGAAGCAGGGCCGTGTTGGAATCCGATTCGATGGGGTCGATTTTCTACAGTGCCCGCAACATAAGAAAGTAGCCTTCCAAAGGGATACTCAAAAAGATAGTATACCAACTCATCAACGCGCTCATTTTTGAAAAATCTACGAAGTTGTTTTTCGATCATCATGAGTCGTGGTAATCGACTAAAAGAAACGCTTAACTCTTTTTTTACATATCTTGATATATCTATATCTAAAAAAGTGTCTTTTTTATTTTGCTTAAAAAGTAAGTATGTTTGACATCGAATGATCCAAAAAAGACCGGTCAATACATCTAAAGGATGAATAGACTGATCTAAAAGAACAAATCTCTCAGACGGAAGGCTATTCTTTAGCCGCACATATTCTCGTAGACTCACATGCTGATGTAGTCCATCCATCAATATACTCACTAGATACTTGTCAGTCTTTCTGGCGAACCCTCGATACTTAATATCCTCTTTGCCATTAATTTCCGGCTTTAGGTGCTGAGGGTAGGGTGAAAATAAATAACGTCCCCCCGATTTCCCACTAGTGTTATATCGTTTCTTCTGAAAACAATTGACCAGGCCAATAGAAAACAATTCTCCTAGAAAGATTAAGTCTGAAACCAACATCCGAATTAGTTTAATTTTAGATACATCTTGTTTAATTAGAGTTGCATTGATTTCCGGAAACATTGAAGAAAAAGCAGAAAAAAAGGGCACATCTACACCAACAAGTATTGCATTGGTTACTTTCTTTCCTTTTATTTTTTCTTTTATGACTAGAAGATTGCAAATTGAATTGAACGTGTCAAAAATTTCTGTTCTTTTACAAGAAAGATCTGTTAAAAAAAATAGTGATAGGTCTTTTTTAATTATTTTGCTATCTAGAAAACGATCATTTATTTTATAGATCCATTTTGAGTATTTGTCTCTTATACCTCGCGCATAGGAATCCAACAAATTACAATCATTCAAAACTTCTACTTTTGATGACTCAACAATCTGAGTATCAATATAATACACAAAATTTTTGAACTGATCCTTATCCCAACTAAAACTAGAAGTTCGTCTCATGATTACTAGTTGTCCAGTTTTTTTAGAATCAGTCATATGCTTTTCAATTTATAATTCTTTGCTATCAGGAAGCGAAAATCCATAATTAACTGCACCAAACTATGATTAAAACACAATATATTTGAGTAAAATTTGATTTGAAAACAATTGCCTCGAACCTTACTGTTAAAAAATAGTTACATCAGCACTAAAAAATTATTTAACACACCCTAAAATGACGATTCTTAATTTAGACTTCGCTTTGGGATGCTAGATTCAGTATTTCAATAAGAAACCTGATCAAGAACATGATTGATATTTGATCAAATTAAACAGTAAAAAATGTCAACGAAAATTTTCGTTCTCGTACATTTGTTCAACAATCTCAAGGATTCCCTCGCCTAAATCAACAAATTCATCAGGTATCAATTTCTTAGAACGTTTAGGAGTATACCGATATGGTGTGATCCCATAGTGCTCTTCCAAATTTTTTTCGCCCGAAAATACTACTTCTCCTTTTACACCAGTAATTTCAAAGATCATATCCATTAGATCTTTCGAACTAAATGTTTGTTGACCGGTCAAAGTAATGGCTTGATTTTTATGTATCTCATCCAAAATATCTACGCTGAGTCGTGCTGCATCTTTGACGTAAATATATTCTCTTTTCTCTCGACCTGTTCCCCGGTAGTAAAGCTTACCCGTACTTAAGATTTCACTTATGTAACTTCGTAACCCATTCCAGTTTTGGGATCGAGGCCCATATAAAGATCCGAACCGGAGAATTGTATAATCAAGACCATATTCTTCATGGCAAGTTTCTATTAAAATTTCCGCAGCTTGCTTGGTGGCACGATAAAATGAACCATAAGGACTATATACATACATTGTAGAAGCATAAACAAATCTCTCAATATCTTGACTAGCAATTGCCTTAAGGATCTTCATGGTGCCCAGAACATTAACATCCACCGCTTCAATTGGCTTCTGTCTGGATTCGCTTATGTCTGCCATCCCGCCAAAATGATAAACATAGCTTACTCCCTTAAAGATGTCGTCTAAGAAAATATCATCTGAAAAATCGCCAACTGCCATATTCTGATTCTCAGTCTTCCAAGATGATTCTTTTTTATCAACAATAGTCACTTTAAATCCACGCTTAGTCAATTCATCAGCGATATGACTTCCAAGAAATCCAGATCCACCTATAACAACTGCTTTCTTCATTTGTTTACTCCAAAGACTTATTTTGTCTGGTTTTCATACTCATAATTTGGTACTGGCCTTTTTGGTGTTTTCCCCAAAAGGAAAAGAACCGTGTCTTCAGTAGCTTCGCGCTCCATTTGTGTTCGGCAATCAATAGACATTGATCCCATATGTGCAGTTAATAAACAATTCGTAAGTTTATTCAAGTTACCTTGATATGGCTCTTTTTCAAAAACATCAACTGCAGCACCTCCAATTCTTTTGTTTTGTAACGCATTAAATAGTGCAGTTTCATCAACAATACCTCCTCGAGCGGTATTTATTAAAATAGCGTCACGCTTCATCATCCTAATCTCTTTATCACTAATCATATGTGTAGTTTCCATGGTTAGCGGTACGTGAACTGTAATAATATCTGCTTCTCTGTAAATTTTTTCTTTATCTGCGTTTTCAATTTTCGGAGGCTCTTCGGTAATAAGCTCGGCATCGATATCATTTACTAGTATCCTATTTACATCGAAACCAGACAGTAATTTTAGGACATGTTTTCCAATTCGTCCTGCGCCTATGATGCCGACAGTGCACTCTGACAATCTCTTCCCAAAGAAACGATGCCATACCCCTTCATGCATCTGATCGTTTGATATATGTACCTGTCGCAACATTGTGAGCATCATCGCTATTGTTAACTCTCCAACAGCAGGTGATGGCGCATCCGGCGTATAGCATACCTGTATACCCTTGTCCCTCGCTGCTATGAGATCTACATTGTCTAGCCCAATGCCAACTCTTGCTATTACCTTCAAATTGGTTGAGTGATTAATGATCTCCTTGTCTATAACTTCGGTTCCAGCTATCAAGGCATCATAGGAAGATATTTCTTGAAAGAGTTCTTCTCGAGTAAACTTTCTTCCGAGTGGATTTATTACATATTCTACTCCCGCTTCTCCAAGAATATTTAGCGGCGTTTGGTCTCGATCAGCGAACGGTACGGTAGAAATTAATACTTTCATGGCTACATGCTCCCACATATGGATTGATAATTTAGCACCATATTCCTTTTGCCAACCTATTCTCTTCCATATAAGACGTTTGCCATTTTTTTATTTTTCCATAATTGACGATCTAATTCTTTAAAACCACTATGGATGATCATCTCCTCAACTTTATTGCCATCATTCTTTTCAGTAATTTCGATCATTATTGTTTTTAGCTCATGATTCTTTAAAACTTCTTTCATGCCTTTTAGAATACCAAGCTCAGCACCATCTACGTCAATCTTCACATGATTAGGTATTGGCACGTCATTTTCAGAACAAAAATTGTCAACTGAAAGCACATATATACCTTGCATATATTGAGGAATATACTTATTACCCTCGCTCTCCGGTTGATCGATTGAGTGACATGCTGAACCTCGTACATTGGAAGATAAAAATAAATGCGATGTACGGGATGAATCACTAAATGCAAGAGGATAAGCCATTATTCGTGAACCCAACTTGTTCAATTTAATATTGTCATTTAGTGATAAAAAATTAGACGCTTCTGGCTCGAACGCAAAAACTTGACCAGTNCCTGATTGCATTCTTTTTCCCATTAAAAGACTATACGTTCCGACATTTGCGCCGATATCAAAAACGATGTCGTCTTCACTGATTATTTCCAAGATCCACTTCACCGTTATCGGCTCCCTGTTATAGCCCTGTTTAGCTCTAAGATGATACTCGAGGAAGGAGTTAACAAAAAAAAATATAGAATGACTACCTACATCAGTCTTGACCCGTAAAGGAATCCCCATTGAAAGAATTATTCGGGCACAAATGCTAGTCAACTTTCTCCGATATGCCAAAGGATCAACATACTTGGGCAGTTTTATGCTCATTAAAGACAGGGCTTTCCTAAAGAATAGGAATGTATCCTTGCATCAACTTGTCATTCCTCATTAGAAAATCTACTTTTTCTAAGTCGCTCTTCGTATCGACACTAAAAGACTGTTCGTCGGTCAAAACCATCCGAACTTTTTTTCCACTTTCTATGACACGTAACATATCTACCGACTCTACCTTTTCAAGAGGAGTTTCAGCCGTATTATTAAACTCAAGAAGATAATCTCGCTTGAATGGAATGACACATATCTGTTTTAACATTAGAGGAGTGGATGTACTCTTGCTTCTTGACGGAATTGGCTCTCTAGAAAAATAGATCGCATTTTTATCTAAGCCTACCACTACTTTAACAATATTAGGGTCTTCAAATTCTTCTTCCAATTCTATTTGTCCCATCAAATTAATGACATCGATGGTTTGATCATGAATCATTGGTGTTAACGCTTCGGTAATCATTGATGGTGTGTCCATAGGCTCATCACCTTGCACCATGACCACTATATCGATTTTTTTTCCTGTATCACTTTCAATTTTTAGCATCGCCTCGGCAGCACGATCACTAGCTCTTTCATGCTTAGTCGATGTCATCACTGCTTTGCNACCAATTGAATGGACATAATCGTATATCTCTTTATCACAGGTAGCGACATATGTATCATCAAGATCTTTGCACAAACGAACACGAAAATAACAGTGGCCAATCATTGGTACACCATGCAGCGATGCCATAGGTTTTCCTGGGAATCTCGATGAATTCATGCGCGCGGGAATTATAGCTACGCTCCTCATAAAAGGTTAATCCTTCATCTGACCTGTAGCAAGACGACATGTTACATCCAACATTCTCATATCCACCCCGTAGGCGATAAATTTATAACCTTCGCTAATCCTCAGTTTCAATTCTCCAGGATCCGGCTCAACAATATGTATTCCGCTTGGGACATGATAGTCTTTGGCAGCAATTTTTATTTGATCTAGTGCAACAGACATCTTTTTGTTGGCGAAGTCTCCTGGTATCCCCATTGATGCTGATAAATCATATGGTCCAACAATATATCCGGATATACCCTGAACTGAAAATATCGCTTCAATATTATCAACAGCATCAATATGTTCAATTTGAACGATAACCATTACATTACTTTCTTGCCAATTATAATAGGCTTCAAAAGCATTCCCATATTTTTGTGCTCTTGCTAGCCCAACGCTTCTATTTCCAAGTGGTGGGTAATGAACTGCTGCTATCGCTTGAGTGACTTCTTCTGCCGTCTTAACCATTGGTACTATGATGCCATGAGCACCAGAATCCATCACGCGTTTGATCTGTTCAGGATTGTGCGAGGATAATCGTACAAAAGGTTTAACTCCAGATAATTCTATTATTCTTATAATTTCTTCTGCGCGCTCAATACTAATAGCACTATGCTCCAAATCAACAGTTAACCAATCGAAACCAGCTGCCGCCATAATTTCAGCTACAGCTGGATGACCAATCGTAATCCAAGAACCCAAACTTGGCATATTACTCATATCTTATGCGTTCCTATATAATCAGAGGTTTGTTGCATTATGGTTGCTATTTTACGCATTATTTTTTATTTTCAAAATCTTTGACAGATCGAACTGTATTCTTTCATGGGTTTTTTGGTTTTCTTCGACACTCATGTAATAGTTCCGCGCATTTTTTGTCAAGGTTTCATAGGTTAGGTTAGGCATATCTATTAAACTATTAATCATATCGTTCACTAAGTCCTCTTTATTTTCCGACAACAAGACCTCACTTGGTAATTCTTCAATCAGTTCCTGGACGCCGTACTCCTCAATAAACGGTTTCCCACCACCCAGTCCAATACAGCATAAAACCTTCTTACCATAACCGAAAACTTCAAAACCTAAAGTCGAGAGAAAATGGACAATAATATCACCCTCATAAGTTGGTCGATAACTCGCTAACTCATCATTTTTACTTGAAAAAAAATTTATTTCTGTCGTTTGCGCAGCTTCAAAAAAATATTTTCTTTGCTGTTCCATATTATCAACATGATCAAAAGTATTACGCAAAACCACATCTAATTTTATTGAGTTTTCTTTAGCATAACGGTGTACAGATTGAAATGTCTTGCGATGACCCTCATTCCATGCTTTAAATAAATTCGATTCGGGATTTACACATAGCCCTCTTTTCCACTGTGAAATAAATACAAGTCTGGGGCTAACTTCTTGGTCGTTTTTTTGAGCTTGGTTAGTAGCTAGATAGATACTATTTCTTAATGATCCAACAGGTCTGATGTCATGACACTTAAGTTGGCTAGAGGAAAAAATCTTTTCCTCCGCTCGACCAAAACTAAAATAGGTTGGCAATGTAGTGATTTTAGAATTTCTAAATCGTTCTCGTAACGCTAATTGAATGACAGCAACAAATATTGTGTGGTGATTAAGGGCAATTGCTCGAATAATTTCGCTACCATCATTGTTTGAAATAACAATAGTAGGGCTTATCTTTTCCAACAAAGCAATAAAGTACGCAGCTCTTAATCTACCCCTAACTCCTAGTTTTTCAAAGTTCCCAATAAAAAGCCATTTAAGTAAACCAAGTAATAGAGATGGACGACCCAAACTTCCTCTTGGAATTTCAGATGCCAAAACTAGTGTTTTTACATTTTGAGGCACACATTTTTTTAACCATTCTGAACCTCGTTCATCGAATATGACTACCTCCACCTTATCCCCAACTGTGGTTTGATTTCTTAAGTTGCGAGACATAATTGATACAACTTAGATGCGTTTACTGCTAACTGCACTAACTGTAAATTGATTAACAATATCTGTTTTCTGAGAGGAGTAATCACCTCCGGCTGACTTGACAATAGCGAGCCCCCCTGCGACATCCCATAACATAATATTTTCTTCCCTATAAGCATCCACCCGATTGCTCGCCACGTACGCTAAAGATATAGATGCAGATCCCAACATTCTCACCTTCTTGTATGCATTTGTGATTTCTAATAGTCTAGAAACTGAATCATCGGAAAATACAAAACCAACCGGAAACCCACTTGCAATTATGCTATTTTCTAAGTTATTTCGGTGAGAATTTTCTACGTGACAAATAGGTATTTCGTTACACCAGGCTCCCACTCCTATGATTCCACTAAAAATTTCGTTTAGGCAAAAACTATTGACGATTCCAAATATTGGCTCGTCCCCCTTCCACAGCGCGATTGAAACCGCACAAAAAGGAATCCGTCGCAAATAATTGTAGGTTCCATCAAGTGGGTCTACGATCCACTTAAGTTCACTATCAGCTTGTGAAGCTATCTCACCCTTCTCCTCAGAAAGGATAGAATAATCGGTGTTTTTAAGGACATTAAGAATTATTTCTTCTGACTGAATATCCTCTTCAATTTTAACATCTCTCTCCATCATCTTTTCAATGGAATTATTTTTGGCATAAGATTCAAATAAAAAGTCACCAGCTTGCTTTGCAGCTTGCAAAGCAAGCTTAAAATCATAACTATATTGTTCTTTTTCTAAAGAAAAATTCTTCGACATCGATCTTTTTAATTTGAATTAGTTATACGATACTTGTTTAACTCATTTTCTGCATCACATTATTTTTGCGTTTTGTTTGTTAAGAATTAAGTCTACATACTTTTTCAACACATTTTCTTCTGAATCAGAACCTTCTATAAATTTCTCATAAAAAAGCTGGTAGCTCCTACTGGTTGGGATGGTAGTATGATTTTTCTTTATTTTCATTATATTTTCTGTAACAGAATCCAAACTCTCACAATCTATTGTCACGTCACTATCGTCAAATATAGTAGTATTTGAATGTAGATATGTCGGATTGATAATTAACTTTTTCTGCATCACTGCCTCAAGACCAATACTTGAAGCAAAATTTACAACAACATCAGACCACTTAATCAAGTAAACAGAGGATTCATCTTTACTAAAAACTACATTGTCAGTTGAAATAAATTCACGTTCTTCATCATCATAGAGATCAGCAATCTCGCGGGTTGACCCTTTGAGCCTTATAAATAAACCTGGTATTTGGCTTAACGACACAATAAGTCTAAAGCATCCTTTTCGATCAACATTGTAATCCCACTGCGGCAAAAAGAAGACGATCTTAAAAGAATTATTACCCAATTGATTATTTACTGCGAATTTTGATATTTTATCGTTGATCATAACCCACTCCCTACAAAATCGAGCGCTTCCCAAAACTAAGAGTTTATGTTTTTTGATACCATATGCTTCACAAAATATTCGACTGGATTCATGCTGTACAACATAGCTAGTGAACGCATTTCTTGAACTGAAATCTGGCCAGTGTCCCATCTTATTTTTTAAATCAATGACCGTTTTGCTAAAGTCTAGGTTCGTGTATATGTTGTATCCATGAGGTACGCTGTAGATCCGCAATTTATTGATGAACGCTGCTCTAAGAATATATTTTGCTTTTTCTCGGCCTGCTTTTCCTGACCATTCAGTTACTACTACATCAATACTATTTTTTCGCAACAAATAATTACCAAGAGTGCAAGATACTATGAAATCCACCATTCGTAGCAAGTGAGTAAAAGGAAAATATTCACGAATGTGTCGGTGATAAAAATTAATAGTTTTTGAATGAATTTTTATAGCACCGCTTTTTTTTATAAAATCGATTCTATAGTCATTGGAAGGCTCACTATCAACAAACATAAAATAACATACAATTTCGGATTGGCTACATTTCCAAATTATTGGCGTAATGTGATCCATATCATTGTAAGATCTAAGCAGGAAAAGTGCTTTTGTTTTTTTTCTATTAACTTCTGTCATTTCAAACATGATATAGTGGTTTAATCAAAATCGATTAAGCAATTTACTTTCCTTATCGATATATTTCTGACTAAAAAGGAAATATTGTAGGCGCTCATACTTTATTTATATCACCAATCTGCTTCATAAGTGCTTGTTTGACTGCAAAATATCTAACAAAATACTATTNCTAGAATTGGTGGTAATAGAATATTTTATCATTTGGGTATTACTTTTCCGGCTTTGATTTTTTAATGTTTCGCAAATTTCTTTTTTCACTCTTTCTGAATCTGAGATAGTTGAAACCTCGATGTAATGACATCTTTTTTTAACATCATTTTTATATACGGAGGTAAGATTTCTTAACCCCAAATCAAAGTAAAGAATGGGGCGATCAGTTGAAAATGCTAACGTTGAAGCGGTGGAGCAATAATCAAGAATAATGCCGTCATATTTTGACATACATTCTGTCAATGACCGCAGTTCCGTCTTACACTTATAGCTCCACTGGACTAGGGATTTTGGATGGGTTTTTACTGTTAAATCTGGAAAATTATCCAAAATGATCTTTTGCCACTCTCTATATTTTTCATCCTCGATATTACGAAACGGCCCATAGAGTTTATTTGCAGAATACATAGTAGGTATATATAACAATCGAGAACTACTTTTAGGGAAATAATCTATACTGTCAGTTTGGGACACAATTTTCTTTACCGTAGCTGAGGTTCGACGCACAACTTTTTTTGGTTCAATCAAAGGCGAATTAAATTTCCCAAAAGAATGAGGGTCTCCATAATCGACCAAAACAGTGCAGAAGCTACAATCTGCGTACGAAAAAGTTGGTTCATCAAATACCGCATTCGTAACTTCACCATGAGTAAAACCCCAAACTTGTTTATTCTGTTGAAGATAGTTGAAGGCCAGTTTTCTGTTATGCAGTTGGCATCGCGTTCCAAGAACTACTGAATGCTGGGGTATTTTTTTCTGGTGAGATGTAGTGTGTACTTGAACATACCGTACCCAATTACTAATTATCTCATCAGAATTTCCGATAGAGTACTTTGTGCAAATTTCATAAATTACATCAGATAAGTAACCAATTTGCTCTTCTCTTCTTGCTAGATATGCCTCCGACCAACTATGACTGAAACCTAAAACCGATAGCATTATCTTCTCTAATTTATCTCTACCACTGGACATTGGTATTGCTTGACCAAGACCGAGTGGTAGCAACGGTGCCTTCTTTACTAGATTTGAAAAAAAGCCACCATCTAAGCGTGAATTTTTGGTTGGAAAATCAAATATCTCAAAAGGTCGTCTAGCATATATCTGATTCACAAAAGGGAAAATAAAATCGCTTCCATAATCTCTGCTCGCTTCACGGTGAATCAGCACACCTGTGAAATGGATCATAAGGTCATGGAAAAACAACCCAACTATAGTGCTTACGTACCCATACTCACGCTCACTATCAAAAAAATGACGTTTCAGATCCTGAAATATTTCTAAAGCTAATTCATCTGACTGCCTCATCGACAATCTTCTCTAGTATCCATTTCAGCTAACCCGTCAAGACAGAATAGGCCAATCTTTTTTCAATAAATCAAATATCTCAACACCCACATAACGACCATTTTTAAACTCAGATTCACGAAGATTGCCAACATAATGCATCCCCAATTTTTTTGCTAAGCTAATCATCGCATCATTCGTTGAAAAGGTTTTACATCTTATCGAGTGAAGGTTCAAGGCTGTAAACCCATGATTAACAATTAATTTGCTTGCACGATAACCTATTCCATGATTTCTGCCAGCGGAATCTCCTATAATGATTGCCAGTTCTGCAGATCGAGAAATCCAACATATATCTTGAAGCGATATATTGCCAACATGTTTTCTATTTTGTTTGTTGATTATCGCAAGGATAATTGAGTCTGAAGAATCACTAATACCATTTATAAAATCAATAGCATTAGCTCGACTATAGGGCAATCTATGGTGACGGTTACCCATGGAGGTAACTTTATCATTTAACCATGTTGGATAGTCCCCTTCGACATCGGCGACATCCAAGGGTCTAAGATTGATAACTTCGTCTTCCAAAAAAATCATTTCATCCCTCCGGTAACCTTCTCAAAACATCGCACTAAATCATTTATATCCGTCATATCATGAGGATACCTTACATGCTCATTAATAATCATCTCTTTATAATGAAGTCTTTCTGTATTAGGGCATATACCTTTTTTGTAAACTTGCGAAGGGTTACGATTTTCGGGTGCTGAAAAAGGGTAATTGTGCTTAAATAATTTGCGGTTCTGATACACTGGCTGTAAATACAAAGGGGGGCTATAACCTTGGTAAAACAATGCGCCTTCCGCATTAATTGCGCGAACGAATAGATCCCTCGGCACACCTGCTTTTTCTTCGTCAAAACGAATCGGATAGACATAATATGTTGAATGAGATCTAGCACTTCCTTCTAGCGGCATTAGAAATGGAATAGATAAGAGACTCCTAGTCAAAACCTCAACCATGCTTAAACGCTTTAAATTCAGCTCATCAAGCTTTTTTAGTTGCTCTCGCGCGATTGCTGCCTGTATCTCAGTCAGTCTATAATTAAAACCAGCGATATTGGTAATATTCTTATATTGTGCTAGCTCCACTACAGCCTCACCATGATTTCTTATGAGAGCAAGCCTATATGCAAGCTCATCGTCATTAGTAACACACACTCCCCCCTCACCGGATTGTATAGATTTATTTACATTCAAACTAAAGACACCAATATCTCCGAATGTTCCAACATACCGTTGATCTAGTAGTGCTCCATGCGCCTGCGCACAGTCCTCAATCACTTTTAACCGATATTTTGTTGCCAACTGCATGATGGATTGCATATCTGCTGGAATCCCAAATTGATGAACAACGATAATAGCCTTGGTTTTCGGTGACAAAACTTTTTCGATACTTTCAGCACTCATTGAACCTGTTTCTAGCTCTACATCTGCAAAAATAGGAATCGCACCATAAATAAGTGGAGCTAACGCGCAAGCTGTCATGGTATAGGGAGATACGACTACTTCGTCACCATATCCGATCTCTAGCGCTCCGACAGCCGCATAAAGACATGAAGTAGCACTATTTAGCGATATAGAATGATCAACTCCATAATATTCAGACCACTCTTGCTCGAGAGCTCTCACTTCTGAGCCACCATAAAAAGAAAAAGGTTTGTCGGGTTGATGCGATCCTTCGAAGAGAGACAAATTCCCTGAATCCATTACGCGCATGACCGCGCCCCGCTCTTCTTCACCAGTGGTTATATTTTCTTTCCACTTAGCTGTCCGAATTGGTAGCCCTCCGTTCAGGGCTAACTCATTGCGAGTCAGATCAAGCATTTTTTTCGGTTAATCCCCAAACTACGTTCATTGTGTTCTCTACGTCTTGAAGTAAATGATTTGTCAAATCAGTTTTATTGTCGTCACGCAAATACTTCTCCATAACGGTTACAGCTTCCTCGATTGGGCAGACTATATTACCCTCTATATCTATATTCTCATGCATTAAGATTTTTTCACCTAGATCATTAGATGCAGATTTTTGCCAAACTAGCTGTTCCTCGAAATTAGTTATTCGGAGCCTCCCATTGGAAAATTTAAAATCACAGTCAAAGACTTGGTAGTATTCTTCTGAAAATCCATGAAACCACACTGGCACCCCGCCTTTGCGCGTCTCAAATCTAGCCGAGTAAGTTGGATCATTGGATATAGGTCCAGACCATGATTCGTAAATTTTTCCATTTATTAACGCTTCGTCAAATAAGAAATGTACTACATCCACCCCATGAACTCCATTATGTATCCATCCTCCATAATAGTGGATATCAGATCGAACTAAGGAGCCTAGTCGGCCACTTCTATAATTTTCCTTAATCCATTTATACCAAGCATGGTAACGACGACTCATGTTCACAACTATAGACACATTCTTGGATTCTGATTGCTCAAGCATTTTTGATAATTCAATTCGGTTCTCACAAACTGGTTTTTCTAGAAAAATTAACTTTAAATGACTGCCACTATTTGAAAATATTGTCATTGTAATATCATAATGGGTGGTATCTGGAGTACATATACATACTATATGAGGTTTAGTTTTTTTAATAATTTGATCGATCTCGACACCATACTCATTCACACCATATCTGTTCGAAAATTCACGAGCGCGAGACAATTTTTTATCAACACACCCTACGATCTCGAATGATTGGTGACTATGAAATGCCATACCGTGACTATATGATACAGGCAAACTAAATTCTTCATGCAAACCACCAATGGTTCCACATCCAACAATAACCACCCGGTATTTAGGATTCATCACGAAACTCTTTCCATCTTCTTTGTTCCGATCGATTTATAGCCAACAAATCAGGATGATCATTAAGATAAGTGATCATTTCTGCTAACGAAAAATGCTCTATCCCAAGATTAGAAAAATGATTTATAACTTCCGAAATAACTCTCAAATCATTAATAGTATCAACCTCAAGATACATATCAGGATACAAATAGTGTGTGGGCGCCTTGAGATTACACACATTGTACATAGAGTTCTTCGTTATATGAACCCCAACATGCTCTCGCATCGGGTCATCATTGCTGACAAGTCGATTCATATCGACTAATAATGACCCCCGATGCACCACAGCTTCTTGACCCGGCGGATAAGTCGTTTTGAGAGAATTACAAACACAATCATATTGGGGTTGCATTTTTAAATAGAAGCCAATTAATTCGTCGATTATATGAGGATCAATCAGAGGGCAATCACCATATAACTCTACGTGTGTATCGATTTCATATCTTTCAATTAATCCAGCCACCCTCCCCAATACATCATGCTCACTTCCACGAAAACATTTAATCTCATTTTGGTCACAATATTCTTCCAATGCATCATCTTCTCGACTAGTAGATGTTGCCACTATAATATCATCCAACAATCTTGACTTTTTTAATCTAGAGATCTGCCAACCGAGCAAGGGTTTGCCAGCTACTATTTTTAATGTTTTGCCAGGCAATCTGGTTGAATTCATTCGGGCCTGAATAGAGCCTACAATGCTCATAATCACTAAATTCTATCTATCATTTCACAAAAAAACTAAATTCTTCTAAGATTTTCGACATAGAACCGTCAAATCGATGCCCAACTAAACTGTTTTCAATAAAAAATTCACCATGCACGACAGATTTTAGTTCTTCTCTACTGGTAACGAGCTTAGTCACACCTAACTGGTTACCAATAAATGGCATTAATTGATTAGGGCGATAACTTACAACATCTCTTCTTGTCTTTGCTGCCTCAATTAAAAGCATCGATCCCATCCCTACAACAAAGTCTGCGGTTTCCAACAACTTTTCTGTATTACAATCCTTTACAACAATCAATTCATTTTTTTTATTCGCGCTATGTATTTCATCATATTTATCTTGTCTTTCCTCAGGATGTAGTTTAACGACTACCCTTTTTCCGGTCGGCGCTAGTTCCAATATATCGTTCAGAACTCTATATTCATCAAATCCAGGATAATCAACACTATCCGTCGGAAAAGCTGAAGCTAATTCTTCAGAAATATACACAATCGAACCTTCTCCTAAAAGATCGTCATATTTGTCAGCTACTTGGTGGTTAATAGCATCTCCAACTGAGATCTCTTTTTCTTCCAATATTGGATTACCAACAATTATCGCTAGGTCAACTGGTATGTCCGCAGCTTCTAATTGCTGAACAGCAAACTCATCATTTAAAAATATTTTATCAGGTAACACTTTTTCATTTTCTAAGAAAAAACGATCTTCCATGAAAGTCCAATGATCAACTATAGCTATAGTTGGTATTCCATTATCTTTTCCCCATCGTATTAGATCCTTATCGATCCCNTCACCCTTATGTGTTCCTGTCACAATCAGATCAGCCGTCTCGTTTTTGAAATTGCTCTCTCGAATGCATCCAATACCATGTTTGTGAAAAATAGGCTCCGACAATTTTGATGCATAAATACGGTAAGGAATCTTCACACTCTTTGCAATTCGAGCAATATATTCTGCTGGGCCGGCATCACTAGCACTAAAAATTAACCGGTGGGAAATTTCGGGTATCCTCTCAATTATTGAGTACTTTTCAAGCAAAATACATTCCTTGTATATCACATCAACAGGCGCTTTAATGAGTTTAGCTAATCGTCCAACAGACACCGTTCCATCCATATAAAAAAGTAACTTCATTCTCACGTCTAGAACTTGATCAGGTTTCATCCCAGGATTGAGACTGGCGCCATCCTCCGGGTATAATCCGAATTTTGCTAACATTACCTCACCATTGGGATATCTGTTCCTGAAAACAATATCTCCATCTAAACGATTTACTGCTTGTTGATAGTAATGCAGGCTCTCACAGATGTATTTTCCTTTTACGAAATTTAAATCATCAAGTGAAGTATGATAGTAATCATATTCATAGTATTTATCTTTTGTTATAGATGCGACATTGATTCGAAATCCAATAGACGAATACTGACGCTCATCGCTGCCATGAAAATCATAGGGATATGATAAAAATTTCTTATTATTCTCTTCAAAAATATCTTCGATCATTGAATTGATAGGATGACTAGCATCATATGATTTTTTGTATCCTATGGGGCCCGGACCTCCCACGGTAGTAACAACAAATCCAGCATCGATATTTTTCATCACTTCTTCATTTACAGCGCAGTAAGTTATAGCGCCAATAGTTTCTGGAACAAATATAACCCTCCAGGTATGATTCGGTTTTTCATTATTCAAGATGTTCCTTGCCAAGAATGCGGTAAGAACGGGTCCACTCAAATTATCGTTGGCTAAAGATGGGTGACAAATATATGTCGATATTAATATTTCTTGATCTGTTTTTCCTGGAATAATCAGCTCACCAATTGTCAGAGAACCACTGCTATCAAAATCTGAATCTATGTATACATGTAATTGTTTCGCTGCCCGTAGTGAGTCATACTGTCTTTTGTTGACACAAAACCCCCAATCTTTCTTGTAGTAAGAAGTTCGATAGGGAATCGCGTCGGGAATCTCTGGAAGATAATGAAGTTTTTCTTTGAGCTGATCGAAATCGATTTTTCTATTTATGGCCACACTATACCCCATCACATGTAAATTTGAATTCTTCATATCGATAAGAATATTTCCATGCTCATCTTTAATCCACGCTTCCCGAAGATTCCACTCGTCAGGTATAGTCCAACCATAAACTTCCTTACCTGACTTAAACTCTAGAACATTAATCGGTACTAACTCTTGAAGAATACGAAGAGTATCTCTATTTCCTTGTCCCGTAATACTTCTAGGGAGCGGAAACAAGCGCGCTAAATACTGATCAATCTCATTTTCAATCGAGTAATCAATCATTCCACCATCTCCCACTTTAATACCACATCCTTTTCTATTTCTGATATCGCCTTTTTTCCAATCAGTGAGTCTATGTACTTTGGGCTAATTCCACTTCCCGGACGCTTCCAGGTTAAATCCTCTCTCAGAATGTTTTCTCCAGAATTTATTCGACGCGCGGCAACGAGACTTCGGCGCGCGTGTTTCCTTGAAATCTCTTCGCTAGGAAGCGATGCAATCTCATCCGTGCCAAGAATTAATTCAACATGATTAAGATTCCTAAAAAACAACTCTAGATCATGTCTATCCATTGCATGATAATGATCGTTTCCTGGGAGGGTTTTGTCATGAGTAAAATGCTTTTCTAATATCACTGCGCCTAACAATGTTGCTAGTTCTAAGCTCTTCATTTTTTTAGGCATTGTGTGGTCCGAATAACCGATGAGTTTATCCGGAAATTCTTTTCTCAGGCCTCTAATCATTCCTAGGTTTGCGGACGGATCATCAGTAGGATATTGCAATATACAATGCAATAAAGCGACTGGAACATCATAAGCTTCGATCCAGTTAACGCCGTCATGTATTTCAGATAAATCAGCTGCTCCCGTAGATAAGACTATAGGCTTGCCGCGACTAGAAATAAATTCAATAAATGGCTTATTGGTGATATCCGATGATGAGATCTTAAAAACTTCCATTAAATCATCTAGAAATACAACGGCTTCTATATCAAACGGAGTACTTAGAAATTCAATAGATTCGTAGTCGCAGCGCTTTTTTAATTGCTCAAATTCATTCTTCCAGAATTTATCGTATTTTCGAAACAATTCAAATTGACTACGGGTAGGTTCTTTTGTCATATCCCAATATGCTGGCGACTCTTTTGATGCTAGCGTTTCGGCCCTATATGTTTGGAATTTAATAGCATGTGCTCCGGCCTCTGCAGCTTCTGCTATTAAACGATGTGCGATATCCATATTTCCCTCATGATTAACTCCTGCTTCCGCGATTACGTAAGGACGATATGAGGATCTGTTTATAAAGTCTGAAGGTTTCTCAAATAAGCTCTTTAATTTCATGGATATGAATCCTATTTATTGAATAAATTTTCAAAAAACATACTTGTATTGAATTCCGGCTTACCGATCAAGTATTTCATCAACTAATGTGAGAATTTTGGTTTTATTTGCGTCAAAATTGTAGGGCTCCATCTTTTCATAAAGTTTTTTTCGATAACCGTTTTTGGTTACTAATTGCTCTAATTCTGATTGGACAACTTTTTCCTTACCTTGCCCATCATATACACCAACATTTAAAAATCCATTGTCTCTGGTTGAAAATAAATGAGTATTTTCTCGCTCATGCTGGGAAACAACAATGGCAGGTATATTCATATGTGCTAACTCATAGACAGTTCGGCCATTAGATGTTATTGCGAGTTGCACCTTCTCCATTAAACTAGAAATTACTCCAGTGTCATGCGTTATTGAGACATTTTTCATACCCTTAATATCTAAAGAAAGTTGATCATAATCTTTATACCCAGGGCCAGTCACAATATAGATGAAAATATTATTATTTATACAAAACTTGTAAACTGTTTCAAAAATTTTCCGAGTAAGATTGATATGATCTGTCCCCCCAAAGGTCAATAATAATCCTGTGACTGTATCTTTATATGGAACCGGTGTAGCATCATTAAATTCATCTCTAACAAAAAAATAGTCATGTCCCCAAACAATTTTATCTCCAGAAATCTGGGGAACATCATAAAGTTCATTTATAGTGAGATCACTTTCGGTTGCTCCACTTCCAAGATCTTCAAAATTTATCACGTGGATAGCATGTTTTTTTAGTTCTCTAATATCATGTGCGCTAGTTGAAAGCATATCGTTTATAACCAAATCAGGTTTTAATTTTATAACTTTCTCTAGGATCTCATCACTATCATAAGACTCAAACCAATAATCATAGCCAGCAAGCTTATCTACCGCATTTCTATCACCAGATTCACATACAAACAGAACTTCATGATCTGTTATTGCGTGCGCAAGTGTAAGTGCACGATAAATATGTCCCATCCCTACCGTCTCGTTTCCGATGACGCGAAAAACTATTCGCTTTCTTTTAAGAACCTTTTCTGCTACCCACCAATCATGATAAGACTCTATCTCAAAAAGCTCGTCTTCGGTCTGCCATTTCATGACATCAAGTGAATAATCCGGTTCGCGCAGTAGTATTTCAGCCTTGACAATAACAAATGCTCCGGAAGGTTTAACAATATAGTTTTTTTTTGTTGGTTGAAACAATGTAGCGACTGTGGGATCGTAATCGCCATTCTCTACAATCGCTTTCATACTAATTAAAGGACGCAAGGCATTGCATCCCGATTTTTTAAGTGTCGCATGCGCCTTGAGAATTGTTTCAAGCATTAAAAATGGAGCATAGGGCGACAAAACTACCAAATACTCATTCTCTATTGCGATATTTTCCAAATACTTAACTTCATTGTTCATCGAGAGAATTTCGCCTGTCATTTTAGAATCATAAAAGACGCTAGTGCCATTTCTAATTGCAATCAACTCAATCTCTTCGGAATCAGTTAGAACGTAGACGCTTCGATCGCTTTTTGCCATGGTTTTGGCTTTACCTATTGCTCTTTCGATCAAAGGCACACCGGCGAGTTTTTTTACTAAGTCGTCTTGAAAAGCAACCGCTTTTTTCAATGCCTGAATGACGACACCGAGCTCCTGGCGTTTTGTCATTCGGATGAAATCTGTTTAAGTACTTTTTTGGTTGAGGTTAACATTTGATCTAGCTCACTATCTAATAAGCTATCATGAAAAGGGAAAGAGATCATATTGTCAAAAAATTGGTCTGCGTTTGGACAATCTGCCTCTCCCATTCCAATCTTCTTATAAAAGGGATAGCGGTTTAAGGGGCAGTACTGCACAACACACTGAATACCCTCATCGATAGCCATACTTCGAATAAAATCATCACGATAGGATCCAACCATCTGAGCTGCCAATAAATGATAATTGTGCCTTACTGAATCCACACGATGAAAGATTAGTTCCGGAAAGTCATTTAATTCGTCAATAAAATTTATAGCCCTAGCGCGCTTTTTCTCATTGATCGAGTCGATTCTTTCCATTAATTTGATACCAACAGCACTTTCAACTTCTCCTAAGCAAAAATTGCTAGGCCAAATATAATTGTCTCCTAATGAGGGTAGATCAACATTACCCATCGCTGGCAACCAATAATCACTCCGATCTAACTCGAAAGAACAATGCCCATTGTGACGGATCAATGGAATCAATTTAGCTATCTCCTCATCTTTAACAATTAACATTCCACCTTCACCTAAGGTAGTAATATTCTTATGAGAATGAAAAGAATAAACAGAAAAATCACCAAAACTACCAGCCATATTTCCATTCAGTTTAGAACCTAACGATTGAGCTGCATCTTCTATTAGAATCAAATCATTTTTATTCGCTAAATCTTGGATCTCCAACATATCAGCAACATATCCATAAAGATGAGGTACCACGATCGCTCTAGTATTCGGTGTAATACATTTAGCAATTGTTTCAGCATTTGCAACTCGTGTTTTTAAATCAATGTCTGCCCACACTATTTGAGCACCCTCTTTCACAAAAGGGTAGGCGCTTGAAGTAAATGTATGGGTAGGCACTATCACTTCATCTCCTGGCTTCAAAACACAGCATTTTGCTGCTAGTTCTAACCCGGCCGTCGCATTCATGACAGCAAATGCATGATCTACACCACAATAATCTTCAATTTTTTCTTCAAACTTTTTCTGATATGGGCCTTGTGTCAATGGTGTGGCTGTTTGCATCACATTCACAGCTACCTTAATTTCTTCTTCATTATAACTATGACTACGACCACTAAAAGGAATCGAAAAATGCATAATCACATACGCTCAAAAATTAGTCTCGCTCGATTTCTATCAAGAATACTTCTGAAACCTTGGCCGAGAGCATTAGTTAATGGTTTTTCATGAATAATCATAGCCTCATATAACTTGTTATGTGTTTCATCCGAAAGTGAAGCACCTATGCCGATTGGTACATCTACACTCTGATATTCTGCCATTTTCCAAAATTCTTGGTAATATTGTGGATAGAAATCCTGCATTGCCCTCATCGTGACACAATTCGCAACCGTGTGGTGCATTTCAAATACTACGCTTAGAGCAGCAGAAAACGGGTGAACAACCCCAACATAACTCATTGCGATAGCACATCCCCCAAGATATGATGCAACCATCATTTTCCTCCGGGATTCATCGCTCATCATATCATCAGATAAAAAAACCTCTCTGCACAACCTAACAGCCTCCTCTGAAAATGAATCGCCAATAGCATTCCTATAATTTCCACTTAATGCCTCTATACAGTGTATATAAGCATCCATACCTGTATAAAAATATTGGTTTCGTGGCACTGTGATTGTTAGTTCCGGATCTAAAATCAGTTGATCATAAACCGTATAGTCACTATTCATCCCTAACTTCAGACCATTTGATTTATTCGTCATAACACAAGTTCGTGTAGCTTCTGCACCTGTGCCAGATAAAGTTGGAATGCCGATTTTATAAATACCCGGAACCTTGACAAGATCCCAGCCTTGGTATTGGTGCGCTTGACCTCCATTTGTCAATAGATTGGATACTGCTTTCGTCACATCTAGAGTTATCCCACCACCCATACCAACCAACGCGCAAGGTTTATTTTTATTTTTTTCCAAAAGGTCATTAACTAAATTATCTATATAATTTGTCGTAGGCTCTCTAAGGGTTGAAACAAATACGAGCTCATCATTCCGGCTTATAGACAATTTTGATACTATTTTTGACTTATTAGAAAAATAATCATCAATGTAATAAATAACATACTGATCTTCAGACGATTTCTGTTCTCGAAGAAGACTTTCAAGTTTATTAAGTGTCCCATCTCCAAACATGTATCGAGATACATTACGTGCATTGCCAATGCCGGTCCTTAAAATTTCTGGCACTTTATCGCTTGAATTCACAATATTCTTTCGCCCACATCCACTCTTAGTCTTTGAGAGATAAATTTTATGCCAATAGTCCTTCGAATGATTAACCCTACCAACACTTTTTTGGTGTCTTGAATCCTATCCTAGATTAGCAGTGAATCGGCTCCATTGCTCTAAATTATAATATATTATGATTGAGCCTGATTGTTTGGTATTGACTATTGGTGTCCTTTTTTGTCATTAACGAATTTCATAAATCCAAATTTGNTCGCTAGAATATAGTTTTTTAAAATACTTCGTGCCTCTACCTGTTTCAGAAACATATTCCGCCAAGTCATTGGAATAGAAATCAGAAACCACAAGTATGTCTTCCGGCCAGTGACCTGACCTTCTCCCGTTTTCACTGTAGCTTCCATCTTTTTTATTTATTACCAACAAATCACCAGCTTGCTGATATGCTCGCAGGTTTTTATTTGGGTTATTTTTGTGTGGTCGATTTAGAAACTTCGGTACACGTTCATATCGCCAAAGCTCCTTACCTCCGACTCCTTGCGTATGAGACGTCGAGTTAGACAACACATATCGAGTAACCCCATCCGATAGTATGACACGTTTACCCCCGATTTTTTCTGTAGCTCTTATTAAATCACTCCAAAGATCAGCACCATTTGTATAGTGGACAGAGTATAAACTTGGTAATCTCGAATGGGAGTTATATATATAGTGAAAGTCGAAGGGAAAAATCGAGAATAATAATATCAAAGTCATTAATGTTGCAAAAGAAAACGCTCTTCTATTTTTAGTTTTGGAGGCATTTGAAAATGAATAAACAATTAGAAAAGCAGCTACCAGAGAAAGCGGCATAAGATATGCCATGCGCCATAAAACATCTGCGGTCATTAGGTGCAAAAACCAAATTACAAAAATAGGATTGAAAAGGGTCAACAATGGCGAAGCCATACCTATGTTAATGTAATCGAGCCTTGCAAACCAGCGACGCCTTATAAAATACCAGACATACACTACTACACCAAAAACTGCTAATACATCCCAAAACCTTAGGCTAGGGTTCGTGATTGGAAGTTCCCTAGTGAAAGGAAAAAAATAAGAAGCGTCTATAACAACAGTAGAATCTGAATCTGGCATAGCCAGATCCCATTTTAAAAACGTATAGATAAGAACCAAAGGAACCATACCTATCATCACATAGCCCAATATAGAAATCCTTCGCCATAAAATGTCAGAAATAGTGTTCTTTTGAAAAGAATCTCGAATTAGTTTCCAGGTAGTAATGCCAAAGATAATTATTAAAGCGTACAAGGCTTCTTGCTTATGAACTAGAACCATAATGCAGAACAATAGTGCGATAAGGAAACATTTTGAAGCACTACTCTGCCGCCGTTCTAAATAATCAATCAATAAGATTATTGATAAATAGATTAGTGGAAAATTGAATATTGAATCAAAATAAGCGTAATATCTAACATAAGAAAATGTAGCTACACCAAATGAAAAGAAAGTCAAAATACATGTCAATACAGCAATCACAACTTTTAGCTCGTTAGATATTCTTACGTTAGAAATAATTCGCAACACAAACCAATAAGTGGAGATTAAAAATATTACGCTGGTCACCATAGTAATTCCGGGAACCAACCAGAGGGGGTTAGATTGGAAAAAATATGCGGCCGCTGCATGCAAGAATGTCACATAATCCCCATCAACAAGTTCATTGATACCTAAACCACTCCCAGGCAAAACTCCCTTTTTCATTTCAGTCAATTGATTCCAACTATTGCCTAGATAAATCCAAAAATCTGATGGGATCTCGGTATAGGGTCCAACAATTAGGTGATAAACAGAAAACCCAAATACCCCAACTGTTATACCAAGGACGCGAACAGATATGCTCTTGTGAGATTTCTTTTTAGTAACCGGAGTATTGTGCTGCCGACCAAATAACCACGAAATCAGAAGTGCTAGTCCGATAAAGAGATGTAGTAGAAAAAACCAAAAAGCTGGAGAGCCACCTAGGATTCTAACGGGGATTTGACTAATCACCAACAAACTAAAGCTAATACCATATCCTAATAGGAATCGATGACGTCTAACCTTTGCAAGCAACAAGACTAAATAACCTGGAAGTACTAAATATCCAAGATACAAAAAAATAACGCCGATCGTTAGTAAAAAGCTTTGACTAATCATCCGCTACTCTACCAAAAATTAATTTGATCATAACGATCCCAAATGTACAATAAATGTCATTAACATATGGCAAGATCCACCATTTATGACTCTATGTGATTTTCTGGCTTACTTTGCAATTTCTTTTCAAGATAATATTGCTATTATAGGCGGTCTTAATTCTCCGCATACAACCACAATATACAACAATTAAGCATTTAGGCGGCTACCCCCTCGTGATGAAGAAAGAAAACAAAAATCAGCGAACCAAATTAAAAAAAATGACTCTTGCTGAAAAAGCCGATCGTCACGATCTATACCAACAATCAGTACAAAATGTCGTAAGTGAAATCAATATGATTGATAAAACATTCGAAAGTTTGACGGGTAGAAAAGCATTGACTCTGCGCGAAGACTTTTGTGGAACTGCAAACACTAGCTGTGAGTGGGTAGGCCGAAGAGTGAGAAATACAGCATTTGGAGTTGATCTTGATGAGGAAGTGCTTAATTGGGGAAATCGTCAAAATGTAAGTTGTTTGCCAAAAACCTCGAAGAAACGAATAAAACTTATAAATGAAGACGTCCTAAAAGCGAAAACACCACCCGTGGATGCGGTAATAGCGATGAATTTCAGTTATCAAATATTTAAAACTAGAGCAAGTCTAAAGGAATATTTTCACACCGCTCTTTGTAATTTGGTTGACGACGGAGTTTTTTTTCTGGATGCGTTTGGTGGTTATGAAGCATTTCGTGAATTGGAAGAAGCTACTAAATACGATAACTTTACCTATATCTGGGATCAACATTCTTACAATCCAATTAACGGGGATATTACCTGTTTTATCCATTTTAAATTCCCAGATGGTTCGAAGTTGAAAAAAGCGTTTGTCTACAACTGGCGACTGTGGACATTATCTGAATTAAGGGAGCTATTGACAGAGGCTGGATTTTCCCGCGTGACAGTTTATTGGGAAGGTACTGATGAAAAGACGGGGGAGGGTAACGATGTATATTTGCCCTCTGAAATAGGTGACGCTGATGCTGGTTGGATTTGCTACATTAGCGCTCAAAAGTAATGCAGTTTGGATCACACATAGTGATCATTGACCCGCTATAGCAAGACTATCCATCAGAATCGAGCCACTGCGTATATTCTGTTTCGTGTCTATATCGGAACCAATAGCTAAGATGGATTGAAACATTTCCTTCAAATTACCCGCTATTGTTACTTCCTCTACTGGAAATTGTATTTCTCCATTTTCAACCCAAAAACCAGCAGCACCACGAGAATAATCACCTGTCACTAAATTAACGCCAAACCCAATTAGTTCAGTGACCACAAGGCCCTTCCCCATATCTGTGATAAGACCATTTAAATCTCGGTCTCCACCATTTATGGTTAGATTATGGATTCCACCGGCATTGCCAGTAGTTTTTAATCCGAGCCTGCAAGCAGAGTACGAACTTAGAACATATCGTTCGAGAATGCCACCTACAACTATATCACTGGAGTCAGTTACAACACCCTCGCTGTCATACGCTCTACTACCAATTGCTCTTGGTAATAATGGCTGCTCGTAAATACGAACAAACTCAGGAAAAATTTGTTTACCCAAATGATCCAACAGAAATGAAGCTCTACGATATAATGATCCCCCGCTTATAGCCCCGATAAAATGTGACAATAAACTTGTTGCAACAGGCGCCTCAAATAAGACTGGAACCCGGCATGTGGAAATTTTTCTGGAGTTTAATCTACGAGCGGTTCTAGCACCTGCGGTTTTTCCAACCTCAGACACATCCTGCATATCTCCAAAATTTCGAGCCACGCTGTACCAATAATCACGCTGCATATTACCATTTTCTTCACCGACTACTGAACAGCTGACCCCGTATCTGGTCTTCTTATTTTCACCCATAAATCCATTGGAATTTCCATATACTTCAGTACCCTCCTGACTATCGATTGCGGATCCCTCAGAGTTCTGAATTCTTCTGTCATAATCGAGAGCGGCTTGCTCACATCTTTGTGCACCGTTAACCATCTCATCTATTGAAAGCTCTATGGGGTGGTATAAATCAAGGTCTGGAAATTTAGTCGCAAGAAGATCAGCGTCTGCTAAACCATGACATGGATCATCTTCCGTAAATCTTGCTATGCTACAAGCCGATTTGACTGCTTGGCGAATCGATGTTACAGAATAATCTGATGTTGTAGCATTTCCAATTCGATCGCCAAAAAAGACTGTGACAGCTAACCCTCTGTCGCGTGTATGCTCAACAGTTTCAATTTCACCCTTGCGGACTGCTACGGATGAACCCTGGCTAACGCTCGCAACAGCTTCGCTTTGTGATGCGCCACTCTCTTTAGCTACTTGTAGCGCAATACCAACAACATCTGAAACTGATGTTGCCTCATTATTCTTCTGACTCAACTCGTAATTATTTTTCACGATAATGAACTCATCTCAAACATGGTTACACTTCTACCCCACCTACAGTCAGCCCGTCTATTCTAAGGGTTGGTTGTCCAACACCGACTGGAACATTTTGGCCCTCCTTGCCACAAGTCCCTACGCCGGAATCTAAACTAAGATCCGATCCCACCATCTTTACTCTAGTTAGGACGTCTGGACCATTACCAATTAGAGTTGCTCCTTTTACAGGCGCGGTCACTCGCCCCTTTTCGATACGATACGCTTCACTCGCAGAAAACACGAATTTTCCAGATGTAATATCTACTTGACCACCACCAAAGTTAACCGCATACAAACCATTATCCACAGAACTAATTATATCCTGGGGATCTGTTGTTCCAGCAAGCATATAAGTATTAGTCATTCTCGGCATAGGCAAATGTGCGTAAGATTCACGACGTCCATTTCCCGTTGGTGAAGTTCCCATTAAGCGAGCATTCAATGTATCTTGCATGTATCCTTTTAGTACTCCATTCTCAATTAATACAGTTTTTTGGGTTGGTATTCCCTCGTCATCAATATTTAGCGAGCCTCTGCGATTTGGGATGGTCCCATCATCAACTACCGTACACTGATCACTAGCTACTTTGTCCCCCAAACGGCCCGAAAAAGCAGATGTCCCTTTTCTGTTGAAGTCTCCCTCAAGTCCATGCCCAATGGCTTCATGAAGTAGTATTCCAGGCCATCCTGATCCTAAGACAACCGTCATTAGACCAGCTGGTGGATCAACGGCTTCGAGATTTACTAATGCCTGCCGAACGGCATCGCGTGCAAAATTTAGACCCCGCTCGTTTTCTTCTAACCATTCATAGCCAAAGCGACCTCCACCACCTGCGCTACCCTGTTCACGACGCCCGTTTTTCTCAACAATAACATTGACATTTAGACGTATTAACGGTCTGATGTCAGCTGCAACATTCCCATCATTAGTCGTGATCAAAATAACCTCATGAGTAGCGGCCAAGCTTGCCATGACCTGGTTGACTCTGGGATCTTCGCGACGGGCCTCCGCTTCGATGCGCTGCAATAGAGCAACTTTCGAATCATCATCCAAACCAGTAATGGGGTCGGCTTCTTGAAATAATGATTTTTCGTACGTCTGATGTGGTTTAAGTTTTTGGATCATATTGCTGTTGCCAACGTGAGCAATTGATCTAGCAGCCTGCGCGGCCTTAATTAGTGACGGCAAATGAATTTCATCAGAATAAGCAAAACCAGTTTTTTCACCACTAACCGCTCTAATGCCTACACCTTGATCCACATTTAGGCTACCTGACTTGACCGAGCCGTCCTCAAGAGACCAAGACTCACTCCGAATGCGCTGAAAATATATATCTGCGTAATCGACCTGACGAGACATAAGCTCCTCAAAAAGTCTATCAATATGTTTAAACTCTAGATCGACCGGATCTAATAAAGTTGCTTTAGCTAACTCAACTGATTTTTTCATTTGCCATCCAAGTAAATGTGTACACTCTGAGGATTCTACAGCAATTTATAAGTTATTTACCTTAGGATCATGAATCAAGAGTAGTTAATAACGAAACATCACCACCAGTTGATGTCAAATCAAGGCAGGCGGATCGCTCATGACAATAAGATGTTGGGGAACTAATAGCGTCAACCACAACCTGAATAATCGGTCCAGTTCTTTTGGCTATAACTTTCTTTATTTTCGTAAGTGCATACATGTCACTTCCGGCATAAGAAACCGCATCGATATTCACCGTGCCAAGGACATCATAGTCAAGGTTTCCATATAATCCAGCGATAGGTACTTGTTTTTCCCTCAATGAATCGACTACCGTTGATAGTTCGTTTTCACCGATGACAACGACACGATTACCCATAGCAAGCGCCTGTACAAATTGTAAAATAAGGTTATCAGTATCTGATCCTACACAACAGACTAAGCCTTTTGGAACTAATCGATATTGATTTAATTCTCCAGTAACCCCCTCTAGCTTAGTTGGATACTTCTCAAACGCGAACACTTCTTCAAATTTAGCCCAGTGCACATCGGACAAGGACTCTTTAAGTATGGGAATACGCTCGCTTTCCAATTTAATCNAATTACCGACTTTTAGCGCGTCTATTGCATTTTCAAGCATGACTTTGTCAATGGTTTTGCTTTCAATACTAGCCTGATTGTTGACGAATTTTTTTTCATTATGGATTCTGGTTAGTCGTTCGAGGTAAAGAGGTCCGCCAGCTTTTGGTCCTGTTCCGGACAGTCCCTCACCGCCAAAAGGTTGTGAGCCCACAGTGGCTCCTATTTGATCGCGATTGACATAAATATTTCCAACTTTCGCAGAATCGATCACAAATTTCGCACGCATATCTATCCTAGTATGCACGCCTAAGGTTAAACCATAACCACTATCATTTATTGAGCTAATTACGCCGGCTAAATCTTCTCCTGAATAAAAAGTAACATGAAGAATAGGGCCAAAAACTTCTTGCTCTAGACTTTCGATACCATCAACTCGAAGTACGGTTGGCGATACAAAAAATCCGCTCGATGGAATATTGACTTCCTTAAGAATTTGGCCTTTCTTTCTTGCTTGATCGACATAATTTAAAACTGCTGATTTCGCGTCTTCGTCAATCAGCGGCCCTATATCAGTGGATACTAACCAAGGATCGCCAATACGCATCATGTCCATCGCTCCATATAACATTTTAAGACAGTCTTCTGCTATTTCTTCCTGAATATATAAAATTCGAAGGGCAGAACACCTTTGCCCCGCACTCTGGAAAGCGCTTCGGATAATATCTCCAACAGCTTGTTCCATGAGAGCTGTCGAATCTACGATCATGGCATTAAGGCCACCTGTCTCCGCAATCAAAACTGACTCTGATGTATGCTCTGCCAATTTACAATTAATTTTCTTAGCTACCTCTAAAGAACCCGTAAAACATACTCCATTTATTCGATGATCAGCTACCAATTCGGCACCAATTATTGATCCTTGACCAAGCGCTAATTGAACAACATTCTCTGGTAAACCAGCCTCGCGGAAAAGACGGATAGCGTAGCTTGCAATTAAAGGTGTTTGCTCCGCCGGTTTAGCAATAACTGTATTTCCAGTAACCAACGCTGCCGCTATTTGTCCGGTAAAGATTGCGAGTGGAAAATTCCAAGGACTTATACAGAGAACAACACCCAAGGGGCGTCTGTCAGGATTAAGCTTCTTTGCCTGAATTGAGTAATAACGTAGAAAATCGACTGCTTCTCTTATTTCTGAGATACCATCGACCAAAGTTTTTCCTGCCTCACGACATAAAATCGATAATAACTCACCAACATTCTTTTCATACAAAGCGCTTATTTTGTCTAAGTATTCTGCTCGCTCATGCATAGAGGTTCTTTTCCAAAAAGAAAATTCGCTTAGTCCCGCGGAAACGTAATCTTTCGCAACATCCAGACTTGCTTCCTGAACACTCCCCACAAACTGATTAGGATGTGCTGGATTGATGATATTTTTCTGCGCTAGGGTTCTTGTGGTTGTCGTTGAAGCCCATGAATATGGATGCTTGAATTGTGATCGCACATTCTCTATGTAAAGTAAATCCGTTGGATCATTAAGATTCCAACCTTTTGAATTGCATCTTTCTTTAAATATATCGCTCGGCATAGAAATACTTGGATTGGGCGAAAAAGCACGATCCATAGAGATAGTTATAGGATCACGAGCCAGGTCTTTATGAGAATATGATTCATCAAGAAGTTGGTTCACAAAAGAATTGCTTGCTCCATTCTCTAAGAGTCTTCGAACAAGGTAAGCCAACAAATCTTTATGTTCTCCAATTGGGGCATAAATCCGACAAGATACTCCCGATTGGGCCATAGTTAATTCATGGAGAATCTCACCCATGCCATGGAGTCTTTGAAACTCAAAAGCATCGGTATCTCTTGCCATATGGAGAATAGTAGCTACGGTGTGCGCATTATGAGTAGCAAACTGAGGATAAATACGATCTATCATCCCCAACAACTTTTGTGCGCAAGCTAAGTAACTTAAATCAGTATGTGCTTTTCTCGAAAAAACTGGGTAACTAGCAAGTCCATGAACTTGAGCATATTTAATTTCTTGATCCCAGTATGCTCCCTTCACAAGACGAACCATAATTTTTCGCTTAAGGAAAATAGACAATCTATATAGCCAATCTAACAGTACGGGTGCTCGTTTATCATAAGCTTGTACTACTACACCAAAGCCATCCCAACCCGACAGGCTCGGATCCGAAAGCACATGCTCTATGACATCGAGCGAGAGATCTAATCGGTACGACTCCTCGGCATCGATATTAAAACCAATTTGTGCTTCAGAAGCAGCCCGCGCTAAGAATAAAACCCTCTCGACCATCTTTGGCAACATCACGTCCGATTGGCTTCTTTCATAACGTGAATAAAGTGCTGAAAGTTTTACAGAAATACCGGAATTCTTATGGATGTCGTGGCATGTGATTGTTTTACCAATTTCGCTAATTGCTAAACTGTAAGAATCAAAATACTTTTGTGCATCCAACTCGTTACGAGCAGCTTCTCCTAGCATATCAAAAGAATATGTGTATCCTTTCTCAATCATCGAACGGCCACGTTTTAGTGCCTCAGAAATTTGACGGCCTAAAATAAACTCTGCGCCTAAAACTTTCATTGCACCAGCAATTACCTCACGCACTATTGGCTCTCCTAATCGCCTGATTATCTGGGTGATCGTTCCGCTAATTGATTCGGGCTTCACTAAAAACGCTCGACCTGTCAACATCAAACCCCAGGTGGACAAATTAACGAGAAATGAATTTGACTTACCAAGATGCTCATTCCAACTATATGGTTCAATCTTATCCTTGATTAATTCGTCGATAGTGTAGCTGTCTGGTACACGAAGCATTGCTTCTGCAAGACACATTAATGCGACACCTTCCTGAGTAGAAAGACCATACTGAGCTAAGAAATTCTCTAAATTTCCTCGACGCCGTTTTGATCGAACAGTGCGAATCATCTGCACTGCATCGTTCTCGATTGAGCGTCTTACATCTTTATCTAGAGGAATTTCTTTAACTAACGCCCGTGCCCGACTTTCCTCGTCTTTTGAGACAAAAGACCTTAATACTTGACGAGTATCGTTTAATGACTTATCCACTGTAACTCGGAACTATAGAACTTTTTATAACAATCGATGGGTAAAAGACTAACAAAAAATAATATTTAATCAGATATTTCGTTATCAGATGGAGTTTCATGTTCGTTCGCGTTCTTTTTCTTGGTAGTGACGCGGGAAAAGTACAAACCTAACTCAAACAAAATCCACACAGGGATAGCTAACATTGTTTGGGAAAAAATATCTGGCGGTGTCAGCAACATGCCAACAGCAAAAGCACCAACTATAATGTAGGGTCGCTTTGTGGCTAGATTCTTTGTGGTTGTTACGCCTGCTTTAACTAGCAACACCGTTGCCACAGGTACTTCAAATGCTAATCCAAACGCAAAAAATAATTTGAGAACAAAGCTAAGATACATATTTATGTCAGTCATTACTGACACTCCATCAGGTGCACTGCCTGCAAAAAACGCGAATATAAGTGGAAAGACCGCAAAATAAGCAAAAAGAATACCTAGATAGAACAATACACTACTGGACACCAAAATTGGAACCGCCAAGCGTTTTTCGTGGCTATAAAGCCCTGGCGCAATAAATGCCCATAACTGATAAAGCAAATATGGCATTGCCACAGCCACGGATACCGCAAATGCGAATTTGAATGGCACGAAAAACGGTCCATGAGGTTGAGTTGAAATCATACTATTGCCTTCAGGCAAGGCAGCCATCAATGGAGCAGCTAAAATCTGATATAACTGATTGGCAAATGGAGCGGCTACAATAAATACTGCCAACACTGCGCCGAGACCCCAAAACAGACGATTTCTCAGCTCAAGGAGATGGGAAACAAAGGTAGTCGCCGAGCTTTTGGGGCGTTTCTTGGCTGGCAACTATTAGCTCCTAAATGCTTTAATTATTGAATTCAACTTTTGGTTTCTGAGTCATTATTACTTCTGGGCGCAGATTCGTTATCCTTAGCAGCGGTTTCGATCTGATGTTCTTCCGACGATTTAACCGCTTTCTTTGTAGCCGTTAATTCTTCATCGATCGAATCCACCAAACTTTTGCCAGTACTCTTAATATTAGAAAGCTCACTATCTTCCACTAACTTCTCGCCAGCTGTCTTTATTGAACTACTTGCACTTTTTATTTCTTTTTCGACGGTTTTTAAATCAGCTAATTCGCTTTCTCTAACTTCCCTATCAATGTCTGCTTTAACGTCTGCTACTATTCGACGCGCCCTTCCAACCCAAAGCCCAGCTGTACGTGCGGCCCGAGGCAAGCGATCAGGTCCAATCACAATAAGCGCTATTACAGCGATTATCGCTAATTCCCAAAATCCAACATCAAACACAACTGATCCTTAGTCCCTAAAAACTCAGGTGTTGTCTTTTTTTTCGGTCGAATCTTCAGTCATCTCGCTTAGGTCTTCTCCATCTTTATCAGACTCCTCCTCCACCTGACTTTTAAGCGGAGCATCAGACCCAGGATCTTCCTTAACAGATTTCTTAAACCCTTTGACCGCAGTTCCAAGATCACCACCCATATTTCGTAACTTTTTTGTTCCGAAAATCATAACAACGATGACCAAAACTATTAGTAGTTGCCAAATGCTAATTCCACCTAATCCCATAAGTAATGCCTCCAATCTTTTTCATATCCAAAGCTAGTTTACAGACTTCTAACGCATAAAACGAACCATTTAGGTTGGTCAATCAATGAGTTTTTGCTTTTTTGATCTCCCCTAATAATAACCGTTTCTCAAGAAATTCGGATAATACTTCGAATTTATCAAGAATCTTGGTTTCGTTATTCATGTCTAGTTGACGTTTAAACGCTAATTATCAACCAATTTAAACATAAAATAATTGCTCTTACATCTTGCTTCGGGATTTGTAAATCTCCTCTGGCGGTCGAATTAGCGGGTCTACAACAATCCAACGATCATCTTCAAATCGGCTAAAAAAACAACTTTCTCGCCCAGTATGGCAAGAAATACCCCCTATCTGCTTTACAAGCAACAGAATTACGTCATTGTCACAATCCAGTCTGATTTCTTCAACCTTCTGTACATAACCAGACTCTTCACCTTTCCTCCACAAACGTTTTCTCGATCTTGACCAATAAACAGCACGCCCTTCTTTCACGGTCGCTTCTAAAGCTTCCCGATTCATCCAGGCCATCATCATGATGCGGCGCGAATCTACATCTTGTGCGATAGCTGGTACTAAACCATCAGCAGTCCAAAGTACCTGTTCTAACCATTCCTTTTTTTTCATCTATTAACCTCTATTCCACATGATTCCATATAATCTTTCGCCTCATCAATAGTAAATTCTCCAAAGTGGAATATACTGGCAGCCAACACGGCATCCGCTCCACCAGTCAACACACCTTGTGCTAAATGCTCTAAATTACCTACTCCCCCCGACGCGATTACCGGTATTGTCACGCTATCGGATACCGCTCGAGTTAATGCAAGATCGAAGCCATCTCTCGTCCCGTCACGATCCATGCTAGTAAGAAGAATCTCACCTGCTCCAAAGTCGTCCATTTTCTGCGCCCAATCCAAGACATCAATTCCTGTTGGATTACGGCCACCATGCGTAAAAACTTCCCAATTTCCATCCACCCTCTTGGCGTCCATAGCAACTACAATGCATTGTGATCCAAAATGATTACTCGCTTCTTTAACAAAGTTTGGGGACGTGACAGCAGCGGTATTGATGGAGACCTTGTCTGCCCCAGCTCGCAACATTTTATGCACATCCTTCATTGTTCTAATCCCCCCGCCAACAGTCATTGGAATGAAGACTTTGCTAGCTACCGCATTCACCACTCCAACCATAATATCGCGTTGGTCCGAGCTAGCTGTAATATCAAGAAAAGCGATTTCATCTGCTTTCTGTTGATGATATCTTCTCGCTACTTCTACGGGGTCACCTGCATCCTGAAGATCGACAAACTTGATACCTTTAACCACTCTTCCAGCATCAATATCCATACAAGGAATAATTCGTTTCGCAAGGGCCATAGTTTTTATTTTTTTCCAATATCCGATAGCACTAACTTGTTGGCTTCTTCGAATTGCAACGTGCCCTCATAGATCGCCCGACCGGTAATAGCGCCAGAAATTATCGATTCACCAACACTAAGGAGTTTCCTGATATCCTCTAAGTCTCGTATGCCACCAGATGCGATAACTGGTGTAGTGATGGCGGTGGCTAACTTTGCTGTGGCTTCAACATTTGTTCCGGACAGCATTCCATCTCTTGCTATGTCCGTATAAACAATTCCCGCAACACCACTGCCATCGAACTCTTTTGCGAAATCGATTACATCGTGATTCGAGAAGGCAGACCATCCATCAATCGCAATTTTTCCATCCCTAGCATCTAGACCAACCATCATATGCCCCTCATACTTCTGACAAAGATTTTTTACAAACTGAGGCTCATTGACAGCTATTGTGCCCACGATTACAAACTCTATTCCTATACCTAGATACGACTCAATGGTTTGCTCGTCCCGAATCCCACCTCCTACTTGTATTGGCACCTCTGGAAACTGCTTAGCAATAGCATTTATAGTGCTCTTATTTACAGGTTTACCGTTGACAGCTCCATCTAAATCCACGATGTGAAGTCGTTCTGCGCCCTGATCAATCCATTGTTTAGCTATCGCTAATGGATCATTACTAAATACTGTTTCATCCAAAAAATCGCCTTGCCGTAATCGAACACAACGACCCGATTTAATATCAATAGCTGGTATTAAAATCATTCCTAGAGAAATCCTTAAAGTTCTTTGAAATTTTTTCTAAACTCTACAAACTCCCATCCCACGAGACAAAATTGTTGAGAAAATTTAGGCCTTGGACGTGACTTTTCTCTGGGTGAAATTGTACCGCAAATACATTTGATCTTGTGGCAGCTGAAACGAAAGACAATCCATAGTTTGTTCTGCCTGATATTTCACTCGTCACGTCACTGCATGCATAGTAGCTATGCACGAAATAAAAACGTGTGTTATCGGGAATATCCTTCCAAAGAGGATGAGGGGACAACTGTTGCACATTATTCCAACCAATGTGCGGAACCTTTAATTGCGTCTTCGACTCTCTATGTGCAATGGGGAATCGTTGCACTCGCCCCGAAAGCCAGCCGAATCCATTAACTCCACCATCCTCTTCACTAAATCCATAAAGCGCCTGAAGACCTAAACAAATCCCAAGTACTGGTCGAGTTTCCAAAACTACTGCGACTACATCAAACAAAGCTAACTTATCCAAACTCTGAAACCAACTACCGATCGCACCTTGACCAGGCATCACTACATGCTCACAATCGAGTATTACTTTAGGATTTTCTGTAATTAAGACCTGGTGATCAGGTGCTACATACTCGAGAGCTTTTCCCACAGAATGAAGATTGCCAGCACCAAGATCTAGAACAGCGATTTTGGACACGTTATTTTACCTAAAGAGATCCTTTTGTTGATGGCACNACATCGCTAATTCTGGGATCTATAGTTGCTGCATCACGTAAAGCTCTGCCAAAAGCTTTAAAGATTGTTTCAGCAATGTGGTGAGCGTTCGAACCACGCAAGGCATCAATGTGTAAAGTTACTCCAGCATGATTACAAAATCCTTGGAAAAATTCGTGTATTAAATCAACATCAAACGTTCCCACTCGCGCGCGCGGCCAAATCACCTCGAACTCTAACGTTGGTCGCCCCGAAAAATCTAGAACAACACGACTCAACGCTTCATCCAAAGGCACATAAGCAGAGCCATACCTCTGTATTCCCCGCCGATCACCTAGTGCTTTAGAGCAAGCCTGGCCTAAAGTAATACCTATATCTTCCACAGTGTGGTGTGCATCGATGTCAAGATCACCAATAGCATTGATACTAAGATCAATTAGTCCATGACGGGCTACTTGGTCTAGCATGTGTTCAAAAAAAGGAATACCGATCTCAAGCGCAGCAAGTCCAGACCCATTAAAGTCCAAACCCACTGAAATGCTAGTTTCTCTAGTTTTTCGAATAATTTCAGCTTTTCTGATCATCATATATAGCGCAATTTATTGGTATCATAATTACCAAAACATAATTCAAGCTAGGTATTATAAAAGAGTCTTCCGAGCAACTGAAAACTATAACAGATATTTATCTCCAAACTGACAAGTTCTTATTTTTTATGTAAGGTGCAGAATAACCCAATACTGTCTGTTTATTAGCACTATCAATTATATTCATAATCACTTCAGCGTGGTTGCCTGAATCAAAAAGAACAATATCCATATTTAACTTATACCTGTTTATCGATGGAAATTAGTAAACTTTACTGCCAATATAATTAAGATCAGAATCCAACTATTCAGAAATACTCGAACACACTAGCCTTTAATCGACAAAGATAGAGCTTGAATAAACTTTTCGTTCTCCTCAGCCGTCCCGACCGTAACTCTCAAGCAGTTAGCTAATGATTTGTCAGTCCCATTCATATTTCTGATCAATATTTTTTGTCGAATTAATTCAGCGAAAATAATATCAGCATCATGTTCTTGCAATCTAAACAAAATAAAATTTGACGAGCTAGGGAAAACTTTGATCGCTGTAAATTTTTCCAAACGATAAAACAAACGCTGTCGTTCTTCTCGTATTATCTCAGCGCGCCCTCGAAACCAAGAATCTTTTTGTATAGCGAATTTTGCGCTAATTTGAGTCAATGTATTGACATTATACGGTAATCTTATTTTATTTATTTCGTTTATCCACAAATGAGGTGCCGCTAAAAAACCCAAGCGTAAACCTGCTAGCCCAAATTTCGAGAAGGTACGCAGTATCGCCACATTTTTCTTCTCGTGCAGCTCACTTACGAATGTTCTTCCAGAGTAGGGGTAGTATGCCTCATCTATAATTACAAGACCTCTGGTAATTTCTATTAAATCTTGAATCTCACTATAATTAAACAGGTTTCCGGTTGGATTGTTCGGGTAAGCAAAAAAAACGCAGCTAGGATCATAGGCTTCGATATGTTCAACCATCTGTTGAATATCGAGAGAAAAATCTTTCATCAAAGGAATGCCAATGAATTGAAGACCCAATGCCTCTGCAATCATTTTGTACATTCCAAATGTAGGTTCGGGTGCCATTACGGGGCCACCAACCGTCATCATAATCATCTGAATCAACTCATCGGAACCATTGCCCAAAAGAATTCCACTTGTATCTCTTAGTGAAACCCATGCTCTAATTGCATCACATAATTTGCTCCCGAGCGCATCTGGATAACGATTCATTTCAATATCTCGAAGCTCCGAAAGCCAATCATTCCGCACTGATTCTGGCCAAACATAAGGGCTCTCCATCGAATCTAGTTTCACGTATCCATCCGACGGTGCAACCTCATACGCTAATCTTTCTCTAATTTCAGGACGAACACGTTGATAAATAATATCCTTTATATCCATGTTTTTATTCATCTAGCTACTCTTGGCCCGACATCTAGCAGAAAGAGCATGGGCAAAAAGACCTTCACATTCTGCGAGAGTTGATGCTATGTTAGCCAACTCTCTAGCTCCATCTTTAGAGCAATGAATTAGGCTAGTCTTTTTTTGGAAATCATACACTCCAAGTGGTGAACTAAACCGAGCGGTACCTGAAGTAGGAAGGACATGACTGGGTCCCGCACAATAATCTCCGAGCACTTCCGCACTCCAATATCCAGCAAAGATCGCGCCCGCGTGTTTTATTTTTTCTATCAAAACCTCTGGGTTATTCACCATTAACTGCAAATGCTCTGGCGCGATCTTGTTGGCAACAAGCACTGCTTCTTCAAGCGACTCAACCTTTATAAGGGCCCCATTTTCTGATAGCGAAGAATGGATTATCGATTTTCGCTCCATTTGTGGAAGGAGTCTATCAACCGCAAACTCCACTTCCTTGATTAACTCATCATCAGCTGAAATTAAAATTGCTTGTGCTTGTGTATCATGCTCAGCCTGCGAGAAAATATCTAAGGCCAACCATTCTGGATTTGCATCAGAGTCCGCGATGATTACTACTTCAGATGGGCCAGCTATCATGTCAATACCCACCTCGCCAAATAATTCTTTCTTTGCAGCCGCTACATACTCGTTACCTGGGCCGACTATCTTATCAACCTGTGGAATAAACTCCGTACCAAATGCGAGAGCAGCGATTGCTTGTGCCCCACCTATACGGAAAACTCGGTCAATACCCAACAAGTAAGAAGCAGCTATCACACTATCATTTACTTGGTTACCGGGTGTAGGAACAACCATAACTATTTCCGAAACGCCGGCAATTTGTGCAGGAATAGCTGACATTAGAACTGAGGATGGGTAGGCAGCTCTACCACCTGGAACATATATTCCTATCCGATCTAATGGATTCAATAGCTGACCTAATCTATTTCCATGTTTATCGTCATATTTCCAACTAAACCCTTTCTGTTGATCATGAAATGTTTTAATTCTTTCCGTAGCTTGCTCGAGAGATTTCCGTAAGTCTTGCGAAAGACTGTCTAATGATTTTTTTCTTTCAGCGGTAGAAACTTCTAATGCACTAATATCAGAAACTTGCAGATCATCTAGTCGGCAAGTATGTTCAACAACTGCTAAGTCACCACGACTACGAACGTCTTCGATTATATTTTTTACGGTCGAGCGAATAGCGAGATTCCGAGAAATTGGACGCTGTAAAAGCGACTCTAGCGCCGCTCCAAAACCTTCTATTTTAGTATTTAATCGTTGCAATTGATCACTAACCCTAAGGCACAACCCATGAAATTAATTCCAACTCTGTATTGATTTAAACATCTTTAACTAGCTATCGCTACCTGATCTGTGCCCATAGACGGAATCCGGCGAATAAGGGCTCCACATTGAGCAAGCTTTTCTTCGATACTTTCATATCCACGATCAATATGGTAGATACGATCTATTACTGTTTCGCCTTCCGCTACCAGTCCTGCTAAAACCAGACAGGCCGAAGCTCTAAGATCTGTCGCCATAACTTGAGCTCCACTTAGTCTATTTACTCCAGTGACGTAGATAATGTTGCCACGAACGTTGATATCAGCTCCCATTCGTTTAAGTTCTTGCACATGCATAAACCGATTGTCAAATACAGTTTCTGTAATAGCCGCTGAACCATGTGCAATAGAGTTAAGCAACACAAACTGTGCTTGCATATCGGTCGGAAACGCAGGAAAAGGTGCTGTGTGTATGTCAACTGCTTGTAGCCGCTTACTTGGTGCTTTCAATTCAATATCATTTTTAAACAAATCGATATTGGCGCCCGCCGCCCTTAATTTCTCTATTACGGCATCTAAGAGCTTAGAGCTTATGCCACGAAGTCGGATTCGCCCATGTGTAGTTGCAGCAGCTACAAGATAAGTTGCTGCTTCAATTCGATCTGGAATTACAGTGTGGCATCCACCACTTAATTTCTTTACTCCCTCGATTCTAATAATATTAGTCCCTGCTCCGCTGATGCATGCTCCCATTGAAATTAAGCAATTAGCTAGATCAATAACCTCGGGTTCCCTTGCCGCATTTTCTAAAACACTAGTGCCCTCGGCGAGGGTGGCAGCCATCATCAAATTTTCAGTTCCAGTTACGGTAGAAGTGTCAAAAAATATTTGTGCCCCTTTCAGTCGACCGTTTGGAACATTGGCTCGTATATATCCCCCCGTTAAATCAAACTTTGCACCCATACTTTCGAGGCCTTTTATGTGCAAGTTGACTGGCCTAGAGCCAATTGCACAGCCCCCTGGTAAAGAAACTTCTGCTTCACCAAAGCGTGCTAACAGAGGGCCCAACACCAAAATAGAGGCGCGCATGGTTCGAACAAGCTCATATGGGGCGCGTAACACATCAAGCTGGCTAGCATCAACTTCGATCGCAAGCTTTTCATCCACCTGTATCGAGGCCCCTAGGCACTGGAGTAATTTTAAGGTCGTTGTTATATCGCGCAGATGAGGAACATTCTTAATCTGCAGAGGCGTGGTCGCTAATAAAGAAGCTATAAGGGCGGGAAGAGCGGCATTCTTAGCACCAGAAATTCGAATTTCTCCATCTAGAGACCGTCCACCACGAACTATAAGCTTATCCATATATTAGGCTACCTATTTCTTTTATTAGTAGATCATTGATTTAAATTTAATAGAAACTTCTACTAATACAATATCGTTTAAAAAAGGCGCCTAAAATAGCGCCTTTTTTCCCTCTCGATAGACATTTTATCCCACTAATTGTTCAATGCGTCGATCTTTTCCTTAAGCTCACCATTTTCATACATTTCCATCATGATGTCACTGCCACCCACTAACTCTCCACCAATATACAACTGTGGGATAGTTGGCCAGTTTGAATATGCTTTTATTGCCTCCCTAAGTTCTTGATCCATTAAGACATCCGCAGAACCGAACTTAGCACCACAAGCTTCAAGAATCTGTACTGCTCGTCCAGAAAACCCACACTGTGGGAAATCCGGCGAACCTTTCATAAAAAGCATAATCGGATTTTCCTCTATGACTTTACTGATTTTTTCTTCTATTCCCATAAAAAATACTCCCCAATCATTTTTGCACTGTTGATTCCTTAGCCGAGTCCTCGAGAGTCATTGTACGCATCGAAAGCGCGTGAATTTCCTCCCTCATTCTATCACCAAGGGCCTCATATACCATCTGATGTTGCTGAATTCTGGATTTTCCCGAAAATTCATCAGAAACTATAATGGCTTCAAAATGGCGGCCATCACCTGATACCGTAACTTCCGACTCCGAGAAATAAGCCTCAATCAAACGCTTTATGTCTTCTGGTGTTACCATATTTTTCCTTCCATATTTTCCAACTATCCTTGTGATTCTATACCGTGACAAATTTTTAGGCTATTAGAAAAATACATTCCCGAAAATTACACCGATCATGAATCATTACCAACCAGTAGGAAATCTAGTCCTGCATAATTAAAGAGTCGTGACAAACTTGATGATAGATTTATGTATCTAATCACTCCTCCTTTATTTTCCGCTAGTCTGCGCCACTCGATCAAAAGAGAAAGGCCAGCACTATCAACTAAGGTGGCGCCGGAAAGATCTACAGTTACTGTTTTATCTGCCTCAATCTCCGGACATTTAGGCAGGATTTCACACACGGTCTCGAAAGATAGCTCGCCTTCGAAATGCCAATGATCTTCGTAAGTTCTTCTTATTTGGCTCATTGACTCATTGCAGTTTTCTGTTCAAGCCGCCCGATCAACACATCCAGACCTTCGCGTTCAATTAGCTGAGAGTAACTCGATCTATAATTGGTTACAAGACTTATGCCATTTATTGTCACATCGAATATCTTCCATTCTGCATCGTGGTTTCGCAAAAATCGATAATTCACTGGTATTGCGGATAAACCTGGTAACTTAATATCTGAACGCACCACGATGGTTCGTTCGGTGCCTATAATTTTCAAAGGTCTAAAGGTCATTTTTTCACTTCCAGTATAATCAAATAAAGCCGACGCATAAGTCCGAATCAGCAAATTTTTAAATTCATAAGCAAAACGAGAGCGCTGCTCCATGGATGCTTCACGCCAATGTTTACCGAGAACTAGCTTTGCCACTCTTTCAACAGCAATGTGTTCAACAATAACTCGATCTACCAATTCATATAATTGGGTGCGATCACCCTCGAGCTCGGTTTTACGGTCGGTCAACTCGAGGATCAGCTGTTGCACAGTCTGAGTAATCAACTTATCGGGCGGTAAGTCGGCAAATGTAAAATAAGGTAGAAAAATTATTAAGAATAAAATACGCTTGTAGTAAATTATCACTACTGTTTTTCCTCGGCTGTACGAATCAAAATACGACCAATCAAATTTTCGAGAACTATAGCGGACTGCGTTATCTCAATTTCATCCCCNTCTTCGAGATAATAATCTTCGCCTCCTGGATCTAAACCGACATATTGGGCTCCAAGTAGACCAGCAGTGAATATCGCGGCGCTAGTATCAGTGGGTAAATTAGAATGTCTCTGATCAATACGTAATGTAACCTTGGCACTATAATCATCTGTATCCAAATTGATTTCAGAAATCTCACCCACCACTACTCCTGCTACCGTTACGGGTGCTCTGACTGTTAAGCCCCCTATGTTGTCAAAATTTGCTGTTACCTCATAATTCTGAGACCTAATGGGTGACCAATTACCAATTTGGATTGTCAACCAAACAATAGCTACAATTCCAACTAAAAGAAAAAATCCCACTGCCGTTTCTATTCGCTTATGCTTCATAATCATCACACCTCATTAAACATAATCGCAGTCATAACATAATCAAGGCCGAGAATAACCACGCTAGCAAGTACTACAGCTTTAGTAGTAGCTTTACTAACCCCCGATGTTTCTNAAGTTACATGGTATCCCAAAAAAACTGATATCCAGGATATGACAAATCCAAAAACTACACTTTTAATCATGCCGCTCAATATATCATCAGAAAAATCGATTCCTGCCTCAATTGATGCCCAAAACATACCGCTATTAACATCTAGTATCGAAACTCCTACGATATATCCCCCTAACATACCAAATACAGTAAATAATGCGGTTAAAATCGGTACAGCTATCAGCGCTGCTACAAATCTGGGCGCAATAACACGATCAACTGGATTTACTGCCATCATTTCCATTGCTGAAAGTTGTTGAGTAACTCTCATCAATCCAATTTCTGAGACCATAGATGATCCCGCACGACCCGCAAACAACAAGGCCGTCAAAACGGGGCTTAGTTCTCGTGTTAGAAACAAAGTAATGGCTAACCCTAAAGACGATTCTGCGCCAAATGTTGTCAAACTATAATAACCTTGAAATCCGAGCATCATACCAACAAAAAGTCCCGCTACAGCTATTACGGAAACTGACATTACACCTAAAAAATAAACCTGGGAAATTAATAAGTCTGTTCGCCCGCCCAGTCTCAATAATGATTTAAGTGTATCCAAAAGGAAAATTCCAGCGCGCCCCAAGGACTGCACATTAGACATTAATCTCCCGCTCCAATTATCGAACCAAGTCATCGATGCGTGCTTATAAGCTGCTCCTCATAATTGGGAGCAGGATAATGAAATGGGAGTGGTCCATCGGGCTCAGCATTAAGAAATTGACGAACTTCTGCATTGTTGCTTTTAACTACATCAGATGGTGCTCCGATTGCCACAACTTGACCCTTGGATAAAATGATGACCTGATCAGCAATCGTCAAACCTTCGCTTACATCTTGGGTTACGACCACAGAAGTTGCACCGGAAACTGTATTTGTATCTTTTATAAGTCGCACGATTATGCCTTTTGATATAGGATCCAAACCAGTAAATGGTTCATCATAGAATATTAAATCTGGATCTAATGCTAAAGATCTAGCGAGAGCCACACGACGAGCCATACCGCCGGAAAGCATTTCCGGCATGAGTTGCGCTGCGCCCCGAAGACCAACCATCTGCAGTTTCATCAAAACAAGATTTCGAATCAATGAATCTGTCATTTTACTGTTTTCTCGAACCGGAAACGCCACGTTCTCAAAAACGGTCAGATCACTAAGCAAAGCATTATTTTGAAACATCATTCCCACACGACGCCTAATAGAGTATAAATCTCTTTGCGACAGTTTCGACAGCGAATCACCATCAAAAAATACCGTTCCTTCATCAGGCTCCAACTGAGCCGTCATTAAACCTAATAGGGTTGATTTTCCACAACCACTTGGACCCATTATCACTGTTATCTTGTCTCGCAATACCTCGAGGTTAAATTGGAAATAGACGATCTCATCCTTATACCCAAATTTGATACCCACTAAATTAAAAAGAACATCAGATTTTTCCATTTCTTCGATCGCTATATTTGGTTAGAAAAATGTATAAATTTTGGTGAACTTGCATAATTACAAGGCATTTTAACCCTCTATAATCGATTCAGTCGCTTGATTTATTAGATAACCATCTTCGAATAAGCGTCATTCCAGTAGAATAGGCATTTTTCCAACAAAAACAGGCCTCGATAAATTGAATTTAACTAACTTTATTGATCACGGTAAAAAGGTCATTCAGCTTGAATCTGAGGCACTTGAACAACTAATAGAAAGAATCGGTCAGCCGTTTAATAAGGCCTGTCAGCTTATTCTGACCTGCGCCGGCCGAGTAGTAGTAGTTGGAATGGGAAAATCAGGTCATATAGGAGGGAAGATTGCTGCAACAATGGCTAGCACAGGGACGCCGGCATTTTTTGTTCACCCTGGTGAAGCTAGTCACGGTGATCTGGGAATGATTACTCCAGGTGATTTACTTATTGCTATTTCAAGTTCTGGTCAAACACCAGAAGTGCTCACTATTCTCCCGATAATTAAACGGATGGGTATTCCATTAATAGCCTTAACTGGCTTCAGCAAATCTGAACTCGGCATAGCAGCCGATGTCTGCCTCGACATTGGTGTCGAGCGCGAAGCGTGTCCGCACAATCTTGCTCCGACTACTAGCACAACAGCAACTTTAGCAATGGGAGATGCTCTAGCTATTGCTGTTTTACAATCTAGGGGCTTTTCTAGAGAAGATTTTGCTCGCAGCCACCCTGGCGGTGCACTGGGAAGACGACTATTGCTCTATGTCGAAGATGTAATGCATGCTAACCAAGAACTCCCAATAGTTAAGATCGGAACAATGGTTTCGAATGCGCTCGAAGAGACATCGAATAAGGGGTTAGGCATGACTGGCGTTGTGGATAAGAATGATAAACTAGTGGGAATTTATACCGATNGTGATTTACGTCGAACATTGAATCGAGGCCACGATCTGTCTAATTGCTTAATCGACGATGTCATGACCCTAGCACCACAAACAGTATCACTTCGAACACTAGCAGCCGAAGTCGTGGATCTGATGCAAAATCAATCAATTAATGGGGTTTTTGTTGTTGATGAAAATGGGGTACCCGTAGGTGCGCTAAACGCTCTAGATTTAATACGTGCTGGAATATTTTGATGCATGTTTTAAAAAATAACTTAACATTAGTACTATCGTGTCTTGTTATTTTGGCGGGAGTTGGGCTGTGGATTCAGTTAGCTTTCTATGGTGTAGACAATGCGAAATACACTATAGAACAAAGTGGCCAGGCTGATTATTTTATTGAGAACTTTGTTTCTAGGAGTCGTCAAGAATCTGGTGAATCATATACTTTTCGAGGCGATTATCTGGAATTTTTTCCTCATCTTGGCATGGTTATGGTAAAAAAGCCATGCTTGTTCATATCTGAGAATAAAAATCCGCCACAGGTAATATATGGAGATGAAGGTGTTGTTGTAGAAAATGGATCAGTTGTAGTTCTAAGGGGCAATGTAAAAGTTATTGAAAAACTGCCGGAAAAAACCAACAACATCGACTTTTCTCCATTGTTATTATCAGAAGTATGTTTTTCATCAGAAGCAGGAAATAGATTTAGAACTAGTACTGACGAGTTAACATTGCAATTAGAGCCCAGATTAAAATACTAAAGTTATTGAAAACCCACAACCCACATAAATTTACTACTACCAACAACCTGACCCCAAGAAAAATTGGCATGATTCGTATAGTACTATTTTTGCTGTTAACAAATACTTATGTCGCACCGTCTATCGCGCTAGAGAGTGATAGAAACCAGCCAGCTACAGTTGATGCCGAAAACATTGAGATAGATGTTTCTAAAGGCATCTGGAAATACAGCGGCAAAGTAACGATTCGTCAAGGTTCACTGTATATGAATGCCGACGAAATCCAACTTATTTTTGAAGACAATGTGCTTCAGAAAGCACTTGCTTACGGAAACCCAGCAATATTTGAACAGCAACCTGAAGGAAGCGATCATTTAATTAAAGGCATGGCTGAAATTATCGAAATAGACGAAATTGAAGATATTGCCACTTTTTCTGGAAATGCGAAACTTCAACAGCACTTAAACACAATAATAGGTGATACCATAATCTACTATATAAGAACCGAAAAAATATCAGTTCGAGGTAGCGGCTCTTTGAAAAGTCGAACTGAACGATTATCTACAATCAGTGTAGGATCCTCTGAAGATTATGGAAGTAACGAAGTTAATCGACCAAAATTAGTAATTCAGCCGACCTCAAACAATCTATCTTTGCAATCTTCAGTACCTTCTATTGTGGATCCCCAAAGTAAGGAAGTAAATCAGAAAAATAGTACAACTGAAATCAACGAAAAGATGACTAACAATGGTGAAGAGGTCGTAGCATTCGTTCCAAGTCGAGTCGCAAAATCAAACGTAAGAGTAAAAGCTAAGCCTCAAAATACAGCAACTGTTCTTGGCGACTTATCAAAAAATACACCTGTCAAGATTTTAACAATTGAGAAGGGTTGGGCTCGAATCAGTATCCCAAATGGCATTAGTGTCTGGGTAGCTGAATCTTACACGCGAAATGTGGGCGATAACCAAGCGATTATTACCGGTAGTAGGGTTCGTGCGCGTTGGTTACCCTCCGTGAATTCGTACGTTGTTGGCTTTTTCGAACCTCAAGAACGAGTTCAAATGATCTCAACCAAAGATAGTTGGATTCAGGTCGTTTTACCGCCATCTATCCCGGCTTGGATACCAGTCAGTAGTCTTGAGGTTTTGGAAGAAAAAACTAAAGCATGGAAAGATGATTGGGCTACTTTTTCAAACATACCTAGGAAGCCGGAAAATTGATTTTTCAATGTAGGTTTCTTCACAAAACTATTAAAATTGCGAGGCAATATAGGACATACGTTGTCTACTCTTGAAACAAAACAGCTTGTTAAAAGCTTTAGAAACCAAACCGTAGTCGATCATGTTGATCTAAAGGTTAGTAGTGGCGAGGTTGTGGGTCTTTTAGGACCAAATGGAGCAGGCAAAACAACTTGCTTTTATATGATTTGTGGTTTGATACGTATAGATGATGGACACATTTTTCTTGATCAAAAAGAAATCAGTAATCTCCCGATGCATCAACGCGCGAGACTAGGTGTTGGTTACCTACCCCAAGAGCCCTCTATTTTTCGTAGGCTTACCGTAAAAGAGAACATTCTTGCAGTGCTAGAAGCGTTACCACATTTAAGCCGAGAAGAACGGCTAGATAGAACGGAAAAGATGTTGCATGATTTCGGCATAATTCATAAAAGCGCATCACTTGGTCTCACTTTATCAGGTGGAGAAAGGCGTCGAGTAGAAATCGCGAGAGCGGTCTCTTTAGAGCCATCATTCATACTTTTGGATGAGCCGTTCGCAGGTATAGATCCAATATCAGTGGGAGATTTACAGAAAACCATTCGTTATTTGAGGAAAAACGGGATCGGCGTGCTCATTACAGATCACAATGTGCGCGAAACTCTAGGAATTTGTGATCATGCATATATTCTATCAGCTGGAAAGGTACTTACATCTGGCACTCCGTCGGAAATACTTAATGATACACAAGTCCGATCGGTTTACCTTGGCGATGAATTTCGCTTATAGGATCAACTTAGAAGCTCATCACGTTTTGGTTAAAACAACTCTTGCTATTCGCCCGGGGCAAAAACAACGTATTAGCCCTTATCTTAAACAATCTGTTTCTGTGTTAAAAGCATCATCGAAAACACTTTGCGAAACACTTGAACTAGCCTTAGAGCTAAACCCTTTTGTGGAGAGTTTTGAGGAAACTCAAACTTGCGATGGAGTAAAGCAGACAAGAAATTACGAACAATCATCCATCAGCAGTATTAATTCTCGCGAGAACCCCAGTTCTCTAGTCTTTCAGGATTCGTTAAAAAAAGAGTCTGCTAGTTTGAATGATGTGGATAAATTTGGTAACTTGGGTGATGATAATGAAAACGGCGATCTTGCTCAAAAAATTAGGGATGCCCTCTCAATCAGGTATTTGGATTCAAGAAAACGAATTATTGNAGAGGCGCTGATTGGCAATATAGACAAACGTGGTTATCTTGATGCATCCTTTGACGAAATCAACTGCATCATTGGGCATCAGAATAGTTTCACAGATAATGAGTTAGAGGAAGTCCTAAGTCAAATCCAAGCAATTGACCCACCAGGTATTGGTGCGCGAAATCTGAAAGAGTGTCTTCTATTGCAAATAAAAAAATTGGCTGCAGGAACACCTGGAAGACGAACTGCTGCTATTATTATCGAAAATCATCTGGAGCTAGTAGCGGAAAAAAACACAAAAAAGCTACGGCAAATCCTTGGAATTACAGAGAATACACTATCACAAGCGCTAAATTTAATAAGAAGCCTAGATCCAGAGCCAGGGCTCAGATACTACAACGACCGGACAACCTATATTGCTCCGGATGTCATTGTTAGCAAAAAAAATGGAAGATGGATAATCGAGTTAAATCCATATCTATATCCACTTATTCGAATTACCCCGGAATATAATTCCTCACAGAATGTAGAAAAAAATAACACTGGTCAGGGTTTTCTCGCATCACAACTAAAAGAAGCTCGCTGGCTTATCAAAAGTTTAAACAAGCGCCAAGAAACTATTGTTCGAATTGCCAATGAAATTATTAAACATCAAGAACAATTTTTTTACCATGAAGAGCTGCAACCTCTAACGCAACGTTGGCTTTCAAGAAAATTACAACTTCATCCGTCTACTATATCGCGAGCCACGCATGAAAAATATATGCTTACACCAAAAGGAACTTTTAAATTTCACGATTTTTTTACACCTAAATGCAATAATGCTACAGGCACAAGTTACTCGACGTCTATGGCAAAAATTGATGTGCGTAGAATGATAGAATCAGAGTCTCCAGAAAACCCTTTTAGTGATCAAGCAATAAGTCTGGAGCTTAGAAAAAAAGGAATTTACTTGGCCAGACGTACAGTAACCAAATACAGGCAACAAATGCTGATTCCAACTTCAACTAACCGTCATCCCACTTTATGAAACATTCACTAAATAAATGAAGGCCTATGACAGATAAAATAAAGAGGCAATGTTTGGAAGGCATTTTGACAATTGACCGCATTCACATTAACGTCACAATCTCTAGTAAGAAAAGATTGCTAGAGGAGCTAGCAATCTCGCTATCAAGCAATAGTACATCCCTTAACAAGGATACAGTGTCGCGCACATTAACGGAGAGAGAGCGCCTCGGAAGTACTGGAATCGGTGGAGGCATAGCGCTACCCCATGGGCGACTAAATGGAATTGATGACTGTATAGCAGCGATAATCCGGCTTAGAGAGCCTTTAAACTTTGATTCTCCTGATGCTCAACCCATTATTCTGGCTATAGGATTGCTCGTTCCTGCAGACGCTTCTAACAAACACCTAAAAATTCTATCTAGTCTTGCAACGATGTTTAACGATTCTGAAAAAAGAAAATCTATCTTAAGTGTGGAAGATCCTTCTACTCTCCTTAAGTTTCTAACCTAATCTGTAATTAGTTTGTGGGCATATCTATTAGAATGAAATTTCAAAAAACTGTCCAAGTGATAAATAAGCTAGGATTACACGCGCGAGCTTCAGCTGAATTAGTAAAAATTGCGATGACCTATAAAAGCGATATTCATCTTAATCTTGAAGGGCAGTCGGTCGATGGGAAAAATATAATGGGAATAATGATGCTTGCTGCTACTTGCGGCAGTCAAATTACAATCACAGCAGAAGGAGAGGATGCAGACTTAGCATTAAGTGCGATTGTGACTGTTTTTTCTAACCGTTTTGGGGAAAAAGAATAGTGCTCTCGCTTTTTGGCTCAGGCATTGGATTTAAAGTAGCTATAGGAAAAGCTGTGGTGTTAGGCCCAGTACACCATAAATTTCCTAAATACAAAATTTCAACAAATCAAATTGAGCATGAAAGTAATCGTTTTCAAATAGCTTTAGGGACTGTCTCCGACAAGTTAGACGCTATTCAAAAGACTGTTTCTGATGAATCTTCCAGTGACGCAAAATCATTTATCGATGTGCATCGATTAATTCTTAAAGATCCAATCATCTCGAAACAACCAATAGAATTTATAAAACAAAATTTAGTGAATGCTGAATGGGCATTACAAACACAAATAGAAAGACTAACCACGCACTTTCTTGGAATTGAAGACAATTATCTTCGTGGAAAAAAAGATGACATTCAACAAATTGTTGACCATATTCTTCAAGAACTTGTCACAGAGAATGGAACGCCAATAACAGTCGACCCAAGTAATTTTTTAGGTGGCGTAGTGGTTACAAACGATCTTATGCCAGCAGATCTTGTCAAGCTTCACGATCTTGGTATAGCTGGATTTATCAGCAGTCTTGGAGGACCGATTTCACATACTTCTATTTTAGCGAGGAGTCTAAGTATCCCTGCAGTAGTAGGACTTCATGGAACGATTAACTTTATTAGAAATAATGATGTACTAGCTGTCGACGGCCATAACGGAATGGTACTGGTGAATCCTGACCAGTCACTTATAGACGAATTCCAAGAACGTCAGCGAAAACAAAACCGGCGAGAGAAATATCTAATTTCACTCAAAAGGAAATCATCTAAAACTCTTGATGGAAAAGTAATCAATTTGCTCGGCAATATAGAAGTCCCATTAGATGTAGAAGAATTAAAAAATGTTGGTGGTTCAGATGTAGGTTTATATAGAACAGAATTTTTGTACATGAACCGCATTGACTTACCAGACGAAACCGAACAATATCAAACATACAAAAATGTTCTCTCAGCAATTTCAGGTACCGTTACTATACGTACCCTTGATTTAGGTGCTGACAAACAAGTAGATGGTGGCCGTCCTAATGAGGATGCAAAAGTTAATCCAGCTTTAGGGCGCCGAGCTATCAGACTTTGCCTGAATGAACCGATGTTATTCAAACCGCATTTAAGAGCGATAATGCGTGCTTCCGTTCATGGGTCATGTCGAATCATGATTCCGATGTTATCTTCCCTTTCAGAACTAGATCAGACTCTTCGGATTATCGAAGAAATTAAAGAAGATTTAGCAAGGGAGGGGCTTGATTTCGACCCAAACATACCAATTGGAGGTATGATCGAAGTGCCAGCTGCAGCAATCGCTGCAGATTTATTTGCAAAGAATTTAGATTTTTTGTCGATAGGGACAAATGATCTAATACAATACACTCTAGCTATTGACCGTATCGATGATGAAGTTGATTACCTTTACGATCCACTACATCCATCGGTACTTCGTCTTATTGATAGTGTTATTCGAGCTGGAAAACAGGCTGGTACTCCTGTTGCTATGTGTGGGGAAATGGCTGGAGACCCAGACTACACGAGATTATTGTTGGGACTAGGCCTAATGGAGTTCAGCATGGTACCGAAACGGATACCTGAGGTAAAAGAAGTAGTGCGAAAAAGTAAGAAAGCCACGTTGATGCTAGAAGTACCCACAATACTCAATTGCACAACACCGCTAGAAGCAAGATCTTTTGTCGAAGAATTAAATACCAAATCTTGAACCAATGCGTATTGGAATCGATTAAATCAAAATTGCTAGATTCATGATTCAAAGTGCTTGATGAAATGCTAGATTCTTTAAGTTTAGATACTCTCATTAAAAGAAGGGAGCAGCTTCTCTCTCGGCTCCAAAAGTTTAGTGATCTCAAACTTAATTTAAATATGGCTCGTGGACTACCTGCTCCGGAACAGCTTGACCTTGCAAACCACATTATGGCTCTACCTGGACCCACACAATACCTCACTTCCGATGGTATCGATTGCCGCAATTATGGGGGTACAGATGGGCTTGCAAGCATCAAAGACATTTTCTCGGGCATTTTAGAATGCGATAAAGACAACATTGTTATTGGACAAAATAGTAGTCTTTCTATGATGCATGATGCCGTAATGAGGGCCTATGTTTGGGGAGTATCCGAGGGTGAAGTAGCATGGAGAGAGCAAGGAAAGATTAGGTTTCTGTGTCCGTCTCCAGGATATGATCGACATTTTAAGATTAGTGAATTGTTCGGGTTTGAATTGGTACCTGTTGAAATGACGAGTTCCGGACCGAATATGGATCAGGTAGAGACTTTTGCGGTAGATCCGTCTGTAAAAGGCATCTGGTGTGTGCCGCGTTACAGTAATCCTACCGGAGTAACCTATAGCCATTCCACTGTTGACCGGCTAGCGCAAATGGAAACTGCCACAGACTTTCGAATCTTTTGGGACAATGCTTACGCTGAACACCATCTCGTGGATCAACCAAAACCTCTCGCCAATATTCTAAAAAGCTGTATTGCCCATGGTCATCCTGACAGAGTGTTGATGTTCGCATCCACCTCTAAGGTCACTTTTGCGGGTAGCGGTATTTCCGCTATGGGTGCTAGTGAGCCCAACATCTCGGAAGCAAAATCTAAAATTCAATTCCAAACAATTGGTTCAGACAAACTAAACCAGCTTCGCCACGCAATTTTTTTTAATGATCTAGTTGGACTTCGTGCTCATATGAAAAATCATGCAGCAATCTTAAAGCCAAAATTTGATTTAGTTGATACAATTTTCAAACGTGAGCTTAGCGGGAAAAATATAGCTACTTGGTCGAAACCAGAGGGCGGTTATTTTATTAATCTTGATGTCATAGAGGGATGTGCCCGAAAAACCATCGACCTAACTGCCAAAACGGGAGTAACACTTACGCCAGCAGGATCTAGTTTTCCTCACGGGTTCGATCCTCTCGATAAAAATATTAGAATCGCACCAACTTTCCCAAAAGAAAGTGAGATTCAAAAAGCAATGGAAATTGTTTCAATTTGTATTGAGATCATCGCAATCGAAAAACAACTCCGAACAATTAATAAGAATTAATTCCTAGTAAGACACGTTCTTCGTTTCTCAATTAAGTTAACGACATCTCTTTACGTCATCTAGAAATCACTGATACTTATCACTGTCAAGAATGCTGTCTGGATTAATAAACAGCATGACTATATCCTTCGATGATTTAAACTGGGGAATGTCTGTCTAAGTGAGCGAAGTTTGGATAGATCAGCCTCACTACTGATAACTCCAGTACCACCTAATTTTTCTGCTACCACTTCACCCCATGGATTGACTATGACACTATGCCCCCACGTAGAACGTCCAGGGTGATTTCCGACTTGCGCTGCTGCTACAACCCAACAAAAATTTTCAATAGCCCGGGCTCTAATTAATGGTTCCCAGTGCGACTCTCCAGTTAAAACTGCAAACGCAGATGGCACGGTTAAAATTTCAGCCCCAAGAGATGTCAAGGTCCGGTAAAGTTCTGGGAATCTAATATCATAACAAATACTCAAACCAATAGAGGTAGATTCTGTTTGTATCACCACCGGTTTACTGCCAGCGTATACATGTTTCGACTCAAAATAGGTTTCCCCATTCTCTAATTCAACATCAAAAAGATGGATCTTGTCATATCTACCTAGGTTAGATCCATCAGGATCATAAACTAAGCAAGTGTTTGTTACTTTATTATCCGAAGCCAAAAATGGCACGCTGCCACCCACTAATATCGCTTTACTTTGCTTGGCAAGATTCGCCATAAATCCGCGAACGCTTTGCTCTAATTCGGCAGCATCTAATCTCTGTGAATGATTTTCTGGCATGAGCATAAAATTTTCCGGTAATACAATGATATTCGCACCTTCATTTGCTGCACGAGTGACATATTGCTCAGCTACCCTAAGATTCTCACTGACAATCGATCCGCTGTTCATTTGAATTGCAGCAAGTTTCATTCCTGATCACCGATTCTAAAATTGCTAAACTCAAGAATGATCACAAGATAGTCAACACCACCAGAAGCCGACTCTAGAAATATATACTGAGATGGTATGCCTAGAGACACTAACCATTCCTTGAATTCTATTGCCCAAGCATTTCCGCGGTCACCTCCTGGAAAACGTATAACGATTTCGTGATCAGATTGCTCATCAAATACAGACAATATTTTTCGGAAGATATTCAGCTCAAGTAAGATCTTTGTGTTCCGACGGACCGGCCAGTCCTTATAATAAAGTTTCTCATCTATTAAAACCATAGGCGCACCAACCGGTGGATTGTTTTCAGCATAAGAAAAATTAAAAAAACATAAAAGTAACAAAAACAACGAAAAAGAAAATTTATTGACCATTTAAACAGTGTAGGTTTTGCAAGAGCGGTACAAAAAGCATTTAAAATCTAACCTGAACTACGATGGTAAGGGAGGCCACGTAGAATGCTAATAGCTCGATAAATTTGTTCAAAGATTACTAAACGTGCAACTGAACTTGCCATCGTAAATTGAGACAGAGCCCACACCTTATCAGCTCCTTCTAAAACATCAGCCGACAATCCATCGGGCCCTCCCACCAAAAATGCTACATTCTGGCTATTTTCAGTCCACTGAAGGAAAAAATCAGATAATTTTTCAGTAGTAAATTGATCGCCCTTTTGATCCAAAGCTACTATGTGATAATCATTTGGGATAGCTGCTAATATACGGCTTCCCTCCGCACTAATTATTTTTCCTATATGCGCATTATTACCACGCCTTTCGGTTGAAATTTCCTTTAATTCAATTATCCATGGTTTTCCTAGACGATTAGCGTATGTCTTGCAACTCTCTGTTACCCACTTTGGGCCGCGGTCACCTACAGCAATTACCAACACTCTCATGTGAAATTTTTCTCGGCCGGATCATCTTGCAAAACTTTTGATGATTTCGTTAAATGTTCATTCCATAGTCGTTCCAGACTATAAAAGTGCCTTACCTCAGGCATCATTAAATGCACTACGACATCAGAAAAATCGATCAGTATCCAGTTGTTTTCTAACTCACCTTCTAATCCAATTGGGCGAAAATTGTGTCGGCGTGCCGCGTCACGAACCCTATCCGCCATTGCATGAACATGTCGATGGGAAGTGCCACTAGCAATTACCATAAAATCCGTAATATCAGTAAGTTTTCTGACATCCAACTGACAAATATCGTTTGCTTTAGCTTCTTCTAATTCTATTACAATTACCTGTGACAACTTCAATTCATAGCTATCAACATCAGTGGCTTTCATAAAGTTTATTGCTCCTTATATAACTAAGAACACTGCTAGGCAACGTATTATTAATCCGATCCTTTTTTAACAATACATCTCGGATCATTGTTGAATTGATATCAATAGACGGGACAGATATACAATAAACATAACCAGCTGACCTCTCTTTCAATTTAACAGGATCATCCACTATTACTACATCATGACACCATTTTGGTAACGGATATGGTAGCCGCCAACCGGGGCGGTTCATTACAACAATATGAACGTTGTCAAGGATCTTATCCCAACAATGCCAACCAGGTAAATCCAAAAATGAATCAAGACCTATAATTAAACATAAAGGTGATTCACCAAATTCTTTCCTCAGTTCTTTCGCAGTCAAATAAGTATAAGAAATACCTCCGCGTTGGATCTCTCGATCATCACACTCTAATTTAGGAAACTCATTTATGGCTAATTCGATCATCGACACCCGATGTTTGGAATCAGTTAATGGAGTCGTACGATGTGGTGGATGATAAACAGGCACTATTAAGACCCTAGCCAATGCAAGTTTTGACTGGACTGATGATACTGTCCGTAAATGACCTAAATGTATGGGATCGAATGTCCCACCAAAAACACCTATTATTGGCAACTGTGAAATGTGCAAATCCTCGTCCGAGCTAAATCCTACTAATGCCTCTAATGAATATTTCTCAACCTTAACAACAAAATCCGTCCAAAACTAAAAAATATATAATTAAAGCAGTCACTTCACTCAATGTTTTTATCCAAAGTAATTCAACTCCAAAAATTAGGCTGACATTCTATCTTGATTTGGGCAGAAGGTTAAATGAAAACGATGATCTACCCCCGAAATTGATATGGCCATGTTCTCTATATTGTTCCAAATTGAACCAACTTCAAAACGTCGCCCTTTTGCTATTTGATCTAGCTCAGAAAGTCGAGCTAAAAGCTCCTTCCAGTAGTCTGGGTGATGACGCTCCAAAACGGACTTAACAATTTTTATACGGCTAGACCAAACACGATGTTGCTTTAGAACAAGGTGCGTTTCCTTACCGCTATTAATTTTCTGAGACATTTCGAGTAAATGACGAGTCTCACGGGCTAAAGCCCAAATAATAACTATAGATTCAATAGAATCTCTCCTTAAGTGATCGAGGATTCGCAATGAACGATCCACTGATCCTTCTAAACAACTATCTATAAACTGATAAACACTAAATTTTGCTTGCCCAGAAATATATTCGTTAAGCATATCATCATTTATTTCTTCGCCCTCATGAAGCAATAAACTAAGTTTTTCTATTTCCTGTGCTGCTACTATTAAATTTCCTTCAATATAGAATGCTAATTTTCCCGCTACCTCTGAACCTATTTTTAACCCCTTTGATAAAAATCGCCCCCTAATCCATTCAACTAAACTTCTTGGCGGTATGTTTGCTGCTTCCACGATAACTCCTTTTTTATCTACCTCCTTGAACCATGATGAAGTTTGAGTTCTCTTTTCGATGGGTCCGGAAATCAATAAAAGAATTATGTCATCATGCTTCTCCTCCAGATAGGAAAGCAAAACTTTACTGCCCTCACTGGTTAGCTTTCCGGTCGGAAACCTTATTTCAATAAGTCGCTTAGTTGAAAATAGACTCATAGAACGAGTAATGTCAAAAAACTGTTGCCAATCCAAATCAAGGCCAGCGGTTAAACGGATCACCTCTTCTATACCATTCTGCTTAGCTAGTTGATGCACTTGATCAGAACTCTCCTCAACCAAAAGAGTTTCGGCACCAAATATTAAATATACTGGATCTAATCTCTTTTTAAGCCTGGAAGGTAGTGTAGTTGGCGTTGATCTCATTAACTTTTATGCAAACTTGACGTCTTTTATTTGTCAGCATATTAACAAATTATATTATGGTCTAACAAAATATCGTCAGCCTATCAAACCTTCCGCGAGAACTTCTAGCCGTTGAGCAATTCTTTTGGCTAGCTGATTCAATAATTCATCGCGTAACAACTCTTCTTCCAACTCTAGTTCCAACACTTGCCCGCTGTCATATTCGAGACTAGAGCTTAGTGTTATCAGAGTCTTATCTAATAATATATCTAGATTCGGCATTAATACACGATATTCAACTTCATACTTTGATATATAACCATTAACCTTGCCACGATTATCGATAGATCTCACCTCTCGCAAATATGTGACCCGCAATAAGTCGAGTATGATAGTCGCATCCGATTGTTCTTTTATCGCCTCCACCCCACGCGATCTCAGTTCTAGATTTAACTTCGCAACTAGCTCTGCATTATCTCCTTCAACATATGTTTTTTCCATATAGTGGGGTATTGATTGCTGGCCCCGAAGATGAAAACCACAGCCGGATACTAGTAGCAAAATTATCGAGATGCAGGTATTCTGAATTAACTTACGCACTTGATTGTATACATAGTTTCACCAGAATTTTTTAAACAACAACATTAACTAATCTTCCTGGCACAATGATAAATTTTTTTATAGTACCGGTGCCAACATGGTCGGATATCCAATTTTCACTTAATACTGCATCCTGGATTTCTTTGTCGTTAGCATTTGCAACAATGTCGATCTGCCCGCGCAATTTACCATTTATTTGCACTACTAGTCGAATAGTATCTGACTTCAATGCTGATGGATCTACCTCCGGCCAAGTAGCATCAAGTAACTCAGTATCCTCGCCCAGGGAGTTCCATAAACTATGAGAAATATGAGGTGCGAAAGGAGCTAACACTCGAATCATAATACTAAGCGCTTCACTCACGGCTGCCTTTCTTTCTGCACCTCCATCCACGTCAAACCTATCTAATATCTTAAGCATCTCCATACAAGCTGCAACTACAGTATTGTATTGCGTACGCTCCATGTCCCGGCAAACCTTTTGTAAGAGCGTGTGCACTTCACGCCTTAGTAATTTTGTTTCATCATCCGCCGATGTAAAATCCGTAATTCCTGCTTTAGGCAACAACTGAAATCGGTATACGAAAACCCACAAACGACGCAGAAATCGTTGTGATCCTGCCACAGCGTCATCATTCCATTCGAGAGCTTGATCAGGCGGTGAAGCAAACATTGTAAACAGTCGCACCGTGTCAGCCCCATATTGATCAATTAGTTTTTGTGGGTCTGTACCGTTATTTTTTGACTTTGACATCGTGGTCCAACCAGTTGTTTCAACTATTTTTCCGTCAACTAACCATATAGGCTCTTCTGCAGCACTAGAGGCATCAACTCTTATTTCAATCTCCTCTGGCCGAATCCACTTTCGACCTTCACCCTCTGTATCGCGATAGTATGCTTTCGATAAAACCATTCCCTGGCATAACAATTTTTGTGTAGGCTCATGAGACTCTACTATTCCTATATCTCGCATTAGTTTATGCCAAAAACGAAAATATAAGAGATGCAATACCGCATGCTCAATACCTCCAATATAGTGATCGACGGGTAGCCAATAGTTAGCTCGCTCATCCAACATTGACATAGCATCGGGACTACAATACCGAGCATAATACCAACTAGATTCGACGAAAGTATCGAAGGTATCTGTCTCCCGATTAGCGGCAGAACCGCATTCAGGGCAAACTGTTTGCTTCCACTCATCCAAAGTCTTTAATGGCGATTGCACCCCCATAAATTTTACATCTTCCGGCAAAACAACTGGCAATTGCTCGTCGGGCACCGAGACGGGACCACACCGTTCGCAATAAACAATCGGGATAGGACAGCCCCAGTACCTCTGCCTTGAAACGCCCCAGTCTCGTAGGCGGTAGTTGACTTTTCTTTCTCCCATTCTGCAGTCAACCAAAAAATCTGAAATTTGATCAAAGGCATCTTGGAAATCAAGACCAGAAAAATGCTCCGAATTGACGGTGACAACGTCTTCCTTGCCAGTCCATGCTTCCTGCTGTACATCGAGAAATATGTCAGTCGTCGGTGCTATTACCTGCCGGATAGGAATTTTGTAGCGGGTCGCAAATTCATGATCGCGATCGTCATGGGCAGGTACTCCCATGATAGCTCCCGTGCCATAACCAATTAGGACAAAATTCGCAACCCAGACAGGAATTTTTTCACCACTTAAAGGATTTATAGCATTCACATTCAAAGACATTCCCCGCTTTTCCGCTGTCTCTTGCTCAAACTCGCTAATTGCACTATTGCGACAGGAACGAAGAAACTCTGCTATTAATGGATCTTTAGCCGCTACTAATATAGACAAAGGATGATCTGCCGAGACAGCCATGAAAGTTGCTCCATAAATAGTGTCGGGCCGAGTTGTAAAGACACGGAGTGGGCTATCTATGTCTTCTGCCAACCTAAAATCAATTTCTAAACCTTCTGAACGACCAATCCAATTTCTCTGCATAGCCTTAACTGACTCTGGCCAGCCATGCATTGAATCAAGTCCATCTAGAAGTTCATCAGCATAAGAAGTTATCCTGATAAACCACTGTGGTATCTCTCGCTTTTCTACTACTGCACCAGATCGCCAACCTCTACCATCAATGACCTGTTCGTTTGCAAGCACAGTCTGATCGACAGGATCCCAATTGACCACCGAATTACGGCGGTACGCTAAACCTTTCTTTACCAATCGAGAAAAAAACCATTGTTCCCAACGATAATAATCTGGTCGACATGTGGTGACTTCCCTTGACCAATCATAGCCAAATCCCATACGCTTAAGCTGTCCCTTCATATGATCTATGTTTTGGTAGGTCCACTCAGCTGGCGGTACTTGTCTTTGGATCGCAGCGTTTTCCGCTGGTAAACCAAATGCATCCCAACCCATGGGCTGCATTACATTACGACCAAGCATCCGCTGATACCGACTCATCACGTCGCCGATTGTGTAATTTCGAACATGGCCCATGTGAAGATTGCCAGAAGGGTAAGGCAACATTGATAGACAATAAAATTTTTCCTTTTCTGGCTTTTCCATAACCCGAAAACTAAGATTGTCTTCCCAATAAGATTGAGCTTGTTCTTCTATTTCTATAGGGTCATAGCTTGACTGCATTAGAACACCTTGCATATATCTTAAACTAAGTTGATGAAACTTTAAGATTTGAAGGAATCAGAATCACGGTCTATTGGGCCAGGCCAGTCAGAAAACGGGAAGGGTCGATTATCCGTATTCCAGGTCACATACTGAAGAACATGATAACTAAATTGATTGAGATTGCCAGTGAAATGAACGACCCTATGATTAGTTTTCCCTGATAAAGCAACAATGACAAACTGGAGTACCAAAGCAATACCAACCAAAGCTCTTACCAAATAAAATACTAAACCAAAGTACAATAAAACAAGCAGTAATCGTACCCAATAGTCGGGATTTTTAATTTTTTTCTCTTTAAGTTCATCCATAAGGCATGTAGGTATCGCGTTCTAAAAATTGTTGATAAAAAATTAATCTGTAAATATAAGCTATATTCGACCGATTTTGCGATGTCAAGGCCAAGTAACCAAAAATTTTATAAAATTATTCCGCAAGCCCAACATATTTCAAAATTCTTTGGATTTTGCTCTCCGCAAGCTTGGCAATTAAGATTCGTTTCTACAATTGAGGTTTCCTCATACTCTCGTACAATTGATTGTGCTGACGCGGCAAAACGATCGTCATCTATCCAAACCTCGGGCCAAACCTCGGTTAGAGGTAATTCTCCACTAGCACCTTGGGCGTTTTCATTAAACACATTAGACCTAATAGAATTAGCCTCTAAAAGAGTTTTCACGAGATGGGCCTCAACTAGGGTTCCCGCGGTAAAGACTCTCTGCATATTCTAATCACACAGTCAGTACAAATGTTCTCTAGACCACGGTATCTGATTATTTCGTTCTCCNGAAAANACAACTTGAAATAACTGCAATCCNCCGGTCAAAAAAGCNGCAATTGATCCAGACAAATAAAGACGCCAAGCTCTGATGAAATTTTCATCAAACATTGAAGATACTTCTAAATTGGAAGACTCAAATCTATCAAGCCAATGTTCAAGAGTTCTCGCATAGTGTAATCGCAAGTTTTCTACATCTAAGACTGAAAACCGGTTAGGTTCGAGAATGTTCATAATTTCACGTAAAGTTGGCGGATAAGCGCCTGGAAAAATTCGTTTATCAATCCAAGCACTCATGGGTCTAGCAACATTTCGACCAATACTGTGAATTAGCGCTCTTCCGTCACTTTTTAAATTTGAGGCAACAACATTTCCCAGTGTGCTGTAATTATCCTTACCTACATGCTCAAGCATTCCAACGGAAACAAAAACATCATAACTACCTTTCATGTTTCGATAGTCATCTTCAATATAATTAACCCGATCATCATACCCCTCTGCTCGAGCTCTATCAGACGCAAAGCGTATCTGTTCCTTTGAAATATTATAGGAAGTTACTCGGACATCATAATATTTAGCCATATGACGTGCTAACCCACCCCAACCACAACCAGCTTCTACAACTTGATCGCCCGATTTTAGTTGTAGCTTACGACAGACATGATCCATTTTTGCTTGTTGTGCTTCCTCTAGGGTCATATCTTGATATGGAAAATATGCACAGGTATATTGCATTTCAGTATCAAGCCATATTTGATAAAATTCATTTCCAATATCATAGTGGTGATGAATATTTTGCTGAGCCCGGCCTAATGTATTCGATGGCCTGAAGCGCGCTAAAGGGAGTTTTTCAAACGGTGTTCCTATTCCATTTCGATTGCTATCCATTCTTTTGTGACGACTAACATCAGACTCCACAAGCATATCAACTAGGTTACCCTCAATATCTATACTACCGTCACTATAGCCATCGCCAAATGCGACTTCACCTGAAAACAATAATTTGTAAAGAACTGAACGATTTTTAAAATTGACAGTGCCGAGTGAATTTTCTTGGGGTCCTACTGTAAATCCATCCCATAATTTCATCTGGAAATTTGGTCTTCCTAACCGATTGTAAAATTCCTTAAGACCAAAACGTTCGTGACTCATTGATTTGCCCCTACTAGCTGGCACAAGGTTATCATGGCGAGCTCTTACCGCGGTTCGTAACTCATTTAAATCTTTTTTGTCTGACATATACTAATATTAACTCAATGTTGGATCGGTTGTTTCTGAAATCTTAAAGTCGTATGAAATGTCTGCTGTTTTGTTTAACATCATTGAGACTGAACAGTACTTCTCTGCCGAAAGCTCTATAGCTCTGCCTACCTTATGTTCGTCAAGTTTTTTTCCGGATAAAACAAAATTTATTTGAATATTTTTAAAAACTTTAGGATCTTCAGAGGATCTCTTGCCTTCTAATTGTACTTCCATATTAACAACTTGTTGGCGAGCTTTTCGCAGTATCTGCAAGACATCTATTGCGGTGCAACCTCCGAGACCCAACAAGATCATTTCCATTGGGCGAGGACCTAAATTTTGACCACCCAACTTTGGCGAGACATCCATTACAACGCCATGACCGCTTTCAACAACACCTTTAAAACTTGATCCTTTGCTAAGAGTGACCTTCGCCTTCATGGTTTTATTTGTAAATCCTTTAAGTTTCTATATCAAAGCTGCTAATTTCGAGCCGGGATCAGAAGCCCTCATAAGCGACTCCCCGATCAAAAATGCATTAACGCCTTTATCTTTTAATTTCATGACATCAGTAATAGATTCTATTCCACTTTCTGTGACCACTATTCTCCCGGTTGGTATGTGCGACATTAGTTCGATAGTTGTTTCTAATCTTGTCTCGAAAGTCTTTAAATTCCGATTATTAATTCCAATCAAACAGGTATCAATTTTTAGAGCCCTCTCAAGCTCTTGCAAATCATGCACCTCTATCAATACGTCCATACCATAATCATTTGCAGCCGTAGCTAAATCAATCATTTGAAGATCATCGAGTGCTGCCACTATTAACAATACACAATCCGCACCTATAGCTCGACTTTCACTGATCTGCCATAAGTCGATCATAAAATCCTTTCGAAGGACTGGAAGTCCACTTACGTTTCTTGCAATGCAAACAAAATCATTATGGCCTTGAAAAAAATCTGTATCAGTCAAAACTGAAAGGCACGTTGCCCCATTTTCCGAATAACTCTTCGCAATGGCTTCAGGCTCAAAATCAGGTCGAATTATACCCTTGCTTGGAGATGCTTTCTTAAGTTCTGCGATAATCGCTGTTTCACGAATTTGTATTTTTTTAATAATAGCCTCAACAAAACCTCTTGGATCTTCTTGATCTCTCGCCGTTTTCTTAAGATCCTCAATCGAATGAAGCATTCTACGACTATTGATTTCCTCTTTTTTTCGAGCAACGATTTGGGTAAGAATATTGTCTGGGTTATTCATCTGCTGGGACGCCGATCAATAAAATTCTGGAGCAATTTGTGGCCGTATTGAGTGAGAATTGACTCAGGATGAAATTGCACCCCCTGAACGGGATATTCTTCATGTGCAATCGCCATAATTTCGCCATCGTCCTCTGAACGAGCTGTAACATGAAAACAATCGGGCAATGATGAAGATTCCACAACTAAAGAATGATAGCGGGTTGCTTGAAAAGGATTTGGAATGTCTACAAACAAACCTTCAGCATCATGCAAAATCATAGAAGTTTTACCATGCATAAGCTTGCCCGCTTGTACTATATGACCACCGTAAGCTTGCGCAACACTCTGATGTCCGAGACAAACACCGAGTATAGGTGTAAAAGCTCCATATTCCCGTATTACATCCAACGAAATTCCCGATTCACTTGGTGTGCAGGGACCTGGTGAAATAACAATTTGAGAAGGTGCTAATACTTCTATGTCATCGAGAGTTATCTGATCATTTCGATAGACAGCAACCTGCTGCCCTAACTGGCCAAAATACTGAACCAGATTGTATGTAAAAGAATCATAATTATCGATCATTAAAAGCATATATAAAGGTAATTAATAAGGCCTCGAACCTAATTTTATCAATCGAGCAATCTATTTGCTAGGTGAGAGAAATATTAGCCATGGTTGCTTTGCTTCACTTAACTTCTCTTAATAGTCTCAGGCTTAAGACCACCATTGGCCATCGCTACGGCTTCGAATATTGCTCTCCCCTTATTCATTGTTTCTTTCCATTCATTTTCTGGAATAGAATCAGCAACAATACCCGCGCCGGCCTGAATAAATAGCTCTTTATTCGTAATTACTGCTGTCCGAATCGCGATGGCAGTGTCCATATTCCCATTCCAACCGATATAACCAATAGCGCCTGCGTATATACCACGCTTATCCGGCTCTAATTCTTCAATTATTTCCATTGCTCTTACTTTTGGTGCCCCTGAAACCGTACCTGCCGGAAATGTAGCCCTTAAAACATCAATCGCATCCTGATCACTTTTTAGCTCACCAACAACATTAGACACAATATGCATGACATGCGAATAACGCTCAACCACCATCTTCTCAGTTAACTTTACTGTGCCAGTTGTTGCTATACGACCCACATCATTTCGTCCCAGATCGACCAACATTAAATGTTCTGCCAATTCTTTTGGATCAGAAATTAGCTCACGCTCCAGTCTTGCGTCCTCTTCATCATTGATACCTCTCCGTCTTGTGCCTGCAATTGGACGCACGGTGACCTCATTATTTTCAAGCCTAACGAGAATTTCAGGAGAAGATCCAACAATATCTGTATCGTCTAAGTCTAAAAAGTACATGTAAGGAGAAGGATTCACAGTACGAAGGGCTCTGTAAAGGGTAAATGAATCAGAGTCAAATGGGATAGACAACTTTTGAGACAACACTACTTGGAAAATATCCCCATTAGCGATGTAATCTTTAGCTTTTTTAACTGCGACCTCAAACTCTTTTTTATTAAAAGACGATTGAAAATCAGTTTCTCGCACCAATCTTGACGTTGGTATGTCACGATCAGTTGGTGTAGATTGCAATATGTCAACTAATTCATCTAAGCGCTCGTTACCATTTTCCCAAGAGCGCTCTTCTTCTGGATCAGTATGGACAATGATGTGAAGACGGCCACCTAAATTATCGAATATAACTACCTCATCAGACACCATGAGTAAGATATCTGGTGCCTCCGTAGGATCATATTTATCTATAGCCCCAACATGTGTTTCTATATACTGTGAAGTACCATAGCCAAAAAATCCAACGAGTCCTCCTGTGAACCTGGGCAAACCTTCAATCTGTGGCACATTAAATTGTTGCTTGATCTTTTGGATAGCAGTTAACGGATCTTCAGTATTCTGTACATGTATGCGTTCACCATTTTGTTCTATCGCTAGCTCATCCCCAGTTACACGAATTATCGAACTACAGGGTAGACCGATAATCGAATAGCGCCCCCATTTTTCACCACCAACTACGGACTCAAACAAATAACTATAGGGGCCGCGAGCTAGCTTCAAATATGTACTTACTGGAGTATCTAGATCTGCAAGAACTTCCCGAGAAAGTGGAATACGATTGAATCCTTCGGAACGATATTTTTGGTAGTCTTTTCGATTCATCCTACAATACCACCTATTAATTTTTTCTGTATTTCGCTAAAATGATTAATGAATTGAGTTGCGTGCAACTGAGTCATATCTAACCCTTGATGGTATCCCCATGTAACTAACAGTATCACTATTCCTGAATCTTTAGCAGCATCGATATCGTTCTGCGAGTCCCCTATTACAACACAATCTGTCGAACTCAACCCTAATTGGTTAACTGCGTACAGGAGCGGGAGGCCTGATGGTTTTTGCTTATCTAAATCATTGCCCGCCACCAAGACTTCAAAAAAACCCTTTAAACCAGACTTTTTTAATACCTGCAAACTGAGAAATCGAGGCTTATTAGTGACACAAGCCATTCTGAAACCCATGCCTTTCAATTCAGATAGGCCACTCAGCACTCCATCATAGCAGGCGCTCTTCATCCATGATTGCTCCGCATAATATAATTCAAACAGTTGGATTGCTCGTGTAACTAAGGCCGCATCAGGTTCTCCACCTAATGTTTTTTTGAGCGCCTCATCCAACAACCCTTTTACACCACTACCAATCCAGTTGCGAACCTCATTTAATGAAACACCTGGGAGGTCCATTGTCCCGAACGCAGCATTTAGTGAATTACAAATATCCGGAGCTGAATCGATCAAGGTACCATCAAGATCAAACAACAAAGCTTTGGCAGTGTGATCTGTCAATGATCCTCTTAACAAAGCATTTACTAAAATCTTAATGGGATCTGATATGTACTAAAACTTCTGTAGCTGGGAACGGAAAGATTGAATAACGCTATCGTATCGGTTCGGATCCAACTCTCTACCGGAGTTGAAAATAGTGGAGCCTGAAACGAAGGTATCCGCTCCATGCTTTTTAATTAGCCTAACATTATCTAATGTAATTCCCCCATCGACTTCAAGCCTTACATCGTAACCCGATTCGTCAATTCGACCTCGTACTTCTTTTATCTTTGGTAAAACGGATTGTATGAAGGTTTGATTAGCAAAACCAGGATTCACCGACATAATAAGGACTAAATCAATTTTATCGAGAACGTGATCTAAATAATCGAGAGGTGTGGCTGGATTAAAAGCTAACCCTGCCTTGCAACCTTCATCTTTTATCAACTGTAATGTCCGATCAATATGTTCGGTTGCTTCCGGATGAAAAGAAATATATGTAGCGCCAGCTGCGGCAAAATCTGGGATGATTCTATCAACCGGTGTCACCATGAGATGAACATCGATAGGAGCTTCAACCCCATATCGCCGCAACGCCTCACATATGATGGGACCGAAAGTCAAGTTCGGTACATAATGGTTATCCATCACATCAAAATGAACAACATCTGAACCTGAATTTAGAACATTAGTCACATCAGCTCCGAGTCTCGAAAAATCAGCTGACAATATTGAAGGAGCGATCCAGTCATTGTTTGTCTCACCGATTTCTACTTTGTTATCGGAATTTCCCATAAGGTAGCTTCCCCTAAAAAATTAACGAATAACAATAAACAGTGCAGAATTACCGCGACGAATATTGAGTAAAATACCCGAGGCATTCAGCGCTATCGCTTTTTCGACATCCTCGAGCTTATTAATTTTAATTCTATTTATTGAAAGAATTAAATCCTGTGGCCTCAAACCAGCGCTCCATGCTTTGGTCTCACGCTCTACCCTCAATACAACAACACCGGCATTGGTCTCAGAAGGCTCTCCAAGTGTAACACCCGCCAAGAAGCCATCGGTTCGCTCTTTAAGACTCACTTCGGTTTGTATCGACCTAATCTTTACTTTCCTTAAAAACGTTTCTCCATCCCTTAAATATTGTATCTCTACAACTTCGCCAGCTCTCGCAAGACCAATAACATTCCGAAGACTGCTAGCACCATTGGTTGATCGACCATTAACACTGATTACAACGTCGCCCTCTTCTAAGCCAGCTTCTTGAGCTGCTGAATTGGGTAAGACTTGAGATATAAGCGCGCCAGAAACAAATTCAATACCTAGTGCATTAGCCAACTCAAGGGTTAAATCTTGGACGATTACCCCCAATTGTCCTCTCCTAACCTCACCATACTCCACGATTTGACTAGTTAAGCTAAGTGCCATATTGGCTGGAATAGCGAAACCAATTCCCACGCTCCCACCACCACGACCACCCAGGATTGCCGTATTTATGCCAATCAATTGTCCACGCAGATTTACTAATGCACCACCAGAATTACCCTGATTGATAGACGCATCTGTTTGAATAAAATCTTCATAACCTTCAATACCTAAACCACTTCTTCCCTTCGCGCTCACGATTCCTGAAGTGACCGTCTGCCCAAGACCAAATGGATTCCCGATCGCTACAACAAAATCACCCACACGAAGATCATCTGAGTCACCAATATCGATCCCTACTAAATCACTGATAGGTAATTCAATGACGGCAATATCAGCCTCTGGATCCGCACCTATTAGTTTAGCTTCAAAAGAACGGCCATCGCGCAGCGTCACATTAATCTCATCAGCATTCTCAATCACATGACTATTGGTAATTACATAACCCTTCTTAGAATCTATAATCACTCCAGAACCTAAGCTATTAAATTGCCGCTCTCGTGGCTGAGATCGAGGTGTATCGAAAAACTCCCGGAATAAAGGATCGTTCATGAATGGATTCTGCTGCACTTCAACCTTTCCGGTAGTTGCAATATTCACAACTGACGGCAAAACCCTCTCTAGCATCGGGGCGAGACTAGGTAATGCCTGGCCCTCTACTGATACCGGCAATGCCAACACCATTGTGGGGGACCACAACAATACTAGCAAGATGAATCGACGCAGATAGTTAAATATAGAAAACATTATCTCAAATACCTCATCAATTAGAAATTAGAAATACTCATTAGTCTATATTTGACGCCTTAACGAGCTAATTCAAGCCCGATCAATTATTTTTTTTCTACCTCATTTCTTACGCCATGTGGTACATGCCCTGTTGGAACGAACTGACTAGCGGTATCACAATACCCTTGCTGGTCGTCAAAAAAAATATCTGCTCCAAAGGTACTCAAAAACCGACCCTTATCCAACCCACCTAAAAAGACTGCCTCATCAATCCTAATGTTCCATGCTCGAAGGGTTCGTATTACGCGCTCATGAGCAGGGGCACTTCGGGCTGTTATCAGTGCCGTTCGTATCGGCCCCTCATGGGTAGGGTACTCTCCCTGTAGCCGGTGTAGGGCGTGAAGAAAATTTCTGAAAGGACCTCCCGTCAATGGTTTTGAGGCTTGTTCGAATTCAGACTTTGAGAAAGCTGCTAAACCCTTCTCCTTAAAAATCCGTTCTGAATCATCAGAAAATAATACAGCATCGCCGTCAAAAGCAATTCGCAACTGTGGATCCTGACTAAAATTCACCTTGGATGGCAATATCGTGGCAGCAGCCATATCACAATTGAGTGCATTTTGAACATCGCGCGGATCCGCTGATAAAAACAAATCTGCTTTAAATGCCGAGGCGTACCTAAACTTGCTATCTCCACCAGAAAATGCGGCTCGTGTAATAGCCAATCGATAATGAAGAATAGAGTTAAAAATTCTTAATCCTGTATCTGCGCTGTTACGAGAGATTAGAACAACTTCAACTCTTTGATTTTCTGGTTTTTCATTATTTAGAGCGAGTAACTTACGAACCAATGAAAAAGCAACTCCGGGCTCAAGCACCTCATTTTCCCGCTCTCTTTGATAGATGCAATAAGCCTCTACACCCTCATCAACAAAAACTCTATGGCTTTCCTCCAGATCAAAGAGAGCCCTAGACGATATCGCCACCACAAGCTGATTTTCAAGCTGTTGCATGTTTGGAGTTTATCACTGTATCGATTAACTGAAAAAAATTACCCTGCGAATTAGTACTCTCTATCCTTTCGCCTTAACCAAAGCACTACCAAACAATAAGAAAGTAATAATCCGTAAAACCAGAACATTGGTTTATTTCCGTACTGCACAAATGGTGTTGAGCCGCTCATAGGTTGGACGCTCCCACGAACAACTTTTGATTCAAACATTGGTGCTACTTCTTCAATATTGCCCTTATGGTCTATTAGAGCAGAAAGCCCATTGTTGCTCGAGCGAACTAGTGGTCTGCCAACTTCTAGAGCCCTTATCTGGGCAATCTGTAGACGCTGCCATGGAGCAAATGAATCCCCAAACCAAGCATCTTCACTAATGTTTACGAGCACCGTTGATTTTGGCAACGTTGATAAAACTCGAGCTTGGAATGCATCTTCATAACAAATAGTCACACCGATTTGATGACCTGCCAGTTTCATTGGTGATTGCGGTTGCTTCCACGATGTAAAACTAGACATAGGCATATCTAGATTATCAAGAATCCAACCGAATATAGAGGGCATTGGGAGATACTCTCCAAACATGACTAGCTGACGTTTTCTATACACATCGATATCGCTCGATATCCCAACAGCGCTGTTGAAGTACTTCTGTTCCGGATCAGCCTTTTTCTCTAAAACCCCAAAAATATAATCAGCAGGATGCTCTACCAACTGACGAATAAAAATGGTCGATAATTGATCGAGATAGATTGGCAAAGAAGATTCTGGCCAAACAATTAAATCAGCATCAGTCTCCACGCTACTTGCTGTAAGATAATTTTTTGCAATATTTTGAATTTCGATCGAATTCCATTTTTCCGATAACGAAACGTTATTCTGAATAATTGCTACATTTATTGGTTTGCCATCAGAAAAAACGAAAACTTGTTGCCTGAAAAAAAACGCCGATGAAATTATCAAAATGATAGCGAGTATAGCAACCAACCTCACCTTTAAGGCTCCATAAAATATTAATACGATTGCGGATCCAAACATGGCTGCCATAAAACTGACAGAGAATACCCCTGCTACTGGTGCCCAAGATCCTAGTAGGGTATCAACCTGAGTATAACCAAGTAAAAGCCACGGGAAACCGCCAAACATCTCGCTACGTAACCACTCGAATGTTACCCATAACATCGGACTAATAAGAAGCATTCTAAAAACAAGACCAAAACGATTAAACACACCTTGCAGTAATCCGCAAATTGCGGGGTACAACGCCATAATTATTATAAATAAAGAAACGACAAGTACAGCTAACGGTGCTGGCATGTTCCCATAACTATGCAAGCTAACAAAAACCCAAGAAACTCCCGTAGTGAAAGCTCCTAAACCAAATAAAAGTCCAAGAAAGAAACTAGCTCTCGGATTTGCTGAAGTCCAAAGAAAAAATAAAACTGCTACACTTAAAGGTGCTACGGAAAAATATTCGAAGGGCGCAAAACCTAATGCGAAAAACACCCCAGCTATGATTGAAATAAATGCCGGAACGAATCGATGGGAAAACGTGTTATAAGTCATCCCAGAAAACTTGATTCAAACACTTTACGAGTATGACCAACAATAATTAATTGTAATTAGGGACAATATTGACACGCAATAATCGCGCCCTTCTGCCATCGGCCCCGATAACCTCTATTCGGCGATCATTAATCATTATTCGCTCGCCTCGCCTAGGGACATGCCCTAACTGCTGTGTTATTAAGCCTCCTATAGTATCAAATGCTCTATCATCGAGGTCCATATCAAAGAGCTTATTAAAGCGACTGATAGGGAGTTCGGATCGAATAACCCAAGCGTCTTTGTCTCGGCGCAACACCATTTTCTTCTCTTCATCTTCATCTGTTTCATCTTCAATATAACCAACAATTTCTTCTAAAACATCCTCAATCGTAATCAAACCAACAACCCCACCATACTCATCTACCACTATGGCCATATGATTCCTGCTATCCCTAAACTCTTGAAGCAAAACGCTCAGTCGTTTACTTCCAGGGATAAAAATTGGTGGTCTCAAAAACTTTTCCAGTGGAAAGCGATCATCTACACTTTCGGCCGTATGCCGCAATAAATCCTTAGCTAGTAGAATCCCTAAAATCTCATCCATATCACCGTCTATAACTGGAAATCTGGAATGCGCTGAATCCACCACCATCGGTAAAATTGCACTAAAAGGGTCACTTGAATCGATAGTAACCATTTGAGCACGTGCCACCATGACTTGATCAACTTGTAATTCGGAAACTCGAACAATTCTGTGCATCATAGGTAATGAATTTTCATCAATTAAGTTACGCCTCCGTGCACTATTAAGCAAATCGAAAAGCTGTTCCCGTGTCTTTGGTATCGGTCTAAAAAAATAAGATAGCCGACTAAGTAATGAAATGGAATCTTGGTTAAACCTATGCATGCTCTTTATCAAAGTTACCAATTTCTTGATAATGTGGAATAGCGAATCCAAGGCCATTTAACAGTTTGATTTCTAAATGTTCCATTATCGCCGCTTGGTCTTCAGTTTCATGGTCATAACCAAAAAGATGTAATATTCCATGAACAACTATGAGGGCCCAATGATCCATGAATAACTTTTCCTGGTCTTTAGCCTCTTTGACAACAACTGACCCACATATAACTACATCCCCAAGCAAATCAACATCTACATTGGGCAAGGGCTCATAGGCGAAGGATAAAACATTTGTCACCTGATCATTTCCCCGATATAACCGGTTTAAGTCCCTTATTTCTTTCTCATCCACAATTCGTACGGTCAATGGCACCAAACGGCGGTTAAGCAAAGAAAAAACAGCGCGCACCCACTCCCTGATTTGCTTTTTATCCGGCACTTCGGTGCTAAATGCGTTTATTTGAATATCAATAACACTTGTCACGAGCGTTCGATATCTTTCATAGTATCTTTATCATAAGCTTCAACTATTTTTTGAACTAATGGATGTCGCACAATATCTTTAGAATCAAAATTAGTGACGCCGATATCTTCAACATTACTCAATAATGCGATAGCATGTGCTAGTCCAGAGCGTATACCATTGGGAAGATCGGCTTGACTTGGATCTCCTGTTACTACAACCTTAGAACCATAACCTATGCGAGTGAGAAACATCTTCATCTGCTCAACTGTGGTATTCTGTGCTTCATCCAATATGACAAAAGATTCATTGAGGGTGCGTCCTCGCATGTAGGCAAGAGGAGCTAGCTCGATCACACTCCTCTCAAGTAATCGGCCGACTCGTTCGACGCCCAACATCTCATACAGTGCATCATACAAAGGGCGCAAATAGGGGTCTACTTTTTGTCCAATATCGCCTGGCAAAAAACCCAAGCGCTCCCCAGCCTCGACTGCAGGTCTGACTAGGACGATCCGTTCGCATTGGCTATCGGACAATGCCTCAACAGCACACGCTACCGCTAGGTAAGTTTTACCAGTTCCAGCGGGCCCAATGCCAAAACTCAAATCTTTGCTCTTGACGTTTTTGAGATATGAGCGCTGGTTTTGATTCCGACCACGAATTATTACTTTTCGTATTCTTACGAGAACATCATCCATAGACTCCTTTATGGAAATTTCGTCATTTGAACCCTGGGAAATTATAAGATGCACATTTTCTGCGGTAAGCTGATGTTTATCTTTCGTGTTTTCATACAGTAGCTGTAAAACCTTAACCGCATTCCGGACTTGATCCTTTTTCCCATCTACATAGAACAAATAACCCCGGTGGGAAATACTAACATTGAATCGCTTTTCGACTTTTTTTAGATTGTCATTATACTCACCGCATAAACCAACCAGGCGTTGATTGTCTTCAGGTTGAAGTCTGAAAGCTGAAGCATTGCTGTCGGGCTTTAAGCTAGAGGACATAAACCATCACCAATGTGAAAAGATAACCTACTAACTTTCGGCAACATCTGCAGAAACTAGAGTCCCGCGTAATGAGTTTGGAAGAGCTTCTGAAACTAAAACATTGACAAAATTACCTATAAGGTCAGATGCCCCATTAAAATTAATTACTCTATTATTTGCAGTCCTCCCGGACAGATCTTTAGGATTCTTTCTTGAATACCCATCTATCAATACTTGCTGCACTGATCCAATCATAGAAGTACTAATAGCAAATGCCGAATCATTGATAGAATCTTGCAAAATCGCCAATCTTTCCTGCTTGATGGAATCGATAATCCTGTCTGGTAGCTCTGCTGCCGGAGTTCCTGGTCTTTCGCTATAGATAAAGCTAAAAGATTGATCAAAACCAATACGACTAATTAAATCCATTGTCTCTTGGAAATCCTTATCCGTTTCGCCGGGAAACCCAACGATAAAGTCGGATGAAATTGATATATTTGGACGAATAGTTCTCAAACCTTCGATGATCGATTCGTAATTAGAAATCGTATATTGCCGCTTCATTTTAGCTAATATACGATTCGATCCACTTTGCACTGGTAGATGAACATGACTCACCAGTTCAGGTACATCTCCATAAATTTCTACCAATTTAGAACTAAAATCAATGGGATGTGAAGTTGTGTAACGAACCCTGTCAATACCATCTATAGCAGCCACATAATGAATTAGATCTGGAAAATCAATTATCCCTCCCCCATATCGAGCACCACGATACCCATTGACGTTTTGCCCTAGCAAGGTAACTTCACGAACGCCTTTCGAGGCTAACTCGTAGATTTCCGTTATGACGTCATCAAAAGATCGGCTAAATTCTTCACCACGAGTGTATGGAACAACACAAAAACTACAGTATTTACTGCAACCCTCCATGACAGACACAAGAGCTCGCGGACCATTGACGTTGGGTGGTGGCAAATTATCAAACTTTTCAATTTCTGGGAAACTTACATCTAGAAGTGGTTGTCGTTCGGTCAGAGCTTTATCGTAAAGATGCGGCAATCGGTGATAAGTTTGAGGCCCAAATACGAGGTCTACATATGGCGCCCTTCTCAAGATGTTTTCACCCTCCTGGCTAGCCACACAACCACCAACACCTATGACAAGCTCTTTTTTTTCTTGCTTCCAGTCGCGCCATCGACCTAGCTGAGAAAAAACTTTCTCGGCAGCCTTTTCCCTCACAGAACAAGTATTCAAAAGCAACAAATCTGCGTCGTAAGGATTGTCTGTTAACTCTAACCCATGAGACCCTTTCATAAGATCAGCAATTCGTCGAGAATCATACTCGTTCATCTGACATCCAAATGTTTTAATAAAGAGTTTTCCGCTCATCAAAGATTCTGACTAGTATTTGGTCAATTTTTTTAATTATCAAAAACGAAATTTATTAATGCTTTGCTTTTGATTAACCGGGAAGGCTAAATTAATCTTTTTCTAAAAAAATCCTATGCTTTTGGGGTAGAAATTCCATTAATTATTCTAACCCTGTTACCTTGAACCATCGTCGTTCAATACCTGGATCATTCCTTTTTCTACTCGAACTGGAAAGGTTCGAATTGCTTCATAGGCTGGCGCTTGCAAGACCGCTCCTGTTCTAATGTCAAATTGAGCCCCGTGATGTGGACACTCGATAACGTGTTCGAAAACACATCCGGTCGATATTTCTGAGCCGTCATGCGTACAGATATCTTGGATAGCATAGAATTCGCCCGATACATTGAAAATAGCTACGTCGGTCCCTTCAAGCTCAACAACAAAAACTTCACCAACTTCTATAGTATTTTTCTCAACAACATCCACCCATTCAGTCATAACCTATACCAAACCAAGCTGTAGCTTAGCCGCTTCATCCATTCGATCCATATCCCAAGGCGGATCCCAAACTACCTTGACAACCACCTCCTTAACTCCATCGACCGATCTTGCTGCAGTTTCAACTTCGTTAGGAAGGCTCCCAGCTACGGGACAATTGGGAGAAGTTAGTGTCATATCAATCGAAGCAATATTGTCATGGGAAATATCAATACAATAAATCAGACCAAGATCGTAGACATTAACAGGTATCTCAGGATCGTAGACCTCTTTTAGAGCTAATACAACCTTATCTCTAAGATCTTTATTAAAAGAGGTTTTTCCGAGACTCTCATCATTGCCGTCTTTATTTAATGTATCTTCTCTTTGTTTAGGATCTGTGCTGTTGGCTCCCATTCTAATACTCTCATCTTTAGTTAAATCGTTAACGTTATTATCAGTGGGCAACCGGGCCTCGTTTAATTCCGATCTTCTAGTGTCTTTATCGTCTAGACTTTCTGAATCTCTATCAATGCCCACATCCGATTTGAAAAATTTTTCTACAAATTTATCGTATCGCTTTTTTGCTCCCATTCTGTTCAATTTGGAAAAATATTTAATTATTCAGTTTTTATAGGACTATCACTACCATCCAGACTAGCCAAAAGAGTGTGCCATGCCAAAGTAGCGCATTTAACTCGCGCGGGAAATGCTTTAACCCCTGACAACACTTCGAGCTTGCCAAGATCCAAAGTCTGATTTCCATCTTTATGTTGTCCTGTAACGGACTCGCAAAAAACCTGAAAATATTCTTTAGCTTCCCCCACTGTCCGTCCGGCTAGCACTTCAGTCATTATTGAGGCTGAGGCCGTGGATATGGCGCATCCCTTACCTTCAAAGCAGATTTTTTCGATAACTGAATCATCGTTGACATATAAATACAAATCTATTTGGTCACCACAAAGCGGATTAAACCCTTCTCCTGTATGACTTGCATGATCAAGAACTCCCATATTTCTGGGATTACGATTATGATCCATAATCACTTCTTGGTAGAGGTCGCGAAGATTAGTCATCAACCAAACAAATCCTTAACTTTATCAATAGCACCGAACAAAATATCTACCTCTGAAAAAGTGTTGTACACAGCAAAAGATGCCCTTACCGTCGCTGGAACCCCAAAATGTTCCATAACGGGCATAGCACAATGATGTCCAGCCCGCACTGCAATGCCCTCATGATCTAAGATCGTACCAACATCGTGAGGGTGTATGTCGTTCAAGGTAAAAGAAAGAATTGCAGACTTATCTGACGCGCTGCCAATTATCCGAATTTCGGGTCGCTCCATGGTTTTTTCCGTCACATATTCAAGCAATTTTTCCTCGTGATTTTGAATTTTCTGAATCCCTAAATTCGTCAGGTATTCTACTGCTGCTCCTAGCCCAATTACACCGGCAATATTTGGAGTACCAGCCTCAAATTTGTAGGGTAGATCATTATATTCAGAGCCACCAAACCGCACTTTCTTGATCATATCACCGCCTCCCTGCCATGGAGGCATAGCATCTAGCAGTGACTCCCGACCATAAAGCACGCCTATCCCAGTCGGACCATACAGCTTGTGACCCGAAAAAACAAAGAAATCACAATCTAAATCTTGCATATTTACATCCATATGAGGTGTACTCTGTGCGCCATCAACTAATACGATAGCACCTACTTCGTGAGCCATAGCCGTTAATTCCTGGACTGGATTAATTGTCCCCAATGCATTTGAAACATGAGTCACAGCGACAAAGCGTGTTCGCTCATTCAACAAAGCGTTAAAACTTTCAAGAATTAATTCGCCTTTTTCATTTATGGGCACAACTTTCAATACAGCACCCGTCTTTTCACACAGTATCTGCCATGGAACAATATTCGAATGATGCTCCATCTCTGTCACTAAAATTTCGTCCCCAGCACCAATATTTCTAGCACCGTAGCTAGATGCCACTAAATTGATACCTTCGGTCGTGCCCCGAACGAATATGATCTCATTTGTTGATCTAGCATTAATTAAACTCGCAATCTTTTCTCTAGCGCTCTCATACTGATGTGTAGCACGTTGGCTAAGGGTGTGTACACCACGATGAATGTTGGAGTGATCGTTCGAATAATAATCGCTTATTGCTTGGATCACATTTCTAGGTTTTTGCGAACTTGCTCCATTATCCAGGTAGACCAGAGGATGATCATTTACTTTTTGTTGAAGGATAGGGAAGTCACTTCGAACTAGCTCCAAATCTAAATCAGTGGGATCTAACACTTTCGATGCATTCGCCGCTTCACTTGAGAAATTCATTTTTTCCTGTCAGGACTTCTTCGAGTCGGTTGTTAAGATATTCCCGACACGATGTTGGCTCCAATTTATTTAAGACTTCCTTTGCAAAAGCATGGGTTAGAATTTTTTTAGCGTCTAATTTTTGTATACCACGCGATTGCAAATAAAACATTGAGTCGTCGTCTAACTGACCTATGGTTGCACCATGTGCGCATCTAACATCATCTGCATAAATTTCAAGCTGTGGCATGCTGTCAGCTTCTGCTTGTCTTGACAACATTAAATTATGGTTTTCTTGTACCGCGTTTGTCTGCTGTGCGTTGGACTTAACCTCAATATGCCCACGAAATACACCTCTCGAACTACCATCAAGTATTCCCCTATAAACTTGATGGCTACTAGTATCGGGTGCGTTGTGGGACACTCTGATATTACTATCAATATGCTGAACCTTATCACCTACATACAAACCATTGAGACTCACCTCGGAACCTGTTCCATTTAAGTTAACGTTTAAGTCATTACGAACCAAAGCTCCACCAAATGTGATAGTCGTTGTCTCGAGAGAAGCTTCTCGTCCTACCTCAAAGAACAGTCCACCAATATGGAAGCTCTTTAGACTTTCATCCTGGAACTTAACCAGATTAAGTTTCGCTTTGTCTTCAATTACTACTTCTGACACAGCGCTAGTTAAACAAGGAGTTGCTACCGATGAAGAATATCGCTCGATTAATGTCGCATCGCTTCCAGTATGCAGCCAGATCAAGTTTCTTGGTAAAACTAATAAATCTTCGCGAGAAGAAGAGATATAAAAACATTCTATTGGCTTATCCAATTTAACATCCGGATCAATTTCTATGAAAGCCCCATCGAATACGAACGCAGAATTGATTGCATTAAATCCATGAGTAGGTTGTCGGAGCGCTTTACCCAATTTATCTTTGATTCTTTGCGGACTATGGTCCAATGTTTCGGCGAGACCACGAACTAGCACTCCCTTTGGCAAATCATTACATCGTGAAATCTTCGGAATCCAACGTCCATCTAAAAACACTAATAAATGGGACTCAGTTTCCGGAATTATTAAATCATTTATCACTGACTCATCGAATTGAGATTCGGTCATTTGAGGTCTAAACGATTTTCGAGAAATAGACCGTACATCGGTGTATTTCCAATGTTCATCTTTGGTTTTCGGTAAGCCCATTTGCCCAAATTGATTCAATGCTTCACGACGATGAGCATCGAGCCAATTGGTACCAATAGCTGGGAGTGCAGGCGCAACCGAATCATACATTGCTAGATAATCCCCAGATCCACCGCCGCTACCTATCATACGCTAACCTACCTTGGCCAAGTTAGCGTCACTTGTGTGGCTTTCAATCCACCCATAACCTCTCTCCTCAAGCTCGATTGCAAGGGAATGCCCCCCCGATCTGATAACTTTACCACCAGCCAAAACATGCACTTGATCTGGAATAACATATTCAAGTAGTCGTTGGTAATGAGTTACCAAAACAAAGCTGCGACTAGAGTTCCTTAGAGAATTAACTCCATTGGCTACGACTTTTAATGCATCAATATCAAGACCGGAATCAGTTTCATCTAAAAGTGCAAGAGTTGGCTCGAGCATCGCCATCTGGAACACCTCATTTCTTTTTTTCTCTCCGCCGGAAAATCCTTCATTCACTGAACGGTAAAGAAACTCTTCTTTCATCTCAAGCAAGCCCAATTTTGTTTTGGCTAATTTCAGAAAATCTATCGCATCCAGTTCTTCCTCTCCTCTTGCAAGGCGAATAGAATTTAAAGCTTCTTTCAAAAAATAAACATTAGCTACACCGGGAATTTCAACAGGGTACTGAAACGCCAAAAATAGCCCTCGGCGCGCTCTTTCTTCCGCGGATAGCTCTAGCAAATCATGTTGGTGATAGTGGATCGATCCTTCAACAATCTTATAACCGTCCCGACCTGCGATTACATTCGCTAAAGTACTTTTACCCGATCCATTCGGCCCCATAATTGCATGTACCTCACCTGATTTTACTTCCAGATCAAGGCCATTAAGAATCATTTTTCCGTCAACTTCAACGGTAAGATTCGAAATCATCAACATATTTTAGTTCCCCTATTTTGCACAAATCGTGCTTAATTTATCGTTGCTACATCAAGTAACTTACTACCTAACGGAAAATTAGCCAACTGATCCTTCTAAACTAATAGAGAGTAGCTTCTGCGCTTCTACCGCAAACTCCATAGGAAGTTCCTTAAATACAGCCTTGCAAAAACCATTGACTATTAAGGAGATCGCATCTTCATCTGATAATCCCCTTTGGCGGCAATAAAACAGTTGGTCTTCTCCTATTCTTGAAGTTGTTGCCTCATGCTCAACTTTGGCAGTTGGATTTTTAACTTCTAAATAAGGAAAGGTGTGTGCACCACATTTATCACCCATGAGCAATGAGTCGCATTGGGAAAAATTACGGGCATTTTCGGCACCTTTAACCACTTTGACTAATCCTCTATAAGCATTTTGACCAAAACCAGCGGAGATCCCTTTCGAAATAATTGTGCTAGAAGTGTCGTTCCCGATGTGAACCATTTTTGTTCCTGTATCGGCTTGTTGTCTATTATTAGTTAGCGCTACAGAATAAAATTCTCCCACCGACCGATCACCTTCTAAAAGCACACTAGGATACTTCCATGTGATTGCTGAACCAGTTTCCACTTGCGTCCATGATATTTTTGCATCATCTCCGCGACACGCGCCACGCTTAGTAACGAAGTTGTAGATACCCCCGCGACCCTCTGCATCTCCAGGATACCAGTTCTGTACTGTCGAATACTTAATTTCGGCTCCTTTCAGGGCAACTAACTCTACAACCGCTGCGTGCAATTGATTTTCATCTCGCATAGGTGCAGTACAGCCCTCAAGATAACTAACATAGCTATCTTCGTCAGCAATAATTAAAGTTCTTTCGAATTGGCCTGTATTAAGAGCATTGATACGAAAATAAGTTGACAACTCCATAGGGCATCTCACCCCTTTTGGCACATATACAAAAGAGCCGTCTGAAAACACAGCTGAATTGAGAGCGGCATAAAAATTGTCACTAGGTGGAACAACCGTGCCTAAATACTTGCGCACAAGTCCTGGGTATTTTGTTAATGCTTCCGAAAACGGACAAAAGATGATGCCCGCTTCAGCAAGTTCTTTCTTAAACGTTGTAGCCACTGACACACTGTCAAACACTGCATCAACCGCTACGCCAGATAGCATTTTTTGCTCTTCAAGCGGAATACCTAACTTATCATATGTTTCTAGAATTTTAGGATCAACTTCCTCCAGGCTTTTTGGTCCATCGCCCTTTTTTTGCGGTGCAGAATAATAACTGATAGCCTGAAAATCAATAGGTGAGTGAGCAACATGCGCCCACTTTGGGGCAGTCATCTTACCCCAACGTTTAAAGGCATTTAATCGCCAATCGAGCATAAAGGAAGGTTCACTTTTCTTGCGAGATAAAGTGCTGATTACACCTTCATCCAATCCAGGTGGTAAAGTATCAGATTCTATATCTGTTACAAAACCTGCTTTGTACTCGCCCCCTATTACACTATCTAGTTCTGCATCTAAAGAATTCATTTAAAAATAATCACCTATCGTAATTAACAATTCAATTCGCCCCACTCACTGACGTCTCCGGAAATGAAACTTTTTGAATCGCGACGTTTTGGCTTCCGATAAACCCACGTTTTCCATCCTGTCTTTGAGCCACTGCTCTCACGCGTGGTCGCTCAATTAGATCCAGAAGACTAATATCATTCAAAAACTGGTAGATTTTTTCACTCAATTCGACCCAAAGCTCATGGGTTAAGCATTCTTCTCCTTGGTGGCAATCCGATCTACCCCCGCAACGAGTTAAGTCAGAATTTTCATCAACGGCGGAAATAATCCGGGCTATAGACACATCTTTTGGGTTCCCAGTCAACCTGTAACCACCGCCTGGTCCTCTAGCGCCACGCACTAAACCACTCTGCCGCAAATTTACAAATAATTGCTCCAAATAAGACAACGATATTTCTTGTTTGATCGCTATATCCTTCAGTGTCACCGGCTTTGAGCCCTCATGTAGGGCCAAATCAAGCATAGCTGTCACTGCATATCTACCTTTGGTCGTAAGTCGCATATGATTCATCCCCCTTAGTTGGCAAGCCTAAAAAACCTGCTTATTCAAAACAAAGTCGGATTATAAAGATTTGACAGAAAAAACCAAGTAATTTAATAAGGAATTAATATACTATTGATATTATTGCCTATTTTCTTAATTGGCTCATTGTTTGTAAGTTCTAGTCACACCGAGCACCATAACCGCTAGTCCGCTCAGCATGAGGGAAACTGCAAATGCCCAAGATGGTATCTGACTAACATCCTCCATTCCACCTATTGCCAGCCCCATTAATCCAATCAGAAGGATTACAAAACCTAACATTATTATCCTTAATTTAAGCCTTCGAAATCTTATCTCTGATCTTAATGAATAGACTTCTTCACGATGCGAAACGCTAGCCTGCCGGGCCTCCTTTGTTTCCCTCAGTAGCTCTGAGCCTATAGTTGACAATTTTGGAATCATCGGGGCTAGTCGAGGTAACTCCTGCCGCAAATCTTTTAATATAGCTGCTGGTCCAATTTGGTCTTTGACCCATCGCTCGAGATAGGGCTTAGCAGTCTCCCAAAGATCTAACCCTGGATATAACTGCCGACCTAAACCCTCAATATTAAATAGTGTTTTTTGCAACAAAACTAATTGCGGTTGTATTGGCATATTAAATCGCCTTGCTGTTTGAAATAGTCGCACCACTAATCTCGCAAAAGATATTTCACTTATAGGTTTCGCGAAAATTGGCTCACAAACTGCACGAATTGCCGCTTCAAATTCATCTACGCGTGTATCAGGTGGAACCCAGCCTGCCCGAATATGTGCTTCAGCAACCCTGCGATAATCTCTATTAAAAAAGGCTAGAAAATTTTCTGCGAGATACAGTTTGTCCTCATCACCCAACGTGCCCATAATTCCAAAATCCACTGCCTTATATTGACCATCTAAACCAACAAAAATATTACCAGGATGCATGTCCGCATGGAAAAATCCATCTCTAAAAGCTTGTGTAAAAAAAATCTCCACACCATTATGAGCCAATCTGCGTAAATCAACTCCCGCTTCTTGTATAGCATCAATATCTCGAATTGGTATACCAGTAACTTCCTCCATTACCATCACATTGCTTCGAGTATGCTCCCAATATACTTTTGGAACATAAATGATCTCCGAATCCGCAAAATTACTTCTTAATTTTGAAGCGTTAGAAGCTTCCCGCATTAGATCAAGTTCGTCATTAATTGTTTTCTTGTACTCATTAACTAATTCTATTGCTCGAAGTCGTCGTGCTTCTGAAAAGTATCTTTCAGCAAAACACGCTAGAAAATAAAGTAACTGGATGTCTCTATTGATTACTTCTTCAACAGCGGGACGAAGCACCTTAACTATTACTACAGTTCCATCATGAAGTCGTGCCCGATGAACTTGTGCAACAGATGCGGATGCAACTGGATCACTCTCAAAAACAGAAAAATGCTTATCAAGTGGTTTTCCGTATGCCTGCTCGATTAGATCTTTTGCAAGTTTCCCCGAAAATGGAGGCACATCGTCTTGTAGTTTAGTTAACTCAGTCGCTAGATCATCTGAAATTAAATCAGGTCGTGTTGATAGCATTTGGCCAAATTTTACAAATACCGGTCCGAGATCTTCGAGAGCCTTGCGCAATCTATAACTTTTACTAGGGCTATCTTTTGCTTTGGGGAAAATAATTCTGGTAACAAATATGACGCGTGCGAAACCATATAACATTTTTATCGGCACGAATTCACCGAGATCATATTTTAAAAAAACACGAACAATGCGAATCAACCGAGGAATATTAATTAAGACTTTAAGCATTGACAATGCCTATTGCCAATAATTCAGTGAGAGTAATCGCAGTTCTAGCTTTGAAACGTCTTCCGAAAGCTGATTTACCTTAGAGAAATGCTTTTCAGTCTGCCTCCGTGTCGGAAGCAAGGTGTTTTCATGCTTAAAATAATCCGAAATATTTTTTATTAGCCTTAATCTAGCGGCATCTTGCCAATCTTTGGTCATATTTGCTCCCCGACAAATATTGTACGCAAGACCATCGCCAACAACTTTTGACAACCCCTCTTCCCAATCTGGCTGAAAATTAGACAGAAACCGCTGTACTTCAATCACCATATTGGCCTCTCCATCAATACCTTCTACTAGCCTGGGCAAAAATGTCGGCCCTAAAACAACCTTTGGTTTATGAAAAACAAAAGCGTTCATCCTTACTATTGCATCAGTAGGACCGGCAGCATCGGGCAGTATTCTCACTTGACCGTTCTGCACTCTAAGAAAAAAAAGTAGCTCACCTTTAAATTCTAATCTTAGGAGGCCGCCATCAAGAGGAGTAAGTTTTGCAGCAATGTCTGGATCCGTACATAGCAACTGATTAATAACGAATTCGCTAAAGAAATCGATAGGTTTTGGGAAAAAAGACAGAAAATATGTTTTGTTTCTCATGAACCCATAAAAGTAATCAGTAGCGAAAACCAAAATGAATAGAAACAATTCCGCCTGTTAGATTTATGTAGCCTACATCCTCAAAACCAACATCTTTCATCATATTCTTTAGTTTATCTTGGTTAGGGTGTCGCCGGATTGATTCAACAAGATAACGATAGCTTTCTTCGTCACCGGTAACTGCTCGACCGAGTCTAGGTATAACCGAAAAGGAATACTGATCATAAATTCGTTTCAACGTTTTAGATGATGGTTCAGAAAATTCCAGAATAAGAATCTTGCCGCCTGGCCTTAGGACTCGAAACATCGAGCGAAGAGAAGAGGAAATACGAGTAATGTTCCTCAACCCAAAACTTATACTGACGCAATCAAAGTGTTGGTCCTGGAACGGCAACGATTCTGCGTTACACAAAGTGTAATCAACATTTTTTATATATCCTTTATCGATCATTTGGCGAATGCCTTTGCTCAACATTGGTTGACTAATATCGACCGAAACAACTCTTCCCTCTTCCCCAACGCGCTCTATCAAGCGTTGAGTTAAGTCTCCACTTCCCGCTGCTACATCTAGAACTTTATGCCCCTTTTTTACACCACTGTGCATTATCGCAAAATTCTTCCAAATTCTATGTAGCCCAAATGACATCAAATCATTCATGAAATCATACTGATCAACGACTGAATTAAAAACATTTTTTACTAACTCTGTTTTTGTTGGCTCGGAAACCTCTCTGAAGCCAAAATGAGACCTTTTGTTATTCTTTTGTTCCACCATTTCGTTTTTGCATTGACTCCAACATCGTGTTATTTGTTTTGGTCGCTATGCTTCCTTAGCGTTTCTTCGCTCTTTTTGTTGAACTCTTTTTCCGTGTTTTCTTCATGATGGGCTTCTTAGCTGCCTTTTTCTTGGTGATGGACTTCTTAGCTGCCTTTTTCTTGGTGATGGACTTCTTAGCTGCCTTTTTCTTGGTGATGG